>JBBDRK010000017.1:79273-171728 GCA_040905465.1 Trueperaceae bacterium | reverse complement strand
TTCAGGAGCCAGTCTCCGTACTGCACCATCAGCGGCCTGTTGAGCCCCATCTGCTCGCGCAGCGCCTCGAGCGAAGCCCGGCTGGGCTCCAGCCCCAACACCATCTGGGCCGGATCACCCGGCAATATCCGGAATATGAAGAAGACGAGCGTCGCCACCATCCACATGACCAGAATCATGTGGAATATGCGCTCGGATATGAATTTCAGGATCATGAGGTTCGTTCCGACGATTGCGAAGCGGGCTGCCCTGGAGCGAATCCGCGGGAGTGAATGGCGTGCAGCCATTCACTCCCGTTCGCAATGAGTAGAACTAGTTGTCGATCCACACGCGGTTGAAGATCGTGGATCCCTGCACCTGGTGGATGAAGCCCCTGACGTGGGGCGCGTGTGCCGCCGGAACGAGTCGTCCGTTGAGAACGACGTCGGGCAGCCCGGCCATGGCAATCCGCTGAAGCTCCTTGAGCGCTTCGATGTACTCATCGTTATCGGCGATCGACCTGGCGTCTTGCAACAAGCGGTAGAACTCAGGGTTCTCTTCTTCGTAGCCGCTTGCGTCACCAACGGTCTTTGCCCACATGTGGGCGATCAGGTCATACTCGACCGGCTTTGGCAGCTTGGCCGAAAAGCCGGCCTGGAAGTCTTTCTGTCCGAACACGTTATCGACCCAGGTGCCGATGTCGACGCCCCGGATGTTGACGGTGAAACCGGCCTCACCGAGACTCTGCTGGATGATCTGCGCTCCGGTATCGTACTCGAGCCCGGTGCGGTGTACGAACATGTCGAACTCTACGCCGTCGGGATAGCCCGCCTCGGCGAGGAGCTCCTGTGCCCGCTCGACGTCACGCTGATCGTAGTTCAGTGCATCCTCAGCGAACGCTTCGCTGCTGCGGGGGACCGGATTCGACTGCACGGTGGCGTATCCGAACAACGAGCGTCCGAACGCCTCTCTGTTCATTGCGTAGCTCACTGCTTGGCGCACTCGCTCGTCGTCGAACGGGGCGCGCTGCGTGTTGAGAATTATGTCGAAGAAACCCATCGCACGATCGTCCGGCGGAACGACCGTCACCATGCCCGCGTTCACGAGCTGGGCGATCTGACCGAAGGGCGCCTTCGTCATGAAGTCGACCTCGCCGCCGATCAACTGGATGACCTGGACGCTCTCCTCGGGAACGGTCATGAACCTGAGGCCGTCCAGATATGGGAGGCCATCCACCCAGTAGTCCTCGTTCCGCTCATAGGTAAGCTCGCGGTTCGGCTCCCAGTTGACCAGCTTGAACGGGCCGGTACCGATGGGGTCCGTGTTGAAGTCGGTTGTGCCGGCTGGTGTCACGCGAATGTCGACCATCGTGTGCGACAGAAGCTGATCGGGCTGGCTGAGGCTGAGTTCGACGACGTGGCTATCGGTGGCCTCGACCGCCTCGACGAAGCTGAGGAGAGGGGCGGTGCGCGTGGCCTCGGACTTCTGCGCCTGCTCGAACGACCATACGACGTCCTCCGCGGTCATCGGCTGACCGTCATGGAAGACGACTCCCTGCCGTACGTTCAATGTCCAGGTCAGGCCGTCATCGGAGATCTGATAACTCTCGATCAGGTTCGGCACCACCTCATAGGTTGTGAGGTCGTACTCGAGGAGCGCGTCGTAGATCGGACGGAAGGCGTTTCGATCGAATTCGTTTCCGAATACGTAAGGATGCAGGGTCGCAGGGTCCGACCCGGTGGCCACTCGTAATACCCCACCGTACTCGGGCTCGGCCTGCTGCGCAGAGGACATGGAGAGAAGCGACAGTGCGACGAGGAGCGACAGGGTGGAGCGAAGTAGCGACTTGACCATAATGTTCCCTTCGTTGAACAGATGCATTTGGGCAAATGCGTTTCGTGCTGGCCCTACTGGCGTTCTGACGGGTCACTTCCCCCTTCCTTTCTGGCGTGTACGCAATACGGCGGCGGCGGATAGGAGTCGGACGTTCAGCCCGCGCCTACTCTGTGCGCCATCTCGCCAGTACCATGCTGCGTATTCAAATATTATATATTCGATTATATAAAACTTCAAACGCTCAGTGCATTACGACCCCTCCGTCTATGTTGATCGACTGCCCTGTAATGACGGCCGCCTGCGGTCCCGCCAAAAACGTCACCAGCGGGGCGACTTCGAAGGGGACGAGTCTGCGCCCGATCGGCGAGATGCTCGCCTCGAGTTCAGCGGGTGTCTTCCCGAGTCGAGCGGCATCGAACTCGAGCCGCGAATCGTCGCCGATGTCGACCGGTCCTGGACAAACGGCGTTTACGGTGACCGAGTACTTCGCCACCTCGAGTGCGAGCGTGCGCGTCAGTCCGATAAGACCGTGCTTGCTCGCCGAGTAGGCGGCTCCGTGAACGGCGCCGATCTTCCCGTTGATGGAAGCGATGTTGATGATCCTCCCCCATTTGCGGTCCACCATTCCGCCGACGAACGCCCGTGAAAGCAGCATCGGCGCCGTCAAATTGAGAAAAAGGGTCTTCTGCCAGAACTCGAGATCGAACTCGGACACGGGCCTTAGGTCGACACGACTTCCGACACCGGCGTTATTCACCAGTATGTCGACGTGGCCAAGCTGCTGCTGTGTCTCGGTGATGAGGCGCTCAACCCCGTCCACCCTGAAGAGATCGGCGACAACGGATTCGCACTGTCCACCGTCGTCGGTGATCTCTCGCGCTACGCTATCGAGCGCCTCGCTCGACCGCCCGGAGATGCAAACCGTTGCACCGGCACCGGCCAGTCCGCGGGCGATCTCCTTGCCGATTCCGCGGCTGGCCCCGGTCACCAATGCCCGCTTGCCCGAAAGAGACGCCTGGTGGTCAGTGGTCCGTTTGGTCATGGCCGTCACGCCTCGGCGGTGAATTCTATTTCAACTCGCGCGCCCAGTGCCAGTCCGGAAACCTCGACCGTCGACTTGGGGGGCGCATGGCCGGATAGGTACTCAGCGTAGACTGAGTTCATCTCGGGCCAGTCGGCAAGATCGGTGATGAAGATCGTCGCCTTCACGACTCGCTCGAGACTCGATCCGGCTGCCGCGAGTATGCACGTCACGTTCTCGAAGATCTGCTTCGTCTGTGCAACCACATCATCGCCGGCCAGCGTCCCGGTGCCCGGATCCATGCCGATCTGACCTGCCAGATACACGGTCCGACCCGTGGCGATCGAGGCCTGGCTGAACGACGGATTCTGAGGCGGACATTCACTCGGATTGATCAATTTCATGAGTACTCCTGTCGTCTAGTTAGGGTAAGCCCGGCGATGATCGCGACAGCGACCCCGCTGAGGACTATTGCTCCGGGCCCAGAGGGTCACATGCCGGCTCACCAGTCAGCGTCGTCAGGCCGAGCGCGCATAGCTCTCCAGGACTGCGTCATCGAGCTCGACGCCGAGGCCTGGCGCGTCGGGAACCGACACGTATCCGTCTTCGACCACGAAGGGGTTTCGCACCAGTTGGTTGCGGATGGGTGACTCCTCGACGCAGAACTCCAGGAACGGTGCTTCCGGGATGGACGCCAGCAGGGCCAGCGACGCGGCGATATTCACGTCGGTCGTAAAGGAGTGATTGATGACGGAGCGCCCGCGGTCGTAAGCGGCCCAGGCGATCTTCTTCGCCTCGGTGAGCCCTCCGGTGCGAGTAACGTCTACCTGCACTACGTCGACGTTCCCTGCCTCCATGAGCTGCAGGTAGGAATGCCGGTCGCTCTCGGCCTCGCCGGCCGCGATTCGCAGATGGGTCGCCCGCGAGAGCTCCGCGTAGCCGGCGATATTGTCGGGCCGCAGCGGCTCCTCCAGCCAGTAGATGTCGTACGGCTCGAAGCGGCGCGCCATTTGTATGGCGCTCTTGGTGTCCCAGCACTGGCCGGCGTCAATAAGCACGTCTACCCGAGGCCCAACCGCATTCCTGATGGTATCTACGAGTGCCTCGTCATAGTCGGGATCCCTGCCCATGGGATCCCATCCGAATTTGACGGCGGTGAACCCCTCGTCAACACAACGCCGGGCTTTATCGGCCGTCGACGCGAGATCCTCGCCGAACAGCGTGCTCGCATAGGCGCGAACCCGCTTCCGAAAGGCTCCGCCCAAAAGCGTATGGACCGGCAGGCCCTGTGCCTTGCCCATGATGTCCCATAGCGCCAGATCGATGCCGCTCATGGCGTGGATGAACAGTCCGCTCCTGCCTGCGTAACGCGATCCGTGGTACATCTCGTGCCACAGCCGCTCGTACTCGAAGGGGTTCTCTCCGATAACCAGCTCACGCAAACCGGACGTGATGCTGCTCGACATCGGTGCCTCGATTGCCGCCTTGGCAGCGAGAGGCGAGGAGTCCACCTCTCCTACGCCGGTGATGCCGGCGTCGGTCGTCACCTTGACGATCAGGGCGTCCTGTGTTCCGTCGGATCGCTTGGCGATCGTGGGCAGCGAGAGATAGATGGCCTGTACGTCAGTGATCTTCATTGGTGTCGATCTGCCCTCCGCTTCATCGCATGTCGCTTCACGTCAAAATTTGAACGGCAGTGGGAAACTGGGTGACCGGGCGTGCTTGGAGCGCCTGGGAAGTGTCTCGCGCTTCTGGAACCACCCGACCAGATCGACGAGCTCTCCTACGGCGCGCTCGAAGACCAGCTTTCCCTTTTCGGCACTCGCCTTTTGCGGTTCGCCGAACGCGCCGCTGTCGCTGTAACTCGAGGTCCAGTCGACGATGGTGGCCGGTCCGGAACCAGCTGTGAGATCGACGTATTGCCACTTCTCGCCACCGGGAAGCTTCATATAGTCGGGAAGGTCCCCGGCGGTACGATCGACTCGCACGCTGTCGCCATCGATGTGCAGGTACATCGATGTCTCCAGCTCACAAGCGTGGGCGCAGCCTCCGGGAATCACCGATGTACGCACCTCGGTGTTCCAGTAGTCGCTTATCAGGTTCCACCAGCTGAGCGTGAGGCAAAGCGCGTCGGTCTGCAGGTTCGTCTGACGGCCGGCCTGTTCCACCAGAGGATGATTGGAACCGTGACCGTTCAAGATGATGATCCGTTTGAAGCCGTGGTAGGCAACCGAACGGGTGATGTCGAGAAGGAACCGCACGAACGTGCTCGGCTCGATGTTGATCGTGCCAGGGAAATCCATTACGTGGTGGGTGTAGCCGTAGCTCACCGGCGGCATCACCAGCACTTGGCCGGCTGCACGCCGCCCAGCCTCATATGCAACGGCGGAGGCAAGTCTGGTATCCACGTCCTGGGGCAGATGGTGACCATGCTGTTCGGTCGAACCGACGGGCAGGACTATCACCTTTGCCTGGGCGATGGCCTCATCCAGTTCGGGCCAGGTAAGCGCTTCGTAGCGATGTTCCCGAGAAGCCTTCGCTTGCTCCACTTTCGTCACGTTTGAATACCTACTTTCCATTGCTTTCCCGCCGGATCCTCGCTTCAATGAGGGTACGAGGCGAGGGAGGCAATACAGCGAGAGACGTGCAAATGATCGCGATGACAGGTAATTCTATAAGATATTATATATTATGAGCGTGAAGCGCAAGAGTTCAAATACGATCGAGGCGCCATCTCAGACCAAGCAGGAGATGGCGTACAGGTTCCTCAAGCAGAAGATCGTTTCGCGTCAGATTCTCCCTGGTCAACGGATCGTGACGAGCCAGATCGCCCAGGAGATCGGGACGAGCGGAATGCCCGTTCGCGAGGCGCTGTTCAAGCTGCAGTCCGAGAAGCTGGTTGAAATGACGCCACACGTTGGGGCAGTCGTCGCACTCACCACCTCCGACGACATCGTCAGCGTGTTGGAACCTTTGGCCGTCCTGGAGGCATACGCAACGCGACTCGCCCTGCCGATCGCCCCTACCGTCGAGAAACAGCTCCGCAATCTGGATACCAAGATGAAAAAGGCGCTGGCTGAAGAGCACTGGGACAGGTTCAGCCTCCACAACCGCGAGTTCCACTTCCTGATCTATGCTCAGTGCCGGAACGCCAGCCTGGTCGAGACGATCCAGGCTCTCTGGTCTCGGCTCGACTCCTATCTGAGCACCACTTCCTTCTATCTGATTCCCCAGAGGGCGCAAGGGTCGTTGAGCGATCACGAGCAAATCGTCCAGATGCTTGCCAACGCCGCAACGGATCCGTTGGAGATCGAACTGTTCGCGCGGGAACATAAGCTCAATACCGCCAGGTACTTCACCAGGACGGGTTAGGCCAGACCCACCTGGAAGCGGCGCTCGGAAGAGGCGGCTCGGTTAGTCAGGTCCAAAGCGCCGGGTGACTGGCTCGGAAACATCGCCCCGCTGCTGTCACTATTTGCCGTCAGCGACGGCCCGATCATCCGCGCCGGACGCCGCGGGCCGTCGCTGATCGAAGAGGCAGGATCACTTGCGCGGGCGGGACGCCGGCTCTGCTGTCTTAACATCATCCAGATCGCGGAAGATCGCCTCTATACCCTCGTCGACCTTTTGCCTCAGCGACTCCAGGAATGTCCGCGTTCGCTCCAGGGCATCGCCGGGCCGGATACGTCCCCAATCCTCGTCGTGCCTGTCTTCGCCGCGGATAGCCGCGAAGAGGTTGCGGGTTTCTTCGGACGGCTCGACACCCAGCTCCGTCAGCAGGGCGTTGGTGCAGCGCCGATACTGTCGCATCGCTCCGGTCCTGTCGCCGAGTTCGGCGTAGATTCGCATTATCCGGCGGTGAGTGGCCTCTCGAGCGTTGTCCAGCTCGAGAAGTCGCATGCCGTGTACCAGCCCGGCCTCGTGCCGGTGGGTCGCCTCGCAGTACGCCATCAGCTTGTCGAGAATTATTAGAGTTGTGTTCTCCAGCCGTTCGCGCTCCAGCAAGCACCAATCGCTATAACAACCCGCGAGCAGGCCACCTTCGTAAAGGCGGGCTGCACTCTCCAAAGACTGGGCCTGCGTCTCGGTCAGGTCTTCCCCGTGAACGCCGAGCGTGGCCTCGAAGCTGTCGAGCACCATACCGACGTCCGTGGACAGGGACACCTCTCGGCTCAACTCCAGGCGTGGGCCGTCGAGGCGCAGGAGTCTCGCTCCCTCCTCCGCCAGGCCGAAAGCCCGCTGTAGCCGCCAAAGGGCTTGCCTCAGATGCTTTTGCGCCTTGGCTGTAGTTTCCTCGGGCCACAACACGCTCATCAACTGCTCCCGCCGCATGGGGCCGTCATCGTTGAGAACCAGATAACAGAGGAGTTCCTCCGCTTTGCGGCTCTCCAAGGGAGGTGCAAGGACACCGTTCACCTCCACTCGAAGTTCCCCGAATACTCGTATGAACACGGTGCCCGTCATCGCATCAATCGCTCCCCGGAAGAGATTCGATCCCCAACCCTCGCACTCCTGAGCCCGTCGATCTTGAAGTCGCGTACCTGCCCCGGCTCCACCTCTGCCGGCGTGGCGCCTTCCCTCGCCCCGGATACCTCTGACGCCTCTGCACAACCCTGTACGGCAGTTCAAAGCACACGGCGCCGGCGACGCCCATGTAGACATCGGAGGTGAGGAGCGGGCCGGATTATCTGAAGGTGGAGCGGATGTTAGCACACTTTCGGCCGGTACGCGAGACGTCCCTGAGACGGCCATTGGACAGGCAGGAGACGCCGGGAGCCGACACTGTCTGCATGAGCTTCGGCAGCAGCCAGAGCGTGCGACGGGCAACGGAAGGAAGGCCTGATGAGGCAGGCGGAACTGGCCGTTCATTCCTTCGTTATCAAGATTTGGTTCGAGGAGTTGTCTTCGCCTGGTGGCGCCGGCGAATGGCGAGGCCACATCGTGCACGTGCCGGACAACGAACGGTTTCACTTCCTGACACTCGACGCCATTCGTCCATTTATCGAGGAATTCCTAGAGGCTCACGAAACCACCGGGGGTAGCTGATGTACCAACTGAACGGCGAATCGACTTCCGAAGCGCTCGACTGGCTCAGCGAGGCGGCGCAAGGCCCCGCGGAGTCGGCCGAGGATGTGCTCGACTGGATCAAGGGGATCGGCGGCGGTGCGGCCAGCGGCGCGGCCGCCGGGTTGGGCGCAGGCCCGTGGGGCGCGCTCGCGGGAGGCTTGATCGGCGGGACGATGGGTGCGGTGAACACCGCACAGCAACAAGGCCGCAAGCCCTCGCCTCGCCCCGCCCCGCAGGCTTCACCTATCCCTCCGACAGCGCCCTCCCGGCCTCCGGCGGCAAGCCGTCAGCCACCGTCTCCGGCCGCCAATGCAGCCCATCCAACGGCTGCACCCGGCGTGCCTCCGGAACTCGTACATCATCTCGCCGCCTTGTTGCCGCAGCTCGTTGCTCTCGTTCCCCAACTGATCGGAGCGTTCGCGCAGCGGCCCTTGCAGAGCGCAGAGCGCGAAGCGCTCGAGCGACTCGAGGCGATCGAAGCCGATCTCGAGCACGATGCCGAGGCCGTCGGAGCCGTGGTCCCTATCCTGCTCCAGTTGCTGCCGGTCGTCCTGCCCATTATCGCGCAACTCCTCCCCCTGCTGCTGAAGGCGGTACCGGTCGGCCTCAAAGCCTTCTCGGCGGTCACCTCCGGACAGCCCGGCGCCGCACGCGAACAGAGCCTTGCAGGCGGTCTCGCAGAGGGCGAGCAAATGTTCGAGGCGCTGGCTTTCGCCCGGCAGGAGGCGTTTACGCCGGACGGTTCCGGCGACACCTGGGAGTCGTTGCAATCCGAGAACCGCTTCGAAGACCGCGAAAGCTTGTCCAGCGACTTCACGCCGGAGAGGTGGCCCGCCGGAGAGGAGGGGGATCCCGAAACATGGATCGATGAGGACTGGCCGATCGAGGACCAGCAACCAGACACGCCGTAACTGCAGGAACCTGCACGGGAACGGAGGGGAATGTGGACCCTAGCTTGATGAGTCAGATGCTCCGACAGATGGGAGGCGAAGGGCAGTCTCCTGCAGCCGACATGGAAGCGCTGTTCCAGGGCAATCCGAAAGCCGCCATGCTCGCCACTCTGCTTCAACAACGAAACCAGGGAGGAGGTCAGGATTCGGCAGAGGACTTCCAGGCGAAGCTGAACCGGAGTCGCCGCACCGGGCGGATCCTCCGTCAACAACTGGAGGAGGCCGCCGGAGCCATCTCATACATCGCCGAAGTCTTCGGTTCTTGCGAGCTCTGCTGGGGCAGGGAACGATCCTGCCCGCAATGCGCAGGCGCCGGCGGTCCCGGCTCGCGTACGGCGGATCGCAATGAGCTTCTCGCCTGGGTCCTTCCCGCCCTGCACAGCGTAGGGCTGGACGTCGTCCCGCTACAGAAGAGAACGACCGGCCGAATCAACGGCCCGAAGGAGGATTTCGATGAACGGTAGCACCTCGACTCAGGCGTTCGCGGAGAACGCTCCCTTCACAGAATCCGGCTATGACGACGAGGCATTCGAGAACGCCGTACTCGCGGAATACGATTATGACGATGACGACGACGAGACGTTCGCGGCAGAAGACGATTACGACTACGACGATGAATCGACGGAAGCCGAGTTCCTGGCCGGCCTGGCCGCGCCGCTGATAAGCGGAGCCGCCACGACCGCCATCAATGGGATCCGCAGCGTCTCCAATCTCTTCAAGGCTCCCAGCAGGCCTCGCCAGTTTCGTAGGCCCGCCCCGGCAGCGAGTGGGGGCGGCGGGGTCCGAACTGCCCGGCTGAACACGCCCCGTGGCAGCGCCTCGATGCAGCTTCCGGCCGCGGTGCCCACACTCACCCAGTATCTCGCGACGACCAGGAAGCTGCAGACTCAGATCGGCAACCTCACTACCGGGTTGAACCGGACTCAGTCGGACCTGCACAAGGAGCGTCAGCGGATCACCCAGACTGCGGTCTTGGCCGCGAGCAACAAGGACAACCTGGCGAAATTCAGGTTGAGCACCCGCAAGGTGCTGGGGCAGCAGAAGCGCGAACTAGCCGCATTCAAGAAGGAGCAGTCGTCGCAGGCGATGATGAACCTGATGCTCGGCATGATGCAGATGCAGCGCATCCGCGACGACATCACCTCCCACACCCACAGCGGTGTCGTGCTCAATTCGACCGGGGCCACGACCGGTGATCTGGTCGAGGTCAGCAGTTCGCAATCGGTCGACAGCGACGACAACAGCATGATGATGCTCCTGCCGCTCCTCATGGGCCAGCAAGGCGGAGGAGACAACATGCTTCCTTTCATGCTCATGGCCCTCGCCGACTAAAGGAGACAATCGTGCAACTCGTACCACTCATGCTTCTGTTCAACAGCAAGAAGTCGCGCCGGAAGCGGCTCTCCCAGGCGATGGCGTTCGGCATGATGCCGGTCGGAGACGAGTCGCAGAGACAGGCCCTGACTGCCGTCAGCGCAGACATGGAGGTTCGGCGTGCCGAGCGAGCGGAGGAGGCGGCAATCCGCGAGACTGCACAGCTCATCGCCAGGGCCAAAGTTTCGAGGATCGCAATTCGAGACAGCGACATCGCAGGCGCTCCAGTGTTGCGCCAGGCGCTCGAGCGCAACCCCTCTCTGCGCCAGGTACTGAACTCGGCCGTCGGCGTGGTGACGGGGCCTGCGCCACAGGATACGATCCCGGCGACGGATACACGCAGCACGACCGGCGAAAGCATTGCGGTTGAATCCACCTGAATTTTCACCCCGCGTCCGGAACCCGGTTTCCGGGCGCGGGACCGAGGGACTGCGGCACTAGGACCGCCAGGAGGTCGAGCCGGTGGATGATCTCCAGTTCGACCCGGCGCTGAAGGAGCTACTGCTACGCGCAACCGGCGACCCGTTGGGCGCGTTCGAGGAGGGAGCGGAAGTCGAGGAGGTTGCGGTGGTCGTGCGGCTTCGCGACCCCAAGGCCGACATTCCCCACCTGCGAGTGGTGAGCCGGCTCGGGCCGATAGTGACCGGTCGGCTGCCACTCGACCGCATCGTCGAGCTTCACGAACACTCCAACATCGCCTCGCTGAAAGCAAGTCGCGAGGTCGCCGCGCCCAACCTGGACGTGTCGATCCCGGCGATCAGGGCCGATCCGAATACAGTTGCGGCTGCCGCCCAGACCGCCTTGACGGGCCGGGGCGTGATAGTCGGAATCATCGACTGGGGCTGCGACTTCGCCCACCCCGACTTCCTGCGAGACGATGGATCGAGCCGCCTGCTGTACCTGTGGGACCAGCGAGGAGGCGTTCATCCGAACAGCCCACGACCCTACGACTACGGGCGCGAGTTCGGCCGAGAGCGGTTGAGCGAAGCGGCGGCGCAGGCTGACCCGTACAGCGACCTGGGATACGATCCTGCCGGGATAGATCGCCTGGCCTTCGGCACCCACGGCACTCACGTCATGTCGATTGCGGCAGGAAACGGACGGGGCTCGGGCGGAGTGGCAGGCGTGGCGCCCGAGGCGGAGCTGATATTCGTTCACCTCAAGGGACGCGACATAGGCCCCGAGGACACCCTCGGCGATTCCGTCCGCCTGCTCGAGGCTGTCGACTACATCCTCCAACGCGCCGAAGGCAGACCGGTTGTGATCAATTGCAGCTTGGGAAGCACCGGAGGGCCGAAAGACGGGACCTCGCTGGTGGAACGCGGCCTCGACGCAATACTCGAAGAGCGCCCCGGAACCGTCGTGTGCATGAGCACCGGTAATTACTTCGGAGAACGATTGCACGCCAGCGGCCGACTCACCGACGGCGGGTCTGCACGACTTCGTTGGGAGGTCCCCGCTCGCACAGCGGAGGTGTCTGAACTGGAAGTCTGGTACCCGGGCAGCGACGAGATCACCGTCGAGCTGATAGACCCGGGCGGCCGGACACTCGCCACAGTGCCGGTCGGTGCCACCGAAATCGTTCGCGACCGAGGCATTGTTCTCGCGTCGGTCTACAACAGGCAGGACGATCCGAACAACGAGGACAATCAGATCGACATCTTCCTGTGGCCAGCGGCGCCGCCCGGCACCTGGACCGTCAACCTTCGTTCGGGTTCGGTCCGCAACGGCAACTTCCACGCGTTCATCGAACGAGATGCGACGAACAGTCAATCCCGATTTCATCCCGATGACGCCGACCCGCTCACCACGCTGGGCACGATCTGCAGTGGGCGCCACACGATCGCCGTGGGTGCGTACGACCCGAACCGGCCGCAGTTCCCGCTGGCCGAGTTCAGCAGTTCCGGGCCGACTCGGGACGGCCGCCAGGTGCCGCTGTGCGTGGCGCCGGGCGCGCGGATAAGAGCGGCACGCTCGACGGTGATCGATCTTCTCGGCCGCCGTTCCATCGGCGGCGTGACAATCAAGAGCGGAACCAGCATGGCATCACCGCACGTCTGCGGCGTTGCCGCGCTGATCATGGAGCTCGCCGGCGAGAGGCGCCTGCCGGCGGAGACCGTTCGCGATCTTCTGCTGCGAACGGCGCAGCTTCCCGAGGGCGCAACGCCGTTACACGGATTCCGTTACGGAGCGGGCTGCATCGACGCCGCCGCGGCAATCAACGCAACGCGGCGCTACCTGGCAACCGGCAACTATCACCCGACAGCTGACTACCCAACCGGAGGAGAGATGGATTCCATCAACGAAGAGACCGTCGTCGAGAGTTCGGGCTACCCCGAGCAGCAGACGAGACTGCAGCTTCCGACGATCAACGGAGCGGCGACGCTGGAGTGGCGCGACCTCACTCTGGTGCCGGGCAGCGACAACCGGCCGCACCTCTACTACCTGGTGACTGGCGCACCGGAGGGAACGGAAGCCGTTTTCCCGCTGCGAATCAGCAACAACTCGCAAACGAGGTTCGACGCCACCTGGCTGAAACTACGGTTCAGCAGCGCTGTCGGAAGTGGCCCGCAACGGAGATTCGTGACGGTGCCCCTCGACAATCAGCAGGGTGAGTACCTGCGTTGGTCCAGTGATCCGCTTCGCGCGGGCGAGCACCGGGACTTGTCGTTGAAGCTGAAGCGGCAGACCCTCGAACGCGCCTACCAGACGGATCCCGACAACCCCCTGGCCCGGCTCGAGGTGGAGTTCCACTGGCGTCAGGGCATCGGAGGCAGCAGGCGCTATCACTTCACGCGTCGAACGCTGGCCTTTTACCTCGTGCATCCCCTCGAGATGCTTTATAGCTCCACCCGGCGGTTCGAGCGGCAGGTACGCTTCAACGATCCGCGACACATCTTGTACTGGCACTCGATCTACGGGCACGAATTCTCTCGAAGCAACACCTCGCCAATCAAGGTCGCCTTCAGCGCCAGCACCTCGGAAGCCGACGAGCGAACCGGAGAAGTGACGATCTCAGGAAGCAAGAGCCTAACGGTCGGGTCCTCCCGGACCGATACCGTCAAGGTGGAGGAGAAGTTCAAGTTAGGCATCGACAAGGTGGTGCAGCTCGGGTTCGAGGTGGGCGCGAGCGCCACTCACAGCGTGACGCAGTCGCGTAGCCTGACCGAGCAGATGACACACGCGGCCCGGCGATCGGCGAGTTATCGCAGGGAGTTTTCCCGGTCGTTGAACGTAGAGGCGACTCTGGCGGCACCTCCCGGGAGGATCGAGACGCTTTACGCATATCCGGTCTTCGGCCTCAATCGGCTTACCGTCGTTCGGTTTTCGGGGCCGAACCGCCTGGGCCAGGCAACAGCCCGACAGGAGTTGCACGACGTCCCACTGCTGGTGTTCACCCACATGGAGGGCAAGACGGTGGAGGTGGACGCCTAGAGAATCGATCCGGTCTCGACAGCTCGGAGGCTCTCAGCACCGAGGAGTTGGAGACTCTCCGCGTTAAAGGGTCGGGGCGCGACGATACCACCGCTCGAGTCGCCGCGGGCGGCGGACCGTTTACCCGGTCGGAGTCGGCCCCGGAAGTGGCGGCCGAGCATCTCCAGCCGCGAATCAGCCTTGCCTATTCCGCAGGACGTCGGGGTTGACGAGATTGGGCGGGCGTTCTCGGCGCAGCACCGCCAGCAGGTTTTCGACGGCCAGGTTACCCATGGCGCTACGGGTCGCATGCGTCGCGCTACCGAGATGCGGCGCCAGGACCACGTTGGGAGATTCCGCCAGACCCGCCGTAAGGCTCGGCTCGTGCTCATAGACGTCCAGGCCGGCACCGGCGATCACGCCGCCCCGCAAGGCCTCTACCAGCGCCAGTTCGTCCACCACCTCTCCTCGGGCGGTATTGATCAGATAGCCTTCGGAGCCGAGGAGGCGCAGGGCGCGGGCGTCGACCATGTGACGCGTTTCCGGCGTGGCGGCAACATGCACCGAGACGAAGCGCGAGCGCTGGAGCACCTCCCCGAAGGATGCGTACTCGATTCCCAGCTCGGCCTCCTCCTCAGAGGCCAGTCGCGTGCGGTTCCAGTAAACGACCTCCATGCCGAAACCCTTGGCGCGCGGGACCATCGCCCGGCCGATGCGGCCGAGCCCGACGAGGCCAAGCGTCGCCCCGGTTACCTCGCCGCCCAGGAGCTGGAGCGGTCCCCAGCCCTGCCACTCACCCGACCGCACCAGGTCGTGCCCGTCGACAACCCGCCTGCTCGCCGCCAGGAGGAGCGCGAATGCCATGTCGGCCGTGGTGTCGGTCAGAACGTCTGGAGTGTTGGTGACGGCGACGCCGCGCTCGGTGGCTGCAGGAACGTCGATGTTGTTGAAGCCCACGGCGTAGTTCGAGACGATCCGCAGCTCTGGCGCGGCGTCCAATATCTCGGCGTCGACGGTGTCGGTGAGGAGGCAGAGAAGACCGTCCTTGCCGCGTACGCCCTCCAGCAGTTCCGCCCTGCTCAGAACGCGGTCGTCGGAGTTGACCGTAAGCTCCGTCTCGTCGTGCAAACGGGCCATCGGTGCTGGCGGCAACGCGCGCGTAAGGAATACTTTTGGACGCATCGATCAACTCCTCGGCGGCTTGGGTCGGCGAGAGCGACGCCCTATACGCTTGCGTTCCCTCGATCGTCGGCCATCAACTCGTTCACCTCGAGCAGGGTACGGCAGTTCCGCAAGGTGACCGGCGAACCCACCAACCTGTCGAGCAGCCCGGGCGAGAGCTTCGATCGCCCCGCTCCATTGAGGAAATGTATCCACAGCGCATCGCCGACCAGCTCGACGCGCTCGCCGCCGATTGCTCGCTCGCGCAAAGCCGCCAGCGCGTCCGGCTTCGGGGGCGCTTTCGAGAGAGCGAGCATCACCCGGTTCGGCTCATCCTCAGCGGCTGCCGGGAACGGGTTGCCGTTCAGGTAAGCCGCCCACTCCTCACGCGTGCGAACGATCACCGCGACCCGGAGATCGAAGCGCTCCTCGATCGCCCGTTCGAGTTCGGCCTCCATTTGCTCTCGAGCCGATTTGGACGTGAACACGATGTTTCCGCTCTGGATATAGGTCCGGACGCCGCTCCACCCGAGATCGCCGCACGACTCGCGCAGCTCGGCCATCGGCAACCGGTTCCTGCCGCCGACGTTGATCCCGCGAAGTAGCGCCACGTGATGCGTCACGTCCTGACTCTTGCACACTCGTAGCGGGCTGTGTCGGCGACGCCGCCACCAATGCCGACGCCAGGCAGCGCCGTAGAGAACCCGGTGCTCCGGCTCGGAAGGGACTTCCGAGAGGCGCCGGAAAACAGGTGCTCAGCATGATGTCGAAGCCGAGGCTCTACCCGACGCTAACTGGAGCAACGCCGTGCTATGTTGCCGCGCGTGAAACTCATCCGCGACTTCCCCAATCTCGCCTTGATAGTTTCCGCCTTCCGGATGGTAGCTAACGTCGAGGCGCTCTCCTGGGCGGGCCTGCTGGTGGGCATGCTGTTCAAGTACGTTCTCGCGGGCCAGACCGAACTCGGCATCACCCTTGTCGCCGTCTTCGGCGCCGTTCACGGCGGCCTGGTGATTCTCTACGTCGCGCTGGCCGGCATCGCCGCCCTGCGGCTAGACTGGCCGCTGGGAACTGCCGCCCTGGCAGTCGTAGCGACGATCCCACCGTTTGCCACCCTGGCTTTCGACCAGTGGGCGAACTACCGCGGACTCTACCGGGAACACCGTGAAGGCGAGGCGCAGCCTTCCTGACGGAGGCACCAGACCGGCCAGCGACTGTTAAAACGGCACGTGACTTCTCCCTGGCCACGCTCGCAGTACAGAGGCAACCACGCAGTGAAACTGCATTTCGAAATGGTATCCTACCCTTCGTCGGCAGTTATAGATTCCTCCGTAATGTTGGCTCTGCCCGCCAGGTTTGGCGCCATCGATCGATCGCCACACTTGATCCACGAGCTAGCCTATCCGGAATCTATAGGAGGTAGGACAAGCAATGGACGAGAGCTCAACCAGAAACCGGCTCCAAGCCGTCTCTCGTGCAGTCTCGGTCCTATTCGCCTTCTCTGCTGACAAACCCGGGCATACATTGGACTCCTTGGCCTCTACTCTCGATCTGAACAAGCCCTCATTGCTCCGTGTTCTCTGGACGCTAGTCGACGAGAACATGCTGGAGCGTCATGAAGACCGGTACTATCTCGGACCACGGGTGATGCAGCTCGCCAATGTTTTCCTGTCAACCGTAACCGTCCGCGATCTCGCCCATGAATCCATGGCGGCTCTCGCAGATCAGGTCAAACAGACGGTGTCGCTGGCAGTTCTGGATGACCTCGATGTCGTATACCTTGCTATTGAACGTGCCAGAACCGAAGTCGGCATCCAAGGTTCTATAGGCGGTCGACATCCCGCTCATGCCACCAGCCTGGGAAAAGCACTCCTTTCGTGTCTTGACCCCGCCGAACTGAAAAATCGGCTTGCTGGCCGCAAGCTTGCGCGTCTTACGCCGAGGACGATCGTTGATCCCGACGGCCTCCTGCTGCATCTCGCGCAGATTCATGCCGATCGTTGCGCTGTCGACGACGAGGAGCGTGCCATCGGCGTTCGCTGCGTAGCGATGCCGATATTCGATCACGAGGGTAATGCGGTTGCCGCGATGAGCGTCTCAGGACCGACCTTTAACATGCCTTACGACGCACTCGATCACATGAAGGCGCGACTCGCCGAAGCTACGGACGCGGTCTCGCGCCGACTCGGCTTCAGAACGTAGCCATAAGCTCATGGGCAGTCAAAGTAAACTAGACGCTCAGCGCGATCCCTGCCATACGCATTAGACGTGCCCGAAACGCTCCAGCATCTGTTGAGTGCTCAAGCCCTCGGCCGCGAGCCTGCGAGCTTCAGCCTCATCCGACATAATCGCCTCCGCCCTATCGAGCACCTCTGCCGCACGATCCCTGGGCAATGCGACCACACCGTCCTGATCGGCAACTATCCAGTCGCCCGGATGAATAGTCAGCAACCCCCCAAGCGAGCTCGGCAACACGACTGCCTCACCGACCCGCGTTACGCGCCAACGCCCAACGGATTGGACCGGACTGGTGTAGCGGGCATAGACTGGAAAACCCATTTCGCCAATCGCCCGGCGGTCGCGAAATCCACCGTCGACGACAGCGCCACGGCAACCATTCGCCTGCATCTTTGCGGCAAGAAGATCTCCAAACAAGCAGATTCCGTGTGCATTGACACCTGACCAGACCGCAATACAACCATCCGGAGTCTCGTCGACGGCTTTCAGCTTGCTGCGGTCGGGACCCTCACCGTGCGTCAACTGTCCCTCTATCGTGTAAGCGAAGCCGACGACTGGCCCGTCTGTCGTCGTAGTGAGTTGAATGCTCGAGTCCAGCGCCGGCGGCGACCAGCCGAACTCGTCGAACACATCGCAAAGTATTGCTGTATCCAAGCGAGCAAGGCGCTCGCTAACGGACCTTGACTGTTCGGGCATATTGTTCCTCCTCATGAGATCATTTCCGACGGGTTGGGTTCAAGGCATCACTCAAGCCGTCGCCAAAGAGATTCAGTGCGACGACAACCAACATCACGGCGACGCCCGGTACGATCGAGAGATGCGGGTGCGTCCTTAGATAGTCCTGACCGACGGCGATCATCATTCCCCAGGACGGAGTTGGCGGCTGGACACCCAAGCCAAGGAAGCTGAGCCCGGCCTCTGCGAGGATCGCCTTTCCGAGGGAAACAGTCGAAAGCACTATCGTCTGGCCGAGTGTGTGGGGAGCGACGTGGAACCAGAGGATTCGACCGTGCGAGGCACCGAGCGCTGTCGCAGCCTGGACAAAGTCATGCTGCCGCGTCGATACGACGACAGAGCGCAGCAAACGCGCGTACTGCGGAACGAGAGTGATGCCGATCGCGAGCATGGCGTTCGTCAGGCTGGGGCCCAGGATGCTGACCACTGCGATCACCAGCAGTAACCAGGGGAATGCGAGAATGATGTCCATAACCCGCATGATCAGTGTGTCGACGATGCCGCCGTAGTAGCCGGCGACGAGTCCTAGAATGCCGCCCGCGATGAGACCGACACCAACGGCTACGAAGCCCACCAGGAGCGCTACGCGGGAACCGGCGATAACGCGGCTTACCATGTCGCGGCCCTGGTGGTCGGCACCGAAGGGAAGTTCGACCGAGGGCTGCGCCAGTCGTAGTCTTAGGTCGCCCCTCAGGGGATCGGTCGGCGTAATCCATGGTGAGGCGATCGCGATCACAATGAACGCAACGAGCACGATGAAACCGCCGGTCACGGCGCGATTCCGGAACAGACGACGTCCGAAGCGACGGAGTGCGCGTGCCCGCGCTCCTTCAGAAGGCGCTTCTGACGGGGTCGTCACTTTCACGACCACCTCACGCGCGGATCCAATACGCCGTACAACCAGTCCGTTAGCAGGTTGAGGATCAGGACCGCAGTAGCGATGAGCAGCACACCGGCCTGTACTATAGGAGCGTCTCTCTCGAGAATCCCATTTACCAGCAGTCGCCCCACACCCGGCCAAGCGAACACCTTCTCAATGAGGATAGTGCCGCCGAGCATGCTGGCCACCTGCAGTCCGATTGTCGTGACGATGGGTAGCGAAGCGTTCTTGAGGGCGTGCAGGTAGAAGACGCTGCGTGCCGACACGCCTTTCGAACGAGCCGTGCGAATGTAATCGTGATCCATTACGTCGAGCATGCTCGCACGGGTGATGCGGGCAACGATTGCGCCGTACTGCAGCGCCAACGTGAGGGCCGGCAGGATTACGGCTTGCCAGGAATAGAAGCCGCCGGTGGGCAACCAGCCAAGCTTGAAAGCGAAAACATAAATGAAGACGATACCCACCCAAAAGATCGGAGCAGACAGGCCCAATAACACCGAGGACATTACGATGCTGTCGAGCCAACTGTATGGGCGAGTTGCTGAGAGAATTCCGGCCGGAATGCCGATGATGACCATGAGGACCATCGCCACGGCGGTGAAGACCAGCGTGGCGCGGAATGCCGGCCAAATATGGTCGGCCACCGGCTGCCGGCTTCGATAAGAAGTGCCGAAATCACCCTGTATAGCGTTGGTGACGAAGGTCCCGTACTGGACCCAGGCCGGGCGATCTAGGCCGAGTCGATCGCGTATCGCGTCTTCTACCCGTTGCGAAGCGTTTTCCCCTGCAATCATCAAGACCGGGTCGGCAGGATCCAGATAGAAAACGAGAAAGGCAAGCACCGTGATAACGAACAACACCGGAATCACGTCGATCACCCGTCGGAGGAAGTACGAAAGCACCCTTCATTCCTTTCCACGAGGCAGAACCCGGACTCGTGAGACGGAACCTTTCAGGAGGGGCACGCGAAGCACCCCTCCTTCCAGTCGCGATCCGATCTCGCTCCTCAGTCGAGGGCTAGGTCTTCATAGAACCAGACCCCGGCAGGATGCAGTGAGAATCCGGAGAGGTTCGACCGAGTTGCAATTGCCCAGGCCGGTTGCCATAGATTGATGGCAGGCACGTCCTCGGCAAGTATCCTCATCGCCTGATGATAGGCCTCTTCGCGCTCGTCCTCCGGAACGCCGGACGTAGCAATCCGGACTAAACGGTCGAACTCCTCGTTGCAGTACTGGCTGGCGTTGCGCGAGCCGTTACACAAAAAGGTTGTCTCGAGGCCGATATTCGCTTCACCCGTACGCATCCCGAAGTCCATCGTCAGGAGGTCGAAGTCAGGAGTCTCGCCGGACTCGAACATATCGGCGAATGTCGCGATGTTCGGGTAGATCTGAGAACCTTCGATGAGATCGATCTGCATGTCGATCCCGAAGTCACGGAACTCCGCCTGGATCGCTTCGAAGAGCTCAAGCTCGCGCAACATCTTATTGCCCGTCATTATCTCGAACTGGAGCACCTCGCCATTCCTGGCGAACAATCCGTTGGCGTTTCGATTCCAGCCCGATTCCTCGAGTAGGTCCGCGGCAGCTTCCCGATCATACGTGTATGGCGTGTCGAGGTAACCGAACGACTCAGGCGTGACGAACCCGTTGAGTGGGCTTCCGAACTCGCCTAGAATCGCGTCGACGACCATTGCATAGTCGACTGCCTGTGTCAAAGCTCGCCGCACGTTCAGATCTGACAGTACCGGGTCGGCGAGGTTGACCAGCCAGCTGATGCGCCTAGGTTCCGGTCGAACGATTACTTCGACATCGGCATTCTGCTGAAGGGCGGGCACATCCTGGATCGACAACTGCGTTGTTGCGTGAACCTCGCCGCGTTCGAGCGCGAATGTGCGCGGTCCGGGCTCGGGAATAATGCGGAACTGGAGACCGGCGACATCAGGTGCACCCCCCCAGTAGTCGGGGTTGGGCTCGAGGTTGAGTGTTGAGCCGCGCTCCCAGGACACCATACGGAACGGGCCCGTGCCGCTCGGCTCGACACCGAACCGATTTCCCCGCTCTTCGAAGGCGATTGTGTCCTGAATGGCGGTGAATGGCAGCGCCAGGTAAGCGAGAGTTGGGCCGTACGGCTCGTCTAACCGAAGCTCGACCGTATGCGTGTCGACGACAACCGTCTCGTCGATGAAGAACAGGTAGGCCTCGGCCAGACCCGGGTTTTCTGCGTCGAGCATCCGATCGAAGTGCGCCTTCACCGCTTGAGCGTCGAATGCCGCGCCAGAGTGGAAGGTGACGTCCTCACGCAACGAGAAGCGGTAGGTCGTCTCGTTCAGCTGTTCCCACGACGTCGCCAGCCAGGGCACCAGGTTCATGTCTTCGTCGAATCTCAGGAGAGTTTCATAAATTGCCTGGTTTACGTCCAGCGAAGCGGTAGTAGTGTCGGCGTGCAAATCGAGCGAGCCGGGCTCGACGCTCAGGGCGATGCGCACGATATTGTTCTGCGCGAGACCACTTCCGAGTGCCGTCAGGACAAGGACGGTCAAGAACCCAGTAGTTAACCATCTGGTGCATCGGATCATGCTTCCTCCTCGGTCGATCTTGGCGTTCGTTGGCTGGTAGTACGGCTGGCGACTGCGCCGCTTGGCGGCATGAGGGTCAACTCAGCTGGCCATCCACCCCCCATCGACCATCAGATTCTCACCCGTGATGTACGTAGCGTCGTCGCTGGCGAGGAATAAGGCGGCGTTCGCGACATCGATCGGTTTCCCTAGTCGCGGAAGGGGAGTACGAGCGTATGAGTAAGCTAGAGCCTCCTCTGACGCGGCAGGACCCGGTTTGCCAGTGACTATCTTCCCCGGAGCAACGGCATTGCAGATAATGCCTCGTTTGGCGTAATCCGATGCAATCTGCCGTGTCATGTAAACGACCCCGGCCTTGCTGACGCCATAGGCGAAGTTGCCAGGAGATGAGATCATCCCGTGCTGTGACGAGATGTTCACAATCCTGCCCCTTATATCCGCGACCGCTTCCTGCTCGAGCATCTGTTGCACCGCCCGTTTGCAGCCGAAGAAAACGCCCTTGAGGTTGATCGCCATAGCCTGATCCCAAATCTCCTCCGAAGTATCGAGGAGGTCGGTGTTCGGACTGATCGCTGCATTGTTTACCATCACGTCGAGGCGGCCATTCTCCTCAACTGCACCCGAAACGAGCCGGTCGATCTCAGACCACGAAGACACGTCGATGCGTTCGAAGCGAGCAGTTCCCCCGGCCTCGAGAATCACATCGACAGTCGAGGCGCCGCCCTCGCGTGGATCGTCGCGCACATCGGCAATGCAAACTGACGCTCCTTCTTCGGCAAAACGGATCGCTATCGAGCGCCCGATGCCCGATGACGCTCCGGTGACGATGGCCGACTTTCCTTTCAATCGCATGTGCACTCCTTCAGCTTCTGGAACGCGGTCTCTGAACTCGACCCAATGACTGGGCAGGCCGCCGGCGCGCTCACTCGCCACCACTTTCGACTGCGTTGCGAAAAGCCCTGGCGATTTGGAGGCGAGTCGCAAACCACACTCCCGACCGTGCTCTTGCATGTCGCAGGAAGCGGTCCAGCGCCCCGATTCGACCGGGCCTTCCGGCAATGCGCAGGTGAATCCCGACCGATAACATTCGCGGCACTTCGCGGCTCTCCTCGTAGAGAACGTCAAATGACTCGATCAGGTAGCGGTCGAAGTCGGTTTCGTATCCTCCAGAACGCCATGCCCCAGAGTCGTTTGCGTCTCCGGTGTATGGCACGACTACGTGTGCCCGGTCGCGGCCACCGGCTTCGACGAGGTAAGGCAGGTCGTCGTTGTAAGCGTCGGAGTCATACTCGAAACCGCCTTCCTCGATCAGCAACTCTCGCGTGTGGACGCTGGGCGACGTACGGCAGTACCAACCGAGTGGCCTGGAGCCGGTGGTCTTGCGGATGGAGGCGACCGCCTTGCTGATGCGCTCGCGCTCCTCATCACGGGTGAGCCGGTAATGCTCTTCCCAACGATAGCCATGGGCACATACCTCGTGGCCCTGCTTCGATTCCGCTATCGCGCGAGCGGCGGCCGGGTTCTTCTCCAACGCGACGGCACAAACTCCAAATGTGACAGGAACCTCGTGTCTTTCGAACAGGCGCATCAAGCGCCAGAAACCCACGCGACTCCCGTACTCGAAGAACGACTCGTTCGCGAGGTTCGGTACGCCGGCAGGGAAATCCTTTGGCCCCCACTCGCCGGCATTCTCCTGCCGATCGTCACCGTGTGAATGGGAGTACTCGCTACCCTCCTCGTAGTTCACGACCAGGCTGACCGCGAGGCGAGCACCATAGGGCCAATCGAACACTGGCGGTGAGTCCGCATAGCCAACATAGTCACGGGTTCTGTCCACTACCTCGGGGCCTCCTCGTACCTCTGCAGGCGCTAAACGACGACTCAACTCATTCGTTTAGCGAACTCCGACGGATAATTGAAATCCCGTTTCACTGAGTGTAGCGGCCTCGAGAGCTGTTGCCAACCCCCTCCCCGCATATCGGTCCCTCCTGCCAAAGGGTTGCTCTGGTTCTTGCCAATCGCATCCTGCAATACTTCGCAAGCTCGCTCTGCTCCGCCGCTTCAGACCGATTGAACAAGTCGGCCCAGGTCATGGTCGGTCGCGCCCATAGTAGAAACAAGCAACACGGGGCTACGGGCTCCAACTCCTGCGGGTGGGCGCGTCGACTTGACCGCAACGAATGCGTATCGCTGGGGGTCGATGCCATCCGCAATCATCTCGTCCGAGTCATCGATGCTCCGCCTGAACTCCCCAATCAACAAGCACATCCCCTCGACATCGAGAAGGACCTGCCTCGATCGACCGTGCCCCAATCCCGCGCAGTTGACCTTTTCCCTGACGGACGCGTGCGGGAGAATACGCCTGACCGTCACACCTACCGTGCGCTTAACACCGGCCGGGATGGATGAAGGCGCTAGTTCTGGCCCGACCGTTGTTTCGAAGAATGTTCCCTCGCCCGCTTCTACGCATCTCTCCAGCAGCCGCGGGGCGACTATGCCCGTTACCAGGCCGTCCCTCAAATCAGCGTCGATCAGGGCAAGGGTCAGGTCGAATCGATCGCCCACGCCGCCCGCGCCCACCGCGTCCCCGGCATCGAGTAACCATACGGGCCCGCGGGTACTGGCCGAACCGGCGTGGTGAACGACCTTCTGTAGATCGCTGATCGAATCGACGACGGGATAACGGTGGCGGTATGCGGCACGCCGCTCCCACGCCGCCGCACCAAGCTCGCGGACCGATCGATCCGCGACAACCATACTCGTTGCAATTACGAGGTGAGTCAGGACGTTTGGCCGACCTTCGAGCCACGGACTCCCCATCAGCACCGATGCATCGATCACGCCGACACGTTCGGCAACCTGCGCCACGTCTCGAAAGGTATCGCCCGCTGCCCCAGACTCGCCTTCCGCCATCGAGCCCACCAGCGACAGCGGTGTTTGCCATGTCCGTACGGCTTGCCCTCTGGGTTCCACGATCACGTGCCTAAGCAAGCTTAGTGCTCGGCGCCTCGTGGCACCTATGTCGACGTGTGGTGCTGTCCAATAGGCGCATGCGCCGTCCAGCGCCGAGATAGCCTTCTCGCCCGGGTCTCCGTGAGGATCATAGGTCGCAACAATCGGTACGTTGGGCCTGAGCACCTGTCGGCACGCCAATACAATAGCGGCCTCAGCATCCGCCACGCCCTCGGCCCGAAGTCCGCCGTGCTGCGCTAACAGTAGGCCGTCGAGCGGCCCTATGCGGTGGAGCCGAGCGATGAGGCCTTCGAGGAGTTCCACGAAAGTTGCTTGGGAAACTGCTCCACCGGGACGGGCCCTCGCGTAGTACAACGGTGCGAATTCGATTCCTGCGACGGCGTCGATTTCCGGAAGCTCAACACACCGCAACATGTCGAAGCCCAGACTCACATGGAAGGCGTCCCGCCGGGTCTCAATCGGGTTAAAGGCTGCCGTCTCGAGATGGATTCCAGCGATACCGACTTTCAATGATTTGCTGTGAACTTGTATCCCCCGCCTCTCGTTCCACCGATTGTTCGACACCACTCTGTCCAGAGCGCAGCGCCGCCGACGTCGCCCCGACAATATCCAACACGAGCACTGCCAATTCGAAAGCTCCTCCTCCCAAGCCCGCGGCGCGTCGATGCCGCTCACAACGGCGTGGGTACGTCGCCGGGCGGGCCCAAAGGACGGGGCGCACTGCTAATGCATGTCAGAGCTTACGGCAAGCCGTAGCTGCGACGGCTAGGCTCGTTCGTGGCCGGCGCCGGTTCCAGCACCGGCTACGATGGTGTTCACGCGAAGCAGGAGGTAGGCATCCATGGGTTTTGCACTGTCCGATATGAAGCTCACCAGTACGGCCTTCGAACCCCACGGCCGGATTCCGGCCCGCCACACCGGCGAGGGCGAAGACGTATCGCCGCCGCTCGCCTGGGAAGGTGCACCGGCCGAAGCAGCTTCATTCGCGTTGATCTGCCACGACCCGGATGCACCACTGGTCAAATCCGGCAGTTACGGCTTCGTGCACTGGCTGTTGTACGGCCTTTCCCCCGATACGACCGGCCTGGACGAACGGACCGAACTGGGCGTGATGGGGCACAACGACTTCGGCCGGAACGGCTACGGCGGGCCTAAGCCGCCCGCAGGCCACGGCACCCACCACTACTACTTCTGGTTGCTGGCACTCGAGCGAGAGCTGAACCTGGATCCTGGTTTCGAACTGTCGAACTTTCTGCAGAAGGTGGAGCCGCACATCCTGGGCATGAACCGGCTGGTGGGCACCTACCGGATCGACTGAGTTGTGGATAGATGGCCAAGTACACGGGCGAGGTCGAGCGCCAAGCGGGCATCAATTACATCGGCCCGATACGTGCAGCGCCGAGGTCAAGGCTGGACACGCTCGCATCGAAGCTCTGCCTCACCAAATCGCACTTGAGCGACTGGGCAGAGGGTACCGCCCAGAGATTCACGAATTCGTTCGGGTCGTCTTGGAGGTCGTACAACTCGCCGTGGTCGTGCCCGTGATACACCACTACCTTGTAGCGACCGTTGCACCACATGGTACCCATCGACGCGCCCGGAAGATCGAGTGCATCGTAGTACTCGCAGCGGACCGACGTTCGATGAGTTTGGGGTGGCACCACACCGCGAAGAATTGGGGCAAGCGACCTGCCCTGCATCGAGTCCGGGACCGGCGACCGAGTAAGGTCCAGGAGAGTCGGTGCCAGATCGACCAACTCGACGAGCGCCTCACTTCTCACGTCCCGCCTCAGCTGTCTCGGCCAGGACACAATGAGCGGCACCCTAACCAGCCCCTCGTAGAACCGGCAGCCCTTTTGAACGAGTCCGTGATCGCCGAGCATTTCCCCATGGTCACTCATGAAGATCACCAGTGTGTCGTCGAGTTCACCGGACTCCTCGAGAGCCGCAAATATGCGACCGATCTGCTCATCGATGAAGGTGATCATGGCGTAGTATGCCGCCTTCAAATCCTGGGCGCCGGGCGCTGCGCCCGGCCCGTCGTCGGTCGCCAGCGGGTCTTTGAGGTCCAAGGCATGAGGCGGGCGCGCCCGGCCCTGGAAGTCCACGCCTGCCAGCCTGGCCTGCTCGGACAGATCGCTCTCGCGGAAGGCGGGCCCGGGAAGCGCAGTGGCATCATACATATCGGAATACTTCGTGGGCGGATCGAAAGGTGGATGAGGATCATAGAAGTTGACGCTCGCCAACCATGGAGCGCTGCGCCTCTGCCGAATGAACTCGATCGTCCTGTCAGCACACCAGTTCGTCTGGTGCAGTTCCGAGGGTATGCCCTCGGACCCCAACCGGAGTTCATCCAGATCGTGTCCCCTCTCTCGGACCCAATCGGCATAATCGTGGCCCGTGGGCCAATCGTCTCGCGGCGCATGGCTGTAACGCCAGTAGCTATAGCCGTCGTCGGCCCTCGGTTCGACGCGTTTGTATGCACTGGCCAGGTGAAGCTTTCCGATGAGCCCGCAGTCGTATCCGGCGTCGGCGAGCAGGCGGGTTACCAGCACGGCGTCGGACGGGAAAGACGGGATTCCGTTGCGATTCACTTTGACTGAACTGGGATAGCGGCCTGTCAAAAAGCTCGCCCGACTCGGAGTGCAGACAGGCGACTGGGCGTATGCGCGTTCGAACGACACACCCCGTTCGACAAGGCGATCCAGGTGCGGAGTGTGAATGTGCGGATTGCCCAGTGCGTTGACGGTATCGAAGCGTTGTTGATCGCTGCAAATCCATAGAATATTGGGCTTCCTCGGCGTCATGGCGTCACTTCCACTCGAGATTGGCGGGGCAACAATGGCTTGGAGCCGGTTGAATTGACTTCTTCTGTCAACTTGAATTAATATACCTCATCACAGCTTTGGAAGTTCGCACGGGAGATCCAGGAAAGGGCCTTATGCCGCGCGGAACAAACTTGGAGTATGCGCGGGGTTACAACCGTCGAATCGTTCTGGAAACGATTCGACGGTACGGCCCTCTGTCGCGGATGGAGATCTCTCAGAAAACATCTCTGGCCTTCCAGACCGTTGCAAACATCATTCAGGAACTCATCGAGCGCGGTCTCGTAATAACTGGCGAACGTCGCCAGGGTAAACGCGGTTCGCCGTCCCTCGACATCCAGATAAATCCGGGAGGCGCATTCTCTATCGGGCTGAATCTCGACAGGGATCTTCTGACAGGAGTGCTCGTCGATCTTGGCGGAGCCATGCTAGATCACGTTCAATACGAGCTTGAACGGCCGGTTCCGCAAACCGTTCTTCCACTCATGGAGGAGATAGTCAGCCGCTTCGGCGGGCAAGTCAAGCGTGAAAAGTTGTGGGGTGTCGCAATCGGGGTGCCCGGTCCTCTGCATCTCGAAGAGCGAACCGTGCAGTTGCCCGACGACCTGCTGGAGTGGACCAACGTTTCAGTCCTCGAGCCGCTCGAGCAGAAATTCGGACTACCCACGTTCCTCGAACGTAACGCCAACGCCGCTGCCATCGGCGAGTACTGGTACGGAGCGGGTCGGGAACTCAGGTCGTTTTTCTACGTCTTCTTCGGCATCGGCTTGGGCAGTGGTGTCATAACGGACGGGCGGCTCCACCAGGGCGCCACGCGATCGGCAGGCAAGTTCGGCGATATTCCGATCGACACCTGCAGTAGATCGGGTGGCGAACGTAAAATTACTCCGCTCAAGGACGTTTTCTCTCTTGGATCACTCAGAAGCTATATGGCTTCGCATGGCGTTGGGGACGTCGACACGGCTGTGCTCGAGTCTCTTTACGACCAGCGAGACAAGACGCTGCTCGAGTGGCTGGAGCGCGCTGCTGCCTCCCTGGCGCCGGCACTGCTCTCTATCGAGTACCTGCTCGATCCGCAAGCAATGATCTTCGGCGGCCGACTTCCCAGGCTAATCATGAACGACGTCCTGGTAAGGGTTGATGACGAGCTGCAGCTACTGAGTGCACCGACGAGACCCGACCGACCACGTTTGCTGTGCGCGCGCTCGGACGAGAACGCCGCGGCCCTGGGTCTCGCCACGATTCCGCTCTATGAGTCGCTGGCGCCCAACCACCTACTGCTTCTCAAGGAGGGCTCAAAATCTTCCGAACGTCGAATTCCCGGAAGTTACGACTTATGACCACGTCCGGACCTCGCGTCCGCCGATCTCCCGCCGCCAATCACACGCAGTCACTCATCGCAGAAAGGAGTCGAAGCGCAAAGCCTGTCATGCCGGCCAACATTGCCGGCCCGTAGCTCCGAACAGGTGATCTTCAGCGTTGAAGCACTCGAATGATGCTGAGGCAACCGTTCCCAACCGAGCAGCACTGGAGCAACCAAGGCTCCCCATCACTTGCGACGCTCAGGTCATGCCGACCGAAAGGATAATCAATGAAAAGGCACATGCACATGCTGCTTCTCATCCTCGTCGCCGTTATCTGCAATGCGGCTCTCGCACAGACAGAATTCGATTGGCGGGCACACGAAGGCCAATCGATCGATGTCCAACTGACCCAGAACATATTTGCCAGAACGATCGAACCGCTCATTCCGGAGTTCGAGGAACTCACCGGAATCTCCGTCGACCTCGAAGTCCTGCCTGAAGACCAAAGTCGCGACCGAGTTCGTGTCGAACTGCAGGCCGGTAGTTCGGACCTCGATGTCTTCTGGGGGGAGCCGAGCCGCTTCGGGCGTATGTTCGTCGACAACAACTGGTACGAACCACTCGACCGTTACATCGCCGATCCCAGCCTGAGCAGCCCCGAACTCGGCTGGCCGGATGACTTCATGCATGCGACCGTCGACGGAGTAATCATCGACGGTCAAATCGTTGGCATTCCTGTCGACCGCCAGGTGGCTGCTTTCCTGTCATATCGCAAAGATATCTTGGACGAGCTCGGCATCGAAGTGCCGAAGACCTACGATGAACTCAACAAGGCGATCGCAGAGGCTCACGAAGGAACGCCCGACGACGTCTACGGCATAACGCTGCGCGGGCGGGGGTCGCAGACCACATCACACTTCGCGGTTCATCTGGCCGAGTTCGGCGGAGCCTGGGAAGACGAGAACGGGAATCCCACAATAGACACTCCTGAGGCCATCGCCGCCTTCAAGTGGTACGGCGATGTCTTGCGTGAATACGGTCCGCCGGGCGCTGCCAACATGCCTTGGCCGGACAGCAACGCGATCTTCCTGGGCGGCCGGGCGGCCTTCACAATCGAGCGGTCGGTCAATGCTGGTCGCGCACTCGATCCCGAACTGTCGGTAATCGGCGATCACATCGGCTTTGCTCCCTTGCCGGTGGGCCCGGGAGGCACAGAGGCCAGAAGCAACGAGCCGTGCAAGCTTCCGGCCATCTGGTCGCTCTCGATGTCGTCCTTTTCCACCCAGAAAGAGGCGGCCTGGTACTTCATCCAATGGGCCACCTCGACCGAAGCTCAGATCGCATACCTGAAGAGCGGTCGGCCGGCGGCAAGGGATTCCGCGTTCTTCAGTGAAGAGTTCGAAGACTATCGAAGCGAGAATCTGTCCGCGTATTGGGACGTTCTGTTCGAAGCCAACGAGACCACCTGCTACAAGACACCTGAGTTCGCGCCACCCTCGATCGTGGACCAAGGGCGTGCTCGCGACATTATCGGCGAAGTAGTCGTGACGGCGATTCTTGGCGGGAATGTCGAGGCGGCCGCTCGAAACGCCCAAGAGGAACTCGAGATGCTCAAGGCCCGTCAATAGCACTTGCTGTACCTGCCTGGGTTCGGATCCTGCCGAGCCGGACCCAGGCACCTTGCAACCGAGGCGCCTGACGCGAAGGGCCATGGCCGGAGTCCGGGTAGCAGCGAGGGCCTCCGACTCCCGCTACGCGAATTCAGTCGCACGTTCCCCGTGAATCCAATTCTTGTGCTGAAGCACAGAGAGCGCTCATGATTGAAGCATCCCCGAGACAGGATCGAGCCTCAGACAACGGCAGGAAGTACTCCCTAACCAGGGATCGCCGGATTTTCGCTTGGTTGATGGTTGCGCCCGCGGTGCTGATCCTCTCGGCTCTCGTTCTCTATCCGCTGGTAAGCCTGCTGGTCATGAGCCTTCGTGACTACGGCACCGGCGGAAACACTATCGACTTCGATTGGGTAGGACTCAAGTGGTACGCAATGCTGACGTCCGACCACCGCTTCGTGCGAGGGTTGTTGCGTAGCATCCAGTACAGCCTGGGCTCTGTCTCCGGGGCACTCGTGCTCGGCCTGGGGCTCGCCATGCTGCTCAACCGCAACTACCGCGGCATCGGCGTACTTCGAGTGTTGTTCATACTGCCCTACACCACCATGATGGTGGCTATCGCCCTGCTCTGGAACATCATGCTCAACCCGGCGAACGGCATAATGAACTACTTCCTCCAGGCTATCGGTCTTCCCGCAAGTCTCTGGCTTGCCGACACGAGGACCGTCTTGCCGACCCTGATAATGATCCAGATCTGGCGCAGCACGCCTTTTGCCATGCTGATCGCCCTCGCGGGCCTGCGCTCGATGCCGCTCGACTCGTTCGAGGCCGCGGACATCGACGGGGCATCGCCCCTGCAGAAGTTCCGCTATCTGACCTTGCCCATGCTCCGCTCGGCGCTTGCCACTGCCGCGCTGTTCATGCTCATCGACACGCTCAAGCAGTTCCCCCTCATCTATGTGCTTACCGGAGGAGGGCCGCTTCGGGCCTCGGAAACGCTATACATCTACGGCTACAATCTCACCTTCCGGTTCTTCGATATCGGCTACGGCTCCGCGGCCCTGGTGGCATTGCTCCTGCTGGTGCTGACGGTGAGCGTCATCTGGTTGCGGGTGCGCGAGCGTAGTTGGCTGTGAAAACCGTCAAGCGAAAGGTACCCATGCTGTCACACGCCGCCGATGCCGCGAACCTCGCCAGCCGAAGGAGAAGGCAACGCGCCAAGATCGTGGACAGGGTCGTCTGGAGCCTGCTGTGCGGGGGATTACTGATCGTGTTCGTATTCCCCTTCGTGTACATGGTCGTGCTGTCGTTGAAGAACCCTGCGGCTATCGCCGCGGATCCCCATTCCTTCATCTTCACGCCCACGCTGTCGAACTACACGGCGATAATCAGGGACACGCCGTTCCTCCATCAACTTCGCAACAGTGCAATAGTCGGATTCGGCTCAGTCCTTTTCTCGTTCTTGATCGGTCTACCAGCTGCCTACGTCATCGGCCGCCAGAAGATGAAGCGCGTCGCTATAACCGTGCTCATAGTTCGCATGGTGCCGTCGATAGTTTTCATCCTGCCGATCTTCATCGTTTACGGCCTGGTGGGCCTCCGGAATACCCACATAGGGCTGATCATCAGCCACCTGATTCTCGTGTTGCCGCTGATGATCTGGCTCATGATCGGATTCTTCGAAGACGTTCCCCGAGAGCTCGAAGAGCAGGCTTACATCGACGGCTGCACCCACTGGGGGGCGTTTCTCCGCATCGCGATTCCTCTCGTCTCCCCTGGACTGGTCGTCACGGGAATACTGGCGCTGATTCAGTCGTGGAACGATCTGATCTTCGTTCTGGTGCTGAGCGGAAACGAGACCCAGACCCTTCCAATGGCCGTTTTCCAGTTCATGGACACCGAACAGTTGAACCTCGGCGGTATTGCCGCCGCCGCGGCACTGCTCACCGTCCCGGTGATGATCATGGGTGTCTTCGCGCAACGGTGGCTGGCGCAAGGACTGACGTTGGGCGGGGTCAAGTAGCATGCCGGCAGCGGAAGAGCGCCGGCCGAACATCCTGTGGATATGCACCGACCAACAACGATTCGATTCGCTCGGCTGTTACGGGAATCGCTTCGTCCGAACCCCCAATATCGATGCCTTGGCCAACGCCGGCGTCAGCCTCGATGCCTGCTTCAGCCAGAGCCCCATTTGCACGCCTAGCCGAGCCAGCTTCCTTACCGGTCGTTATCCTCGAACCACCCGCTGCCGTCAGAACGGTCAATCGATTCCCGAGGATGAACTTCTCGCAACCCGCGTGCTCGCGGACGCCGGGTACACCTGCGGTCTGGCCGGCAAGTTCCACTTGTCCGCCTGCCATCCATCAGTGGCGCCGGTAATGGAACGAAGGGTCGACGACGGCTACTCCAGCTTCGACTGGTCCCACGACTCTGAAGCGTACTGGTCGGCCAATGAGTACAGGAACTGGTTGGCGGGCCAAGGGGTGGAATATCAGCGCAGGAACCTTCCAGACTCGCGGCACGTACAGACAAGCGTGCCGGCCGAGTTCCACCAGAGCAAGTGGTGTGCCGACCGGGCGATCGATTTCATCGAAGCCCACGCGCAGCAACCGGAGCCATGGTTGTTCTCGATCAACTTCTTCGACCCTCACCATCCGTTCGACCCTCCTGAGTCGCATCTCGAGCGTTATCTCGGAAGCCTGTCGGACATCCCCCTACCCGACTATCGTCCTGGCGAGCTGCACAACAAACCGTTCTTTCAGGACAACGATCACCGCAAGGCCTACAACAAGGAAGGCTTCTTCCCGTTCCCTGAGATGACGGATCACGATCATCGGCTCATCCGCGCCGCCTACTGGGCGATGATCGACCTCATAGATGACCAGGTCGGCCGATTGCTCGACACGCTCCAACGCACTGGTCAGCTCGATGACACTCTGGTGCTCTTCATGTCAGATCACGGCGAGATGCTCGGCGATCACGGGATCTATCTCAAGGGGCCGTACTTCTACGAGCCGGCAGTGCGCGTGCCGGTAATAATTTCCTGGCCCAGAAGAGTTCAGCAGGGCGAACGGCACGACCATCTGACCGAACTCGTAGACATTGCGCCGACACTTTTCGAAGCCGCCGGCATAGAGCAGCCGGTCGGGTTGCAGGGACACTCGCAATGGCCGGCCCTGACGGGATCGGCACCAAAGTCGAGCCGTGACGATGTCTATTGCGAGTATTACAACGCGCGCTCCTCTCACAGCCATCCGCAGGCCCACGGCACCATGCTCCGCAGCAAGACTCACAAGTTGGTAGCGATGCACGGCTTCGGCCAGGGAGAACTGTACGACCTGTCCGCTGATCCAACAGAGTTCGACAACCTCTGGGACGACCCGGCCGCCTCAGCGGTCAAGTCCGAGTTGCTGGAGCGTCTTTGCGACCGAATGGCATGGACGGTAGATCCGCTCCCGTTGCGCGAGGGTCCCTGGTAACCGAATGCCGACCGAAGGGCAGCGGCATCAAGCCTACACACCTCTAGGAAGGATCTGAGTTCATGTCCGAGTCCCGGCCCAACATCATCCTGATAATGACCGACCAGCAGCGGTTCGACACCATAAATGCGCTGGGTTTCCCCTTCATGACCACACCCAACCTCGATCGACTGGTGAACGAAGGCGTCACCCTCAACAACTGCCACGTGGCGGCGCCGTCGTGCGCGCCGTCTCGCGCCTCACTGTTTACCGGTCAGTACCCGCACACTACGGGCATTTACAAGAATGCCGATAAGTGGCGGCGCTCATGGGTCGAACTTCTCGCCGACAGCGGCTACCACTGCGTCAATATCGGCAAGATGCACACGTTTCCTTTCGAGACCCCGCTGGGCTTTCATGAAAGATACGTCGTCGAGAACAAGGACAGGCACCTTGAGGGAAGGTACTACTTCGACGAATGGGACAAGGCGTTGCATGCGCGGGGTCTGCCGAAACCGGGCAGGCTTCGGTACCGGGAACTGGCAGACTATCGCGAGCGCATGGGAGCGGTTGAGTGGGAGTTGCCGGAGGATATGCACCCCGACATGTTCGTGGGAGACATGGCCACCTGGTGGTTGGACCGGCATCCCAAGACCGAGCCGCTCTTCCTGCAGATCGGCTTCCCCGGTCCACATCCCCCTTACGATCCGCCGGCACGCTATGCCGAGCCGTATCTCGCCAAGGACCTGCCGATTCAGGGCGTGAGCGACGAGGAGTTGGCTTCTCAACCGCCACCCTTTCACGCACTTCGCGAACACAACACCGAAGTCGACCACGATTCAGTGGTCCATGACCTCGACCCCAGCCCTGAACAGCTTCACCGGCTCCGCGCCTACTATCTGGCCAACGTGACCATGATCGACGAAAAGGTCGGGGAGATCCTGCAGAAACTCGATTCTCTCGGTTATCTGGAGAACAGCGTAGTCGTCTTCACCTCCGATCACGGCGACTGCCTGGGAGATCACGGGCATATTCAGAAGTGGACCATGTACGACATCATCACGCGAGCACCCACGATCGTCTGGGATCCGCGCCGGTTCACAGGCGGCATACAGCTGGACGATCTCGTGCAACAGATGGATCTCGGCCCGACATTGCTGGAACTGGCCGGAGTCGAGGTGCCGACGAGCATGGAAGCGGTTTCGCTGCTTCCCATGCTCGAAGGACGCGAACCAGGCAAGCGTGAGTACGTATTCGCAGAGCACAGTCAAGACAACATTCTGCAAGCCACCGAGTTCATGACCATGGTGCGATCGAAGGACTGGAAGTTGGTTCACTTCCTCGACGAACCGGAAGGGCAGTTGTTCCGGCTCGACGTCGACCCCGAGGAGGTTCAAAACCTCTGGGACGATCCCGACGCTGCCGCTCAGAAGCAGAAGCTGCTCGATGTGCTGCGAGAGTGGTTGATCCGAAGCAACTACCGTACGGCCGACTGGAGCAGTGAGTGGCGATAGGAGAGATCCATGCCTGACCCTAACGTCCTACTCATAACCACCGACCATTGGAGCGGCGAGCTGCTGGGCAGTGCCGGCCATCCGGTAATCCAGACTCCGACACTGGACGCCCTTGCGCGCGACGGAGTCAGCTTCACCAGGGCCTACAGCGAGTGTCCGGTGTGCATCCCGGCGCGGCGCAGCCTCATGACAGGAACTTCGCCGCGGACCCACGGCGATCGTGTCTTCGATGAAACGCGACCCATGCCGGACGTACCCAGCTTGGCCCAGACGTTCCGCGACGCCGGCTATCAGGCGTACGGCGTGGGCAAGCTGCACGTCTACCCGGCGCGCGATCGTATCGGCTTCGATGATGTCCTGCTCGCCGAGGAGGGCCGTACCCAGCATGGCAGCGAGGACGACTACGAGTTGCACCTCGGCGACCGCGGGCACCCGGGACAACAGTTCTCCCACGGCATGGGCAACAACGATTTCGTCTCCAGGCCGTGGCATCTCGACGAGCAGCTTCACGTAACGAACTGGATCACTCAAGGCATGGCTCGCACCATTCGACGACGAGACCCAAGCCGGCCGGCATTCTGGTACCTGTCATATACCCATCCACACCCGCCTCTCGCACCGCTTGCGAGCTATCTGGACATCTATCGCGAACTGGAGCCGGATGAGCCGTTTGCAGGTTCCTGGGCCGAGAACTCGGCAGCTCTTCCGCACCCGGTTCGAGCCAATCGTTCGCGCTGGCTTCAGATGGGGCCGCTCCAGGCCCGGCTGGCCCGCCGGGCCTTCTACGCTTTGTGCACGCACATAGACCATCAACTGCGGGTGGTAATCGGAACGCTTCGTGAGGAGGGCTTGCTGGACCAGACCATCATTCTCTTCACCTCGGACCACGGCGAAATGCGCGGCAACCACGGACTATGGGTGAAGAGGCTCTTTTACGAAAGCGCGGCGCGCGTCCCCATGATTCTTCTCGATACCGGAGGTAGCGCCCGGGTACGGCCGGGTTCGACCGACGATAGGCTGGTCTGCCTGCAGGACGTGATGCCCACGCTGCTGGACCTCGCCGGACTCGATACGCCGAGCAGCGTCGAGGGCCTTTCGATGGTTGGCAACAGACGACGCGACTACCTGTATGGCGAGTTCGGCGAAGGTGCAGCCGCCACGCGAATGGTTCATGACGGACGGCACAAGCTCATCTACTATCCGGCGGGAAATCAATGCCAGCTATTCGACCTGCGGGAGGATCCGCAGGAGCTGCAGGACCTCGCTGTCTCGACTGACTACGGCGAGGTTCTCGCGCGGCTGAAGCAACGGCTGATAGGGGAGCTCTACGGCAGCGATGGGGAGTGGCTGCACGACGGTAGCTTGGCCGGGGTTCCCGCCCCTGAATTCGTGGAATTTTCCGACCGGGGACTGAGCTCCCAAAGGGGTGTGCACTGGCCACGGCCACAGGTGAAGCCGGACTCCAAGGATCGACGATGAAGCCTGCGAATCTGCTGTTCATCCTCTCCGATCAACACAGACGCGATGTACTGGGTTGCTACGGGAATCCGTTGGTGCAGACGCCCAACCTCGACGGCCTGGCGCACGACGGCACTCGCTTTGCCCGCGCCTATACCAACTGCCCCATCTGCGTTCCCGCTCGAGCATCGTTGGCCACCGGCCGGCATTTGCATCAGCTCGGCAACTGGGACAACGCGTTCCCGTATGACGGCAGCGTACCGAGCTGGGGACATCGCCTAAAGGAGCAAGGGTTCACGGTAGATTCCATCGGTAAGCTGCATTTTCGGAGCAGTGACGACGACAACGGCTTCACTCGCGAGATCGATCCCCTTCATGTGGTCGAGGGAATCGGCGATCTGGCCGGCTCAATACGCAGCGAACCGCCGATGCGGAACAAGCGGTCAGGAATCATCGGCGCCGGACCGGGCGACTCGTCCTACCTTCGTTACGATGCCGGCAACACCGCGCAGGCGTGCCGCTGGCTGGACGAACGAGCCAGCGTCGAGGCCCCATGGGTGCTGTTCCTCTCGTACGCTTGTCCGCACCCTCCCTACATCGCGCCCGAAGATCTCTACGACCTATATCCGCCGGAACGGATCGGTCTCCCCGTACAGTGGCGACCCGAAGACTGGCCCGATCATCCCGCACAGAGGTACGCGCGGCAGTTCCGCAGCTTCGATGAGCCTTTCGATGAGACGGAAATCCGGAGACTCAGTGCCGCCTATTACGCTCTGTGCACCTACCTTGACAAGCAGGTCGGCGAGGTCCTCGCCGCCCTCGATCGGAACGGGTTGAGAGCAAGCACTCGTATCGTCTACACGTCCGATCACGGCGAGTGCCTTGGCGCGCGCGGCCTTTTCGGGAAGTTCACGATGTACGAGGAATCAGCGGCCATACCGCTGATTCTTAGCGGACCAGACGTGCCAGCATGCAGAGTCGTCGACACGCCCGTCTCCCTCGTCGACTGCTTTCCCACAGTCCTCGAGGCCGTGGGATTATTACCGGGAGATGAGGATGACGATCTCCCGGGCCGTTCGCTGTGGAGAATTTCCCGGGAGGAGGACTGGGAACGCACCGTTCTCAGCCAATACCACGCCGTCGGTTCGAGGAACGCGGTGTTCATGCTGTGCGACAGCCGCTACAAGTACGTCCACTATGTGCATGAACCGCCTCAACTCTTCGACCTCGAGCGAGACCCACATGAAATCGAGGACCTGTCGACCTTACCTAACTATCAGGCGCTGCTCGAGCGTTTCGAAGGCAAGCTCCGCGCCATGCTGGATCCGGAAAGTACCGACGCTATAGCAAAGGCTGACCAGCGCGCCAAAGTCGACGCTTTCGGGGGGAGAGAAGCCGTCCTGGCAAGGGGTACGTTCGACAACTCGCCGGTGCCGGGAGAAGCGCCGGAGATTCGGCACGGCAGCAAGTAAGAGCCCCTCACACCTGCCACCGGGTAGGCGCCGGTGAGACACTATCGCTGGGACACGCCGACTTCGGCCGCAACAGCTGCGCTCCCTTTGCCGGATCGGTCTTGACCACGACAGTAGGTGCATATACAGTTATTGAACTCGCGCGTTTAGCGTGAGCCGGAATTTCAGTGAAGACGAGGAGATCATATGAAGATGGCGATGCCTTACCTGATGTTCGACGGCAATACCGAAGAAGCCTTCGACTTCTACAAATCCGTGTTCGGCGGCGAGATCATGGGCGTCGTACGCTACGGAGACTTCGGCGACTCGATGCCGGTCGCGGAAAGTGACCGCAACAAGGTCGCCAACATCGCACTGCCGCTGGGCGACGACAACGACAAGATCCTCATGGCTTCCGACACCATAGGACCGACACCGTTGACAGTCGGGAACAACGTCTACGTGATAATCGAGCCCGATAGCACAGAAGAGGCAGAGAGGTTCTTCGACAGTCTGGCTGCAGGCGGCCAGGTCGAAATGTCGCTTCAGTCGACCCAATGGGCGGAAAAGCACGGAATGTGTACCGACAGGTTCGGGATCCACTGGATGGTGAACTACACCGGAAGCGTGCAGTACTCGCCCGGACGGTGAGCGGTCCCGGTCACGGCCATCGCAAGTCGGCGGCCAGGTCGTCGGCTGTCGATCGCGGCGGCCCAGGTTAGGCAGCAACACCTGCGTAGACTTTCCGCCTGAACCGGCCCCGGTTCAGGCGGCCGAAGGGAGACGTTCATGGCGACAGCTCACCACTACCTCAACTTCAACGGAAACACCGAGGAAGCCTTCGACTTCTACAGGTCCGTCTTCGGCGGTGACTTTCTGAACCTGATCAGGTTCAGGGACGTCGGCGACATGCTGAGCACCGACAAGCTGCCCGAAGCTGATCGGGACAAGATCATGCACGTGGGGCTGCGAATCGGTGACGGCAGCATTCTGATGGCGACCGACGCCCTCGAATCGATGGGTCAGAAGCTGAACGTCGGCAACAACTCGTACATCTACCTGGAGACCGATTCCGCCCAGGAAGCGAACAGCTCTTCGACGCCCTCTGCGCCGACGAAGGTCGAGATGGGGCTCTCAAAGACCGACTGGGCGGAGAAGTACGGCGCGTGTACCGACAAGTTCGGCGTGCAGTGGATGGTGAACTACACCGGTAACGTCCAGTTCGGAAGTCAAGAGGGCTGAAGCGGAACGGGGCCGATCGCTTATGTCTGCGCCGTACCTTCGGCCAGGTGCGCTCGTGAGCGCAGACCGGCGTGGCTCGGCGCCGACAGCGAAGCGATCTCATAAGCGGCTTGCAACCCTTATAGGAGGGTGAACGCCCTGGTCAGCAGGGCGTTCACCGAGACCCCTACTGAAGGTCGAACTCTATCGTCGTATCCGACGAGAAGCTGTAGCTGTAGAAGCTGCCGTTCACTGTCACGCCGGTAATGTTGTTCGTCGCCGTGTAATCGGCGTCGCCGAAGTCAGGCGAATACGGGCCGCTGAAGCCCCAGAGCAAACCTAGGTAGTGCCCTGGCTTGAGTGGCTGGTCGGTGCCCTCGCCATGCGAGCTACGCGGGGTGAACTGCCTGCGGGTACCGATGTAGAGATCGCCGTCGTACAGATTCGGGTCGCTTGCGTCGTTGTTTAGCCATGCGAAGTAAAGGGCCGAATAAGCGTCGTTGGACTGTGCGCCGGTGTCCGACCATTCGGCGACGAAGCCATCCGAAGGCAGTGTCTCACCCTCAGTCGGGTTCACCCAACTCACGTCGCCCACGGCGAAGACCGAGCCCGTGCCATCCACCGAACCGTTTCCCTCCGCGTCGATCGACAAGGTGTAACTGCTGCCGGCGGTTATGTCAGTGTTGGCGTAGTAGGTTCCACCGCCGGAGTCGACGAGGGTAACGTTGCCGCCAGGACCGGCCAGCGTGACGGCCGCACCTTCCAGGCCGTCGCCGCTGGCGCCGTCCGGAAGAAACTCCGACAGGAAGGCGTATACGGTGCCGGCTGCCAGTGGCCGGAACCGGTCGAGGCCTTGCGGCACGGCGAGCCCGGCGGCCCGCAAAGCTTCCGAGCTCGTTGCTTCGGCGAAACTGTAGGCGTCCACATGGTAGGTGAGCGTTCCGATGTTGCCGATGGCGATGACCAGGCGGTCGGATGGCTCTCCAATCGAAGCAATACTCTGGCCGGAGCTACCGTTGCACGGTTTGGAGACCAGACCCGTGAGCGGCGCGTCCTTGATCTTGCCGAACTCGATCGCCTTCGCCCCGGGCATGCCGCTGACCGAACCGTCCGAGTCGGTATACGTTCGAGTAGCTACGAACTCGTTCGGGCCCGCCCGTGGGGCTATCAATACGAAATTGCCGTTGGCATCCGCGATGGTCTCCCCTCCCGGGAAAGCTTCGACGCGGGCGTACGGAAGGGGGCTGGCGTCGACGGCACTGACGACCTGCCCATAGACATCCGCGCAATCGTTGCTTTCGGGCGCGGCTCCATACCAGGAGAAGTGCTTGATGCTGGCGCGAACCACCGGCGTGGTGCCATCGACACTCGAGGTGGTAATGATGCCGACGACGAAGTCTTCCCATTGGCCGGTCTCGGGGTTGAACGAGTAGCAGTGGATGACGCTTCCATCCTGGTACTGGGGCAGGGCGCGCAGCTCCGGCGGGATAGGCAGTTCGACCACGGCCGAGGCGCCGCTCTTGAGGTTGACGCGCACGCCGTTGCTGTCGAAGATGCTGAACTCGGCAAAGGTCAGAGGGGTGAGCAAGGCGTCGTCGGTTACGAGTTGCCCAGGCAGCGCGGAGGATTCCTTGGTCGGGTCCAGGGGCGTTACCGAAACGGTGAGGTTGGTGTCGGAGCTGTCGAAGCTGTTTGCCTCGAAGATCACCGCATAAGGCCCTGCCTCGGTCGACTGATAGATGGTAGCGGAGCCGCTCAGTCGTAGGCCTGCAAGTCGCCTTGCTTCTTCAGAGTGACGAGAACCGGCGTCGGTCCGTCGCTTATCACCGCGTTGTCGTAACCGGGCGCATAGCCGTCCTTCGCAAAGCTCAGTTTCGCTTCGCCGGCGGCCAGATTGGTCACCGTGAATTCGCCTGCGGAGTTGGTAGTGGCCGACTTGCCTGCCACCGTGACAGCCACGCCACTTAGCCGCGAGCCGGTGCTCGAGTCGGTCACCAGGCCGTTTATCGAACCAGTCCCCCCGGAGGAGCCGCCGTCCGCTGGGGGCCCGCCGGAAGAGCAGGCGACCAGCACGGCCGCCACGAGAAGAACCGAGAACACGCAAGCGTCGGCATCGAACAGACTCAAAGTGTCGGTCTCCACGTTGCTGACATAGACCCGACCGCGCGAATCGTCGGCCAGCAGTATTGCTGCATTGCGACCGGTAGAGGTGTCGGAAAGAGGAGTGAAAGTGTCGAGGTCGAGCCGCCGGACCACCGCCGGTGGATGGGGTTCGAGCGTGGGCAGCGTAGGCAGGAGCGATACGAACAGCTGGTCTCCCAACAGCGCCAGCGCCGTCGGCTCGTGTGCCACTCCGTTCGGTTCGAGGTGAAGCAGCCGGTCCAGCTTGCCGGTCGAGAGGTCTATCACCGAAAGGTTGGCGCTGCGGATGTTGGCGACGTACAAGGTTTCGCCCTCTGCCGACAAGACCAGCCCGATGGGACGCGTACCCACGACGGCTGGCTGTGCGGTCCCGGAACCGTCATGGCAGGCGAAACAGCTCGTCTTCGAAAAGGCGTCCTGGTCTATATGCGCCTGGATGACGGTGTCATCTTCATCCCGCTCCGGCACGGGCTCGGTGAGGAACGTCCGTAGCAGGTCGCCGCTGGCGACGTCGAGTTCAGCGATCGCCTGCGACCCGACGAGCGCCGCGTAGAGTTTGCTTCCATCCTTGCTCAGCAGGAGGTTGTGAGGCAGCATTCCCACGGTTGCCTGCCGCAGGACCTCGCCCGTTTCGGCGTCGAACTTGCCGACAGCGTCTGCGGCCGGGAGACTGACGAAGATCGCTTCACCAGCGGACTGTTCGCCACCCTGACTGCCGTCACCCGAGCAGGCCGCCAATATCGCGACCAGCACCAAAGCGGCTGCGAGCAAACTCGATAGCTTCCTCATCTCGACCTATGCGTCCTGACTCCAGCGCCTCGGCTGGCCCTACTGATTGAGTTGAATCGCCACACATATTACACGAACCTCGCGGTCATGCTCGCGACTCGGAGCGCTACGCCAGGAACCGCGCCGGGCACTCAGGTAGCGGGGTCACGTTCTGGCTCAAACGAAAGTTAAATCCCGCAAGAGAACTCTGGTATGTTGGCGATAACCAATGTTGGAGCAGCAATTACCTACGCTCGAACCGAAAGGGCCGACACTCCACACTTCCGGCGGCCGCGTTACCCCGGAAAGCAGAGTACCGATCGTGGAACACGCAGTTATCGATCTCAAGAAGAGAGCGACCTGAATGGGCGCTTTCTGGGTAGTAGATCGCTTCGAAGTCGGCGGTTGGGCCGTGCTCGAGAACGACGACGGCGCATCCGCACGGGTGCCGCGCTCTTGGCTGCCGACCGCCTCTCGCGAGGGGAGTGTGCTGCGAATCGAGAGAAGTGCCCGGGACGGTCCGCCCGAGGATACCAAGGCGAGTCATCTTCGGCTGGTGGTCGACGAGGCCGAAACGGATCGCCGACGCAAGCAGGTCGAGGAGATTCGCGAGAACCTGCCACGCGGCCCCGAGGGAGACATCGAGCTTTGAAGCGAGTTCTCACTGCCTTGCTGCTGGTACTGTCGCTTGCCGCCGCTTACGCCCTGGAACTGCACTTCATCGACGTCGGCCAGGGTGACGCCGTGCTCATCCGCAGCTCGAGCGGCCAGAACACCCTCTACGACGGAGGCCGCTCGGCTGGCAGGGTGCTCGCCTACCTCAGAAGCGCGGCCGTGGAGTCGCTCGATCTGGTGATAGCCTCGCACGCGGACGCCGACCACATCGGCGGCCTCATCGACGTGATCGAGGCTTACCGGCCACGCTACTTCATGGACAACGGCATACCCCACACGACGGCTACCTATCGGCGCCTGCTCGCAGCGGTCGCAGCTGCCGGCACTCTCTATCTGGAAGCAAGCGGCAGGACGATCGCCATGGGCGACGTAACGCTGCAGGTGCTCCCGCCGCCGGGCGATCCGGCACTCGGGCAAAACGACAACAGCATCGGCCTCATCATCGAGTACGGCGTTTTCCGGGCCGCGCTCACGGGGGACGCGACGCCAGCGCAGTTCGAGTGGTGGGCCCGGCACTCCCCGCAACTGATGGCGCCGGTAGCGGTCTACAAGGCCAGCCATCATGGCAGCCGCAACGGTGACACGCGCTCGAGCGTCGGCGCATTCCGGCCTGAGGCCGTCATCATCTCCGTTGGCGCCGACAACGGCTACGGACATCCTGCCGAGGAGGCTTCACTCCTCTACCAGTCTGTAGCAGCGCGAGTGTTCCGGACCGACCTGCAGGGTTCGGTGCTGGTGCATGTCGAGGAGGCCGGCGGCTCGTATCGGGTGGAGGCCGACAGAGGCGATCCGGTCCCGCTGACCCACCTGCTTGCCCTGACCACGACGACCTCCCTCGACGAGCAGGCGGACGTCTCGGGAACGGTCGTCATCGAGTGCATCCTCTTCGATCCGGCAGGGAGCGATCACGACGGCACCGAAGTCGTTACCCTGCGAGCGTTGGAGACGACGGACGTGTCCGGTTGGCTGCTAGAGGACGAGGCAAACCACAGCTTCTCCCTTCCCCCGGTCACGCTGGCGGCCGGCGACTCGCTCGAGATTCGGAACGATGGTCGGGCCGTCTGGAACAATCGCGGGGACACCGCGTTTCTCTCCGACGCGACTCGGTCACCGGTCGACTCGCTGACTTATTCGGGCAGCGGCAGCAGAGCGTGCCGATGAGCTACCGTGCGCCCGGACTCCCCCGCAACGTCGCTATCTCGTGGCTCAATCCGGCGAGTCGAGGGTAGAGCTTCTTGTACACCGACTCGTAGGCACGCCTGTGGTATTCGACCGTGGCCTCGTGCGGGCGACTCACCTCGCGGCTCGCGAGATTCACTGCCGCTGCGGCGGAGTCGGCGTCCCGATAGATTCCCACGCCGATCCCGGCGATGAGGGCGGCACCTAGGCTGGCCGCTTCATCCAGTTCCAGCACCTCGATCGGGCCGGGCAGGAGAGACGCCTTCACCTGCATCAGCAGTTCGTTTCGCGTTCCTCCCCCGATGGCGCGGACGCGCTCGACTTTCAGGTCCAGCCGTTCCACCAGTCCGTCGAGCGCGAGCTGTGCTTCGTACGCCAGGCCTTCGAAGACGGCTCGGGCGATCGACCCGCGATCCGTCGAGGCGGACAGGCCGACGAAGGCACCGCGAGACAACACGTCATTCACCGGCGTATTGGCCATCAGCAGGTGAGGCAGGAAGAACACGCCGGCGCTGCCCGGCTCGGCCCTGGAAGCGCTCTCTATCAGGGCGTCGTAAGACGTCTCGCCGTCGGGCGAAAGCAGCCCACGAAGCCACTCGACGCACGCTCCTGAGGTGTAGAGCCCGCCGTTGCAGTAGTACGTGCCGGAGACCGTGTGGACTCCCTGTTGATAACCGGCCTCGGCCAAGCCGGAGTTCAGTTGCGGCGCGGAGGTTACGGAGAAGAGCGATTCCGAGGTACCCATCGAATCCAGGATGTCGCCCGAGCGGGTCAGCCCCAAAGCCAGCGCCCCGCAGGGATGATCCATGCCCCCGCTCGCTACCGGCGTACCGCGCGGCAATCCCGTCGCGGCGTGCGCGTCGGAGTGGACTACGCCTATCTGCTGGCCGCTCGGCACGAGTTCGGCGAAGATCTCCTCCCGTATCTCGCATGCACTCAGCAGCTCCTGCGACCAGCGCTTCCCCTGCAGGTCGAGCACCATCAAGCGAGAGGCCAGCGAGTAGTCGGTCGCCTGGGCGCCGGTAAGCCTGAACGCGATGTAATCGGCGACATTGAGCCACGCCCGGATCTTGGCGAATATGTCGGGTTCGTTGTCGCGAAGCCACATAATCTTGTTGATGCCGAAGATGGGCATGACGGGCAGCCCGGTGATGGCTGCCACGCGCTCTTCACCCACCTCTCGCCGCCACCAGTCCGACTGTGGCACCGCCCGCTCGTCGTGCCAGGCAATCGCTCGTCGCAGAGGCTGGCCATCGGCTCCCAAGGGAATAGCGGTTTCCGCCATGCTCGCAACGGCCACACCCGCTACGACCGTGTCGGCGGCCAACGTCGACACGACCTGCTTCACTGCTCTTGCGGTCGACGCGAACAGTTCCTCCGAGTCGTACTCGGCCCAACCCGGTCGAGGTCGATGGGTTTCATGACGTGCCGAAGCAGAGGCAACCGCCTCACCTGCAGCAGTGTAGGCGATGGCTTTGACATTGGTAGTGCCGACATCGATGCCCAGCAGCACGGTACGTGCGTCCAGCGACCTGCCTGCTTCGGCTATCTCCACCACCCGCTCTCCTCGGCGGCCAGAGTCGCGGCCGCCTCGTTCATGTGTCCTGCAAGAGCGACCTGAGGTCGGCTATGACGTCCACCATGCGTTCGCTCTGCCACACGTTGCGGCCCATCACGATGCCCCGTGCACCGGCCCGGATTCCGCTGGCAATCGCTTCGAAAAGCGCTTTGGGGTCCTCCTGCTTCGCACCGCCCAGGAATACCGTGGGCACGTCCCAGGTGAGGATCTGTTCCAGGGCCGCAACGCTGACCGCCGGAATCTTGAGAATATCCGCGCCCAACTCAACCGCTATCCGCGAAGCATTAACTATCAAATGGTCGTGCTCGTTGTCCGATATGTCCTCGCCCATCCACAAAGGCTCGACCATCAACGGCAAGCCGACGTCCTGGCACTCTTCGGCCAACTCGGCGATCAGGGCGACGTTTTCCTGCAGAACATGGTCGGGAAGCCCCCACGGGAACAGCACTTTGACGGCGTCGGCCCCAAGGGCTCGAGCCCGCAGCACCGAGAGAATCTGCACGTGCCCACGAACGTCCTCGAGCCTCCCGGGCTTGCTGCCCCACACCTGAAAATCGGCGGCGAGGGAAAGACTCATGCCGTTGTCTCGGGCGATATGACCGATGCGCCGGGCCCAGCCGGCCGACATGAGCGTGCCGTCCACGCCGGCTTCCGCCAACCTCTCGATCATCGCCTTCGGGTCTTCCAACCCGGAGATGTTGCCGTTCACTATCCCGTGATCGATGGGAACTATCAATACGCGACGGTCCAATGGAAGTATTTGCTCCACCGAGGGGATCGCGGTCGAGCCGGCGGCTGTGTTGGAATCGCTCGAAGAACTGTCTGTGATGGTATCTCGCATAGACTAGGTTTCCTTTCGGTTTCTAATGGCTTCAGTAACCCGACGTGGCCCTGACGACATGGCCCGGCAGTGGAGTTCCGTAGTAGCACGTCCCTCTCACTTGAGTGCGCCGCTGGTCAGGCCACTCACGATGCGCCTCTCGAAGGCGATGTAGAGGATGAGGATCGGGATGATGGTCAGTATGGTGAACGCGTTGACCAGGGGCCAGTCCTGGATGCCCAGCCGGTCGCGCAAGAGGAACAACTGGTATGGGAGGGTGCGCTTCTCCATGCTGGTGGTCAATGCCAGAACGAACGGGAACTCGTTCCAGGCCTCGCGCAGCGACAGCACGCCGACAGTGATCATTCCGGGAACCGCGATCGGTACGACGATGCGCCAAATCCGCTGCCAGATGCTGGCGCCGTCTATGGCTGCAGCCTCTTCGAGTTCGATCGGAACCGCATGGAAGAAGCCGGTCAGGATCCAGGTCGCCAAGGGGATCGCGGTGGCGGTATAGGTCACGATCAGCGCGGCATAGGTATCCAGCATTCCGACGCTCTCGACCATCTGATAGAGCGGAACGATGAGACTGGCCCGCGGCAGGATGCGCGGCACGAGGATGACGATGAGCAGGATGTGGCGCCAGCGGAAGGCGTAGCGGGCGAACGCGTAGGCGGCGAGGCTGCTGACGAAGACGGCCAGCCCAGTGGAGGCCAGTGCGAGAAAGACGCTGTTGAGGAAGTACCTCCAGAATCCGTCTGACTGGAGCACTCGAGCATAGTTGTCCAGCGTCGGGCTCTCGGGAAGCCATCTGGCGTCATATACCTCCAACGGAGTCTTGAACGACGCGGCCACCGACCAGAGGATCGGAACGAGCGACCATGCCACCAGAACGGCCAGGGGGATCCAGACCAGGTTCTTGCGGATGAGCATTGCCAGCACAGGCGCGCGGCGCGGCGGCAGGGAGGGTGAAGAGCCGGCCATCACCGTACCCGCGAAACGCGCAGGTACAGCAGGCTGAGGGTCAGGTTGATCACGAGCAGAACCATCATCACCGCGGAAGCGCTGGAATAGTCGAGATTGCGGAACGCCAATTGGTACATGTAGACGGCCAGAACTTCGGTGGAGCGGCCGGGGCCTCCGCCCGTCAACGGCAGAATTATGTCGAACATGTTGAAGCTCGCAAAGCTGAGCCACATCAGGCTCAGCGACAACATCGGCAGGATGCCTGGTAACGTCACGTTCAAGAAGCTGTGGAACCAGTTGGCGCCATCGATGGCAGCCGCGTCATAAAGCTGCTGGTCCACGCTTTGCAGGCCGCCCAGGAGTATCAGGGTAGCGAACGGTGAGATGAACCAGACGTTCGCCAGTGTCACGACGGCCAGGGCCCGGTCCGGGTGCCCTAACCAGGTCATCTGGCCGAAACCCAGCGATTCCAGGGTCGCCTGTACCAGGCTCGCCTCGCCGGTAAACAGAAAGCGCCACATGATCGCGGCGGCAATGCCCGACACCAGGTAAGGGATGAGCGCGACCGATCGCAGGAATCCTCGGGCCGAACGAACCGCTTGAAGCAGGAGCGCATATGTCATCGACAGCGCCAGACCGAACACGATGGTTCCGGCCACGAAGATCAGTGAGCGGGTAAGCGAGTTCAGAAAGTTCGGGTCACGGAACAGAGCAAGATAGTTTCCGAGGCCCACGAAGGGGCGGCCTATCGTCCAGATATCGACCCTGAACAACGACGTCACGAAACCGTTCACTACTGCGTATCCCAGTACTCCTGCCACGAACAGGATGGCCGGCGAGACGAGCAGGTAGGGCACCAGGATCTCGCCCCACTTCCTGCGTCGCCGGGCAGCTGGCAACTCTCGGGTCGCGATATTGTCGACTGCCATCGGATACGCCCTCTGTGACCGTAGAGGCGCTGCGCCAGACACGAGGCGCAGCGCCAGTTTAAGTGAGTCTAGCGGTCAGCCAGCTCGTCGATTTGGGCCTGGTAGGTTGCGGCGATCTCCCCGGCATCGGCATTCGGGTTCTGCAGGGCTTCCTGCATCGCGTCCAGCAGCACCTGATAGATCTGAGGCTGACGCGGGTGGCCGGGCAGCGGCTCGAGCTGGGCGAACGCCTCCGCAAAGTCCGGCGCCCAAGGCTTGGCGTCTACGTACGAAGGAGAGTTGAGCACGGGCAGCACCGTCGTGGGCTGATACCGGAGCGCTACTTCCTCAATGATCTCGGGGCGTGCCAGATACCTGAGGGCAAGCATAGCCTCCTCGGGATGCTCGGTCTGGGCGGTGACTACGTACGGCCATCCGAGGGCCATGGTTCGGTTCTGGTCCTCGGCACCGGGCCGAGGAGGAAGCGGCTTGCCCGCCCACTCGTCGCCGTACTCCAGCGACTCCTGGACGGTCGGGTAGACGTTGTCGCCGATGAGGGCCTGCGCAGCATTCCCGTTTATGAACGCGGCACGGAAGTCTCCGGAGTCCCAGGCCAGGATTTCCGGCGAACCGATGTCGTCCCTCACAAGGGCCTGGTAGAACTCGAGCAGGTAGACCCCGGCCTCGGAGTCGAGCTGCGGGACGTTACCCTCCCACTGACCGCCCATGGCCATGAACAGGGAGAGCATCCATACCGGGTCGTGAGCTCGACTTCCGTGTATGGCAAAGCCGATGCGGCCCCCGTCGCTGAGTTGCCTGCCGGCCTCGAGCACTTCATCCCAGTTGGTCGGTACCGCAATGCCGGCCTCCTCGAACCAGTCGGTCCGGTAGGTGTACCAGAACGGACCTATGTGCAACGCCAGGCCGTGAGGGGTCCCGTCCCAGCTCCCCATCGAAAAAGCGGCTTCAGCCAGGTTCCCGTGACCTGCCGGATCCTCGGATTGCCACTGCTCCAACAGGTCCGAGATGTCGAAAAGGGCGTTCTGTATCGCTAACGGCCCCAAACTGTCGGCCGGAATCTGGACGATATCGGGAGCACGGCCTGCCTGGGCAGCGCGTAGCGTGTCCGCGACCGCTTGCTCCAGCGGGATTACATCTGTGGTGACTCGGATGTTCGGATGTTCCGCATGGAAGGCGTCGAAGGCATCGGCCGGTATGAAGTTCTCCCGTCCGAACCAGATGGTCAACTCGACCTGTTCCCCGTCTCCCTGGGCAAACGCTGGAAACAGCAAGGCCCCGGCCGAGACGAGCAGTGCAGCGATAAGGCTTCTCTTCACAAATACGCGCATGATCTGTCCTTTCGAATGGCTAGCGGGTCGACAAGTGGAGGCGGACCTCCCGAAGCAATCCTCCTCACCTCCTCTCGAGAAGCGGGCCACGCTTTCCACTACGGGGGACGCAATTCTCGGATTTCAGGCCCTCGCGTCAACTTTCCTCGAAGTCCCTCAAAGTCATCCTGATTTGCTGAATTTATCAGATAGATCCCGTATCTGTCAAAAGCCAAACTCTAGACGCTCCTATATTGTCTCCTTTGTGATAAAAAGATACATTATGGCCATGGTCCAATGGCCGCGATCGGCTCATGACGGCGGCATGGTAATCTCGTCCGTTCTCTGGGACGCACGAGCCCGAAGGATGACAGGCGCTTGTCGATTCGGCCGCATCCCGTCCAGCGCACGAGAGACGCAGTTTGGCTGCAGCTCACGGCCGGCAGGGAAGGAAGTAGCTCATCTGAATGAACACCGTGCGGGTAAAGGACGCCGAACTAACTGAATACCTGCGCCTTCGCGGGGTAATCACCATCGACGAGCTTGCCGATCACTACGGTGTCTCGCAGGTGACTGCTCGCCGCTACGTCGGCAGGCTCGAGTCGGCCGGGCTGGCCATTCGGGTTCCGGGTGGCGCCATGGACAGCAGCATGGCGTCGGGCGCCAACGTCGGCCAAAGCGTCCGCCAGGGCTTGGAGAGCAACCGAGCCGAGAAGGAGCGGATCGCTCGCCACGCGGTCAGCCTCGTCGAGGACGGCGAGACGATCTTCATCGACAACGGTTCCAGCTGTTACTACCTTGCCCGCGCACTGCCTGAGCGAAAGAACCTGACAGTAGTTACCCACGCCATGGATATCGCCATGACCGTCAAGTCCAAGCGGGGTGCCCGAGTAATCTGTCCCGGCGGCGAGCTCGATGAGATGCTAAACAGCTTCACCGGCCCCTTCGCGGAGCGCCACCTGGAGTCCTTCTTCGCCGATCGCGCCTTCCTCGGCGCCGGCTCGGTCGAATGCGGCAAGGGAACATTGGAAACGGCGCTCGTCGAGACCGAGATAAAGCGAATCCTGAACAGGAACTCTCAGTTTTCGTACGTACTTGCCGACTCCTCCAAGTTCACGAATCAGGCCAACTTCGCAAGTATCCCGGCGGACAGCATGAATACCGTAATCACCACCGAAGCTGCACCCACCGACAAGCTCCGTTGTCTCAGGGAGAGGGGAGTGGAGGTGCTCATCGCGAGCAGCACTCCCGGATGAGCAGCAGGTTTTGCTGAGAGTATCCGCGGGTTGTCCTTCGTCTCCGGGCATCGGGATTCCAGGCTTTCCTCTGTTACGTTATTTCGAGTAGTGAGCGACTTTCGTTGAAAGCCCTCGGCCAGCTCGGCAATGGACTCCGAAACACCTTCTTCGGTTGGTGGGTGGTAGGTGGCTCCATCCTCCTGCAGATCCTGATCGCCGGACTGCTGATGCAGGCGTACGGGACCTATGTGGCGGTGTGGCGGGCCGAGTTCGGCTGGAGCAAGACCACCTTCGCCACTGCCTTCGCGGTGCAGCGGGCGCAGATGGCGGTGCTGAGCCCAGTCCAGGGTTGGCTGCTCAAACGGTTCGGATCCCGTGGTGTGATCCAGGTCGGCCTGGTGCTCCTGGCGGTCGGATTCGTCCTGCTGTCGCAGGTGAACTCTGTACCCGCCTTCTACGGCACCTTCCTGGTGTTGGCCCTCGGCGTCGGGCTGGCCGGGTTCCTGTCCGTCACCACGACCGTGGTGAACTGGTTCGAGAGGCGCCGTTCGTCGGCGCTCGCGCTGATGCAGATGGGCATCAGCATCGGCGGACTGACGGTGCCGGCGATAGCTTGGGCACTCACGACCTTCGGCTGGCGTCCCACGGCGGTGGCCTCGGGCGTGCTGATCCTGGTGGTCGGGCTGCCCGTAACGGCGCTCATGCGCAGCAGCCCGGAAGCGTACGGCCTCCGTCCGTACGGGGCGAAGCCCAAACGTGCAGCAAGCGAGAGAGCGGAAAACGACACCGCCGGTCTCGCCGCCGTGCCGGCACCAGACGTCGTGCTGGAGCGGGGCTTTTCGGCTCGCCAGGCGCTACGCACCCGCGCCTTCTGGTTCATCACCTTCGGTCACGCTTCCGCCGTCACCATCGTCGCCGCCGTGCTCGTGCACCTGGTGGTCCACCTGCAGGAGAGTGTCGGCCTTACACTGCAACTTGCCGCCACCATGGTGGCGATTATGACGGCGGCAACCATGGCCGGCCAGCTCGCCGGCGGTGTGCTCGGAGACCGCTTCAACAAGCGAATGATCGCGGTGGTGGCCATGCTCGCCCACGCCGTCGCGCTCCTGGCGTTGACATATGCAGACGGAGTTCTCTGGGTGCTGTTCTTTGCCATCGTCCACGGCCTGGCTTGGGGCATGCGCGGTCCGGTGATGCAGTCACTCAGGGCCGACTACTTCGGGCGTAACTCGTTCGCCACGATCATGGGGATATCTTTCTCGTTCGTGATGCTCGGTCAGATGGCGGGCCCGCTGCTCGCCGGGATCCTGGCCGACGCCACCGGTGACTACCGCCTGGGGTTCGTGCTGCTGGCGGCCTTCGTGGCGAGCGCTTCGCTGTTCTTCGTGTTCGCCACACCGCCGCGGCGGCCCGTTGGGTAGGTCGGCCTCGTCGCTCAGCTACTCGGGCTTCTCGCGCCCTCGGCGTTTCGGCATCCGGTCGACCTACTCGCCGATCCCGGCGCTTCGCGCCAGCCGCTTCATCAGTTGGATCTGTCCAGCATGATAGGTGTCGTGCAGGAGTACCCCGGTAACAATGTCGGCGACATAGGTTTCGGTATTACCGGCCTTCTCGTCCAGCCGGTGGTCGTCGAGAGACTCGAGCCCGGCCACCAGCCGATCGTGCCACTCTTTCACGAACCGTCGGTCCTCCTGCCAGGCGGATGCGTCGGCCGGCTCGGGGACAGCCGGCCAGTCCGATGGAGAACGTGGAAAATCGAGCTCCTCCGAGATTCGCGCGAGGACCCGGTAGTTCCAGTAGGCCACGTGAAGGGCAAGCTCCCAGATGCTGTGGCGATCGGGGTAAGGCTTCCAGGACGCAGCCTCTGGCGTCACCCCCCGCAATGCACCCAGGACCGTCGGACCGCCGTGCCAAGAGCGCGCGCCCTTGGGCGGATGAATATGTCGCAGGGATTCTTCGAGCCTTCTGTCCGCCATCTCTTGGGAGAGATATTACCAGCTACAAGCCCTCACCGGCCCGCCTGAGGCCGTTATGGGGTGAGTCGCCTTCCAGCATCGCTCCGAGCTCCAGGGTTTCGCGCATCACCGATCGCGCCAGGTCGTGGCTCTGTGAACTGGCCGCCAGTTCCGCTCCCCAACGCATCACATAGAGCTCGAATTCCAGAGTCTTCTCGCAGCCTTTGCGCCTGGCGAGGTCCTCGATGCGGTTCACACAGTCCTGAAGGTCCTTCTGTAGTTCGATGCTGCTCATCATCCGTTGCCCCCTCGACTGCAATGGTAGTAGGAAGGCGATGAACCTCGCCTGAACAGCTGGCGGATCAGCGAGTAGCACGTGCAAACAAAATGGGTATCCAGCCGAATAATGGCGGGATACCCTTCTGCAGCAGAGGAGACCCGAAATCTCGCCGTTCTCCCCTGCTTACTCAGCAAAATAGTGCGTCCGGAGCACCGAATCTGTAACGGGGCTCCTTGCGCGGCGGCGGGCCGTAAACGACCTCTGTCAAGCGTGCCAAACTGGACTACCCCCGGCGCAATACCGGCTGACGACGAGATGCTCGTCGTCAGCCGGGAACGGCGAATGAAAGCTCACCCAGGTACTACTCGGCGCCTAGAACGGTGAAGACCTTCCACATGCCGAACGATGGCGAAAGTTCGGAGACGAACGCGTAGCTACCCGGCTCGAGGTCGACGGTAACGTAAGCGGTGTTGCCCACCGGCATCTCATGAGTTCCGCCCAGAAACTCCGCCGGTGCGGGCGAGCGGAAGGCGGCTGGGTGGAGCGCGAGAAGCTGGCGTTCCTGTTCTGGCCCGACGCCGGCAACGAGCAGGCGCGCACCAACCTGCGCGGCCTCCTGGCGCGTTGCAGGAACCTGCCGTTCGCACGCGATTTGGACGCCGAGAACACCCGGCTGCGCTGGCGAGTGGAGTGCGACGTCGAGGCGTTCAGATCGGCGGTGGAGAACGAGGCCTGGGACGAAGGTCTCGCCTCTATCGGGGCGACTTGTTCGGCGGCGCGAGCTTCGATGGTACCGGAGAGTTCGCCACCTGGCTGGAGATGGAACGGGAAGTCCTCAAGGAATCGTACCGAACCGCCGCCTTCCGCCGGTCGGCGGAAATCGAGGACGCCGACAGAATCTCTGAAGCGGTAAAAGTGCCGGAGGGCCTGCTGGCCCAGGACCCGCTGGACGAGGATGCGCTGCAGTCGATCATGCGCCTTCTCGCGCAGAGCGGACAGCCGAAACTTGCCTCGAGGCACTATCACAACTTCAGCAAGACGCTTGCGGAGAAGCTGGATCTGACGCCCGCCTCCGCTACCGAGAGGCTCGAGCAGGCGATCCAGGAACAGTTGGCCGACCAGCAGGCGCAGGTGGGCCAACAGCAGGAGGGAGCTGCGGCCGAACCTAGCAGCCCCCAGGGAGGCGTCTCCCGAAGTCGCCTCGGTTGGCACCGGCCGTCCTGTACCGGCACCGAGATCGCCAGGCATAGCCGGGGCCGCCAGAAGCATCAGGGGCTCCCCCCACAGCACCTTTCTGGGCCGCGACCTGGAGCTGGGCGAACTGATCAGTATGCTGAGCCAGTCTTCACACCGGCTGGTTACGTTGACCGGCCCCGGGGGCGTGGGAAAAACGCGGCTGGCGCTGCAGGCGGCCACGGAGTTGCGGGGAAGCTACCGCGATGGCGCTCACTTCGTGCCGCTGGACTCCGCCGTATCTTCGGCCAGCGTTCCCCTCGCGATCGCCTCCGAGCTGGAGATCGCGCTCGAGGGCAAGGCCGACCCTCTGGCGCAGGTTACCGGCGCACTCGCCAATGCGCGGATGCTTTTGGTGCTCGACAATTACGAACAGCTCCTCGACGAAGCGGCCATACCGGCAGCGCTGCTGAGGGCCTGTCCCGGCATCGATCTGCTCGTCACTTCGCGCGAACGCCTCGGCCTGGCCGAGGAGTGGTTGATGCCGCTGAGCGGGCTAGCCTACCCGGTGCCAACAGCCTCCGCGGAAGAGGCACAGGCGTTCGACGCGGTCCGCTTCTTCCTGGCCCGTGCGCGGCAGGTGAGGCCCGGCTTCGGCCTGGGCCAGGAGGAGCTGCCGCACCTTCTCGAGATCTGCCGGCTCATTGACGGTTTGCCGCTGGGGCTGGAGCTCGCTGCAGTCTGGGTCCGGGTCCTGCCGGTGGCCGACATTGCGCTGGAGGTAGCCCGTAATCTGGACTTCCTCGGCGGCGGCAACCGGAACGCACCGGACCGTCACCACAGCATTCGTGCCGCCTTCGAGCATTCGTGGACACTCCTGACGGAACGGGAAAAGGTTGTTTTGCGGAAGTTGGCGGCCTTCCGTGGAGGATTCCGCCGGGAAGCGGCTGCCTTCGTCGCCGGCTCGACCATACCCGTCCTGGCGGCGCTCATCGACAAGTCGCTCCTGCGCGTCTCGGCAACAGGGCGCTACGACCAGCACCCGCTGCTCTATCAGTTCAGCAGCGAGAAGCTGGCCGAGCACCCGGACGAGGAGCGCGAGGTGAAGGACAGGCATGCCGGATACTTCGCCTCGATGTCGGAGGAAGCCGGGGAGCACGACTTCACCCCTCAGCAAGAGTCGTGGTTGGCGCGGGTGGGGGCCGAGTACGACAACTTCCGGGCCGCTCTAGATTGGGCGGAGTCGAGCGTTCAGGCCGAGTTGGGTCTGAGGCTCGCCGGTTCCCTGAACTGGTATTGGGGTTGGCGGGGAATGGTGTCCGAGCCGCGCGAGTGGCTGGGCCGGGTTCTGGCGATTCCTACCCCACAACGAACCGCCGCCCGGGCGAAGGCGTTACGAGGTGCCGGCTTGAAGGCGACACTGCAGGGCGAGATCGAGCTTGGCCGCGCATTCTCCGAAGAAGCGCTTGCGGTGGCGCGAGAAGTGGGGGACCGGAAGACGGAGTTCCTGGCGTTGAACGAACAGGCCGACAACGCCTTGTACGTGGGCGAGTACGGCCTGGCGGAGGAACTTTTCTCGCAGGGCCTGGCCGTTGCCCGCGAGACCGGTGACGAGGCGGGCGTTTCGTTGGGGCTCGCCGAGTTGGGGATTCTCTACAGCCTGCAGGGCCGGTTCGACGAAGCCGGCGCGATGCTGGAGGAGAGCCTGGCCATGTCGGAGAAGCTGGGCGACAAGGCCGGAGCGGCCATGAGGCTTTCGAAGCCGGCTGGTCGCGGGGGCGGGGCATGGATCTGCGCGGTGCGGTCGGGTTTGCTCTGGAGTCGCTCGCGGATGTTTGAGGAGCTGGTGTTGCCTCGGTGGATTGGCTCGTCCGCGGGTTCGCCGTGTACACTCGGCTCATGTCACAGCTGCGGTTCCGGATCTCCATGTCGCTCGATGGTTTCGTGGCCGGCCCGAACCAGAGCCTCGAAAACCCGCTGGGCGTGGGTGGAGAGCGCCTGCACGAGTGGGTGTTCCCGCTAAAGGCCTGGCGCGAACCGCACGGCCGCGAGGGTGGAGAGGCAAACGAGAGCAACGCGGTAGTAGAGCAGTTGAACTCGGACATCGGCGCGACGCTGATGAGCCGCAATATGTTCGGCGGCCATCCGGGCCCATGGGACGAGGCGAAACCCTGGACCGGGTGGTGGGGCAGAAATCCGCCTTTCCATCACCCGGTCGTCGTCGTAACCCATCATCCACGCGAGCCGCTCGAGATGGAGGGCGGCACCACCTTCTACTTCGTGACCGAGGGTATCGAGGCGGCGCTCGAGCTGGCCCGGCAGTCCGCGGGCGGCAAGGACGTTGCTTTGGCCGGCGCGGCCAACATCGCGGGGCAGTACCTTTCGGCGGGACTGGTGGACGAAATGGAGTTGCACCTGGTACCGATTCTTCTCGGCGGTGGTGCGAGGCTGTTCGACGGCGTTGGTGACGATCTGCACGGCCTCGAACTGGTACGCACGGTCGCGACACCAGAGGTTACGCACCTCAAGGTTCGCGCGCTGATCTCGGGAGCTCCACCTTGACCGAGCTGAAGACCAAGCCCACGGCTGACAGTGTCAACGCCTTCCTGGCGAGGGTCGAGGACGATCAGCGCAGTCAGGATTGCCTCGAGCTTCTCGATCTATTGCGAGACGTCACGAAAGAGGAGCCGAAGATGTGGGGCTCGAGCATGGTCGGCTTCGGCAGCTACCACTACCGTTACGCCAGTGGCCACGAAGGCGACACCTTTCTCACCGGCTTCTCCCCGCGCAAGCGCAACCTGACCTTGTACATGAATTGCGACATGTCCGTCTTCGAGTCGGAGCCGGACTTGACGGCCAGGCTCGGCAAATTCAAGTCGGGAAAGGGTTGCCTTTACCTGAACAAGCTCGACGATGTCGACCGCGGCGTACTGCGCACGCTGGTAGAGCGGTCAGTCGAACATCTGCGAAGCACGTATTGCTGATCGGGGAGTCCGAACAGGCGTACGAATGGGACTGATGAAGGCGATCGTGCAGCGGCAGTACGGCTCGCCCGATGTCCTGGAACTCCAGGAACTGGACAAACCGGTCGTCGGCGACGAGGAGGTGCTCGTGCGCGTTCGCGCGGCTGCCCTCAATCCGGTGGACTGGCACTTCATGCGAGGCGAGCCGTACATCATGCGCGCCGGAGCCGGGATCGGCAAACCAAGAGTCACTCGCCTGGGAGTCGATCTGGCTGGACAGGTCGAGGCGGTCGGCTGCGGTGTGACGCAGTTCAAGTCGGGCGATGAGGTCTTCGGGACGCAACGCGGCGCCTTCGCCGAGTATGTGAACGCCCAGCAAGGCGCACTCGCCCTGAAACCCGCAAACCTGACGTTCGAGCAGGCAGCAGCCGTCCCGGTTGCGGGGCTCACAGCCCTGCAGGGGCTTCGCGACAAGGGAAAGCTCCGACCTGGGCAAAAGGTTCTGATAAACGGCGCTTCGGGCGGCGTGGGCACGTTCGCCGTCCAGATCGCCAGATGGTTCGGAGCAGACGTGACCGGTGTATGCAGCACGCGGAACCTGGAAACGGTTCGGTCGCTCGGCGCTGACCGCGTCGTCGATTACACCCTGGAGGACTTCACCCGGAACGCAATACGGTACGACCTGATTCTCGATGCCGTTGGAAACCGTTCCCTACCGGAATGCCTGCGAGCCTTGACCGCTCAAGGGTACCTCGTACTAGTCGGCGCACCAAGCGGTCGCTGGCTGGCGCCGCTGCCCCGGCTGCTCCGGGCCATGGTGCTTTCGCTGTTCGTCAGTCAGAAACTCGTCCCGATTCTGACCTCGACCGTCCAGGAGGACCTGATCGTCCTGAAGGACCTCATCGAATCCGAAGAAGTCACGCCGATCGTCGACAGGCAATACGGGTTGTGCGAGGTCCCGCAAGCGATGAGCTACCTGGAAGCGGGTCACGCCCGTGGCAAGGTCGTCATCAGCATGGGAGATTTCGACACCTAAACGCCGGTCCGTGATCTGGCGCTTTTGCTCGGACCCGACCAATGTGCACCGGGGCCCTCGCTGCCCCGCAGCCTTCGAACCGCTCGGCCAGCATGTCGACGAGCCGGTCTCGGTGCGCCGGCCCGACGACGCCGATCTTCCAGAGTGACTGCAGGCAGTGCCGTGCCGTTACGAACCTCTCGTCCCTGGTGACTTCGACCACCCGCGAAAGGTTGCTCAGAATCCGCTCCTCGGGATCGCACTTGGCCAGGTTGCAGAGAAGTTGAGCGGCGATGGCACGGTTGTGGCCGTCCCGGTGTCGGAGGTTTTCGATCAGTTCGTCCCAGAACTCGTACGCCCACTCGACCGGGGTCTCGGACTCGGACATCGCCCGGCCGTTCGCTTCGTTCTGGCTTGAACGATCAGCGAGCCAGAGTGCCTGAAAGTAGTCGGGTCGTCGCTCAGGGCGGTTGGTCACGGAGTCCTCGTCAGGAAGGTCTCGAAATTATCCCGCGGTGATATCCACTACCTGCTATGCCGGCGGACGATTGCGTCGGTGAATCCCTCTATCGGCGGTCTCGACAACCGTACTCGTCGAACCGGACCTCGTCTACAAAGACTTGCGGCCAAGATGCCAACGCCCATCAGTCATTGAAACTCTGCCATTCGACTCAAGGTGCCGTAGGTGGCTTTCGACCATGGTCAGCCCCATCGTCCGAGTAGCAGAACTGGCAGATGCGCCGTAAAACACTCCAATAATGTCCTCCGCCGTACGGGGAGAGACTCGCAGCAGAGCAACTATTTCACCTTCGCGCCTCAGCCGTACCTCGAGGACATCAAGCGTTCGCCGCCAGCCGTCGTCGACCATTTTTCCGTGCCCCGGAGCGACGGTCCCGAACTGTATCTTTAGCAGTGACCGGAGGGATTCCAGATAAGCTGCCATGTTTCCGTGAGTCCGTCCAATCAAAGTAGACGCGACTGCGGGAACGGTGTCGCCTGAAAAGAGGGTAGCTTCACCAGTGAGGAGGAAGCACACGTGCCCGTTCGTGTGGCCCGGAGTATGAAGTGGAGTGATCGGAGCCGCACCGAGATTCAACTGCGAATCGATCGTCCGAAGATCGTCGGGTACCAGAGGAACCGCGTTGGTGAGAAGAGGCTTGTCCAGGCGGTGAATTGCGACAGGTGCCTCGAACACTTCGGCCAGCTTACGAGCGCCTCCGCTATGGTCTGAATGTCCGTGTGTAAGCAGGATGAAGCGCACACGAGGTTGACCCAAATTCGTCCACTCCTCCAGTATTCGGGAGTGATGCTCGTAGGTACCATTTCCGGTGTCAATGATCACCGCCTCAGTCCCGTAGCGCACGAAGTACGCATTTACGGATCGGGACTGCCCAAACCGGTTGAGATAACCCAATTCAACCCGAATTGTTCTCGCTTCTTCCGTAACTCTCCTCCGCGCAGGCTCGCCCACCCGGTCGAGTCTCCATAAGACACTTGCATTCAGTTGACTCGGCACACGACCCCGCAATGGGCGGCAATCAGCGACAAGGGCTAACTACGCGACAGCACCATCGATTATGCTGGCACCACGCGAAACCAGCTCTTCGTTAACGGCGGTGAGACCGTAGCTTTGTTGTGACACGCTCTTTTCAAAGCGTTGAGAGAGCTCGTCCGGGCGGCCTCTTTTCTCCTCGACTCGCCGCAGCGACTCGAGAACATCGCCTGCAAACAACTTGTTCACGACAACGACTCCCTCTAAGTCGCCGATGACGATATCTCCCGGATTCACGACCGAGCCGCCGCACGCGATTGGGACGTTTACTTCCCCCCAGCCACTATTCGTGGTGCCAGAGCGCGCGTTTACTCCGCAGGCCATCACCGCCACATCCAGGTTGCGGGCTTCCTCCACGTCGCGCACTACCCCGTCTACGATGATCCCGCCCAGCTTTTTTCGCTTTACGGCAATACAAACGTTTCCCCCCAGAACAGCTCGTTCACGGCAACCGTGAGCGTTAATCACGAGAACATCCCCATCTTGTGCGATGTCAAGGGCCTTCCTCAGCATCATTCCGTCCCCGGGGGTAACGTCGACAGTGATCGCGGTACCAGCGATTCGTTTCATTCCTGGATAGAGCGGTGCGATGCGAGAATCCATGACTCCCGTGCCGTGCATCGCGTCCGCGATGTTGGCAACAGCAGCATCTTGAAGGGCCTCGACCAACTCGCGTCGCGCTCGACTGACTTCAGTATAGACACGAAATCCGACGTTCAAGGCTACCCTCCGGCGCATTCGGTCGCGTCCGTTCGCGCCACACGCGGCAATGCGCGTCCCGGCTCGACTCGTGATTCGACAACTGGCTTCATAGGCTTATCGACTTGCCGATCTCGGGCACCTGGCCCCGGAGGCCGGCTGCTTCCAGCATCCGCACGAACTCATGTGGATCGCTGCTCCTCCAGTGAATGGGAATCGTGAGCGACGCCTCGACGAACTGCGCCGCCCGCACGGCGTCCTCCGCCTCCATCACCATCTGGCCGTCCATTGGCAGGAGAGCAAGGTCCACGGGAGCCCACAGGCTCATGTCGCTGAAAAGGCAGGTGTCACCGGCGTGGTAGATCTTCTTGCCCTCGGCCTCAATGACGAAGCCACACTCGGCACCCAGCTCTACTCGCCACGAGTTTCCGATTGAAAGCGGTGAATCATGGAACGCCTGCACGGCCTTGATCGATCCCCAGTCGGACCGCCTTCTCCCGCCGAGGTGCAGGCGCTCGGCCTTGGCACCCTCCGCCTCGTAATGCCGTGCATGCGATGGTGTGGCGATTATCGTTGCATCGAACCGCTTGGCGAGTGGAATGGCGTCGCCAACGTGATCGGTATGATTGTGGGTTACCAAGATCAGGTCCGGGTTCAAACCGTCGGGTATATAACCCAGTTGGGGGTTTCCGGTCAACCACGGGTCGATGAGAAGCTCTACTCCGTCGATCTTTATCTGCCAGCAGGACTGTCCCCAGAATGTCAGTTCCATCTGCTTACCACCTTTCCTTGTCTCGCATATACGCTAAAGACGTGTCGCCTTGTCACACCCAAGCTCACCTCAGCCTGCTCCAAGCACCAACGTGCTGTGGAGGGCGAGAGGACCACCATTGCTGTGGGCGACAGCGATGTTGGCATTCGGAACCTGGCGTTGTCCGCACTCACCGCGAAGTTGCCTTACTGCTTCGATCGTGTGTGACAAGCCCGAGAAACTGTGACTGAAAGAGAGGCCGCCACCGTGCGTGTTCGTGGGCAGTGAACCCGTCGGACCCAGTCGGCCGCCACTCACGAAGTCGCCGGATTCGCCCGGCTTGCAGAAACCGAAGTCCTCAAGCAGGCGGAGAACTGTAATGGTGAAACAATCGTACAGTTCGGCGACATCGATGTCGTCGTGTGACACCCCCGCCATCTCCATCGCCGTTCTGGCGGTTCTCGTGGCTCCGGAGTCGAGCATGTCGTGTTGGACATCTGTGTAGCCGCGAAAGGTGTACTCCTCAGAGCCTCCCAGGATCTTAATTGGACGCTTGCCGTTCGCGCTGCCCGAGGCAGCCGAAGAGATGACCACCGCGCCTGCACCGTCGTTGACTAGGCAGCAGTCAAGAAGATGCAAGGGGCTCGAAATCATTCGAGAGCTGATAACGTCATCGACCGTAATCGGCTTGCGCATGATGGCGTCGGGATTCATGCTTGCCCACCGCCTGGTGCTGACCGCCACCTCGGCCAACTGCTCAGCCGTCGTACCGTACTGGAACATGTGCCTCTGCGCGATCAAAGCGAACCAACTGGGTATCAGAGTGCCCCAGGAAGTGTCGAACTCCCCGTGCCAGCTGGCCATCTCGTTGACCCTGTCGCCTCGAGAGCGCGAGCCGCCGCCGAGCACGACGACGTGCTTGGCGAGTCCGGTTCCTACCGCCAGGGCGGCGTGCAAGAGCACGGCGCAGTGTGACGCAGAGGCCGCATCCACGGTGGTGTAGTAGCGTAGCGGATGCCCCAGTATTTCCGCCCACTTCCCGGCAAACGCTTGTGAAGCGCTTTCGACCGGTGACCGTAAACCACCCAGTCCATCAACTTCACTAGGCTCGAGTCCGGCATCGGCTATCGCGCCGAAGAGCGACTCCGCCAGGAGTTCATCAGCCGACTCTTCGAGCCGCCGTCCCTGTTTGGTCGTATAGACACCCGAGATGAACGTCTTGTCGAGCAGCCGCTTGACCTCATGCCACTGTCCCTTACCGTTCAAGGCAGTCACCGCCCGTCATAAGCCCCGCTCATTGCTGGCTCGAATGCGAAAACCGTGAAGTCGTCGGCCACTTTGGGGAATACCGCGTTCACGCGCTCCCCGATTTCGAGTGCCTCCTCGTCGCAATTCACGATGTTCGTCATCAGTCTCACCTTTACCTCGTCTAGTTCAACCAAGCCGATCACGTACGGCACGTTATCCGCGAAGGCGTCGTTAAGAGGCCGATGAACCACGGTGTACGAGTAGATTCTGCCGCTGGTCGGACAGTTGGCCCAGCCGAGATCGGCACCATGGCAATTGGGACAGCGAATCTTGGGATTGTGAATGAGATTGCCACAGCTGTTACAGCGCTGAATGAGGATGCGCTGCTCGAGCAGCGCATCCCAGAATGGCTGGGCGAGCTGGGTGGGTTGAGGCGCTGGTACCCGCGAAGTCACGCTTGTGCCAACCCCTCTGTCGAGAGCCAATCCATTGCGACAATAGTGTCGACGGAAGCCTCCCAGTTGGAGTGCCTCTCGCCGAGAATCGCGTGAGCGCGAAGTAGCAGCTCGGAATAGCTAGTGAGCGGGTGGCTGCGCATGAAACCGGCGCCACCCAGAACATCGTGAGAAGCGATGGCTGCGTCCCAGGCCACGCGCTGCGAGCGAATGACGACTATTTCCAGCAGTCCTCTCGCTCCTATGCTGTCCGGCCCATTTTCGGCCAGCAGTTGGGTAGCGCGTTCGATGAGCAGGTCCAACGACGTAACGGCGCTGAACGCTTGAACCAAGGTGTGCTGGACGCCCTGGAAGGTGCCAATCGCCTGCCCGAACTGCCTTCGCTCCTTGGAGTACTCGGTGGCTATCTCGATGGCAACCCGAGCAGCCGCATTTGCGTGGGAACATATCAGAAGGCGGTGAAGCCAGTACAGTCTGCTCGCGACCCTTGCATCACTCCGCCGCTCCCATTCGCCGAGACTTGGAGACGCACCGTCGGACGAAACCGAAGACGTCGAAAGCACACCCTCCGATGGATACGGGACGTGTACGAATCCTGCGCCAGCGTAGACCTGATCGTCGGGAAGCGGCATCCGGAACGTGCCCACATAATTCACTTCCGTTCCTTGCGGAACCGCGCTCTCAGTCGCCCATCTCCAAGCGACCTGATCGATTAGCGGACGTGCTTCGATTCCATATTCTCCCAATATACGGGCGAGAATTAGGGCCTCGAACAGCGTGCCGGTCCAGAGAGAGGGGCGTGAAAGCCAACCCTGCTCGTTGGCAGCCGCCCACAACTCCGCCGGAGAAGCGCTGTCCAGGTCAGCCACCGCCGCTCGGACATCGTTAACGAATCCCTTTACCGCCGTTGGTAGTTCCAGATCCATCTCAATGACTCCTCTCGATCCGTGCCCTCTTGCCCTGTATGAGCGATAGGTCGACTGTTAAGCGTTGGTTGGTACCTGATACTCGGTCGATTGGTCGGCTCTCTTTCTACTGGCTGCCGCTTCCGAACTCCCCGCGCGCGGCAACTTGAGGCCGCGCCGACCGATCGCATTCATAGTTACGTTTCGCCCGCCTTGACCGTGATTGTTGGTGCCTTCGCGTATCCACCACTTCAGCAGCGGCGAAAGCTGATCGCTAAGGTACTCGCTTCCGCAGACGATCGATATGAGCCGCCCGAACTCCGGATTCACCAGCTTGCGGTAGAGTTCTGCCTGGGAAGCCTCCCAACTGGGGGAGTCGCCTCTACCCTGAAGCAGCACGACGCGCCAGCAGAGCATCCTCCACGCTTCGATCATCGTAAGCAGGCCGGTAATCGACTCAGCTGACTGACCGAACGTGCCATTCTGCTTGGACAGCTCGACGATAGCCTCGAGCTGTCGGCGATAGATCGCAGGCTTCTGCACTCCACTGCGTTCGTAATTCAGTGCGTCAGCCATATGATAGAAGCCTTGGTGCTCGGTCCCGACCAAACGGCCGCTGTTAACGGCGACATCATTGAAGTGGATCAGATTAACTCGGTGTCCGGTAAGGCAGACCTGCGATTCGATAACGACGCCGTCGCTGTCAAGGGGAACCAGGAAGAGGCTCACTCCCTGATGCTTTTTTGGCGCCGAGGGATCGGTGCGAGCAGCAAGGAAGATCTGATCGGCAAAGTGTCCGTATGTGATAAAGGCCTTGGTGCCGTTGATGATGTAGTTGTCGCCGTCCCGTAGTGCCGTTGCCCGCAAGCTGCCCAAGTCCGAGCCCGCTTCTGGCTCGGTGTAGCCCAGTGAAAGCACGGTCTCGGCTTTGGCAATCTGCGGGAGTACCTCGTCCTTTAGTTCTTCGCTGGCAAACTTCATCAGGGCCGAGCCGACGATATAACGCCCGTGGCCACCGCCGGTTGGAACCCGGAAGTAGCCCTCTGCCTCACGCAAGATCGCGTACGAGACGAAGTCTCCGCCGCCGCCGCCGTACATCTCGGGCCAATGGAGCACCCACCAGCCCCGCTCGACGAGCCGCTTGTCCATCTCCATGCCCAGAGCCCTGAAGCTATCCGACTCTCGATCGATCGTTCCCCAGCTCTCGTCTCGCTGCGACTCGAAGAAGTCGACTACCTGACCCTTGAATTCCCGGTGTTCTTCACCAAACAGAAAGTTCACGAACGAACCAATCCCTTCTCGGATAACTCGATGAGCGTGCTTTCGGGCAAGGACAGTTCAGCCGTTGCCGAGTCCACGAGTGAGTCCTCGACGGTCGTCTCGACTTGACAGTCGATTCGGCCGGCGGCGGCAGCGGAAACCACTCGAATTCTTGCGGTTTGGCCGCGGTATAGCGGGGCCCTATGCCGGCACTCGAGCTTCTCGATTAAGAGGTCCGGGTGGTTGGCGAACGCTCGCCTAATGGCAACCTCAATCATCGCGACTCGCAGTGAACCGTTTGCCACAACGTCTTTCATACCGACTTCCGCAACGGTCGCGCGGTCGTAATGAATCGGGTCGGCAACTCCCACTGCCGAGCAGTAAAAAGCGAGTTGCGTGGCACTTATCGGGCCCCACGGAAGCGTGAATTCCAATTTCACTTCTCCGCTCCGCGGCGATAAACGGTAAGCATGTCGTTCTCCTGGACGATCCCGATGTCCTCTTTCTCGCGGCGGATCGTTTGGCGAACCGTCACGAAGATCAGGGCGCCCGAGGCGCCTTCTTTCTCTCGAACCTCGGCCACCTTCTCCGTGAGGTGAAGTCGGTCCCCAACAAACACGGGCAATTTGGCCGAAATCGTTATTCCTGCGTTAACGCCCTTCTCGAGTCCGAAACCATCGAGGACTGGACCAGGGCGAACATCTCGAGTGACATCGACCCAGTCGCGAAAACAACGAGGCACGAAGGTCACTGGAACCGGGCCGGAAGGGTCCCAGCCAGAAAGCCCGAGAGCCTCCAGGAAGAGTTGAAGCCTCTCATTGCAGACTGTAGTTTGCCCGGTCCGCACCTCGTGGCCCAACAATTCGGTCTCGCGATTATCACTGCGTTCCATCCGACGCGACTTCCTTTCTGTATGCCAGTATACCGAATTTGGCTGAACGCCTCTCGGTTCTCTACTCGGCTGGCTCGTTTGCGGTGAACGAATTCCACAGCCCCTCCTTGACCTCGCCGGAATGTTCGGCGAAGCGCGGAGGACGCTGCCCTACCCCGAGCGGCCGACCCTGAAGCTGAATTGGGCTACCGTAGAGCGGCACGCCGCTGGGAAAGGACGGGTGCTCGACGGTGGAAACCAGGGAGCTCACCGACAACGCTTCTGGTATCGAGGCTACTCTCGAGGCGGGAATCTCGAGGCGGTTGCAGATGTCGAGCCACTCCTGCACGCTCCTTCGACTCATGATCGGATTCAGCAACATCCACAGTTCCCGCCGGTTTGCGAGGCGATCTGGATTGGAAGCAAACCGCGGGTCGTTGGCCAACTCGGGGCGCTCAATCGCGCCACACCAGCTCTGCCACCTCGGCTCGGTTGCCACCCCGATGGCTATCCAGCCGTCGGAAGCCTCGTACGGTTCGTACGGGGCGATGGTGGGATGTACGTTGCCCAGACGCTTCGGTTCCTGCCCCGTCATGAGCGCCTGAGACACTAGGTTGGGCATGATGGCCAGACCGACGTCAAACATGCTTGCGCTTACCTGAACGGCGCCCCTCAGTGGATTGGACGAGCGCTGGAGTAGTCCGCTGAGAATCCCGATCGTCGCATACAGGCTGGTAGCGACATCTATCAAGGGGAACGGGAGCTTCAGTGGCTCTCCCTCAGGCACTCCGTTAACACTCATCATCCCAGAGGCGGCCTGCACGATGAAGTCGAAGGCCGGCCGACTCGAATCTCGACCAAAGCCGTTGATGTCGCAGTAGACGACGTTGGAATTGAGCTTGCGGACAGCTTCGAAATCGAGCGCGAGGCTCTCGGCACTGGACGGCTTCAGGTTGTGGACCACTACGTGAGCATCCGCCAAAAGCTTGTCGAGGACGGCGCGGTCGTCAGGATCCTTGAAATCCAATGCGATGCTCTTCTTCCCGCGATTCACTGAGATGAAGTATGGGTTATCGGGCCCGGTCGTCTTCTCACCCCAGCGCCTGGTGCCGTCGCCCGTTCCGGGAGACTCGACCTTGATCACCTGAGCGCCGAGGTCGGCAAGCTGGACGGCGCAGAACGGGCCAGACACGAATCGGGAGAGGTCGAGGACTCGAATCCCTTCGAGGGGAAGCTCTGCTGGACTATTCACTGCTTACTCTCCCTGCCTTCTCCGGCGGTCGTGCAAGTTTGGTGTCTGATCGGATCACTTTTTCTGCTTCGGATCGATTATCACGGCGACCCAGTCGCCTACTTGGGAAACGCTCAGGATGAGTAGCATGATTGCGACACCCGGAAAGGTACTTACCCACCAGGCCGAGCTTATGTACGCTCTGCCGTCGGCCAGCATTCCGCCCCAACTGGGGAACGGAGGCGGAACGCCCATTCCCAGAAAGCTCAATGCCGCCTCTTGGGAAATCTTTCGTCCGACTTCGAGTGCCGCCAGTGCGAGACTCGACCCCAGAGCATTGCGAGCGACATGCTTGAGCACGATGTAGCGGTCCGTGGCACCCAGCGCCCTGGCCGCCTCGACGTAGCTTCGAGCGCGAATCGACAGCACCTGGCCCCGCACCAGACGGGCGAAAATTACCCATCCGGTGACGCCCAGGATAAGGATGAGGTTCACCAACCCCGGACCGATGACCATGAGCGCAACGAGGGCAAGGAGGAGGAACGGGAAGGAGAGTTGCAGGTCTGCCAGACGCATGAATAAGGTGTCGGCGATACTGCCGCCCCAGTAGCCCGAGATCAGGCCGATGGCCACACCAAGTAGTCCGCCGAGAGCGGCAGCAGCAACGCCCACGCTCAGCGACACCCGGCTCCCGTATATCAAGCGACTCAGAACGTCTCGGCCGAGCTGGTCTGTTCCCAATAAATGGCTCGGGTTGCCTCCCTCGACCCAGGCAGGGGGCGTGAGCCGGTTTGCAAGGCTTTGCTTACTTACCGAATGTGGCGCCAGTAGTGGCGCAAACGCTGCCACGAACACAAACGCGAAGAGGCCGAGGACCCCCAGCAGCGCCATCGGACGCCTGCGCAGCGACATAGGTAACAACGGCAGACGCAATTGTCTCGTGGCTCGTAAATCGTGCTCTACGGCTGCAGATGGCCTCATCCGGCCACCGCCGGTGTTCGGAACCAAGAAACGGCGGTACTTGGCTCGATGTCCAACCGTTTTGCAATGGTCCTTACCAGGTTTTGGCGAGTAATTCGGTTTCCGTCGCTAAGCATTATCGAGACGCACCCTCGGATCGAGTGCCACGTAGGTGAGGTCAACGATCAGATTGACCGTCGTAATCAGCAAAGCGATAACTAGGATGGCGGTCTGTACCAGTGGGAAGTCGGCGCTGCGCACGGCTTCGATGAGCAACCTGCCCAGGCCTGGCCACGCGAATACCGTTTCGGTAACGACGGCGCCACCGAACATTGCCCCCAGCTCCAATCCGAATAGTGTGATGATTGGGATGAGTGCGTTCCTGAGTGCATGGCGCACCAAGACGGCATACTCCGAAATGCCCTTCGAGCGTGCCGTACGAACGTAATCCTCGCTGAGCACCTCATGAACCGATGACCTCACTACCCTGAGGAACTTTGGCAGCTGGTAGAGGCTGATCGTCAGCGCGGGCAGGACCAGATATTGAAGGCCTCCGTAGCCGGACGGCGGGAGCCAATTGAGGGTGACACTGAACAGGAGTATCAGTAGAATCCCGAACCAGAAGTTGGGCATCGCCTGTCCGAAGGTGCTTAGGAATAGCGCGATCTGATCGAAGATGCTGTCTCTCCTCACGGCAGCCAGAATCCCGAGGCTGAGTCCCAACAAGATAGTTATCGTCATTCCGGCAGCAACGAGAAGAGCGGTGGCTGGGAGACGTTCACTTACCAGTTCCATTGTGGAGACGCGATAGCGGAGCGAATCTCCCAGATCGCCTCGAACGGCGCCACCTAGGAATCGGAAGTATTGTACGTACAGTGGCTGATCGAATCCGTAAAGCATGATCGCCCGCTGGACCTCCTCCTGAGTGGCATCTGCTGGGACGACCGCTGCCACAGGATCGCCCGAAAGGAATACGAGGGAGAAGGCGAGAACCGACGCCGCAACTATAACGCCAGCGCTCTGCAAAACTCTTTTCAGCACATATGTCCGCAACGAAAGCGCCTCCACGCTGAACAAGAGGATAGGAGATGGAGAGCGCTGGCGCGCCACTCCATCTCGATTCGTTCGGCCCCCCGGTTAGTCGTCGGTGGGGCAGCCGCTAACTGCCTACCTGATCGACACGTCCATCAGGTAGGTTCGCGTTGCAGGGTCCGGAGCCCATTCGATCCGGTTGGATACGCCCCATATGTCGTCGTAGGAAAACAAGAAACCGAAAACAGCCTGTTCGAATACGTACTCGTCGATTTCCCGCAGTAACGCGAGGCGCTCCTCATCGTCTACGATCGTGCGCGCTTCTTCGACCATGTCGAGGAGCTGCGCATCGTCAAACCACCTCACCGACACTCCACGATTCCAGTAGCCGTTCCTCGTCACCTCGGCAGTTGGGAATCCGGTCCCCTGTGACAGTCCGACCTGGAGGCTGAGTTCTCGGAAGGCCATTGTGGCGTACGTCGACGGGTCCTTCGGATCCAACTCCACCTGGAACCCGGCCTCTTCGAGCATCGCCCCTACCGTCTCCCCAATCTCACTGTCCTTCGGGTAACGGCCGACCGGGTAAGTGAAAACGAATGGTGCTCCGTTCTCGTATCCCGCCTCGGCAAGCAACTCTCGAGACCGCTCCGGATCGTATGGATACGGCTGCCGGTCATTGTCGTACTCCACATCCCAGTTCGGGCCGAGATAACCGTTGGTTTGCGTCGCGTGACCGCCGAGGATAAACTCCACGATCGCCTCTTTATCGATCGCATAGTTCAGGGCCTGGCGTACGCGTACATCGTCGAATGGAGGGCGGGAACTGTCCATGGTGATGAAGAGCCGGCGAGTGCTAGGAGCAGTTTTTATCGTGTATCCGGGACCGTCAGTCGCAGATTCGGGTGGAATGTTTGCCACGATGTCGGCACGGCCGGTACGGAGTTCAGCGACCCTCGTCGCTGCCTCGGGAACGTTCTTGAAAATGGCACGGTCGACCTCTGGCCTGCCCCCCCAGTAATCGTCGTTCGCCTCGAGCAGGATATGCACTCCCCGTTGCCACTCCACGAAGCGGAAAGGGCCGCTACCGACTGGAATCTGGGCGAACGCCTCGTCCCCCACCTCTTCTACGATGTGCTGCGGCACGATCATCAAGCGTGCGAGAGCGGTAAGGGCTTCGGCGTTGGTTTCAGCAAACAGCAAGTCGACGGTAAAAGGATCGACGACCTCGACTTCGCTTACCTGTGGGATCCGGGACGCTATGGGCGATGCTACGTCGGGGTTGGCGACCCGCTCGAAGTTGTACGCGACGTCATCGGCGGTGAGCTGAGTACCGTCGTGGAAGTAGACATCCTCACGCAAAACGAGACGCAGCCTCGTGGGCTCCACCCACTCCCAGGAAGACGCCACGTGAGGAACCACTTCGCCGGTACTCGAAATACGGACGAGGCGATCGAACATATTTTCCTGAATCGTTTCTGGGACGATCAGGGTTGTCATGTGCGGATCGAGGGTATCTGCTTCCTCACCGAATACCACCGTGAGGTCGAATCGGTCCTGCGCCATGCCGGCGCCGGCCGTGAGCAGAAGTAGTGCCAGCGCCATCAGCCAGCGGGTCATGCCTTGTCTCAACCTTGTCATGTATGCCTCCTGGATGCAATCAGGTCGGGCCCACCACGGGTACTTTCGGGTGGGGGAGAACTCGCATGTTTCGTTTGATCTGGCCGCAGCACTTTCCTCCTCGTCGTATGACTCTGTCGCACCACATGGCGCAACCCCGCGTCTTTACCGGTTCTAGACCGGCATCAACAGGCATGCGATTACGGCTTGCCTACGGGTCCACTTGTTGTGGCCGCAACGGTTCACCCGAGGTTGGAGGCGTCGTAACGATTCCAACCATCTTCAAAGTATGCCTGTATACTAGAATACCTCAAGGGGCCATCCCGTGCAAGCCACCGATTCGTCAACTGCAGTGAACCCTGATTAACCTTCGTCTGGAACGCCAAGCAGAATCGTGTCCTCGGCCGGGAGGATGCCATTCTCGAGGTAGGAGATCACATTCCTGAAAAGGTGAGCCCCGAGATTCTGGACGTTGTCGAAGACAGCCCCGGCGATGTGCGGCGATAAAACGACCTGTGGAAACGTGAAAAGCGGATCGGCAACGGCGGGCGGTTCTTGGGCGAAGGTGTCGAGTCCAGCGGCTTCGATCTTGCCCGACTTCAGGCATCTCACCAAGGCCTGTTCATCGATGATCCCGCCTCTCGACGTATTGATGATCACGGCCCCGTCTTTCATGCGGGCAAATGACTCGTCCGCGAGGATACCTCTTGTGCTTTCATCCAGCGGCACGTGCAGACTGAGGATATCGCTCGTTTCGAGCAGCTCATCGAACGAGACGTAACCCGCCCCAAGGGACGTCTCGGCCGTTAAATCCGCACGACGGACATCAAAGTAGACGATTTCCACCTCGAATCCGGCGAGCTTCCTGGCGACTTGTCGACCTATGTTGCCGAAGCCCAGCAAGCCAACTCGCTTCCCACGCAGTTGCTGGTTGACGACTCGCATCTCTGTCTTGAGCCAGCGTCCTGAGCGCAACGAGCTGTCCACGTAAGGGGTACGCCGCAGCGCTGCCAGTACCAATCCTACGGTGTGCTCGGCGACCGCACTTGCATTGGCTCCGGACGTGATCGCAACCGCTAATCGGCTCTCCTTGGCCGCGTTCAGGTCGATCTTGTCGTATCCGACGCCGAGCTTGTGGATGAGCTTCAGACTAGCCGCGTTGGTTATCAGCTCCCGGGTGACGGCCGGCCAGCCGGCTGCGATCACATCGCAATTTGCGGTGATCTCGAACTGTTCCTCGAGTTCGTACGTTTCGGCAAAGGTTACGTTCAGGCTGGGGGGCGCTACGGCTAGGACAGCCTCCTGCGCGCGTTGGTCCCACACGTCCAACCAAGCAACATGCCACTCTTTACTCATGTTGACGTCCCTTCAAAGCTAGAGTCGGGCGAGGGCCCGATTCGCAACACGATTACCCGCTCGCAAGCCCATCGGCCGAAGCCCTCGACGGCTTGATCGTTTGAACCACCGGCGGCCTTGCCAATGCGAATGCAAGCGCGCTCAACAAGCCGATCCCGGCAAGCACCAGGAAGCCGAGATCGAATCTAGCCCAAACGTCCGCGGCCGTACCTACCGCAAGCGGACCGGCAAGTGAGCCCAGCATAACGACGAGCGAGGATACTCCCATGGTGAGCGGATATGCCTTCACTCCGAAATAGTCGGCCCGGAGAGCTCCCATAAGGGGTGCCCGAATTCCCCAGGCGAGCCCGTGCGTCACGGCGAACAATACTACCAAGAGCGCTCCGGAGCTTACCGCCAGTACTACCATTGCGACAAAGTGGCCCAGTGTAGCGACTGCCGCTACCCGATGCCTGCTGAACTTGTCGCCCGCGATTCCCCCCAAAACGTGTCCCATCACCGACGCAGCAGTTATCAATGCAAAGACCATGGCCGCGGACGGTACCGAGTAGCCCATGTCCTCAGTTAGAAAGACGACGAGGTGCACGTTAACGGCTGCCACAACGGCAACAGATCCAGCATGTCCGAGCGCAACGAGCCAGAAAGCACTGGTCCTAACGGCACTTGCCGCGCTCCACTCACCGACGCTCGCTGTAGCGGCAGTCGTGTAGGTGTCGCGCTCAGCCGCACCCCCGCCCTCTCTGACCCGGACTTTGTCAGCCCGGATGGCGAAACTGCTCACTAGCTGGGTGAGCGCGAAACCGAGCGTGAGGACAAGGAGTCCCGATATCACGGCAACGGGTCGCCAACCGATGGCGACGAGGGCCCAAGCCATTATCGGTACCGCAAGTCCGCCCAGGCTGATACCGAACTGTAGTACCGCCAACGCTTTGGAGCGAGAGCGCTCGAACTCGCTCACGATTACGCTCGAAAGGGAAAGCAGGCCGAGGAAGCCGCCACCAATCGCGGTCAGGAACAGCGTGAGGAAGAGTGCGAGTATCGAATCGACACGACTTAGGAGTAGGAAACCGATCCCGAGCAAAAGTACCCCGCTACGCAGTACCGTCCGGATGCCGACGCGTGCGATCAACCAACCTTGGACCGGACCCAAGAGGCCGGCCTCGGCCCGGTGCATCGAATAAGCAAGCGCCAGAGCAGTCTTGCTCCAACCGAACTCGACACTCCAGACCGCGGCGTAGGCTCCGAACGACTGAAGGATCAAGACCGACTGAAGGAACTGAAGTGCGCAAGCAGAAAGAGGTACACGCCAACGAACTACCGTCTCAGATAGTCGGAAGCTGGTTGACATTTTCCGCATCGAACCTCGTTACGTCAGTCAGGCTCGGCGGCATTCTCCAGCCGCTCGTCGACCCAGGCAGCTTGTCCGCCGGTATGCGAGTATACTAACCCTGATTTAGTCGACAGCGGCAGCGCCTGAACATGCGACGATTGGTCTTGACGTAAAGTGGGGATTACAACGTGTATAAACTAACCGACAACAGTCAGATTCATACGACCACTATTGCCGATGGTGTCTACTCGAAACTCGCAGCCGCCATAATCCGAGGCGATTTGCGGCCTGGGCAACGCCTTGTCGAGGCAGATCTGGCGCGCGAACTCCAGGTAAGCAGAACGCCGCTGCGAGAAGCGTTCAAGCGGCTAGAACGAGAGCGATTTCTAGAACGACTGCCTCAGGGTGGTGTGCGAGTGTCCACGCTATCGGCCGGCGAACTCGAACAACTGATGGACGTACGCAGTGCGCTCGAGGTCCTGTTGACAAAGAAGGCGGCGCAAAGTGTTCGCGACGGAAGGCACGGGGAAGCCGGAGCTGCAGCCCTCCAACGCATGGACGAGATTCTGGCGGATATGCGCGACGCGTTGCAGAACTCCAACCTCGATCGCCTGCTCGATCTTGGTAGGGCATTCCACTCAGCGATTCACAAGCTGAGCGGTAACCGGTGGGGCGCGGACATGCTCAGTCAAGTCATCGACGCGATGGAACGCTATCGGGCACGTTCGCCGTCCGCTAGACACGCCGCCGCACTCGACGAGCACCAGCAACTTCGCAATGCGGTAGTCGGCGGAAATGTCGATGTGGCGGCGAAAGTAATGGCTGAGCATATGGACCGGGGTCGCGAGGTTCAGCAAGAACGGTTGACTTCGCTAGTTCGCGAGACCGCCAACCGCTGATCTGAAGATCGAAAACGCCGATTACGACTATTGCCCGTGAGGGATGCGGAAACGGACAGGAATTTACTGCTGACGAAGGCGGCCAATCATCCACTATGGTATGCCAGCATGCTAGAATACAAACCCTCGATGACTCGGCCATCAGGACCTCGCCGGAACTCCACTCGCAAGGCGGTAACACGATGCCAACAAACAGCACGAGCAACGGTCACATCGCAGTTCCCACCGGCGACCACGCCGGGATTCTCTCGGAACCCGCCCTCCGCTTCGTTGCGGCTCTGCATGAGGAGTTCGAGCCGAGGCGACGTGAACTTCTTGCTGCTCGAAACGACCGGCAAGCGGCGTTCGACCGAGGAGAGCTACCCAGTTACCCCGACGAGACGGAAAACATTCGCAACGCAGCTTGGTCGGTCGCCGCGACCCCAGGTGACCTGCAGGACCGGCGTGTGGAAATAACCGGTCCGGTTGATCGAAAGATGGTAATCAACGCCCTCAATTCTGGCGCCAGCGTATTCATGGCGGACTTCGAAGATTCGCTGGCACCAACGTGGCAGAACATCTTGCAGGGACAGATAAACCTGCGTGATGCCGTACGCCGTACGATCTCACTGGACGACGCCTCCCGTGGAAAACGATATACCCTAAACGATCGCATCGCCACATTGGTCGTTAGACCGCGAGGGTGGCATCTGACGGAGCGCCATCTCACCGTAGACGGCGAACCTGTCTCTGCCAGCATATTCGACTTCGCGCTCTATCTCTTCCATAACGCTGAAGTATTGACCAGACGGGGAAGCGGCCCTTACTACTATCTGCCCAAGCTCGAAAACCGGTTGGAAGCGCGCCTCTGGAACGATGTGTTCGTCAAGGCGCAGGAGTACCTGGGCATTCCCCAAGGCACTGTTCGTGCAACCGTGTTGATCGAAACGATTCTTGCCGCCTTCGAGATGGAGGAGATACTCTACGAGATTCGTGACCACGCGGCGGGGCTGAACGCGGGGCGCTGGGACTATATCTTCAGCATCATCAAGAAGTTCCGGAACCGTGAGGACCTGGTGCTTCCAGACCGAGCCCAGGTGACCATGTCGATCCCGTTCATGAGCTCATACACCGATGCGCTTGTACGCGCGTGCCATAAGCGGGGCGCACACGCGATCGGGGGTATGGCTGCCTTTATTCCGAGCCGCTCAGATCAAGATGTCAATGCAATGGCGTTTGAGAAGGTCCACGAAGACAAGCAGCTCGAAGCCGACAAGGGCTTTGACGGCACCTGGGTAGCGCACCCTGGCCTGGTCGCGGTCGCCCGCGAAGTTTTCGACCAGACACTGGGAGACCGTCAGAATCAGAAGCATGAGCTTCGAGAGCAAGTGACGGTGGCCGGCGAGCGTCTGGTGGATTTCGAGGTGGCCGACGGTGCTGTTACGGCGACCGGAGTCCGCAACAATGTGAGCGTCGCGCTTCAGTACATCAACTCCTGGCTGAACGGCAATGGTGCGGCCGCTATCAATAACCTGATGGAAGACGCTGCCACGGCCGAGATCAGCCGAGCCCAACTCTGGCAGTGGATCCGGAACGCGACTCGATTAGATGATGGACGAACGATGACGGCGGAATTCTATTGGGACGTACGCGCCGAAGAGCTCCAGTCCTTAGGCGGGGAAGAAAACAGCCGCTACCGGGAAGCCGCTGCCATCCTCGACAAGTTGGTACTCGAGCCTGAATTCATAGACTTTCTCACGCTGCCGGCCTACGAGTACCTGGATTAGGGCTAGGACTTGAGCAGGGAGCTCCTCTAAGTTTGCTTGTTGTCGTCCATTACACCAAGTGTCGCTGGGCCAGTTCGTCAGCCGGCAATGTTTCGCGCAATGCCTGCGAAGTCAACACCCGTGAGTTCCTCCGACACCCGCCACAGCCGGTCCTGCAAACTCGTGTCCAGGGCCGATCTCGGTGGTTTCTGCACTACCGGCCGGCCTCTGAAGAAGCTCCAGCGCGGCCCCCAGAGTTCACCACCGTTCGAAGAGGGAGCGAGTGCAGCGTAGAGCAGTGGCAGGGCGCCCATTGAGGCGCTCTGTCCCAGCAGGGGCACCGCCCGTTCCAGCAGCCACCCCTCGATACTTGAGCGCGTCGCCACGGCAGCATTTCGCTGCAGGTCGGTATGAACCAGACCCGGATGGGCGGAACTGGCTGCGGCGCCGGCTCCTGCAGCTAAAAGCCGCCGCTGCAGGCCGAAGGCGAACAGGATATTTGCGAGCTTGGACTGGCTGTAAGCGGTCCAGCGCCTGTATCCGCGCTCACCCGTGAGGTCGTCGAATTCGATGCGGCCGCCGTAGGCGGCGCTGCTGGTAGTGGTCACCACCCTTGCCCTGGGCGTCGACAGCAGCATCGGTAGCAGTCGTCCCGTCAGGGCAAAGTGACCGAGGTGATTCACGCCGAACTGCGCCTCGAAGCCGTCCTCGGTAAGTCGCCGCTCTACGGCCATGATGCCGGCATTGGCGAAGAGCAGATCGAGGCGTTGATGCCCGTCGCTGAACGCCTGTGCGAACCGGCGCACCGAAGCGAGCGACCCGAGGTCCAAATGCATCAGCTCGAGCTGCGGCGGCTCCGATTTCGCCTTCGATAGTTCATCCTGGATGCCCTGCCGCGCCCGCTCCCCCGTTTCCAGGTTTCGACAGGCCATGACCACAGACGCGCCCTTCAGAGCCAGGAACCTGGCGACTTCGGCGCCCAGCGCTCCGTTCGCCCCCGTTACCAACGCCACACGACCACCCTGCCGCGGCAGGCGCGCCAGGTAGCGCTCGATTTCCCTGGAAAGTGCGTCGAGGTCGCCTTGGCCCGGAGTTCGCATCATTCAGCCACTCTCACTCAGCCGCTCTCACTCAGCCACGTTCATTCAGTCACGTTCATGGAGCAGTCGTCCTTCAGCCGATTTCGCTTGGTGACAACAGAAAGGACCTGCCGGTCGAGATCGCCGAGAGCTCACTTCTTGCCCTGTGGGTAGAAAGTCTCACCGCGCTTGAGCATCTCGACGAAGCTCGCGATCTTCCTTTGCCGGCCTGCTTCGGTTTTCATGTTGTGAGTCCGGAATGCCAGGGCGTAGCGATTCTGGGCGCTCAATCTCTCCAGCATCTCCCTGGCCTTGGGCTCGGCGTCGATGGCGGCCTGCAGATCGGCGGGAATCGTCATCTCCCGGCCGCCCTGGTAGGCGCGTTCCCAGCGCCCGTCGGCCTCGGCCGCTTCGACCTGGCTCAGGCCGTGCTCCGTCATCCGGCCCTCGTCGACCAAGCGAGCGACATTGTCGACGTTGATCTGGCTCCAGATGCTCTTCTTGCCGCGGGGCGTGTAACGCTGCAGGTAACTCTTGTCGTCGAACGCCTTCCGTATCCCGTCGATCCAACCCCAGCAGAGGACGACGTCGATGGCTTCCTTGGGCGTAATCGTGCTGAGCCCCGATCCCACCTTGTGGATCTTGATCCACAGCTCGGACTCCTTGTCGTGGTGAAGGCCGAGCCACTCGTAAAAGCTGTCCGAATCCTCGAACTCGCGGATATTGTCCGGGTCGACCTTCACCGGAGCCATCAGACGGCCGTCGGCTCGGCGAGCACGGACCTCTCTGGGCCGGCGTTGTCGAAACGTATGCCGGTCAACTTCTGCCTTCGCTCTCGCTCGAATCGTCCGGTTTGCCGATCAGCACCTCGTTCGGCCTCTCGAGCACCACGGTCTGGTTGTAAAGCACGTCCTCGGCATTCACCAGGCGGCCGGACGGCATGAGGTAGAGGTTTCCGGTCGCCGGCGCCTCGACCTCCAGCCGATACTGCTGGGCCAGCTCGCCGTCGCGCTCGGTTCGCTCCTGCTCGGCAGCCGCGAAGTCCATCGTCTCCCGAACAAAGGCCTCCAGTCGCTCGAGCGCATCGGTTACGTCTGGATCGTCGGAGTCGACCAGGTTCCTCTGCTCGTCAGGGTCCTCTGCCAGATCGAACAGGAGATTGGCGGCGTCGCGGAAACGCACATACTTGTACTTGCCCCAGCGCACCATCCGGAACTCCGTTCCCTCGCCCCACCGCGGCACCAGATTGTCGCACACCACCGGTCGCTCCTCCGGCTCGTTTCCGCTTCGAACCGCAGCGGAGAGGTCGCGGCCGTGAATATCTGCAGGGCAGTCGGTACCGGTGAGGGAACAGATGGTGGGAAAGAGATCGGTGAGGGCGACCGGCGTTCTGATGGTGCCGTGTTTCCCCTCCCCGCTTCGCTGTTCCGGCAACGACATCAGCAGCGGAACCCTCGTACACCCTTCGTACCAGCCTTGCTTCCACCAGACTCCGTGCTCTCCGGCCATCTCGCCGTGATCAGAAGTGTAGATCACGACGGTGTTCTCGAGGTGACCCTCGCGCTCGAGCCGCGCCAGGAGGTCGCCGGCGATCTCGTCCAGGTAGGTCACGCAGGCGAAGTAGCCGGCGCGCGCCCGCAGCGACTCCTCCTCGGATATCTCCTCGACTCGGAACCCCTCGCGCATACCTCGGCTGAGCGGGTGATCGAACGCGTCCCCATGCGGCCCCACGCGAGGCGGAGTCGCACCCTCCGGCCAGTAGCGGGAAAAGTGCCGCTTGGGAGCGGTGAGCGGAAAGTGGGGCCTACTGAACGACAGGCACAGGAACCAGGGCTGCTCAGGCTTCTCGGCGGCCTGCTCGCGCACAAACGAGAGCCCTTCCTCGACGACTATCGCCTCCTGCATCTGGCTCTCGGGGATCTCGCTCACTCCGGCGCCCGCCGTGCGCACCCGCATCTCGTACGGGCCGGTCTCGCGGCTGTCCAGCGGCTCCCACTGGTGCCCGGTTTCGCCAGTCAGGTCTCCGTACGGTCGGTGGTGGAAGCCGGCGAACTGGTTTCGCCCACCGAGGTGCATCTTGCCCACCAGGCAGGTTTCGTAGCCGGCTTTCGCGAGTACGGCCGGAAGCGTCGGCAACTCCGGTCGCAGGACGCTGTCGTTCCACCAGGCACCACTTTCGCGCGATTCGAGGCCGGTGAGCATGCTGATACGCGAAGGGGTGCAGACGGCGACCTGGCAATACGCCGCCGAGAACCTGGTCCCGTTACTTGCCAGGTCGTCGAAGTTCGGGGTGTGAGCGGGCTCCCCACCCTCCTCTTCCGAGACATGGCCCATGAAGCGAAAGCTGTGCTCGTCGCTGAGCAACAGCAGGACATTCGGTCTTGCGCTCATCTCGGTTCCCTGCGCTTCAGCATTCGACCACCGCCCGTTCGGCCAACTGTCGCTGCTTCTCGGACTTCTCCTCGTGGCTAAGGAAGCCTGCCGGCGGGAATATCGCTTCGGCGGAGAAGTCATCTCCGGTCCGCCGCATGTGCTCATCGAGCATGGCTTGCAAACTGTCGACCTGCGACCGGTATTGCTCGTCGCCAACGAGGTTGTGAAGCTCCTCCGGGTCGTTCTTCAGGTCGATAAGGAGCTTGGGCGCCGTCGGAGTCCGCACGTAGAGCCACTCCTCGGTACGAACGCCGCGCTCTGGAATGGGAAAGCGCTCGGGACCTTCCAATTCTCGATGAACCTGATAGAACACCGCCTCGCGGGTGGGCTCCGGCGATCCCTCGAGCAACGGCAGGTAACTGGCGCCGTGCACGTCCCGGGGCAGCTCGGCGTCGGTCAGCTCCATGATGGTCGGCATGGTATCCACGGCAACGTCGACGAGGGAACTCACCCGCGTTCCGGCCCGGAAACGCTTCGGGTAGCGGACGACCAGCGGAACCTGCATCGACTGGCGGAATGCGGTCTTCTTGGTGCCGCAACGATAGCCGTGTTCGCCTGCCATGTCTCCGTGGTCGCTCAGGAATATCACTACCGTGTCGTCCGCAATCCCCTTCTTCTCCAACCACGCCATGATCCTGCCGACGTTGTGGTCGATATTCGCCATCAGACCGTAGTAGTGGGCCATGAATCGCCGGACGGCCTGCTCGTCATCGAACTCCGCTTCGGCGCCGCCGACGCCCCAGACGCCGCTGGCGGCGGGGAAACCGTTGTCGAGCAGCTCACGCGTCACCTTCTTCTGCAGCTCGATGTCGCCGGAGGTGGGTCCGAGCACGATCTCCTCGGGCCTGTACAGTTCCTTGTAGTGCTTCGGCATGTCCATCGGGAAGTGAGGCGGGCCGTATGAAATCAGCCCGAAGAACGGCCTTGCCGAGTCGTCGTCGATGCTCGACTCCATGAAATCCAGCAGTTGATCCGTCTGATAGTCGGGCTCGAACCGGGGGCAGTGATAAGGCTGCTCGGTGTCACGAAAGTAGATTCCGTCGAGGTAGTAGTGGCCGCGATTGAACCCGACGAAGTGCTCGAAACCCAGACGTCTTCGCCCGGGCGGTACGAAACCGGGAGCCTCACCGCCGTTGAGGTGCCACTTGCCGATGTAACCGGTCCGGTAACCGATCTCTGTGAGTTGGTCCGCCATGCTGGTGTGACCGTCGTCGATCGGGTGATGGTTGCTGTAGGCGCCGGTGTCGTGGCTGTACTTGCCCGTGTGCAAGCTCGAGCGGAAAGGCGTGCACATGGGCGTCGCTACGTACGCCTCCTCGAACATCACACCTTCGTGTGCCAGCCTGTCTATGTGAGGAGTCTTGACGACCGGGTTCCCGGCGCATCCCATTGCGTCGTAGCGCATCTGGTCCGGATAGACGATTAAGATGTTGGGCCGGTCTGCTTTGGTGTGTGCCATGACACCACTCCTTCCGCGTGCGAGCGTAGCTCTGGTCGCGCACCCGCTCTTCAGCTCCGCCGGCGCGCGAGCCAGGAGGAGACCGCCGGTGCCAGGAGCGCCAGGATCATGAGTAGGAATATCGTCAGCGATATCGGGCGGGTAATGAAGATCGCCAGGTTTCCGTCGGCGATCGTGAGTGAATGCCTGAAGCTACGCTCGATCATTCCGCCCAGAACGAAGCCAAGGACCACGGGAACCAACGGAAACCCGAACTTCTTCAGGACGTAGCCGGCGAGACCAACGAGCAGAAGGATCCAGACGCCGTAGAGACTCCCAACGGTTGCGTAGGAACCGACGAAAGCCAGGATCAGGACTATCGGAATGAGGATCTGATCGGGTACCTTGATCAGCTTTATGGCCGAACCGATTGCTACCCAGCCCAAGAAGAGCATCACCAGGTTGATGACGAAGAGCGATACGAATATGTAGTAGACGAGTTCGGGGGCATCCACGAAGAGCCTGGGCCCCGGGTCGAGCCCCTGTATCAGGAGCGCGCCCAGGAGTACTGCCGCGGCGGCGCTTCCCGGCACCCCCAGCGTGAGCGTAGGTACCAGCGCTCCGCCTACCGTGGCGTTGTTGGCCGTCTCCGCGGCGACTACCCCTTCCGGCGATCCGTGACCGAACTCTTCGGGCTTCCTGGACGAGCGCTTCGCCTCGCCGTAGCTCACGAACGCTCCGATCGCTCCACCCTCGGCGGGAATGATGCCGATCACGGTGCCGATCAGCGAGGACCGTAGGAAGTTGAATTTGTGAGTCCAGAGCGATGCGAAGCTGGGCAGCTTCAGCCTGCTGGCGAGCTTCGGGACCTCGCGCCTCACTATCGTCTCCGATTTTTCGAGCATCTCCGGAAGGGCGAAGAGCCCCACCAACAATGGGATGAGCGGCAGTCCGGCATAGAGGTCGACCGAGCCGAAGGTGAAGCGAACGTTTCCGTTTACGGGGTCTATGCCGATCGTGGTGAGGAAGATGCCTACCGCTCCCATGATCAGCCCCTTGAGCAGGCTTTCGCCGGATATCAGGCCCACGACCGAGACCCCGAAAACCCCCAGGGCGAAATACTCCGGGGGCCCGAAGCGCAGTGCGAAGGAGGCCAGCACCGGCGCGAGCAGGGTGAGGAAGACCGTGCTGACGAGGCCCCCGATTACCGAGCCGACCAGCGAGAGAACCAGGGCCTGATTGCCGCTGCCCTTCCTGAACAGGGGATGACCGTCGACGACTGTAGCCGCGGCCGACGCAGTCCCCGGAATACCCAGGACGATTGCCGAAATCGAGCCGCCATAGGTGGCTCCCGAGTAGATCCCCAGCAGCAGCGAAAAAGAACCGGAAGCGTCCAGGTAGAACGTGAAGGGAAGGGCGATGGCGATGCCCAGCGGAGCCCCGAGACCCGGCATCACACCGACGACGATCCCGACCGCAACACCCGTGACTATCAGCAGGAAGTTGGATATCGACCAGAGCTGGCCGACCGCGTCGAGCAAGGCGGCAACGTCAATCACCGGATAGCCTCTTCGATACGAGTCGTGTAATCACGTTTAGAGGCTCACCCTCAGGACCTGTTGGAACACGAAGTAGATGAGGGGACCTACCGCGCCAAGCAGGATCAGGCTGACGATCCGCCGCACGCCGAGCAGCAACGAAACTACGATCATGAAGGCAGCGGACACATAGAGGAACTCGAAGTTTTTCCAGGCCCAGAAGAACGCGAGGCCGGTGAGCCAGACCGCGAGTACCTTGATGACCTGAGGCAATCCGAGATCGAGACCGGCCGACGGGCCGGCCGGTCGCCCGGTGATGAGCGTCTGCAACAGAATGCCGACAGAGCCGACACCGATGATGCCCAGCATGATTCGCGGGAAGAACGCCGAGCCGTAGTCCGAACCGAAGATCCCGATGGGCTGAGGGAACGAAAACGTGCGGTAATAGAGAACCGCACAAACAGCGATGAATACGAGACAGATAAGCCGAACACCAAGTATTTTTCGTTTGTCAGTGTCCACGAACGGTCCTCACCTGCGTTTCAAGGGGAGTGGTGCAGGGAAAGCCGTCTCCCTACACCACCCAGCCGGTTCTCCTACTGCTGCAGCTGATCGATTATCTGCTGGTAACTCTCTCCGGCCTCGTCCCAGAGGGACAAGGTGTCCTCGGGTGAGAGGTAGAGCTTTTTGATGCGGCGACTGAGGAACTGGTTCGTAAGTTCATCGCTTTGCATCGCCTGGGCGAACGCCTCGGCCAACGTCTGCTTCACATCGTCCGGTGCATCGGCGTTGACCGATATCGAGTCGCGCACGTAGCCGTACACGGCGTAGCCGTACTCCTCGGCGGTAGGCACCAGAGGCAGGTAGCGGCTCCGCTCGGGTTCGAACACGGCTAGCGCCCGCAAGCCTTCGCCGTGCGAATACGCCTGTGGCTCGTGGGCCAGTGCCGCGTCGACATGCCCGCCCAGGAGCGATACCACGGCACCTGCTGACGAGCCCTCGGTGACGAAATTGAAGTTGGTGCCCACCTCCTGAGCGAGACCGACGGCGGCGAGATGGGGAAGCGCTCCGATGGCGTTGACGGCCATGTTGAGCGAGCGGCCCTGGGCAGCGTCGGTAAAGTGCTCGAGCGTGTACCACTCCGAGTCGTCACGCACGTACAGGACCAGGGTGTTCTCGGATACGTTCGCCAGCGGGTACAGGTCCTCGCGGGAGAACGGGGTCTCGCGTAGCGCCGGCACCGTTGCCACCGAAGGGATAGCGGTCCAGATCAGCGTGTAACCGTCGGCGGGAGCACTAATGGCTTCCATCACGCCCGGCACCGTGCCGCCGCCCGGCTGATTGCGTACGAAGATCGGCACTCCCAGAATGCCTTCGCTGACATTCGCCAGAATTCGGGCCTGCTGATCGGCGTTGCCGCCCGCTGCCCAGGGGACGATTATCTCGATCGGCTTGTTGGGAAACTGCTGTGCAGCCGCAAGCGGGCTGGCGAGGAGGAGTCCGGCGACTATCAGGCAGATGAACTTCGTCAGTTGCGCTTTCATTGTCACTGTTCGGTTACCTCCTGCGGGCGAATCCAAGCATCGCCCTTTGGCTGGGTGTGCTGTCGAAGGTCGGAAGCGTCTCCCACTGTGGTGGGCCCGTAACGATGGTTTACCTTCGTATTCGCGGGCGCCCTCCCTTCGGGAACGATATGGAAAAGGTGGTGACCGGCTTCGTGTGGCGGATACGGAAAATATATTGTTAGCGCTACCAGCGATTCTATAAGGCTCCACCGGGGGTGTCAAGGGACAGTTCCGGCTCCGCCTCACAGTTCGACGAGGTGGCAGGAGACCGAACCGCCCTCTTCCGGGGCGCTGCGGCGCGGAGCTATGGTGCGACAGACTTCCATCGCCAGCGGGCAGCGAGGGTGGAAACGGCAACCGGTCGGCGGCTCTGCGATACTCGGAATGGCTCCTTCGAGTCTGGTGCTGTCGCGCGCCGCATCCGGATCGGGTTGTGGCGTAGCCGCCAGGAGCGCCTTGATATAGGGGCGGTTCGGGCTCGCGAAGACGCCTTCCGCGGTTCCGAGCTCCACGATCTCGCCCAGGTACATCACGGCCACCCTGTCGCTCACCTGCCTGACGACGGCGAGGTCGTGAGAGATGAACAGGTAGGTGAGCCCGTGTCGTTCCTGCAATCGCCGCAAGAGGTTGATTATCTGCGCCTGAACCGAGACGTCGAGCGCCGAGGTGGGCTCGTCGAGGATGAGCAGCCGCGGGTTGAGCGCCAACGCCCTGGCGATCGCGACACGTTGCGCCTGGCCTCCCGACAGTTGGTGAGGGAAGCTCTCGAGGTATACCTGTTCGAGGCCGACTTCACCCAACAGCTCGAGCACCCGGCGCCTGAGCTCCTGCCTGGTCGGCCGATCGTGCGTGCGCAGCGGTTCGGCGACCAGGTCGAGGACTCGCATTCTGGGTTGAGCGACGCTAACGGGTTCTGAAAGACTATCTGCATGTCGCGCCGCCCCCGGCACGCCCTCTCGCCCTGCACTGTTCAGGTCGACTCCGGCGAACCGTATGCTGCCGGCGGTCAGCGGAATGAGCCGCAGCAGGGCGTTCGCCAGAGTCGACCTGCCGCTGCCGGCTCGCCCACCACACCCAGCGTTTCGCCCGGCCAGATCTGCAGGTCGAGTCCCTCGATTACCGGAACCTTGCGGCGACCACCGAACGCCCCTCCCCGGCCTGCATAGGAAACTGCCAGACCGGAAATGTCCAACAGCGGAACCTCGGTCATTCCTCGCCACCGCTCGTTGCCCGCGCTGGGTAGAGCAGGCATTCGGCGCCGTGAGTGGCGCTCAGCGGCGCCCATGGGGGGCTAGCAGGCAGGCGGGCATGGCCTCCGAGCAGCGCGATGCGAAGGAGCAGCCCTGCGTCGAATCCCGGCCGCTCGGCACCGACCCCGGAAGCACGGTCAGTTCGCCCGCGCCTTCGGTCCGGCCCCCGGGATCGGGTTGACAACGATTTCAAAAAGAGGCTACCATTCGGCAATTCGGATGCAAGAATTCTCAGGCGGGAGGCGCAATGACCACCGGGTTCGCCGTTACGACTAGTACCGATCCAGTTGAACTGTCGACGGGTAAGAGCATCTCGCGAACCGTACGGCTCACTCCGTCGGCGCCAAGCGAACGATTCGAGCCGGTTCTCTCACCAATGCGAAACGCAGCGGCCAACGTCCCTCACTCACCATCACTACCGCAATCGTCAGGCGGTCACGCCTGGTAGGGTTCCTTGCCACCGCGGCTCTCGGCACGAGAGTGCTGGAGGCAATCGTCGGATCGGTAGCCGATGCGATCGTCGCATTGCACCGCGCAAGTGCACCTCCCAGAACCTCGAGTCCTTCAACTTCGAAAGTGAGCTAGCCGAAGCCTATGCATGATCATGCGGAAGAGTGGCGAACATTATGATTTCGATTGCAGACAGCGAGATCCACTCACAGTGGGACTATTACGACAGTCGGCAGCAATGTCAGCAGAAAGCAGGATCGTCCTCGTACGCCTTCGATCGAACTACACCGCACTTGGATGGAGCTCTGCCCAACCTTTGGGGGGCCCGGTGAAGCAGCTGCGGATCACGGGCGCCGAACTTGATCTGGTCGACATCCCTCTAAAGAACCCCTACGTGTCCTCGCAATCCCGGGGCGGTAAGACGAGTAGCAGGCGCACGATTATTCGCCTGCAGACCAATGTTGGCCTGGTAGGAGTCGGCGAGACGACCGGCACCGATGAAATCTTCCGATTGGTCGAGAAGTACTGTCGGAACCTGGTCGGCCACGACCCGTTCGATGTCCGGGAGATCTGGCGCCGCTTCATTCCGAATGTATACGGGAACTATCACGGGCGGAACGGGTGGCTTGCCCTGGCAGGCATCGATATGGCGTGTTGGGACCTTGCGGGCAAAGCGCGTGAGGAACCTTTGTGGCGGCTACTCGGTGGCAAGCACCGAGATGAAATCCCGGTTGCGGGATTGATGAGCGCGTACCCACTGAAGGTCCCGGAAACTGAATTGGCGTCGGTGATGAGAAACAAGGAAAACGTGCCGCGCATCGTCGATTTCGCACGGGGGATCGTGGACGACTTCGGATTCTCGGCATTGAAGATCAAGAGTGCCGGAATCGACTGGGCCTGGGACGCCTCCGTAATGCGTGCGTTGCGGACATCGTTCGGGCCCGACGTCGAACTCCGACTCGACCCCAACGGCGCATTCACCGTCAGCGAATCGATCCGCCTCGGACTACAGGTACAAGAGCTCGATCTGGAATACCTGGAGGATCCTACTCGCGGTATGGACGGCATGGCGAGGCTCCGGAGGGAGCTGCCGATACCGCTGGCGACCAACATGTGCATCATCGACTTCGAGCAATTGTCTCTGGGGATTCGCACGCATGCGGTAGACGCAGTCTTGGGAGACGTATATCACTGGGGAGGCGTTCTCGGTTTCATCGAGCTCGCTGCCGTGTGCAGGACGTTTGGGATCGACATGGGTATTCACTCATTCATCGAGGCCGGAGTGGGAACGGCAGTTAATCTTCATCTCGCCGCCGTTCTGCCGACACTGAATCACGCGATCGACGCGATGCTACATCAGCAGGCCTGCTCCATCATTACCGAGACGCCCGCCATCGTCGATGGGAAGCTCAAGGTTCCAGACGGCGTGGGTCTCGGTGTGCAACTGGACGAGAACGCGATTCGGTCACTCTCTTTGGCGAAGGTCGGAATTAGCGAATGACCCAATTTCGACGACTCTCTAGACTCATGCGATTGAGGAGAGGAGGGGTCATGACCGGTACTTGACCTACTCCGATGCCTGCCTCCGCAGGCCGATCGTCAGCCCCCAGGACCACTATGACGCCTTGCCGCTGACATCGAAGAGTCCCATACGTTCGCCAAGCCCACGAGTGCACGTCCCAAGAGGAGACCCGAGGAAGGAACTGAGAGCGATTCGTAAACGGAGCCAGGAATCAGGAATTCGAGGAGGATAGTCGATGCTTAGATTGATGTTCGTGCTCATCTTGGTACTTTCCACCGCGGTATCTGTTGGACAGTCGGATTCGACCGACCAGTCGGTTCTGCGCGTCGCCACGATCGGCGAACCGCCCATGCTCGATCCGAGTGCGACCACAGCTGCGCTCACGGCCGAGATCACCCAACACATGTTCGAAACCCTGTACACGTTCGATGCGAACTGGGAAGTTGTGCCGCTGATAGCTGAGACTCTTCCCCAGATCACCGAGGATGGGTTGCAGCTGATCATTCCGATTCGAGAAGGAATCGTTTTTCACGATGGCAGCACTCTCGACAGTACGGATGTTGTTGCATCCCTCCAGCGCTGGACTGAGGTAGCAACTCGTGGCAAGGGCGCGGCACCGTTCATCGGATCGATCGAGGCAACCGACCCTCAAACGGTTGAGATCGTCCTCAGCGAACCCTACTCCCCGCTCACTTCATACTTGGCGATGAACACCGCTGCGGCGATCATAATCCCCAGCGAGCTAGCAGAGGGCGAGGGGCCCCTCGCCGACTACGTGGGAAGCGGACCGTTCAAGTTTATCGAGTGGCGCCCCGACCGATACATCCGAATGGAGCGCTTCGACGACTACCAGCCACGTACCGAGGAGCCGAGCGGCTACGGTGGCCGACGCACCGCGGAGGTCGGAGAGTTGCGCTTCATACCCGTGGCAGATGCCAACACTCGGATCTCGGGCCTGCTGGGGGGGCGAGTACGACTTTGCCGATGCTCTGAATACCGAGTCCTTGTCACGGCTCGAAAACAGCGGCGTTGTCACTCCGATGATCGTGCGGCCATTTGCGTTCCCGGTCATGATCATCAACGTCGCTTCCGGTGCGCTTACCGACCCGGAGGTCCGGCGCGCCGTTCAGGCTTCCTTCGATCACGAGAGCATGCTCCTGGCGGGCCTCGGTGGGCCAGAGTTCTACGAGCTGAATGGCAGCTACTACCCGGAGGGCTCCCCCTACTATTCCACGGCCGGTACCGAGCAATACAACACCTTCGATGTCGAGGCGGCAAGAGAGATCTTGGCTGGTTCGCCATACGATGGTGAGCCCATACGGATCCTGTCCAGCCAGCAATACGAGTTCCTCTATAGAATGAGTATCGTCGCGGCGGAGAACCTTCGTGCAGCCGGATTCAATGTCGACCTCCAGGTCGTCGAGTGGGCGACGCTGACCGAACGTCGTGCGGACCCCGGCGCCTGGGAGGCATACTGGACATTCGGCAATTTCAATCCCGAGCCCACTTCGTACTCATTCCTCGTGGGGCCCGGCCATGGTCAGTGGAGTCCGGAGGAGAAGGAACAGATCCTCCGCGACTTGAATGCAGCACGTACGACCCAGGAGAGGGCCGAGTTGTGGAGCCGACTCCAGGCGTTGCTGTACGAACAGGTGCCGGTAATCAAGATTGGCGACATGTTCGGGTTGGCTGGCGTTTCTTCCGACGTCGAGCTCGGAGACAGCCACATCCAGCTACCGATCCCTTACTTCTGGAATATCGGAATCGAGTAGGAATCGCCTTCTTACGGTGCCGGCTTGCTGGCCGGCACCGTAAGCTGCGTCGGTCACCTTGTTGCCTCGCGTTTAGGCAGCAGCTACAAATCCTCCGGTTTGCTGTTTAAGGGACGTACAAGATGCTAACGTATACCTTACAACGGCTCATGAGTATGGTCTTGGTCATGGCATTCGTTGGAGTCGGCATCTTCGTGATCACGCGGACCATCCCAGGGGATCCGGCTACGATCCTGGCCGGCGAAGACGCCTCACCCGAGGCGATCGAGAGGCTACGGCGAATTCATGGTCTGGACCAGCCCTTGCCCGTGCAGTTCGGAATCTGGGTCCGCGAAGTGGTAACGGGAAATCTAGGGAAGTCCCTCTACTTTGAACAGCCCGTGCTACGGCTCCTTATCGATCGAGCGCAACCGACTATCTTCTTGACCATATTCGCGCTTGTACTTGCTATCCTCATCGGAATTCCCGCAGGAATCGTTTCTGCCGTCTCGAGGGGTAGTGTCGTCGATCAGGGGATTCTCGGTGGAGCGATGGTGAACGCCGCCATTCCAAGCTTTCTTCTAGGCCTGGTTCTGATGCAGTATTTTGCTGTCGAGCGAAACTGGCTACCCGTTGCAGGTTATGGGCCGCCGGACGCGTCTATCCTGGCTCGCGCCGCTTACCTGATCCTGCCTGCAATCTCACTGGCCATACCCAACTCTGCCTTGATAGCACGGATGACGCGGGGCAGCATGCTTGACGTGCTCGGTGAGGACTACGTCCGCACCGCGAGGGCAAAGGGGGCCCCGGCATGGAGCGTTTTCATGAAGCACGCTTTGCGAAACGCCTCGATCAATATCCTCACGATCGTCGGCGTCATTGCAGGCTCACTCCTTAGCGGTGTGGTGGTCATCGAGACGGTATTCGCACTCCCTGGAATTGGCCAACTCGTAATGTCTGCGGTCCTTCGGCGCGATTATCCAACCATACAGGGAGCACTGATAGTCGTGGCCGGCGTATATGTCCTGATAAACCTGGCGGTCGATCTGCTCTACGCAGTCGTGGATCCACGGATTGCCCGTTGATGACATCGGCCGCTCACACTCACCTGCTGAAGATGCGGAGACGCCTGTTTCGCCGGAAGCTCGTACTGGTGTCGATCATAGTCATCCTCGTGCTCGTCGCCCTGGCGATCCTCGGTCCGGCGATCGCCCCTCACGATCCCTCGAGGATCGACGTTATGAATCGGCTCACGCCGCCCGGTTGGGAGTACTTGCTCGGAACTGATGGCTTTGGGAGGGACATTCTGAGTCGCATGCTCTTTGGCGCGAGGTTGTCACTGTTCGTGAGCCTATTGGTGGTCCTGCTCGCCACGTCACTCGGAACGCTTGCTGGCATAGTAGCAGGGTATTTCGAGAAGCTCGACGGCCCGATCATGCGGATCATGGACGCCACGATGGCCTTCCCGGAGATACTGCTGGCGATCGCACTGATGGCCGCACTGGGCCCGTCCCTCTTCAACGTCGTGATCGCTCTCTCAGTCGTATATACGCCGCGCATGGCGCGGGTCGTGCGGGCGTCAGCCCTGGTCGTTGCGCGGATGCAGTTCACGGAAGCTGCCCGTTCCATCGGTGCGTCGTCACCTAGAATCCTCCTGCGACACATACTTCCGAGCCTGCTGACACCGATAATTATTCAGGCGACATTCATCTTTGCATACACGATCCTGGCCGAGTCATCCCTATCGTTCCTTGGCGTCGGCGTGCCTCCAGAGATGCCCACTTGGGGAAACATGATCAATGAAGGAAAGCCGTTCTTCGTCCAGGCCGACTGGCTGATGCTAATTCCCGGTGCGGCGATTGTCGTGACGGTCGTTGCCTTCCAGACTGTCGGCGATGGCCTTCGTGACATGCTCGATCCTCGACTTCGCGACATCGACTGATGAGTTCCGCAAGGAGTTATCGTTGTCGTCCATAAGGAGCTTCAGACGCTGCCACGTCCATCTGGTCCATCTACAGGTGCTGCCCGGAACTCCCCGTCCTCTTGGGGAGAAGGGGTAGTCCGATGGTGACAATGAAAGACGTCGCCAGATACGCAGGTGTGTCCACGTCCACCGTTTCCCGAGTCATCAACCACTACCCGTATATACGGGCAGATGTGCGCGAACGGGTCCTACATGCAGCGACGATCCTCGGCTATCGAACCAATGCTGTGGCCAAGAGCATGAGACTGGGCCGCTCCAACTCGATCGGACTGGTGGTCAGGGACATGCTATCGGCCAACTTCGCGGAAATATGCTCGTCCGCTGAAGCGGTTGCCGAGGCGAAAGAATACGACCTCTACGTATGCAACTCCAATAGAGGCCCTGACAAGGAGCGCCGTTATATCGATTCGCTACTCAAAAGGCGTGTCAGCGGACTAATCATCTTTCCGGTGGATCAACGAATCGACAACCTCGACCTGGCGCGTGAGGACGATACTCCGGTAGTCTTGGTAGGCAGCTCCTTTGCGGGGGTCAAAGCAGATTGCATCGACTCCTGCGACGCGAGTGCCGCCTTCGAAGCGACCCAACACCTCATCGAGTTGGGCCATTCAAGAATCGCCATTCTCGTATGGGGACATCGAATCCCCACGGGCGAAGTACGCTTGGCGGGCTTTGAATCCGCTATGGCGAAGGCGGGACATAAGGCAGATCCCGCCTACATAAGATATTGTGGGCACGACCGCGAGCGTGCAATGGTTGAGACAAACAATCTGCTCGCGATGGTCCCGCGCCCCACCGCATTAATCGTTTCTGCTATCGACATGCTCCCTGGCGCGCTGGGGGCGATCAGGCGGAGCCATGCGATAAGCGTGCCTCGCGACCTATCGGTCATAGCGTTCGATGATAGTCCGCTTGCCGACTGTTTTATCCCGCCTCTGAGCGTAATGAAACGAGACGTAGGAGACATAGGCGCGAAGGCGGTCGAACTACTTATCAACAGGATTTCAAACCCGTCGATCCCCACTGTGAAAGCCCACGTCCCGTTCAGTCTGGTTCAACGCGCTTCGACCGCCGAGCCGATTACCGATTCTTCTCAATAGACTCCCATCGTCTCCACGATCAGATCAGGCTACCTCACACCGGGGATTCGTGATCGACCTCCTCACGCAGGCAGATCTCAGAGGTGATGCGCCCTTCATCTCCGCCGACTTTCATTAGTCCCTATCTCGCACGCCTCCACGGCAAGGCCACAAAATGTTCTTCCACTACCCTGCCTATGCCCATGGAGAATAATCATCGCAGGGCGGTCGGAACGTCGACGGCAAGAAGGAGAATAGCGATGCTTAGCCTTCGCAAGGAACTGCCACTGCTGGCCGGCCTCACCCTGCTCGGCATCTCCCTTGCCGCAGGGGGAATCTCCGGTGTATTGCATGTCCCGGCCGGCGGCAGCGTCGCGGGCGCCCCGATCATTCCCTGCTTCTCATCCGAGCTCAGCTGCGAC
>JBBDRK010000017.1:72307-79173 GCA_040905465.1 Trueperaceae bacterium | reverse complement strand
CCGGCCTCGACTTCATACAGAAGGCCGCGCCGCTTGCCGTGGCGCGGCCTTCATCGACCATTCCAGCAGCACTCGCCGGCTGGTTCCAGGGCAACGGGGCTAGCGTGCCCTACTACGACCCAAGCACCGGCGCGTGGGCGCCTCCCACGGGCAGCGGCTTCCGTTACACCTTCGGGCCCGCCGGAGCGTACGAGTACAGTGGACTGTTGCAGACCACCAGCTACCCTGATAGTCGAATCACTCAATATTTTCAATCTGATCGGCGGGGGCCGGAGGACGTGAATGACTGAGGCGGAACTACTGCTGTTCCTTATTTACGGAGTGATATTAGGTGCCCGCCATGCCGTGGAACCGGACCACTTGGCCGCGGTCTCCACCATGGCCGCTCACGGACGGTCGCGCCGGGAGATCATCCGGCTGGCCGGCGCCTGGGGAGCCGGCCACGCGACACTTATCGCTATCGTCGGCACGCTCCTGATACTGCTTCCCTGGCAGCCCCCGGAATGGTTCGAACATCGGGCCGAGGCCCTCGTGGGTCTTCTGATGGTCGCTATGGGCTGTTACGTACTCTGGAACATACGGCGCAGCACACTGCACTTGCACAGCCACCGGCACGACGGCAGGCCGGAGCACGCTCACTTTCACCTCCACCAGCACGGCGCCGACCACCGCCATCCGCCGGCACCGTCGTGGCTGCGCCGACCCCTGGCCGCCTACCTGGTAGGCACCGTCCACGGCCTGGCCGGCAGTGGGGCAGCGATCGCCCTTGCCGTCGCGGCCGCGTCCTCCCGTGAGGTTGCCGTGTTGTACCTGGTGCTGTTTGCTCTGGGCAGTATCGCGGGAATGGCTGCCACGGCGGCGCTCGCACTGTGGCCGATCGTCTTTCTGAGCGCCAGATTCTCCGGAGCTCGGCAGCTGGTTCAGAAGATTGCGGGCGGCACCAGCCTGGCTATCGGCCTGTTGCTGATCTACGGCACCTTCAGCCGTATCTGAGCAGTGGCCGGTGGCCACCTCGACTCCTACCGCGGGGACTAGTTCTCGACCGGTTGCCTCGCGGGTATGTCTTCTCTGCTTGACGCAAGCGCCGCCAACGCGTCGTCGATCCCGATCACCGAACCGAAATACCTCTGGACGTCCTCCAGGACCGCCTGGTGCAAGTGCGGCCTGTTCGAGGCGGTCGCCTGCCGAGCCAGCAGAACGCTGTAGCCGTAGGCGAAAGCATCCTGAATCGTCGCCCGCACGCAGACGTTCGACTTCACCCCTGCGACCACGATCCGGTCGACGCCCCGTTCGCGCAGCAGCAGATCCAGATCGGTAGCGAAGAAGGCGCTGTAGCGGCGTTTCCTTACTATCACGTCGTCGCTGCCCGCGGGGAGCCACGATACCGGCTCCGCCTCCCACGAGCCGGCGATGCAGTGTTCGCGATGCTTGGCGAACTCGAAGTCGGGCCCCGGGCGGTGGTGCTCGACGGCATGAATCACGGGCTTACCGGCCCGATGCGCTGCTCGCGCCAGCGCAGCCAGCGGCTCGTGCAGCCGTTCGTATTCGGGATGGTAGTTGTCGCCTCGGCCGTCGAAGAAGCCGTTGATCACGTCGACCATGAGGAGTGCCGTTTCACCCCGCCTGTCCGCGCTGTTGGCCAGCTCCCCGCTCACCTTGCTTGCACCATGGCTGGACATACTCCCGTCTCCCTGACTCCCGCCGGAACAGGTGGCCGGCATTGTACCGTTCCGGGCGTCCGGGCTCGGCCTCATGGGAATCGGCACAGCCGGCCGGCTACGAGACCGACTGGAGCCGGACCCCTGAGCACACGTGCGGCTCGTGGTGTAGCCAACCACCACGAGCCGCGAGCGAACGATGTTTCGCGTCGCTTACTGCGAGTTCTCGTATGCCTCGAGGAAGATGCTGGCGTCGAAGAACTCCGACGGATCGACGAAGTTTTCGAGAGCGCCGATGTCAACGAACACCTGCTCTACCTGCCCGATCCAGTCGGTGACCGTGCCGTCCTGATAGCGGACTGCCCACTCGTCGTTGGTGAAAGTGCGCAGCAACTCGAATCCGCTCGTGAGATCCTCGAGTCCGAGGTTCTGATACTGGTTCGCCTGAAGGTCCGCCAGCGCCTGCTCGGTGTCGTTCATGAGAATGTCGTTGGCGTCCAGCCAGGCTTCGGCGATCCGCAGCAGAGTCTCCCGGTTGTTGTTGTAGTAGCGGGTGTTGGCCACCCAGCCGCCCATGATCGCCGCGTCCGGGTAGTAGTCACCGGCAGTGGTGAGCAACTCGGCGTCGGGCCGATCCTTTTCGATCTGGGCATTGAACGGCCACCAGGTCGCGACCGCGGGAACCGCGCCGCTGATGAACGCGCTTACTGCGGCCGGCATATCCATGTTGACCACTTCGGCCGAGTTGGGATCGAGCCCGTTGTGGCTGAGGGCCGTCGCCAGCAGGACGTGTGCGGTAGTACCGCGAGTGGTCGAGATGTCCTGGCCGACGAGATCTTCGACGCTCTCGATTCCACTGTCGTCATCGACGTAGATCATCGCCGTGCCGGCTTCGATATTGTTGACCAGGAAGACTTTGCCGACGCCCCGGGAAGGGATGTTGGAGATGACGGCGCCCATGATGGCTACGTCGACACTGCCGCCGGAGAGCGCCTGGGCGAGCGGCGGGCCGGAGTTGAACGGCACGAACTCGACGTCGAGGCCGTGGTCGTCGAAGATGCCTTCCATTTCGGCGATCCAGAGATGGCCATCGACAGCAAGGGTGTGAAGGTAGCCGACGCTGACTTTGGTCTGGGCGAACGCTCCGCTCACGAAAAGTGCGAGTGCAAGGGTCAGAAGTGTTTTACGCACGTGGTCTCTCCTTCAAGAAGGTTGAATCGAATTGCTTCCGGTTGTGCCGAGTCGTCGGCCCCCTTTCGGAGATCGTCCGGTGAAGCGTTGCCGTGCCGGGCCAAGGCCACGAGCGTAGCCGGATCGATAAAAGCTATTGTGTTAGCGCTGTCAGCGAGTCTATAACCCCATGCGTCCACTGTCAATCAGGCGCTGCCGGAAGCGAAAGCTCAGGTGCTTTCCCGCACGACGATCTCGAATCCCAAGTCCAGGTTCCGCGATTCGACCCGGTGGCCGTCAAGTGTGTCGAGAATCAACTGCGCCGCCTTGCTTCCCAGCGCATGGCGGTGCACTCGGACGGTGGTCAGGCTCGGTATTACCTGGCTGGCTATTTCGAGGTCATCGAAGCCCGCTATCGCAACGTCTCCCGGCACCGCAAGGTCGCGCCTGTGCGCCTCCAGGATCGCTCCGGCCGCCAAGGTGTCGTTGGCGAAGAAGACAGCATCCGTCTCGGGGCGCCTCTCCAGGATCACGCCCAGGGCCTCGGCCCCGGCGCGCAGCCCGAACGAACTGGTCAGGAAGGTGTCCGGGCGCTTGCGCAGGCCCAGGTCCTCGAGCGCCTGAACGAACCCCTTGCGCCGTTCGGAGGCCCGGTCGTTGTTGCCGACCGGCGCCGAAACGAAGGCCAGCTCCCGATAACCGCGCTCATGGAGGTGTTCGACGGTGCGATAGGCTGCCTGGAAGTTGGAAAACCCGACGCTGCCCGCTGAAGGCGAGCCGAGCAGTGACCACGTCTCGACTACCGGCAGGTGTGCCATATCGAGCAGCGCCGTCGTCCCGCCAGAGTGAGCCGCGCCGGTGAGAATCATGCCTTCTACCTGCCGCGCCAGAAACGCGCGCACCAGCGCCTCTTCTTCGTCGAGATCGTAATTGTTGCTGCCCAGGATCAACTGGTAGCCCCGGCCGTGCAGGACATCCACCATTCCCTGCAGCATTTCGGCAAAGATCGAGTTCTCGAGTGTCGGAACGATCGCGGCAATCGTCCGACTCTCGATAGACGCCAGGCTGCCTGCCACCAGGTTGGGGATATAGCCGATCTCGGCGATCGCCTCCTGGATCTTCTCACGCGTCTGGCTGGCAACCAGCTCCGGCGAACGAAGCGCACGCGAGACAGTGATCGCCGAGACGCCGGTCAGGCGTGCCACGTCATCGAGGGTGGCGCGACCGTGCCCCCGCCTCGGCGATCGCGGCTTTCTGCTCATGCCTTGCTCACGACGTTGAGGCCACCGCTCCTGAAACCCGCGAGGTCCATCGCCACGAACCGGTAGCCTGCTTCTTTGACAGCCGGCACGACCTGGTCACCAACCTCGACGAGCCTTCCGAGATCCTCCTTGGGCACCTCGATTCGCGCCACTTCACCGTGGTGGCGCACCCGGAACTGCCGGAAACCCAGCGACCACAGGACGTCTTCCGCCGCCTCCACCTGGCGCAGCAGCTCCGAGGTGATGGGTGTGCCCACCGGAAAACGCGAGGAGAGGCAGGCGAAAGCCGGCTTGTCCCAAACCGCCAAGCGGTAGTGTCTGGCGAGCTGCCGTACGTCCTCCTTGCCCAGGCCGGCCTCGCGCAGGGGCGCTCGCACGCCGTGCTCCCGAGCGGCCTTGCGCCCCGGCCGGAAGTCCCCCAGGTCATCCAGGTTCTCCCCGTACGCTACGCACTCTATTCCGGTCTCGGCGACGACGGCGGCGATGGCCGTGAAGAGCTCGTCCTTGCAGAAATAGCAGCGGTTGCCGCTGTTGGCGCTGTACTCCTCGTTCTCCAGCTCGAAGGTATCGACCACCTTGAGGTCGATGCCGATGTCGCGGGCGACCTCCTGGGCGATCCGCAGTTCGCGCAGGGGCAGCGAGGGAGATCTGGCCGTTACCGCCACCGACCGGTCGCCTAGCACATCGTTCGCCACCGCCGCCAGCAGCGAGCTGTCGACTCCCCCGGAAAAGGCCACGATGCAACTGCCCAGTTCGTGCAACACCCCCTTCAGCGCCTCATGCTTGCGCTCCAGTTCGATCGGCAACTTGCCGTCATTCACGGCTTCCCACCTTCCTTGCTATCAAGCTCGCGGCGTAAGCGGCACCGAATCCGTTGTCGATGTTGACCACCGTCACACCTCCGGCACAACTGTTGAGCATCGCCAGCAATGCCGAGACGCCACCGAAACTCGCCCCGTAGCCCACGCTCGTGGGTACGGCGATTACCGGACTGGCAACCAGTCCCGCGACGACGCTGGGAAGGGCCCCGTCCATACCTGCGACCACGATAACCACCAGGGCACGGTTGAGCACCTCGACATGCGCCAGAATCCGCTGCAGCCCGGCCACCCCGGCATCGGTAATGCTGACGGTCTCGTGGCCGAACGCCTCGAGGCAGCCGAGCGCCTCGCGGTGCACCCGCTCGTCGGCGGAGCCGGCGGAAACCACCACGATAGGTGCGGAGTCCTGGTCTTTCGCGTGAGCGCGCTGCTCGCGATCGCGTTGCAGGTAATCGTGTTGCATGTTGTCGCGCTGCTTGTGATCCGGCTGCGTGAGATCGCGTTGCAAGTGATCGCGCTGCGTCTGATCGAGCTGCACGTGGTCGGGTTGCACGTAGTCGGGTTGCCGCGGAACCCAGCGCAGCAGGCCGCTCAGGGGATCGAACCGCACGTCCGGTAGTTGTTCGCGAACGGCCACCCAATGCGCCTCTGCGGCCCTCGTTCCCAGCAGGGCTTCCCCTCGTTCTGCTACAGCCGTGAAGATCTCCCGGACCTGTTCCGGGGTCTTCCCCTCGCAATACACCACTTCCGGCAGACCCCGTCGGGCCTGCCGGTTGAGGTCCAGCTTGGCGGTCCCTGCCTCCAGGAACGGCTCCATTGCCAAGCTGTTCACCGCCTGCTCCACGCTCAGGTCCCCGGCCTGCAAACGGGCGACCAGAGCGGTGAGCGCCTTACGATCCATCTGGCTCCTCCATATGGGCAGCCGCCTGCCGACCCGGCGTCGACTGCCTCAACTGCGTCAGCGCCGCGGCCTTGGCTTCATCGATTATGAGCTTCAGCGGCCTTCCCAGCGCCGCCGCCAGCCTGGCACAGTCGTCGTATTCGGGGGCGACGTTCCAGACCTCGGCACCGCGGCGACCCAGCTTCACCCGAACGACCTCACCAGCCACCCCTACCTCGATCCACTCCCGGCCAAGCATCACCCGCGACGCCTTGTGGGCCCGCACCCCCAGCGTGGTGGTTTCGCGCATCAGCACCGAGCTGAGCTTCTCGTTGTCCTCCGGGCGGCACAACGCCCTGAGAACGTGTCCCGGCCGGCCCTTCTTCATCACCACCGGCTCCACCCACACGTCCAGGGCGCCGTCAGCGAACAGGGCGTCGAAGACTTCGGCGAAGAGCTGCGGGTTCATGTCGTCGATGTTGCAGGCCAGCTCGACTACCTCGTCGCGTTCCAGCCCGTCGGGCTGCTCCTCGCCGAGCAGTAGCGCGCGCACCATGTTCGGCACGATGCGGTCCTTGCTGCCGGCGCCGTGCCCCACGCCCGCAATCCGCACGAGACCCAGTGGACCCACCCGGTCGCAGAGCGCCCGCACCAGGGCCGCTCCGGTGGGCGTCGTCAACTCCCCCTTGATGTCGGTCTGATAGGCAGCCAACCCCTCGAGCAGGCGCAGAGTCGCCGGCGCCGGAATGGGAAGGCGTCCGTGCGCGGCTGTCACGAAGCCGCTTCCCAGGTGCAGTGGCGAGGACTCGAGAGTGTCGATGCCCAACTCCTCGAGGGCGAGACAGCAGCCGACCACGTCTATTATGGCGTCGGTCGAACCAACCTCGTGGAAGTGGACCTGGTCGGGCGGCACGCCGTGCACGGCTCCTTCGGCCCTGGCCAGTTCGGCGAACACCCCGAGCGCTCGCTGCCTGACCCGTAACGGCAAATCGGCACCCTCGAGCAGATTGCGGATCTCGGAGTAAGGTCGATGGGGTGCGTGGGTATGGGCGCCGTGATCATGGGCGCCGTGATC
>JBBDRK010000017.1:0-72207 GCA_040905465.1 Trueperaceae bacterium | reverse complement strand
ATGGGCGCCGTGATCATGGGCGCCGTGATCGTGTCGGTGGGACGGATGGGCGGACGAGCGATCGTCGCCGGGGTTCGTCTCCTGAAACGCAACGTCGGCCGCTTCTCCGGAGACCGTGACCACGGCGCGCCAAGCGCGAATACCGGCCCGCAATACCTCTTCCGTCTCCAGCGTCCACGGCTCGGACAGCTCGAGCCGCTCCAGCCCCGCGCGCACGTAGGCCAGCGAGGCTCCCAGGTCCAGCAGAGCGCCGAGGAGCATGTCTCCGGCGATCCCCGCTGAACAATCGAGGTAGACGCGGTTAGGCTTACGCCGTTCGTCCCCGGCCATCGGACCTCCCATGTAGCCCCGTCCCGCTCCGGCGAAACCGGTCCCGGCCATTGGCGGGGCCGCTACTCAAGCACGCCAGCCTGCCTGTAAACGCCAAGCGTCTGGCCGAAGCCCTCTTCCAGCGACAGGTAGTCGAACGGTCCGTAGTCCTTCTGCAGGGCCGCGTCACTGAGGTTGGCGGCTATCGGCAAGGAGTTGTCGGCCGCCTCGAGAAGACCGCTGGTGCCGGTGACCCGTTCGATTGTGTTCACGACCTCGGCCATCGGCTCAACGGTACCGCGAACGTTGTAGACCTTGCCGCCGGCGACCGGCGAAAGTGCGAGCTTGATGAACAACTTGGCTACGTCGGAAGCGTGATGCAGCGCCACCGTGCCTCCGAATCCGATGCGGTAGGGCTGGCCGCGCGAAGCCGCCAGCAACGCCAAGTTGATGTCGGCGGTGAGGCCTACCTCGCGGCCCGGTCCGTAGACGATATAAGGCCTGAGACCGTTGCTCTTCACCCCGAAGTCGCGTGCGTAGGTTTGCGACATCCCCTCGTTGACCATCTTGAAGACGCCGTAGAGGCTCTGGGGATCGGTAGGGTCGGCCTCGGTCACCATCCGGTCGCCCTCGGGCGCGTTCAGCACCCAGGCGCTGGAGGCGTAGGCTACGTTGCTGCCGAGCTCGCGCGCCGACTCCAGTACCGTCATGAAGCTCTTGACGTTCACGTCGACGCACAGCATCGGGTTCTCCTTGCACTTGGGCATCAACAGCGAGGCGAGATGGATTATCCCGTCGGGCTGGGCATCTCGCAACGTTGCCGAAAACGCCTCGCTGTCGGTGACGTCTATGCGGTGCAGTTCGAAGTCACCCTGGATCCCCAGCAACCTGGCGTTTGGCAGGTCCTGGGCCACATCTATCCCGATCACCCGGTGACCCTCTTCGAGGAGGTGCCGCGCGATCCAACTTCCTATGCAGCCGGCGATGCCGGTAACTACCACGTTTGCCATGTTCTACCTCCGGCCTGAGAGAAGAGTGCTTGCTTACTTGGCCAGCTCGGGGTGAGCAAGCACGTACTGTTCGCGAACCAGGTGTTCGACTTCCCGGCGGATCGACATGAACTCGGAACTCGTCTTTACGTCGGGGCCTCGCGGGAAACCGAAGGGGATGTCGATGATCGAGTGGACCTTGGCGGGGCGCGCGGATACCACCACGATGCGGTTTCCAATGAAGATCGCCTCCTCGACGGAGTGAGTCACGAACACCACGGTCTTCTGCTCCTCGGCCATGATCTCGAGAATCAGCTCCTGCATGAGGGCGCGCGTCTGGGCATCGAGCGCGGCGAACGGCTCATCCATGAACAGGATCTTGGGGTTGACCGCGTAAGCACGGGCTATCGCCAAACGCTGCTTCATCCCGCCCGAGAGCGTCTTGGGATAGGCGTTCTCGAATCCGCTGAGGCCCATCAGTTCCAGATAGCGTCGCGCGATTCGGTCGCGCTCGGCTTTCGGCTTTCGGTTGGCGCCAAGCAGCAGGCCGAAGACGGCGTTTTCGAAAACAGTGAGGTACGGGAACACCGCGTACTGCTGGAAAATGACCCCGCGCTGGGGACTGGGGCCGGTGATCGGTTCGCCGTCGACCTTGATGCTCCCGCCTGTCGGAAAGTCGAGTCCGGCCAGCAGGTTCAGCAGCGTGGTCTTCCCCGAGCCACTGGGACCGACCACGGCGACGGACTCACCCGCCTCTACTTCGAAGCTCAAGTTCTCCAGTACCTTGAGCTCCCCCTCGCGCGTGGCAAAGCTCTTGCTCACGTTCTCGAGGCTGATGCCGCTGCGCTCTATCCTGTTCTCCGTCACTCGCTCTCCCTCGATCCCGCCACGCCAGTCCTGCCCACTCAATCCCGCCATATCAAGCCCGGCCCTTCAATCTCGCCCACTCGATACCGCCCATTCAATCCTGCCCATCTAATCCCGCCACGTCACGAAGCGGGCGATAGCGGCACGAACCGCGGAGTCCATCACCAGGGCAACTGCGCCGATGATGATGATCCCCAGGAAGATCGTCGGTATCTGGAAGAAGTTGCTGGCGTCCTGAATCATCGCTCCCAGGCCTGTCCGAGCCGCAACCAGTTCGGCTGCTACCAGGGTGGCCCAGGCGACTCCCAGGGCGACCCGAAAGGCGGTGAGGATATGTGGCAACGTGAGCGGCAGAACCACGCGCAGGAACAGCTCGCGACCGTCGGCACCGAGCACCCGGGCCGCCCGGATATAGATCGACTCGATGGCCAGGATTCCCTCGTAGATCACGATCACTGCCGGGAAGAACGAGGCGTAGATCAGTACGAAAAGCCGGCCGCTCTCGCCGATACCGACATACACCACTACCAGCGGCACCAGCGCGATCGGCGGCAGAGCTCGAAAGAAGTTGATTAGCGGGTCGAGAAAGCCACGAACGCCCTTGTACCAGCCGAGAGCGAATCCCACGGGGATGGCGAGCGTTACCCCGATAACGACACCGACGAGCACACGCAGCGTGCTCGCAATGATGTGCTGGTACAGCCCACCTCGTTGGATCAGTCGTATTGCCGAGTTGACCACGTCCAGCGGCGAAGGCAGCAGTACCTGCGACACCACACCGCTGAGGTGCGTCAGTTGCCACAGGATGATCACCACGATGAAGGGCGAGATTCGCACGGCCGCCTGAGTCAGCCAGCCGCTCCAGCCGGGTGAGGTAGCGACCGCGATTCTACTGCTCATGCTTCGCCTCGGGTCGGTAGAGGTATACGAGGGCTGCGCTGTCTTGCTCGGCAAGGCCCAGCTCCAGGGCCCGGCGCGTGGCCTCCTGCAGTGCCGGCGCCGAGATGAGCGGCACTCCAGCCTGTTGGCACATCTCGACGGCGAGGCGCAGGTCCTTGTCGAGCAGCCGGACGGTGAACACGGTTTCGAGGTCCTCGCCCAGCATGCGCGGGGCGAGCGACCGGAACAGCGGGCTAACCGTTGCCGCGGTGCTGCCGCCGACTATCTCCACGAACGCTTCGGGGTTCACGCCCATGTGTCCGCAAGCGCCGATGGCCTCGGCGGTAATCACGTTGATGGCGGCGAACATCATGTTGTTGAGCAGCTTTATCGAGTGGCCGGAGCCCAGCTCGCCCACGTGGAACTGGCGTGAGGCGACCTGGCCGAGGACCGGTTGAACTCGTTCGAACGCTCCGGCAGTGCCGCCTACCGGCATCGTCCACGACCCACAGCTTTCCGGGCGGCCGAGAATGGGCGCGTCCACCAGCCTCTCGCCCGGTTCGCCGAGCTCGTCGGCAAGCGTACGAATCGAGTCAGGGCTGGACGTGCTGGCATCGACGAAGACAGCGTCAGAACGTTCGAACGCGCTGCGAAAGGCACTGTCCAGCAGTACCTGGCGGGTCTCTACCGCCGACGGGAGCGAAGATACGATCACGTCGCAGCGCTCGGCCAACGTCACCGCGTCCGCGACCGTCTCGACGCCGGCGACCGCGACCGCGCGCAGATCCCAGCCCAGCACCGGATAGCGCTCGCTCAGCCGTTCGGCAATCGCCGAGCCCATGCGGCCGAGGCCCACGACACCCACGGTCGGAGCGTCGTTGACCCTGCCGGAAAGACCCCGTACCGTGGTGTTGCGCTGTTGGCTGGTCATCGCCCTATCAGCCTGCTGCCCTGAGGTGGACGGCCGGCTTCGACACCGCGGGCACCACCAGCATGCGCGGCTCACCGGAGATCAGCCGCCTGGAACGCTCCACCGCATCCTCGAAGGTTGCCACCGGGGTACAACCCATGCCTCGGGCGTAACCCGGCTTCTTTGCGCCCACCACGTACACGCTCAGCGCCTGGCGCGTCGCAAGGCTACCCATGTAGGCCATAGAGAAGCCGTGGAACGGGTGGTAAGCGAATTCGCGGCGGTACTTGTGCACCCACTCGGGGTTCGTGGCGAACTCCTCCTCGAAGTCGATGAGCTCGCTGGCGCCAGTGAGGTCCTGCAGTTTGTCGTAGATGGACTCGTATGCCGGGAACCACGACTCGTTGAACCAGCCGTCGCATATTGACGCGGCTATCACCACGAAGTCCTTCTCCATGACGGCTGCCGCCCGCGCGACCCAGGAACCCATCCCTTGCAGCATCAGCACCGGATTGGTGCCCATTCCGGGGCCGTAGTGAAACGAGCGCGGTATTCCCAGGACCAGGACGTTGGCCTTGTCTCCGCCGATCTCGATGTCGGTACGGGTAGCGGCCTTCGGCCAGGTGGCTTCCTCCACCTCGGATGGGGAGCCCGCGACCACCTGCATCTGCTGCGAGCGGCCGTTGAGAACCGCGTCCACCAGGAAGAAATCCTTGTTCATCTCCGACTCCACCTTGCTGCCGATAGCGCGAAGCTGGCGCCGAAAGTGCGACTCGGTCGACACCGGGACGAAATCGTCGCGGTACATGGTTGCCGGGGTGTGGTGGCAGCGGATCGAGCGCCAACTGGTGAAACCGGTGCAGGGCATCTTGTAGCCCCCGCTGTAGCCACCGTACGGGTTGCCCATGGTGTGGCCCAGCATTATCGTCAGGTCCGCTTCGAAGGCGTGCCGATTGAAGTCGACCCAGTCGCCGTGATCGGTTTTGCCCAGAACGACGATGCCCTCGGGGTCCTCGGCGTCGTGGTTGACAACGCCGGTGTAGCCGAACCTCTTCACGATGTCCTCGCCCAGGTAGCTGGCGAACTCTTCGTGAGTGTTCATCCGGTGCAGCCCGATTCCACACACCAGCTTGATGTTCTCGTCCTTGACGCCGGCTCGCTCGAGTTCGTCGAGGATCAGCGGGATAGCGACCTTGCGGTGAGCGGTTGAGTGAAAGCCACCCTTGACCCGGTCCGGGAAGCCGATCACGACCTTCGAGCGGCTGTCGACCACCTCGCCGATCCGCTTGCTGCCGATAGGATTGGCAAGCGCCTGTCTGGTCGCCTCCACCGGATCTTCGAGCGGTGCCGGCTCCTCGAAGGCGTCGCCTGCCCTGATTACGGGCGTGCTGTCTGGTACCGTTATGGGCAGGTAGCCATCCCCGTACTCGAGGTCGATACGCATGCGATTCCCCTTTCGAGCGCGAAGCGGTTACCGCCCCATCGCTCCGGCCGAGAGTCTTACTCGTTCCTGTTAGCGCTGTCATGAGATTATCTGAAGTGGCGACGTAGGTCAAGGAGCACCGTCGGGACGGCTCTCTCCGCCGGTCAGCGCAAGTCAGAAGACATGCAAACAGCGAACAGTCGGTGGAGAGCGGCCTGGCGACCTGACCTACTTGATCTCGGCTACCTACGGTGGATCGACTCGGGGAAGGCAGCGCACGGCGACTTCCCGGTATTCCACTTCGCTCTGGTCAGCGAGGCGCGGTTTCGCCGATCACCTGGGCTAGGGCCTCGCGTGGAGTGAGGACAAGCACGCCGCCGATCGACCGACCATAAGAGTCACCGAAGTGCCGCCGATCTCCCGTTACCAGTACGTCGGCACGAGCTGCGATCGCGCCCGCGAGTATCGGTGCGTCGTTGGCCGGCACGTGTTGCGCCATCTGAGCAATCAGTTCCGCGGCTGGCTCGACGGTCATCGAGACCAATCGCAACCGGTCCTTGTACCGCTCCAGCGCCTTTGGCCTCTTTACCGTAAGGTTACGTCTGGCTTCCTCGATTGCGAAGGCCGAACTGAGGAGATCGCACGCCTTGAGTTCGGCGAGGTCGAAAAGCCGCTGCACTCGTCCCTCGGGATTGAATGCAGCGGCAAAGAGCACGTTGGCGTCCAGAGAGAGGAGCAATCGGCAGCTACTCCACCCGAGCGGACCTGAGTTGATCAAGCTTGGCGCTTACCCGCGCCTCTTCCTCCGGTGTCATGGTATTGGCTTCCAGGAACTTCCGAATCCGCTCATCGCTGTACGTCTCGATGGGATATACACCGGCGGGGCGCAGCAAGATAGCGCCGTCATCGGTACTATCCACGATCAGCATAGAGTCCCCTTCGAGTCCCAACTCACTCAGGATTCTCTTGGGGATACTGACCTGTCCCTTCTTGCCGAGCTTCACTACGTCCATATGGGCAGATTAGCTCGATTTCCGACATGCCGGATTCTCCATACGCTCTGCCGAAACTCCTCCTTGAAGGAACCCAGGCCATTGGCGCCCGGCAGCTCCGGTCGGCTCCGCCCCAGCCCAGGAGGTCACGCACCTCAAGTTCGCGCGCTGAACGGGCCGCGATGGCCACTCGTCGTATCCTTCCCTATATGCAAGGACGCTCCGCGATCACCGCTGACCCCACCCCAGCCGAACCGCTCGTCTACGAAACCCACATGCACACACCCTTGTGCAACCATGCCACCGGTACACCCGCCGAATACGCCGACGTGGCTCGCGAACGAGGGCTCAAGGGGATAATCGTCACCTGCCATAATCCCTTGCCGGGCGGTTACGCCAGCAGTTCGCGAATGGCGCTCGAGCAGTTCGGCCAGTACCTGGAGATGGTGGCGCAAGCGCGCGAGTCGATGGCCGGGATCGTCGAAGTGCGCCTCGGACTCGAGGGCGACTTCGTTCCGGGAATGGAGGCCTGGCTCGAGCGCCAGTTCGCCTCCGCCGAGTTCGACTACATCCTCGGTTCCGTTCATCCTCAGATGAGCGAGTACCGGGAGGCGTTCTGGACCGGCAATGCGCTCGAGTTCCAGATGACCTATTTCGATCACCTGGTTGCCGCCGCCGAGTCCGGCCTTTACGATTCGCTCTCCCACCCCGATCTGGTCAAGAATATCGCTCCCGATGAGTGGGACTACCGTCGGGTGGAAGGGCACATCCTGCGCAGCCTGGACCGCATCGCCGCCACCGGCATCGCCATGGAACTCAACACCTCGGGTCTCAACAAGGCGATCCCGGAGATGAACCCCAGCCCGCGAATACTGTCCGAGATGCATGAGCGCGGCATTCCGGTGGTCGTGGGTGCCGACGCGCACGTTCCGCAACGGGTCGCGGACCGCTACGACGAGGCTTACCGTCACCTACTGGCAGCCGGTTACACCCATGTCAGCTACGTCCTGAACCGCGAGCGTAGGGATGTGCCCATCGAACGGGCGTTGGCCAGTCTGCGGCTGGCCCCAAGCTAGGCAAACCGGCAATCGACGCCCAGCTGACGCCTCTCTCGACCACGAGAACGACGCCAGGCCATCAGACCTGTAATTGTGGGTGCTCCTCCCCACTTACTTGCAGGCCTTGGGCGGTTGCGTTCATCTACGGTATGTTCGCGTCGGTCGCGGGAACGCCGAGGACGTTGGCTGTGTCGAGAAGCGTCTTGTCGAGCGTGTTAAGGGTGAGCTTGCGGCTGCCGGCGATTGCCAGGTGAAGCGCGTCGCGCTACTGCATCCGACTCAAAGCTTGTGCGCCTGGAGAGACCACTTTGGGTCGAAATGGCGGCGAAGACGGAATACGGAGGCTAACTACCCTCGCCCATGTTCCGTGCAAGCGTCGAGAACCGCCATGGCGTCGAATATCGAACGGGCGAGACCGGTTAGCCAATAGGTCTGCTCGCGGGGGTCCACGGGGCCGAAACTCGACATGATTACGAGACCGAACGGCCGGCGGGGCAGGTACACGATCGCCGCCTCACACTGAACGCGCGGCAAGGCGCCCGGTTTGTTCGCCATCTCGACGGAGGCCGGCAAGGCCGAGCGAAACGGGCTCTTCTTCGGCTTCTTCAGGATCCGCAGGCATTCCTCTGCCACGCCCGTGGAAAAGCCGGCTCCCGAGCTGAGTCGTTCCAGCAGCGAAAGGGTGTCGAGCGGACTCGCAAGGTTCTCCAGGCCGGCGGCTACCGCTCGGGCGTCTTGCATCTTCCGGGCCACAACGGTGTTCCCCAACTGCCACAACTCGAGAAACTCCGCCATCCGCTCCAGGCCGATGTGGTCGATGATCAAGTTGGTAGCGGTGTTGTCGGAAACCATGATCATCAGGTTGGCGACATCACGCCATGTGAGCTCGACGAGATCGTCGAGGCAACCGAGGACCGCGGATCCAGGCACCCCGCCCGTGACCCGGACACGCTCGTCGAGGTCGACAACACCGTCCTGGTGTAGTTGCACGAGGGCCGCGAGCAGGTGGATCTTGATCGTCGAGGCGGAAGGGAACCGCTCCGCCCCTCTCACCTCCAACCGCTCACCGGAGGAAAGGTCGGCGAGTGCTACCCCGGCGACTCCGTCGAAGGCGTCGACCCGCCGCTCGATGTCGTGGCGCAATCGGCTCCAGAACTCAGCTCGGCTCAAGAGTACTCCTCGCTCCCGGGCTCAGGCACGGCTACTCCGGACCACCCTCCCGACTCGTGCACCGGTATCGCCACCTTCGTTCCAGACAAGCTCGCCATTGACCAGCACGCTTTCGACGCCGCGGCTGTAGGAGTGGGCGTCGTTGAAGGTGGCGGTATCCGAAATCGTCGGGCTGAGCATGTTGAGGTCGGCGCGCTGGCCCGGCCGAATCAGTCCACGGTCCCACAGCCCGAAGCGCTGGGCCGGCAGGGAGGTCATCTTCCGCACGCTCTCTTCCAGACTGAGCCCACCCAGTGCATCGGTATAGCGTCCGAGGACCCGGGGGAAGGTCCCGTAGCTACGGGGATGCGGTTTGCCTCCCAGCTCGGGTGACATTGCGTGGCCGTCGCTGGCCACCATCACATGCGGGTGCCGCATGACGTACTTCACGTCCTGCTCGGCCATGCCGAAGCGAACGATCGAGAAGGGACCTTCCTCGGCAAGAGTCAGTTCCAGGGCCGCTTCGAACGGATCCTTGCCCAATGCCGCTCCCAACTGGTGGATGCTCAGCCCCTCGTACTCCTTGTGCTCGGCTCTGGCGAGTCCGGCGATCAGAACCTGGCTCCAGTCAGTGCCTTGAGCGGCCAAGGCGATCCGACGCCGGGTCTCCTCCTCGCCGAGGCGCTCGAGCAGGCGCGCGACGCCCCCTTCCAGCGCCCAGCCGGGAAGGAAGACGGAGAAGGTGGTGCTCGAGCCGGTGTAAGGGTACTGGTCGAGGGTCACGTCCTGGCCCTCACGCCGGGCCCGGTCGATTCGCGCCAGGCTCTCCCGCACCAACCCCCAGTTCGCCTCGCCCATCACCTTGTGGTGCGAGAACTGGACCGGCACTCCAGCACTCTTGCCGATCTGCAGCGCCTCTTCGACGGCGGACATCAAGCCTGTGGACTCGTCTCGAAGGTGGGTGGTATAGATGCCACGAAAGCGGCGAACCACGGAGCACAGCTCACTCAGTTCATCGCTGGCGGCGGAGCTCCCTGGAGCATAGATGAGGCCGGAAGAGAGCCCGGCGGCACCGGCCTCCATGGCTTGGCCCACGTACTTCTTCATCAGGTCGAGCTCGCCGGCGGTGGGCGCGCGGTCGTCGAATCCCATTACGGCTACCCGGATGCTCCCGTGCCCGACGAGGGTCACGACGTCGTGGCTGAGCGGCAACGACTCGAGGTAACCGAGGAATTCGGCGGTGGAGGACCAGTCCCAGGGCATTTTCGCGCCCAGGAAGGCCGTGTACTTCTGGATCAGATCGAGGCGGTCGGGGCCGACGGGGTGAGGCGTGAGCCCGCAGTTGCCGACGATTTCGGTCGTGATTCCCTGGGATATCAGGCTCTCCGCCCGCGGGAAGGCGGGCAAGGAAAAGTCCGAGTGAGTGTGGACATCGATGAATCCCGGCGTCAGATAGGAATCGTGTGCGTCGACGACCGAGCGGGCAGATGATCCGGTCAGGTCTCCTACGGCTGAGATCCTGCCGGCGTCCACGCCCACGTCCCCGCGGAACCAGGGATTGCCTGAGCCGTCCACGATTCGGGTGTCCTTAAAGAGGGTATCGAGCATTTTGCCTCCGCTGCGGCACTTCAGGCCTGCCGCAGGTTCAGGGCTGCAAACTTTTCGATGAACGAGACGAGAACCTGTGTGGTGCGCTCCAGCAACTCCGCCCCACGGTCGGCATCGCCCTGGGTCGGGTCTCCGTTCACCCCGGATGGAGTCAGTTCATCCAGGTCCCGGAACAGGTTCACCACATGACCGTCGATGAACGTTTCGGACGCACTCTTCATCGGCAGCCCCTGGAAGTCCGAGTAGGAGCGGGCGGTGCCGTCGGCAACCGTACCGATGTCTCTGGGCCGCAGATGAGCCATCACGCTCGATTCCGGCTCGCCCCCGTGCCCGATCGCCTCGCCGAGATCGGGGAACCGTTGACGAGCGATGGCTATCATCGTTCCCCAGGGAAAGAAGGAACCGATCAGCAGGTCCCTGCGCGAGCGGAGCTCGTAGGCGCCGTGTTGGACGGCCGCGGCGTTGCTGCGATGGTTGTTGACGAGTATGAACCGGCGCGCACCGTGCTGGGCGAGGCTTCCGATCGTATGCTGCACCAGCTCGGCGAGCAACTGCGAGGGCAGAGTGACCGTACCGGGAAAGTTCCGGGAGTTGGCGCAGTAGCCGAAAGGAATCGCCGGCGTCAGCACGCTCGCGGTCGACGACGCCGCGGCAAGCGCGACGGTTTCCGCCACTATCGTGTCCGCCGCCATCGGCAGGTGCGGTCCGTGCTGTTCGATGGTGCCCATCGGTATCAGCACCACCGGATCCTGACGGAAAGCCTCCCCGGCTTCGGGCCAACTCATTCGCGCGAGCTCGTTCGTCCTCACGATTTACCGCCTCGCATGTCGATTGTCGCGCAGCCATTCCGCTCCAGCAGCTCGTTGGCGGCGTCGACGAGGATCATCTCTCCCCTTTCGATCTGCTCGATCCACTTGTCCTCTTTGGCTTCGCGCGCTTCAGCTTCGGCTATGACGTCGGCAATCTCGTTCCGTGGCACGACCACCACGCCGTCTTCGTCGGCCACCACTACATCGCCACTGTTGATGGCGGTGTTGCCGCAAACGATCTGCGTTCCGATCTGTCCGGGAGGCACGTTGCGGCAGGGTGCGATGGGCGTAGTTCCCCTGGCCCAGACGGGGAAGTCCGCGTTTCGCATCTGGGCGGTGTCCCGGACCAGCCCGTCCGTCACAAGTCCGGCGATGCCCTTCTTCTTGGCCAGCAGGCTCATTATCCCGCCCCAGATGGAATGGGTGGTGTCCCAATGGTCCTGGACGACGATGACGTCGCCGACTTGGGCGAGCTCGATAGCCTTCATGCACATCGCGTTGTCGCCGGGCCGAACCCTTACCGTCAACGCCGGTCCGCCCAGGACATAGGGGACCTGCCATACCGGTTTGACCCGGTAGTCGAGGGTGTTGAGCTTGAACATCGCGTCGGAGAGGAGAGCCGTCGGAAACCGACGGAGCTTGTCGAGCAGGTCGGCCTCTACGTGGTTGTCACGCAGCTCGATGCGAAACGCCGGCAGTGCCTGACTCATCTCATGCTCCTTCGGAGGCTGCTGGTCGTGGTCGAACCAAGTGGGTCGTAGCGGACTTCAAGCCGCATGGCGTAGCACCTGGCCGCCGCTCGCCGTGTTCTGCATACCGTTTTCGACGGCGATGACCCCATTGACGATGACATGCTGGATTCCCCGCGGGTAGACATGAGGCCGCTGTAGCGTCGCCAGGTCCTGAATTTCCTCCGCGGACAGGATCACGATGTCCGCCCAGTTGCCTTCCCGGAGTTCGCCGCGCCCGTCCAACCCCAGGCGGCGCGCCGGGAGACCGGTCATCTTGTGTATGGCGTTCTCCAGCGTGAGGACCGAGCGCTTGCGCACGTACTCGGCCAGCACTCGAGGGAAGGCTCCGTAGGTTCGCGGGTGGGTATGCACTTCGCTGAGGACACCGGTATCGGCCAGCACCATGCCATCCGAGGAGATCATCACGTTCGGGTCCTTCATGAACGTTTCCACGTCGTCTTCGTCCAACGCCATCGAGATGAGCTTGACGTTCTCGTGCTCCAGCATTTTCAGCACGACGTCTTCCGGGGCAATCTTCCAGTCTTCAGCGATCTCGTTGATCGTCGAGCCCTGCAAGGATCGGTCGAAGGCGCAGGCGCGCACCATCAGACGGCTGGGACCTCCCCGGAGCGGAAAGAGTCCGCTGACGGCCTCGCGAATACGCCCCCTGTCCCCGGGATCGTCGAGCCGTTTCGTCAGTCCTGCTCTTCCGCCTGCCAGCGCCCACTTGGGGACGAGGGCACTGTGGAGGTTGCCCCCGGTCTCGGTGTAGGGGTACTGGTCACCCGCTACGTTTACGCCGTTGGCACGGGCCTCATTCATCCGTTGCAGGACCGCGCCTGCCAGTCCCCAGGCCTTCGGTCCCAACGCCTTCAGGTGCGAGAGCTGAACAGGGACACCCGCTTCGACCCCTACTCCGATGGCCTCGTCGACAGCGGCCAGGAGTCCTATCGATTGAGCGCCCTCGTCGCGGATGTGGGCGGTGTAGAGGCCGCCGAACTCCGGGAGTACGCTCGCGACGGCGCCGACCTCGCTTGCTTCGGCTGCGCTCTCCGGGGAGAAGTAGAGGCCGCTCGACAGCCCGAACGCTCCGTCGGCTAGCCCCTGTCGCAGGTCCGCCTGCATGAGTCCGATCTCGCTGTTGGTTGCAGCACGGTCGTCGTACCCCATGGCGCCCACCCGCAGGTTTCCGAAGCCGACGAGGATTCCCATGTTCATCGCCGGCCGTGCCGCTTCGAGGGCGTCCAGGTAGCCTTTGACGTCGTCCCAAGGGAACTCCGTCGCCAATCCCAGTTGCCGGACCTTTTCCTGGATCCAGTTCTTACCTTCACCCCGCAACGGTGCCGCCGACCATCCGCAGTTGCCGTTCAGCTCGGTGGTAATTCCCTGTCGTATCTTGCTGGAACAGAGCGGATCCACGAGGACAGTGAAATCCGAATGCGAGTGAATGTCGATGAATCCGGGGGCCACCACCTGCCCGGCGGCGTCTATCTCCCTCTTGCCACCCGCCAGATCGGTGCCGATCCCGGCGATACGGCCGCCCTCAATCGCGAGATCCGCTTCGAACGCCGGCGACCCTGTGCCGTCGACGATGAGCGCGTTTCTTATTGTCGTGTCAAACATCTGTTCCTCTCCCCGATCTGCCGACTGCAGGTCGGATCTTCTACTTGCGTGCAACTGTTCGTACCGAAGATCACATCTTCGGGTCGAGAACGTCCCGTAGGGCGTCTCCGAGTAGGTTGGTGCCCAGCACCACGAGGGCAATCGCCAGCCCGGGAAAGGTAACTGACCACCAAGCCTCGCGTATGTAGGCGCGTCCGGTCGCCGCCATCGCTCCCCAACTGGAAGTCTCGGGCGGCAGGCCGAGCCCCAGGAAGCTGAGAGACGATTCGGCAAGTATCGGTACGGCGACGACGAAGGTCGCGTGCACGATGATTATCGGAATGCAGTTGGGCAGAATGTGCCGGAAGATGGTGCGCAGGTCACGGGCGCCGAGGGCATGGGAGCTCTGCACGAAGTCTCTTTCGGTCAGGGTCAAGACCTGAGAGCGGACGAGCCTGGAGAAGGACGTCCAACTGGTGATGCTCAGGACGAGTATCAGATTCCAGAAGCCGCCGCCACTGACTGCCATGATCGCGAGGGCCAGCAAGATTGTGGGAAACGACATGAAGATGTCGGTGAGTCGCATTATCACCATGTCGACTCGGCCCTTGAAATACCCAGCGGCCAGGCCCAGGGGAATGCCGATGGCCGCCTGAGCGACAAGGGCGATGATTCCGACAGCTACCGTTATTCGGCTTCCCATGATAATTCGACTGAGAATGTCGCGGCCGAAGAAGTCGGTCCCCATCCAGTGGCCGGGGGATGGAGGCAGGTGACGGTTACCCAGCTGCATCTGATCGGGCGGGTAGGGTGCGATCGACGGGGCGAAGACAGCCACGACTATCAGGCCCAAGCAGATGAGGGTACCGGCTACGGCCGGCGGATTGCGAACGTAGCGTTTCCATTTAGCCATAGCGAACGCGGGGATCCAGCCAGCCGTAGGACAAGTCGGTGAGTAGGTTGATGACCATATAGATGAGCGAAAAGAGGAACAGGCTGCCCATCACCGTCGTGTAGTCGCGCTGCATCATTGCCAGATAGGCGTAGCGTCCGATTCCCGGCCAGGCAAACACGGTTTCGGTGACCACCGACCCGCCCAGTAGATTGCCCACCTGTATGCCGATGACAGTCACTACCGGGGGGAGGGCGTTACGCAAGGCGTGCCTATATACGACCACACGGTTGCGCAAGCCCTTCGCCCTTGCCGTTCGGTCGCCAGTGCGCTACGCCTTGGCCCGAGCGATAGAGGCCGGGCTGATATCGGTCAAGGCGAGGCAGGGTTACTTGATCAACTCGCTCGGGCTCGCCGACGCACAGGAGATCGTCTTCCTTCGCTCACTGCTCGAAGGGGCGGCGGCGGAACGCGCCAGCCAGCAGATGCGGCCAGACCAGGTTCGACAACTCCGGGAACTCGCACTCAAGGACAACTCTACCGACGGCGTGGTAGATGGGCGAAAACTGGCAATAACCAACCGGGCCTTCCATATGCTCATAGCCGAATCGACCAACAACTCCCGCCTGGTGGACAGCATCTCGCGCCTCTTCGACGACATGCTCCGCGTGCTCGCACAGGTTTCCGATCAACGCCAAGAGGTCGAGATGCGCGAACGCCACCTGAAGATAGTAGAAGCGATCGAATCGCGGGATCCGGCGGCGGCGAGGCGGGCGATGTTCGATGAGCTCGAGGCATCGAGCCGGCGGATAGCCGATTCTGTTGCCCTTTTCGTCCAGGCTCGGTAAGACCCTCCCTCAGTCGGTCCGGGCGAGTAACGAGCAGTCGCTACCCGTTAACCCGGTAACTTCGAAAGCGGCCGTGGTTTGCCGCACAAAGGAGCCTCTCCTCCTCAATGAGCCAGCATCAACCCGTCCTGCGCGGGAACTCGGTTTATCTCAGCCCTCTCGTGCCGGAACACCTGGCCTCGTTGATGCTGATCGCCACGAAATCGCCCGACGCCTTCGTGTGGACCTCGACGCCTCGAACCGATGCAGAACGAGATGATTACTTCGGCCAGGCCTTCGCCAACCGCGATGCCGGAACGGCTCTGCCATTTGCGATAGTGCACAAGGAGAACGGCGCCGTGGTGGGAACCACGCGGCTGAACGAGATCGATCTCGGCAACCGTCGCTGTTCCATCGGTTACAGCTGGATCGCTCCCCGCCACCACGGTGACGGGACGAATCTCGAGTCGAAGTACCTCCTTCTCCAATACGCATTCGAAGAGCTCGGAATGAATCGAGTCCAATTTTAGGTCGACGAACGCAACACAGCCTCGAGGCGGTCCCTCGAGAAATTGGGGGCTACCGAAGAGGGCCGCTTGCGCCGTCATATGCTCGCAAAAGACGGCACCTACAGGAATACGATTCTGTATTCGATAGTGGCACCCGAGTGGAACGAGATCGAACCGAGGTTGGTAGAGCGAATGCGTATGAAGGTGAAGGCGGGGGAATAGCTCCCAGAAGAGCACGAGAAGCTCGATTTGATGGAGAACGAAGATGGAGCGGCCGCGCTGCTCCTCTCAGCCACGCCAGACGCCGGTGCTACAGCTGAGGCTATCCGGCCAGGCCCAGCCGCTCGAACTGCTCCGCGGGAGCGTCGTTGGCCTTCATCAGCCTGGTGAGGTGGCCGATCATCATCTCCTCCACCTCCGGATCGTCGAGCGGCTGCTCCTGTGCCGGATCGTTCTCCAGGTCGAATAGCAGCGTTCCAAACCGATGTGGGTTGAGCCACGGGCGGGCCGGCACCTTCATGGTCGGGCAGCCCTTGGTGAAGGAGAACGGCGGCGCCAGCTCCAGCTGCTGGAGCTCCTCGACCGAGAACATCGAGCGCATGTGGCTGGGCATGAGGGTGTATTCGTACAGCGGTTGGTTGTCCGAGCTCACGGGCGCCCGCATGTATACGTAACGACCGTCGGTAACGTTGACGTGCCCACCGTGAATGCCGAACAGCGCCGCCTCACGCACGCCCGCATCGTGATCGGTGGTGCCGGCAAGCGGAAGCCCTTGCATCTCCGGCGGCAGCGGCTGGCCGAAGTACTCGAGCAGTGTGGCCGGGAAATCGATCATCTGCACCAGGCTCTGCCGGCGCTCACCCGCCTTGCCACTGCGCGGATCCCACACGAACAGCGGGATGTGGGCGTTCTCGTTGTACCAGGGCTGGATGTTCTTCGCCCACCAGCCGTGCTCGCCCAACAGGTATCCATGGTCGGTGCAGACGATCAGCATGGTGTCCTGCCACAGGTCGAGCCGGTCGAAGGTGTCGAGGACGCGGCCGAGTTGCTCGTCGCACATGCTGAGCAGGGCGGCGTACTGGTAGCGGAGGTGCTCGACCTCCTCCGGGGACTCCCGCACGGCATGGTAGGGCGGCCAGTCGCTGTGCGGTCCCTCGTAATCGTGCGGGTAGAGATCCTTGTACTTCTGATGGGTGAAGTACGGCTCGTGGGGATCGAAAGTCTCGAGCTGCAGGAACCAGTCGTCGGCGCGGGCGTTGGTCTCGAGGAACTCGAGCCCCAGCGAAAAGGCGATCGTCTGCGGCTGCTCCGCCGGCGTGGGCATGTAGCTTCGGTTGATCCAGTCCTGCTGCCACAGCCGGACCCCCTCGTCCCGATTCTCGTGAGCCGAGGGGGTTCGCTCGTACGGAGGGATGTCGAAGTCCGGCTCGACGACCCCCTTCCAGAGGTCGCCCTCCTGGCCGCGCACGAACTCGTAACTGCTGTAACGGTTGTGGTAGGTGGCGCCGCCGTCCTCCCAATAGTGCTGATGGTCGGTTATCAAGTGGGTGTAGACGCCGTTCTGGCGGAGGATCTGCGGCATCGAGTTGTCGAACGGCTCGAGCGGGCTCCAGCTGCGGTGCAGGAAGTTGTAGCGCCCCGTGTGCAGATCCCGGCGGGCGGGCATGCACGGCATGCTGCCCACGCAGGCGTTGTCGAAGGTGACGGACTTCGCGGCGAGGCGATCGAAGTTGGGGGCGTGGACCCAGTCGCACCCGTATGCCGGCAGCATGCGCCGGTTGAGGGTGTCGAACATGACCATGACAGCTTTCATCGACGGTACTCCCTGGAGGCGAGCGGGTGAACGGCCGGGCGGGTGGCCCGAGTAGTGTGTTAGCGCTAGCAGGGAGTGTAGCGGCAGGTTCGTCTGCTGTCAACAGAACTGAGGGGGCGAGGCGATCTTAGAAGGCGTCGAGCCTATACCCTTGTTGTCGGTTGCCATGAAGGATAGCCCGCCGCGCTTCTCCCGATCCTGACTCATGGGACTTGTATTGAAGCCGTGGGCCTTCGATCGAGTCTACGCCTGAGGATGCAATCGTCAAGGCCGTCTCGTCGTTCGGAAAGTCGCCGACGTTGAGCGCATACATTCGTGAGATGATTTGTTAGTGGACCGAACTCAAATTGTGAGCCTGTTGCGCGCCCTGTCGGAAGCCGGAGTCGGCTACGTCCTCATCGGCGGATTGGCCCTGAACCTTCACGGTCTCGTAAGGGCCACAGAGGATGTAGACCTTTTGCTGGACCCCAGCGCCGACAACGTTGAACGGCTGCGGCTTGCGCTCCGATCGATCTACGACGATCCGGAGATCGAGAAGATAGAGGCAGCCGACCTCGCGGGCAACTATCCAGTCATCCGATACGTTCCCCCCGGAGACAGTCCGCCAATCGACTTCATTAGCAGGCTGGGTACTGCATTCGCATACGAGGACGCCAACTGGCAGGTAATCGATCTCGATGGTGTGACGGTGCGAGTCGCCACGCCAGAGAGCCTGTACATCATGAAACATCGGACCGCACGGGCAAGGGATCAAGATGACGCAAGTCGCCTGGCTCGAGCCTTTCACCTAGGGCGGAATGCAGGGAATGAGGAAGACTGATGGCATTGGAGCGTTACTCGTCTATAGACCAAGCCAACAGTGCGACACCCGAACCGTTGGATGCGCCGTCCGCGCTGGCGCGAATGCTCGAACTAGTTTCGCTGGCGCCGGCAAACTGCCCCCAGCTCTTCGAACCTGGAATCTATCGCTTCCGCTCACTGGACCAGGCGAACGAGGCACGTGAGGAAGCAACGGCGAGGAGGATGAGGATGTTGCGTGCCGTGGAGCGAAGATAAGACCAGGTCGACCGGGAACGTCCAGAACGCCACCTTGCTTGCGCTACTGCTCTGTGAACCAACTGAGGCAAAGCCATGGAGAAAGGCTGAGCACCCTCGGCCGGCGAGCTGCGCGCGCTCGAGGTGCCGTTGGTCGCGGTGGCGCCCCCGCTACGGGAAGAGATCGTGGAGCAGATCCGCGGCGCGGAGGAATGGGCGGAACCTGGGTGGTCGTGCTACACTGATGTCGTATAGCACGAGGAGCGCTCATGGCAAACATCACGATAGCAGTCGACCGGGAAGCTCTGAAGCGCGCACGCATTCGCGCCATCGAGGAGGGTACCTCGGTCAACGCGATTTTGAGCGAGTTTCTGGCATCGTATGCCGGACTGTCGAGGGAACGCGAGGAAGCGACCGAGGCGATTCTCACTGTCTCGCATTCTGCCCGGTCCGCGAGCCGTGGCAGGCGCTGGACGCGCGAAGAGCTACATGAGCGGTGACGCCTCGCACGTTTTTCGACACGAACGTCCTCGTCTACCTGTTCGACGAATCGTCGCCCGACAAGAAGCGCACGGCGCAAGAACTGTTCCACCGTCACGCAACTGCTGACGCTCTCCTGCTGAGCACCCAGGTGCTCCAAGAGTTCTATGTGACAGTGACTCGAAAGCTGGCCGACCCCCTGCCCCCAACCGACGCGGTCGACGTCGTGCGCCGGCTCAGCGCCTTCTCGCCAACCGAGATCGACGCCAAGATGATTGTGCGGGCCGCCGAGCGAAGTGAAACCGACATGCTCTCGCTGTGGGACGCTTTGATCGTGGAGGCGGCACTGGCCGCAGGCGCGGAGCGCATATTTAGTGAGGACATGCAGGACGGCCGCAACCACTCGGGAATCGTCATCCACAACCCGTTCTGACCCAGCTTTTCGAGGCGGCGAGAATGGGGTCGTCCTTCTGCGGTGCCCACCACCGCTACCTCGTCCCCTTGCCGTATGTCCGCCACCCTCACGGCGCGAACAGCCACCGCCAGGGGCTCAGACAGCACGGCCAGGTCATCGGTCAGCGACTGGGGCAGCAGGTGCAGCCGGTGTGCGGGTACATCGATGAGGTCCGCCATTCCTCCCGGTGCCTGGAAGCCCATCACCCTCAGGTGCTCGCAGATGTTGTATTCGCCTCGCCGGCAGGCTCTGCACTCCCTGCAGTAGAGCGAGGGCTCAACCGTCACCCTGTGACCGAGCAGCGCGTGATCGACGTCGTCTCCCACTGCGCTAACCACGCCCACCAGCTCGTGCCCGGGCAGGACGGGATAGTTCACGAAGGGGTGGTGGCCGGCCAGAACGTGGAGGTCCGAGCCGCAGATGCCGACCAGCGAGACTTCGACCCGGGCGTTGAGCGCGGGTGGCCGCTCCGCCGGTCCGAAGCGCTCGAGACGAACGGAATCGGGAGCATCGATAGCGACCCGGCGCGCCGCTCGCCCCTCACTTGGCGGATCCGTCTCGGACGAGCGGGTTTGCGAACCGGAGCCTGCACTCCCAGCGTTTGCCGAGCCAACAAGGGAGTGCTCTCCCCGGATCACGACTCCTTACCCAGCCGGAACTGCACCTTCATCCGGTCGGGGTCACTCCGAGCGATCTCCATCCCCTCGCCAAAGCGCTCAATAGGCAAAACGTGCGAAACCAGAGGACCGGTCCGAACTCGGCCCGAGCGAACCAGCGAAATGGCCTCCGGGAAGGTGCCGTTCACAGCGAACGAGCCAATCAGGCTCAGATCGCGCCGGAAAAATTCGAAGGGCGAAACCGAGATGCGGGCGTCCTCGGCTGCCACGCCGAAGACCCAGACCGTGCCGGCCGAGCGAGCCCGAGCTACCGCCGACTCGAGCACCGCCGGCACCCCGGTCGCGTCGACCACCACTACCGGTCATCCATCACTTCACGGCTCCCATGGTGAGGCCGGATACCAGTTGCCGCTGCGCGATCCAGCCGGCGAGAAGTACCGGTACCGCTGCCGCCGTGATCTGACTGGGGCGTGCCGATCGACGATGTTCGGGAAGCCCTTGGTGGGCTCGGCGTGCCGGTCGAGTCGTTCTCTGAAGAGCTCGCCTATCTTGGCGGAGAACTACGTCCGCTTACTCGACGTGCAGGCCTGTCGTTAGGCGATCGCTCCTGCCCCTGCCCGAACGTTGTAATAGTTGGCGTGCCCTTTTATATGGGCAGCCGCTGGTACGGTCGCTCGGCTCGAGCAGATCCAGCCGCGCGTCCATGGCGGGAATGTAGTAGCGGGTAGGGAGCCCGGTCTCGAACAGAGGCTGTTTCCGCCCCTCCGCCCCCTGAGGCTCATAGTTGGCATAAGCGGCCCGTAGCGGCAGTTCAGCGTACTGCCCCTCGTGGCCGGGCGTGGGCACGGAGCGGAGGCGATCCGCCATGTCCCAGGAGTCAGCTACGTACTCCACCAGCCGTTGCTGCTCGACCTCCTTGGCACTCGCTTGAACGTCATGGCACTTAAATGTCATGGCATTTGAGCAGCAACTACGTCTCATCGCCCCGGTCCGATCCGCCGGCCAGGATCTCGACGAGCAGCCGTCTGATTGCCTGGCCCTCTATCTCCTGGACGCGCAGGATCAAGGTCTCGGTCGTCACTTCGTCGTCCGTCACCGGAACGCGCTTCAGCCGCTCCAGTATGAAACCGGCCACGGTAGTAGACTCCTCCGCCTCCAACGCCGTGCCGAAATGCTCGTTGAAGCGATGAAGCGGTAACGCCCCGTCGACCAGGAACCTGCCGTCACGGAGCGGCTCTACCTCGGGCGGTTGGGGTTCCCCGAACTCATCGTCCACCTCGCCCACCACCTCCTCGAGAAGATCGTCGAGGGTCACGATTCCGCTGGTCCCGCCATACTCGTCCACCACGATCGCCATGTGCACGTGCAGGCGCCTGAACGACTCGAGCAGGTTCTCGATCGGCAGCGTCTCGGGGATCCTCGGCACGCGGCGCACCAGGGCGCGTAGATCGACGGGCTCACCGGCGGCATCGTGGCGGATGAAGTCCTTGACGTGAAGGATGCCGACCACCCGGTCCAGGTGGCCGCGGTAGACGGGGTATCGAGTGAAGCGGTATTCGGCGAGGAACCTCCCCGCCTCCTCCCACCCGGCATCGATGGGAAGCGCCCGCAACCTCACCCGCGGGACCATCACCTGGCGCACCTGGCGCTCGCCGAAATCGAGGATGTTGCGGATGAGTCGCTGTTCCTCCTCGCTCACCGCACCCTCCTCGTGGCTCTCCTGTATCAGGTGCACGAGCTCCGCCGAGGAGTAGTGGCGCGACTCGCCGCTTACGGGTATCCGAAGCAGGCGAAGCAGGGCCGTGGCGACAGCGTTCAACAGCGCGACCAGTGGGTAGAAGAGCATGCCGGTGAGGTGCATCACCCGCGCGACCCCGACGGCGGTCCGCTCGGGCGCCTGCAGCGCGATCGCCTTGGGGATCATCTCCCCCACCACCACATGGAAGTAGGTCAGAACGACGACTGCGACGACAGTGCCGGCGGTGTGGGCTAGCCCCTCGCCGATGCCGAAGAGCCCCTCGATCGGGCCGTAGATCCATGCGGCGATGGAGGGCTCTCCGTACATACCCAGCCCGATAGTGGCCAGCGTGATACCGAGTTGTGCAATCGCGATATAGCGATCCCGGGACGCCGCGCTCGACAAAACACGTCGTACGTAGCGGACCGTCCATGTCCGACCCCCGTCGCCCTGTGCCAAGCGCCGTCCGCTGGCCGCTACGGTTGCAAACTCAGCCGCCACGAACACGCCGTTGAGGATGATGAGCAACGCTACCACCAGAAGCGGGAAGCCTACCTCACGCACCGCCGGCCTCCCGTTCATCGCGCTCGACGTCGGCGGGCGCGAACTCTACCTGGCTCACGGCCTGTCCCGCGACCTCGGTTACCAGCAACTTGACGCCTGCCACCTCGACCTCGTCCCCCTCGCGCGCCACGCGCTCCAGGCGGTCCATGACCAGGCCACCGATGGTGTCGGAGCGCTCCTCAGGCAGCGCCAGGAGATAGCGCTCATTCACCTCCGACACCAACGCGTCGCCGCGGAGGCTGATCCGTCCCAGCGGCTCTTCGCGATACAGCTCGCGCTCCAGGTCGAACTCGTCCTGGAACTCGCCGAACAACTCCTCGAGGATGTCCTCGATGGTTACCATCCCTGCCATGCCGCCGTATTCGTCGAATACGGCGGCCATGCTGCTGCGTTCGCGCCTCATGCGCGCCCACAGGACGGTCACCGACACGAACTCGGGAACGATGGGGAGAGGACGGACGATACTGCGGAGGTCGCCGTCAGCGTCCCGCTTGGCCACCGCGTACAGCTCGCGAACGTGAATGAAGCCGCGAACCTGGTCGATGGTGCCTTCGAAGACCGGGAAGCGACTGTACGGCGACGCGATCAGCTCGCGAAGCAACTCACCGGGCGGCGTTTCTATCGCTGCCGCAACGATGCGCAGCCGCGGGATCATTATCTGCCTGGCGACCCGTTGGCTGAGATGGAATACATTGCTGAGCAGGTCGCGCTCGCCGGCGTCGATGAGGCCGCCCTCGGCGCTCTCTCGAAAGATCGCCTCCAGTTCGTTTGGATGGTGCACGTGGCTCTCCTCTAAGCCCGCGCGATCGAAACGGCGCAGCACTATGAGCGCCGAGCCGTTGAGAACGGCAATGAACGGCCACAACAGGACGAGAGACCAACGCATAGGGTACGCCACCAGGATGGCGAGCCGCTCGGGGAAGCGCAGGGCCACGGACTTGGGCAGGAGCTCCCCGAAGATAACTTGAAGGAAGGTGAGCCCCAGGAGCAACCCGGTCACGGTGATCGAGCGCGACAGGGGCTCCGAAACTCCCAGGCGCGTGAGCAGCGGCGCGACGATGGGCGTGAGTTGCGCCTGACCGTAGAAACCGACCACCAGCGAGGAGAGGGTGATGCCGACCTGGGTGGCGGCGATGTACCGGTCGAGCAGAGTGCGATCTTGGAGGATAGGAAGCAGGGCTCGTGCTGCGGGGTTCCCCTCGGCGACGAGATGCATGATGCGGGAACGGCGGGCGCTGACGCTGGAGAACTCGGCCGCGACGTAAAGGGCGTTGACAAAGATCATGAACGCGATTACCGCGAGAACGGCAGCAATCACGAGGAATGCTTCCAAGGGTAATACGCCATCAGAAAACTTCGGTCGGGTAGTCTTCGTCCGGCATCGGCTCAGTATACAGATGGCACGTTCCGCCGTTCAACGGCGAGTAATGACGAGATTACGGCAGCCGTGGGCTTGCCGTCGCGCTCGATGAGATACTCCGCGCCTGTGAGCTTGACGTCGTCCAGCAAGGTACCGAGAGCCTGCCGCGCCTTGATTGCTGAGATCCGCTTCGCCATGGCCCGCAAGGTAGCTCGATCGTACCGATCATACTGGTTGACCGAGAAAGCTCTAAGCCCGCCGCGAGACCACTACAGCTGCCACCGTGAGCGCAACCGCTTCGTCACGAGAGCGGGCGAACCGCTGCTCATTCCTGCCCGCGAGGTGGCGCCGGACGTCCTGGCCGACACCCCCTCCACTCGCCAGCAGGCGGCCTGGCGGAGCTGGCTGATGGGCGGCGGGCGCACCAGGCTCATGACCAAGGCCACCCCCAAGGATGTCAAGTTCCCCACTATCTACAAAGTCGGGCACAACGCTCGCCAGATCGCCTTCCTGCTCAGCGGCATCAACGTGCTGGCGCGGCTGCCCGGCTACAGCGGCCTGTGCGTGCTGATCGACGAAGCCGAGAGCTACTCGCTTCTTAAGTCGCAGCAGCGCCCAAAGGCCGGGCTTTTCTTCGCGGCAATGGTTCACGCAGCGACGGCGGCGACCGGCGGCCACGAGCGCCGGCAGATCCGGGAAGACGCCCTTCCTCAACACCGCCTGCGCGACTACCCGGCCACCTACGGCGCCGGCCAGTCACTCTTCTTAAGCGCTCACTGGCTCTTTTTTGTGGCGAGCTTGCCCCTCACCCGCTCAGCCATTTCCGCACTCATCCTGTCCGCCTCGAGGAACTGCTCGATGCGCTCCTCGCTGTAGAGCTCTATCGGATAGACGCCCGCCGGACGAAGCATTAGTGCTCCCTCATCGGTCTTCTCGACGATCATCATGGTTTCGCCCTCCAGCCCGCGTTCATTCAGCTTCTTGGGGGTCCTGTCAACTGCAATCGTGGGTCGGTCTTCCCCGCCTGTCAGCCGATAGAGTCAGCTTGTACGAGGCGTATCGTGCCCGTCCTTTGTACTCGAACACGAGTTGGTCCGTTACTCGGCATCCAGATGCGGTTTAATATCAATTGATCGCACTTTCGGAACTTAGTTCCGGGTTCCGGAACTCGTAAGGATGTCATCATGGATTCCGCGGCAAGCAGCAGCGATATCAAATCGATTCACAAAGCCACGGCCGTATTGCTGTTCCTTGCGTCGAGCCACGAAGGTCGGACGTTCACCGAAATCCGGGAAGCGCTCGGCATCGGCAAATCGACGGCACATCGGTTTCTAGCTACACTGGAAAACAACGGTCTCGTCCGGCGCACCCGGGACGACGGCCGGTACTACCTGGGCCTGGTTGCCCTTCGCATAGGAGTGGCAGCAGGTAACCAGCTCGAACTGCGCAAGAGCATACGCCCGTTCCTTACCGAATTGACACAACGCACCGGCGAGACGAGCAACTTGGTCGTTCTCGACGGCACCAAACCCGTGTTCATCGATAACGTCGAAAGCACGAACACCCTCCGCATCTACTCGCGCGTCGGGCGGCACACGTCCCCATACGCGACGTCTGCAGGAAAGGCCCTCCTCGCCTATCAGTCCCCCACCTATGTGGAAGAAGTACTCGCCAGCGAAGCGTTCGAGCGTCGCACGGAGAGGACTATCGTCTCGCGAGAGGTCTTCCTGGCAGAGCTGGAGAGGGTTAGGAGGCAGGGATTCGCTGTCGACGACGAAGAGGGGGAGTTAGGCGCTCGCTGCGTCGGTGCACCGATCATCAATGGGCCGGGCATAGCGCTTGCTGCTATCAGTATTTCCGGACCTAGTGCGCGTGTTAGCCAGCAACGTGTCCCCGAACTGGCACGAATCGTTGTTGAGGTAGCCGAGCATGCCCAAAGAGCACTTGGCATTCATCCAACACAGCCCGCGTTCCCGCCCATGCACGCGAAGGGGGCGACCCCTGAGCAAGAGTATTGACTCAGCTATGAGAGTTCTCTCGAGCAGCCCGCCCCTACTGCCAGGACCCATAGAAACTTGGAGGCCTGCTATGCGGTGAAATCCAGTCGCCTCGCCCAGAAGGAAAACCGCTCGCCTCCAGGGAAAGGATGGGAAGATAATTATGCGAACTCAGAATCGACACGAGAAGACGGCAATAAGGCTAGCGTGGATAGCACCTCTGCTACTGGCCCTCTCACTTGCCCTCGGTCAGACCGAGCTCGAACTCTGGACCTTCATCGATCCAGCAGGCGACAACGTGCGCTCCCAAGCGTTGGCCCATGTAATCGACACCTTCGAGGAACAAAATCCGGGCGTGACCGTAACCGCGAACGTCATCCAGTGGCAGGAGTTAAGCCCTAGCCTGCTACGTGCGGCGCAGGCGCGCAGAGTGCCCGATGTGGTGATGTTGTTTGCCCCGCTGTTGCCCACCCACGTTGACGCCGGCACGATACTTCCGGTTAACGACTACCTGTCCGAAGAGATCAGGTCGGACCTGGTCATCTTTCCCGAAGCCCAGACCTCCGACGGAACAATTTTCGCGATTCCCTACGAGATGCGAGTGGGCGGAATCATCTACCGGGCCGACTTGTTCGAGGCAGCCGGTCTGGAGCTTCCCAGAACACTCGATGAACTCGCTGCCGCCGCAACCGAGCTCACTGTGGGTGACCAAGTGGGCATGGCGATGCCGTTCAGCGCCAAGAACGCCTCGGGCGCCATGGAGTGGCTCTTCCCCACCCTCGTCGGCATGGGAGCAGAGATACTAAACGAAGACGGAAGTGCCGACTTCGCCTCGGAGGAGGCAGAGCGGCTGGTGCAGTGGGTCTACGACCTCGTTCACGTGCACGAGGCGATGCCTCTCGACGTTGCTCTCCTGGGCTCCGAGGAGACCCAACAACTCGTCATTTCGGGCCAGGCAGCGATGCGGCCACTCCCGACTCATCGCCTGGAGTTCATTCGCTCGGAGTCGGGGCTTGGCGACAACATCCAAATCATGGAACTCGTGACCTTCGACCCGGAGCAGCCCGGCCCCGCCTTGACCCAAGGCTGGACGGCGGCAATACCCGCGGCCTCCGATAGCCCCGATCTGGCCTGGAAACTTATCGAGCACTGGGTGTCGCCGGAGATGCAGATCGCTCAAACCAAGATGGCAGGCTACATCCCGATCAGGGCGAGCGTCCTCTCCGACCCGTTCTTCGACACGGAGGAAGCGAAGGACATTCGTTGGGCACTCAACTACGCGTCCGAGCATCCCATGACCTTCGCCGGCCTTTCCCAGCACACCAATGTCCTCTACGACGTCTGGGCACGGATGTTCGAACAGGTACTCACCGACCAGATGAGCCCCAGTGAAGGGCTCGCGTGGGCGGAACGCGAATACGACAGCCTCACGGAACGGTAAGGACCGAAAAATTGGGGGTGGCGCGTTGACGTGCCGCCCCTCCTTCTCCCCTCCTCGAGTCACATCCAGGACCGGCTACGCAACTGAGGGAGCCACGCTGCAGTGAGGAATGAACCGACACGATCCGGCACCGGCTTTGCTCCGAAGACAATGGGGCCAAGACGGCACTTTCAGAAGCACTTCATGACCTATCTGTTCTTCGTCCCGGCGTTCTTGTTGGTAGCTGCCGTATCTTTCCTTCCGCTTTTTTATGCCGTAAGGCAAAGCTTCTTCTCTGCCGAATATCTTCAGCTCGGTAATTTCGTCGGCTTTCGAAATTACAACAGGCTCCTCCTCGACGGCAGCGGTCTAGTGAACCTGCGCATTTCACTCATCTTCGTAGTAGGCACCGTAGGCGTCACCGTGCCCATCGGCTTCGGGCTGGCACTCCTGCTGAACCGGCCTTCGCGCTTCCGCGGCGCATATCGGACTATCCTCATACTGCCGTGGGTCGTCTCCCAACTGGTAACGGCCCTCCTGTGGATGTGGCTTCTCAACAACCGCTTCGGACCGATCGCCTACAGCATGGGCCAGGTGGGGCTGTCCTTACCCAACCCGCTGACGAGCACTGACTTCGCCATGCCAAGTGTGATCCTCGCTAACGCCTGGCGGTCTTACCCGCTAGTGATGCTTTTCGTCTTGGCGGCGCTGCAGACGATACCCAGCGAATTGACCGACGCGGCCCGGATCGACGGCGCCAACAGGTGGCAGAACTTCTGGCACGTGACCATGCCCCTGATCCGGAACACGACCTTGGTCGCGCTCGTCCTCACCACCCTTCACGCCTTCAACATGGTCACCATGATCCTGCTCATGACCGGAGGTGGGCCGGCGGGCAGCACCGATGTCCTGGCGCTCCGAGTCTTCAAGGAGGGATTTCAGTTCTATCGAATGGGTGTCGCGTCCGCCGCGGCCGTGGTGATCTTCCTCCTCAACATCGCGTTCACACTCGTATATATACGCGTCCTACGCTCGGACAACGAGTGAGACGGGAGTCGTCGTGGATTTGACGAGCCGGATGGCCGAACGGGACCAGAGAGCTCAGAAGCGGTACAGCGTCGTACGACGAATGGGCAGCGTCCTCTTTACGAACGGACTATTGATAATCGCATGCTTGTTCGCTCTGGCGCCCCTTCTCTGGGGGCTCTCGACCTCGTTCAAGTCTCCCGTGAACGTTACGGCCTTCCCACCCCGCTGGATTCCGTCGGAGTTGTACCTCGACAACTATCTGCGAGGTTTCCTTAACGAGAAATTCTTGCGCTACCTTCTCAACAGCCTGATCGTAGTGGGTGGAGCGATGTTGATCAGTATCCTCCTTGCCGCCCACGCCGCATATATAGTCTCACGCCGACAGTTCGCCGGAAAAAACGTACTGCTCTTCCTGGTGTGGGCGACCATCATGATCCCGGGCGTATCCGTCATAGTTCCGCTCTACTTGCTGTCCGTCGACGTCGGGCTTTACGACACCTACACGATACTCGTGCTGGTCTACGCCGCTTGGCTCGTGCCTACCCTGATCTGGCTGCTCAAGGGCTTCATCGACAGCATCCCCGCCGATCTGGAAGAGGCAGCGCTAATCGACGGTGCCACTCAGCTGGGAGCGTTCTACCGGGTCGTGCTTCCGTTGCTCCGACCCGGGCTCGCTGCCGGTGCCGTCCTAGTGTTCGTCACCATATGGAACGACTTCCTGCTCGGGTACTCGCTGACGCTCACCGACGAGCACCGGCTGGTGCAGGTGGGCCTCTACTTCTTCGTAACCGAGGTCGGGATTTCGTGGGGCCCTCTGATGGCTGCGACGATGGGCTCCTTGATCCCGGTCATAGTCGCCTTCGCGTTTCTGCAACGCTCCCTGATCCAAGGCCTGACCGGCGGAGCCGTGAAGGGGTGAATCGATGGCTGCATACCTGGACCCCCTCACTCTGGATCATCATCACACGCGTCTTCTCCCGGCCCTGCCAGACGGTACAGCTGTATCACCTGCGGTCGTCTATCGAGACTCTCCACGATTAACCAAGCTATGAAAGGAGCTGGATCAGTGACAGAACAAACAACTGGCCATTGGCGCGGAGTTTTCGCCATACCCCCGACGCCCTTCGATGAGAACGGGGCACTGGATGAGGTGAGCTTGCGCGAGTGCGTGCGCTTTTGCCTAGTGGCAGGCGTTCATGGGCTGGTCGCTCCAGTCAATGCCAGCGAGGCGGCTTACCTTTCAGAACGGGAACGTCAGCGCGTCACCGAGATCATCATCGAAGAGACACAGGGGCGCGTTCCTGTTGTGGTAGGCGTTACCGCCTCATGTGCCGAGTTGGCCGTACCGATCGCATCACACGCTCAGGACGTTGGGGCAGACGCCATCATCGCCATGCCGCCATTCGTGCAGAAGGGTTCCCCGGCAGAGATACGGGCGTACTACTCCGCTCTCGACAACGCAGTGAGCGTCCCAATCTTTCTGCAAAATTACGGCGGCCCAGGGGGAACACCCATGTCGGCCGAGCTGATGGCGAAGATGTTGCGCGACCTGGACAATGTTCGCTTCGTAAAGGAAGAGACGGAGTTTTCGAGTCAACTCATTACAGAAATCCAGGCGGTGGCGGGACCAGACGTCGAGGGCGTCATGGGCGGCAAGGCAGGCCGGCACCTTCTGGATGAGTTTCGCCGCGGAGCCTGCGGAACCATGCCCGCATGCGAGGTAGCAGACGTCCACGTGAAACTCTGGAACAGCCTGGAAGAAGGCAACCTGGAAGCCGCCAGGAAGACGTTCATCCAGCTTCTCCCACTGCTCCTTTTCGAGACCTCCTACGGAGTAGCGGTCTACAAAGAAGTCTTGCAGAGGAGGGGCGTCATTAGCCATGCGGGACATCGTCAAGTCGGCGGCAAGCATCTCGACAAATTCGCGCTCGCTGAACTGGATAACATTTTGGAGAGCCTCACGCCGCTAATGACCGTGTACGGGGAGTTGAAGTCAAGATGAAGATAACCGAGATTCGACCGATTATCGTTGGCAATCCATGGAAGAACTGGATTTTCGTCGTGGTAGAGACAGACGAAGGCATTACCGGATACGGCGAATCCACTGTAGGACTCAACTCCTTACCAGTCGAGGCCGCAATCAGGGAGGTAGCTCACCTTTGCAAGGGGAAGGACCCGCGCAACATCCACGCGCTGTGGGATCACCTCTACAAAGCGATGTACCTGACCGAAGGCCAGATACAGAAGGCGGCCATGGCCGGAATCGAAATCGCCTGCTGGGACATTCTTGGCAAGAGCCTGAACACTCCCGTCCACCAACTCTTGGGCGGACGCATGAGGAACGAGATCAGGGCCTACGCGAACGGCTGGTACCGCGGCAAGAGAGACCCGGTTGCGTTCGCCGAGATGGCTGCGGAGGTCGTAGAGAAAGGCTACACCGCCCTCAAGTTCGACCCGTTCGGCGCCTCCTTTCAAACAATCTCCGCACGAGAGGAAAGGCTGAGCATCGAGATCGTACGAGCTGTGAAGGAAGCCGTGGGCGAAGACGTGGATATCATCATTGAAGCTCACGACCGCTTTACTGTACAGAACGCGATACGGATCGGCCAACGACTGGCAGAATTCAGCCCTCTCTGGTACGAGGCTCCTGTGCTCTCCAGCGACATCGAGGATCTGGTGGCCGTGGCCAAAGCCGTCCCGGTTCCTGTCGGCGTGGGAGAACGCTTCACGAGCCAGCGCGAATTCACCCGGCTCCTGGCGCACAATGTGATCGATATAATCAACCCGGAGACCATCGACGTCGGCGGCCTGTGGCCCACCCGCGAAGTCGCCGCTATCGCCAACGCAAATAACGCCGTAGTAGCCCTCCATAACGCCCGCGGCCCGATATGCAGCGCGGCAAACTGTCATCTTGACCTCACCCTCCCCAATCTGCTGATACAAGAGACGTTCCAGGACTTCAACGATCCGTGGACCCGAGACGTCGTGGTGGGAACACCCGAACTACGAGACGGCTACTTCCAGGTAAGCGATCGTCCCGGCTTGGGCATCGAACTGAACGAAGAGATCGCCCGGGAGCACCCGTACAGCGCCGGCAACTTCATGCGCCTCTTCGAGTCCGGCTGGGAAACACGTTTCGGCAACAGTTCGGCTGAGGGGGCGCAACCTCAGAGATGAAGATCACCGGGGTGAAGGCCCTCAGTTTGGCGGCGCCGCTCAGCAAGAAGCTCAGCACGAGCGCTCAGACATTTACAGAGGCTAAGTCCGCCCTGGTTCGTCTAACTACCAGTGACGGCATAGAAGGGGTAGGAGAGTGCCTGGCCCGGTACTCGCCCCTGGTCTGGTCGGAACTCGTGGAAGAGGTGCTGGCACCGTTGATCGTTGGGGCAGACCCGTTCGATGTCGAGTGGATCTGGAACCGTATGTACAGAGGGCTCGGCTCATTTAGCGGTCACTCCAGAGGCATTCTCCTGGAGGCGATGAGCGGCATCGATATCGCGGTCTGGGATGTGATGGGCAAGTCCGCCGGTATGCCCGTCCACAAGCTTCTCGGCGGTTCCGCTCGCTCGTCGATCGCGGCGTACGCTTCCTCGGTCGGGGTAGCGGAGCTCGCTGCGATGGTCGAGGACGCGACGACGCTAGTAGAGCGCGGTTTCACGGCGATAAAGGTCAAGATCGGCTTGGGTGCCGAGCAGGACGCCACCACAATCTGGGCACTGCGGAAAGCCGTAGGCCCCACCGTGGAGATCATGGTGGATGCCAACTGCGCCTACCAGTACCCCGAGGCAGCTCGTTTGGCCCGCCGTCTCGAGGAGGTACCGGTCGCCTGGTTCGAGGAGCCGTTCTCCACCGAGGATCTCGCCTCTTATTCGATGCTGCGCCAGAACTCCATAGTGCCCCTGGCCGCCGGCGAAGGCGAGTTCACGCGTTTCGGAATCAAGGCCTTGCTAGATACTGGGGCGGTAAACGTAGTACAGCCGGACGTAGCACGCGCGGGTGGTATCAGCGAGTGTCACAAGATCGCCATAACCGCGAGCCTTTACAACGCCTCCTTCTCTCCGCACGTGGGCAACTGTGGTGGCGTTGCCGCAGCAGCATCGGTTCAACTGGCGGCCGCGGCAGGTAACTTCAATACCTATGAGTGCTCTTACTACCCTCACCCGCTGCGAGACGAACTCCTGCTGGAACCTGTGGGGCATGCCTCCCAGATCAAAAACGGCGAACTGCCTGTCCCCGACCGTCCGGGCCTAGGTGTCGAACTGAATGAGGAGGTCGTGGAGCGCTATACGATGAGGTGAGGATCGACCGTGGCAGCTAAGGTTTCAGCACCATCTTGAGAGTCGCGCCCCCTGCGGCTACCCTTGTCGAAGGCGTCTCGGACGTCCTCCAGCGGGAAGCGGGCAGGTCACGACTCCTTATCCAGCCGGAACTGCACCTTCATCCGGTCGGGGTCGCTCTGTGCGATCTCCATCCCCTCGCCAAAGCGCTCAATAGGCAACACGTGCGAAACCAGAGGACCGGTCATGACTCGGCCCGAGCGAATCAGCGAGATGGCCTCCGGGAAGGTGCCGTTCACAGCGAACGAGCCGATCAGGCTCAGATCGCGCCGGAAGAATTCGAAGGGCGAAACGGAGATGCGGGCGTCCTCGGGTGCCACGCCGAAGACCCAGACCGTGCCGGCCGAGCGGGCGCGCCGCGCAGGCACTCCTCGCAGGTGACGCAGGGCAGATTGGGATCGGCAGTGACCCGCTCGCCGATGCGGCGCCTCCTCACCCCCTCGCCGACCTGTGCAACCGTTCCAGAGAACTCGTGCCCGGGAGTCACCGGGAACCGGGCCAGCTCGTACTGCCCATGCAGGATATGCAGATCGGTTCTGCACACCCCCGCCCGGGCCACCTCGATAAGCACCTCGCCGGGCCCGGGCCGCGGCCGCTCCAGCGTCTCGACTGCAACACGGTTAGGTTCCTCGATGCGTGCCGCGATCATCTCCGCCGGCAGCGCTCGACCAGATTTCGTCACTAGACAGCTCCTAACGGCGGCAGCGAGCCGTTGCTCGCCACCCCAGCCGACTCCTGCTTCCGATCGAAGCCGGACTCCGACCCGCCGATTACGACCATCACTACTGGTCATCCATCACTTCACGGCTCCCATGGTGAGAGGATCGCCGGGAGGAGACCATCGAAGTCGTACCAGTTTGGGGCGAGAACCGGACAAACTGGCAGCGGCGACGCTCACCAAGGTAAGGCGGGCCATCGAGGAGCTGCACGGGCACTACCGACCTCGCGCTTCAGAACCCGGATCAGCCCTGACGGCCGCCGCTCGTACATGGAGAGTGGGCCGACGAGTAACCGCGCTAGCTGGCCGGCGCCGGATGGGCAGGGCGAAGCGCCTTGGAAGGCCGTAATGCACCGAAGTAGACGCCGGCCAGAACCAATGCACCTCCGAAAACGAGCCCGCTCGTAATCGGTTCCTTATCCAGCCACGCGGAAAGGGCCACGGTGACGAACGGGATAAGCACCATCACGTACGACGCGCGAGAAGCGCTCCAACGCTGCACCACGTAGACGTACAACAGGAAAACCACGACCGAACCGATAGCCGAAACGTAACCGAGCGCGACCCAGGTCGAGGTCAGCCGAGGAACCTCCCGCACCTCGCCGAAGAGCACCGAGGCCCCAAGCAGCACTACAGCGGAAGCCGCCATCCCCACGGCGTTCATGGCGACCGGATGAACCGGCGGAAAGCGCCGCACCACCACCAGCGCCTGCCCGAAACACAGCACGCTCCCGAGAATGGCGAGCAGCGACAGCAGCGGAATCTGCTGGCCCAACGGCCCCAGGGACATCAGCGCCACCCCCGCAAGCCCCAGCAGAGCACCAACCACCGACGCAGCCCGAAGCCGCTCCTGCCGCTGGGCGACCGCGAGGAGCAACGCGGCCAGGGGCACCAACGCCAACAGCGTCTGGCCAAGCCCGGCCTGGACATTTACCAGCGCGTAGTACATCAGCCCGAACGCCCCGGCGAACTGCAGCAGGCCGTAAATGAGCGATCCCACCAATGCGCGCCCACGAGGAAGCGCCAGCTTCAGCCCGATCATCAGGGACGCCAGCAGAAGGGCCGCGAGCCAGAAACGCAGGCTCGCACCCCACAGGGGAGGCAGTTCCCGGTTGCTGAAGCGCACCGCAATCCCGTTACCACCGGCCAACAGAGCTTCCACGACGAACGCGGCCAGAACCAGGCGTCCAACGTTCCAGCCGCCACGAGTCCACGTCGAACGGTCCACTTGTCACCTCAAAGGCTTCCAATTCTTGGATTTCCAGGGAGACTACCGGAAGGAGGTCGATTGTAGCGCTTTTCCGCCGACCACCAGACGTCTCTAAGGTCTAGACTTGCTCTGCGGAGCGTATTCAGCCTGGGGTCAACAGGAGAGGGGAAGGCGGCAGCAGTCGTAGGTCGAGGGAGGATATATGGACACGAGTCAGGAGAACACGCAAGCCATCCCGTCGGTCGAGCCCCAGTCTGAACACCGTTGGCTTCAACGGCTGGTTGGAGAGTGGACGTTCGAATTGGAGTCGACTCCGGGGCAGCCGGAGTTCACCGGCAGCGAGACGGTGCGTGCACTGGGTGACATCTGGTACCTGGCCGAGGGGAGCCACCAGGTGGGGGACGGCAAACCGCATCGATCGCTCATGACGCTGGGCTTCGACCCGGCCAAACAGCGGTTCGTGGGGACGTGGTTCGGCTCGATGATGACGCACCTTTGGGTCTACGACGGGCACCTGAGTGAAGACGGGTCGGCGCTGAACCTCGACTGCGAGGGGCCGAGCATGAGCGGCGACGGCAGGATGCTCCCCTACCGCGACGTGATCGAGCTAAAGAGTGACGACCAGCGGATTCTGCGCGGGCTGGTTCGGGAGGACGACGGCAGCTGGCGCGAGTTTATGGTCACGCACTACAGACGACGAACTTAGCAAAGGCCGGCGATAGAGCAATCGATCGAGCCGAAGGACTCGGACTACGGGACGGCCTTCCATGATATCAGCAACACCGAGTCGCCGTCAGAACACCGCGGGCTTCTTCACCTTCTCACCGTCGATGTAGAGGGCCTCGAGCTTCTCCGTGTAGAACGCCATCATTCCGGCGATGTCGAGTGCCGCCGCCCTGGGAGTGGAGTAGCTCCACACGAGATTGCGATGTAGCTCGTCGCCCAAACGGACGTTGTAATAACGGGCGTGTCCCTTGTAAGGGCAACCGGTGGTGTGGTCGCTCGGCTCGAGCAGCTCCAGACGAACATCGGTGGGCGGGATGTAGTAGCGCGTCGGCAAAGACGTCTCGAACAGCAACGTCGGCCGCCTGGTCTCCGCCACGACGAGTCCGCCCAACTCCAGCCTGAGATGACGGGACGAGCGCCTGGTGTCGACCCGATGGAACGGGTCACGGGGGTGAACATCCACCTCCTCGTACCATGCGTCCATCGCGTTCCAGTCGAAGGCGAGGTAGTCGGCTAAGGCGGGAGTCAAGCAGGGAACGCGGATTGCTGGTTCAGCTAGCTGTCGTTCGTTCGGTAAGAACCGCCCAGAGCCCTACTTGATCGCCCCGGCCGTCAGGCCACTTACCAGATAGCGCTGCATGAAGAAGGCGAAGAGCAAGCCTGGGAGGGCGATCAACGTTGCCATGGCGCTCATGTCCTGCCAGTAGATCTCCATCTCTCCCAAGGTTTCCGCAATGATGACGGGCATCGTTTTGGCATCGACGCTGGTGAACAGGAAGGCGAAAGTAAACTCGTTCCAGGCCAGGATAAAGATGAACGTAGCCGTGGCTGCCACGCCGGGCAGGGCGAGGGGAAGGGTGATGTGGCGCAGTGCGTTGATCATCGTGCAGCCGTCGACGAGCGCCGATTCTTCCAGCTCCCTGGGAATGGTGTCGAAGAACGACTTGAGTATCCATATCGCGAACGGCACGTTTATTGCGCCGTAGATGATGACGAGACCGAGATGGGTGTCCAGCAGATTCAGATCTCGCATCAACAGGAACAGAGGTATCACCGCTGTAATGGGAGGAAGCAACCGGGTGGCGAGCACGCCCATGAGTAGCGGCAGCCGGCCAGCGAACGTCATCCGTGAGAACGCGTAGGCCGCCAGGCTGCCGGCAACGGTGGTAAGGAGCGTCGCGAAGACGGCTATCACGATGCTGTTCATGAGGAATGGGAGGATCGACTCGGAGCCGAACGAAAGGAACTTTCGGTACGAGTCGAGGTTGGGAGAGAAGAGAAACTTGGGCGGAAAGGCAAATATGTCCAGGCGGGTCTTGAGTGACGTGACGATCAGCCAGGCGATAGGAATTACGGATGATGCAGCGAAGAGTACGACAAGCAACCACTTGAGCGGACTGCGTTTTCCCTGGAAGAGTAGCGGCGTCATTTAGTGCTGAACCTCTCGGTAGACGAGCCTGATGTAAGCCACACTGATCAAGGCTCCGAGAATCATCAGTACGACTGCGATGGTGGCGGCCTGACCTCCGTCGAAGTACCGGAAGTACGTGCGGTAGATGTGGATGCCGTAGGGGGTAGTGGCGACGCCGGGACCGCCTCCCGTCATTATGTAGACGAGGTCGAACACCCTCAATTTCACGATCGTCTGGAACAGCAGGGCAATCGTGAGCGATGGACGAAGAAGCGGAAGAATCACATGGAAAAGTTCATCCCACGCGTTCGCGCCGTCCATTCTGGCCGCTTCCAACGATTCCTTGGGTATTGCCGTCAAGCCCGCGAGGAGGATGATGGACACGAACGGAGTAGAGCGCCACACCTCGGTTATCACGACCGCCAGTTGGCTCAGGTCGGAGTTGCCAAGCCAGTTCACGGGGGCGATAGCCAGAAGCCCGAGGAGCCAGTTGACTAGCCCGAAGTCGTAGTTCCACAGCAAACGCCAATTGAGGCCAACCGCGATCGGTGCGATCAGGTAAGGCAGGAGCAAGACCGTTGCGAGCCACTTCCGACTCTTGAACAGCGAGGCGAGAAGCAGGGCGCTGAGCAGACCGAATACGAACTCGAGCAAGATGGTGAGCACAACGAAGTACAGGGTGAACTGAGAGACCTGCCAGAATGTCTGGTCGGAAAACAGCCGGATGTAGTTCTCGAACCAGACGAAGCGTGTTGCATCCGGATTGGTGTAGCGCCAGGAAAAGAACGAAAGATATACGTTATAGACGAGCGGGTACACGAGTACAGTGCCGAGAAGAAGAGCGGATGGGACGAGGAGAAGATAAGGTACCGCTTGCCGGGAGAGGCCGGGGCGAATGCCCCAACCTCTCGACGTCGTTGATCCGAGCCTTTTTTCAACCATCGGCGAGTTAGAGAAGCCGATCGACTTGCCGGCACATTCTTGCGGCGGCTTCCTCGGCCGTCCTCCTGCCTTCCATCGCGCCGGTCAGCTCGACGGAAATTATGTCGGCGATTTCGGGAAAACGAGGATGCGTGGGCTCGAAGCGCGAAGCCGCCGTAGCCTGCAGCCACTCCGGCCCGAGGGGATTCTTTCCGATGAAGCTCTCGTCGACGTAGGTCGACTCGCGTACTGGCGCGTTGGCATACTTCACAGCCATCTCGATCTGATTCTCCGTGTTGGTGAGCCACTGGACGAGTTGCCATGCGGCGTCTTTGCTGTCACTGTTTCGGTCGATGGCCAGGCTCCAGAGCGTGTTCAGGCTCCGGCCGCTCGTGACGCCTTCGGCCGTCGGCGTGACTGCCCAACCGACGAGGCTCGGATCGAGCTCCGAGATGATACGTCCGTAGTAGGGCGAGAAGTAGATCCCCATGGCCGCGCCGCCGGTCTGAAGAACCCGAATCTGGTCGTCGCGCCCGAGGGACAGAGTGTCGGGCGGAATGTAGCCATTCTGAAGGACATCTTGCCAAAACTGGATTGTCTCCACGCTCTCGGGTTCCTCGAGGGCACAACCGCTCAGGTCTTCAGTCAACACCGAGCCGCCGTTGGCAAACAGGATGCGAGTGAAGTCCTGGGTTACCTCGAAGCCCGGCTTCCCTCTCAGCACCAGCCCGTAGACGTCCGTTGTGCCGTCGCCGTCTTGATCCAGCGTAAGAGCCTCGGCCGCTTCATAGAGCTCTTCAATCGTTTGCGGCGGTTCGACTCCGGCCGCTTCCAGGAAGTCGGTGCGGTAGTAGAGCATGGTGGTGCCGCCGCGGAACGGAACGGCCACGAGCTGCCCGTCGACCGTGTTTACTCCCACGAGCGACGTGACCAGGTCGTCGAAATCGTAACTTTCATCCAACTGCTCGACACGCTGGCTCAACGGCTCGAGAAATGCGGTGATCTCCTCGTTCATCCAGGCGTCCTGCAGCGTGGCTACGTCGTACTGCCCGGTTCCGCCCACGTACTCGATCACGGCCTTTTCGCGGAGCTGATCGGTCGGAGCCGTTACCACGTTTACTCTGATTCCGGTCTCTTCGGTGAACGCCTTTATGACGCCCTCGTCTCCCCCGGTTGCCCCGTAGAGCGTGGGGTGGATGAGGAGCGTGACCGTCTCTTGGGCAAGCGCGCCGCTAAAGAACGCGGCCGCTGCAGCGACAAGAAATACCTCGTATGTACGGCGGGAAAAGGTCTTGAATATGCTCACTAGCTTCTCTCCCTTACTCTGAGACTTCGGCCGCCGCACCGGCGATACGGCGGCCACTCGACATGGGTCAACATCGGATCACTTGGTTCCGTCGACGACTCCTCCTTGGGCCTTGAGCGTTTCGCGTAGCTGTTCTACCGGGATGTCTCTCATGCTCGCCCACGAGTTCTGCGTACTCAGTGCGGCGGCGGTACCGGCGGCCTGTCCAGTCGCCATGCACGGCCCCATTACTCGAGCCGAGCCGTTCGCCTCACGCGAGGAGGAGAGGCATCGTCCGGCAACGAGCACGTTGTCGAGCCCCTTGGGGATCAGACAACCGAAGGGGATGTCGTACGATCGTCCCTCCTTCACGGGAATACGTTCCTGGTCCCTACCGCTGCCATGCAGGTCGACGTGGTGCGCGCCCTTCGCCACTCCCTCGGCAGACTTGCGCCCCTCGAGAACGTCATCCGTGGACAGCTCGTATTCGCCGACGACCCGCCTGGTCTCCCGAATGCCCACGCGCGGGGCGACGCCCGAGAGGTGCGCATCTTCGAACCCGGGAACGCAGTCGTGAAGAAACGACTGACACTGCCCCACCTGTTTGCTGAGCGTGGACAGTGCGGCGCTGAGGGCGTCGACGTTGGTAGCATCGAGATTGGCCAACCGAGTGGCGTTGAGGCCGACTTCCTTACGCGGCAAGGACGTTGGCCACATGTAGATGGCAGTCGTCTCGAACATCCTGCCCTCGTCGATGGCGGTGCTCATCAGCCGGCCGTGCGCTCCGAGTACCGAAAACGGCAAGCCGGCCTTGTGCACTTCTGCGGCGCACTCGCTCGGCGACCGATCGATTACCGGATTCTCCGCAAGGATGAACTGATCGGGATTATCGCGCATGAACTCTAGGTATTTGCCGTAGTCCACATTCCCCATGCGGAAGATGAGGCTCACCGGCTGCAACTCTCCGGCCGTCCCGCCCTTCATGAACTTCGCACCAGCGTTGATGGCAAGGTCGGCGTCGCCGGAGCAATCGATGAAGACGTCGGCCTCGATCAGCGTGCGCCCGTTCTTATTGACGACTATCAGGCCCTCGATCTTCCCGTTACTGACGACGACGTCTTCGGCCAGGGTGTAGAGAAGAGTCGTGACCTTCTGGCGCGCGAGGGCCTCGATCAGTACGAGCTTCAGGATCTCCGGGTCGAAGCAGACCCCCCAGTTGAGACGCCAGTCGAACACCGGACCGACGTAGCCATCGAGTTGGGAACTCGCTTCGAGCAACTCGCGAACGACGCCCCCAACGATCCACTCACCGTGGGCGTTGAGGGCTCCATCGATCGGCAGGCCGCTGAGCAACTCCCCGCCAACCATCGGGCCACTCTCGACGAGGAGCGTTCGCGCGCCATTTCTCGACGCGGCCAATGCGGCCGAAACGCCGGCGCTCCCCGCACCCACTACGACGACGTCGAACTTCTTCTTTCCAAGACTTTGTGGCACTCAATTCCCCTTAACGCTTCTGGAGTCGGTGGTTTCGTGGTGTTCGAGGATCTGGCCAGGTGAGGACATCACTTGCCGAGCTCCTCCGTGGCCAAAATGCGCTCGACGCTTTCGATGTGGTGATACATCAGCCCTTCGGCAGACTCGGCGTCCTGGTCGTCGATGGCGAAGGCGATCAGCCGGTGGAAGAGCCTCCCTTTTTCGCGGACGATAGGGAGCTCGGCGGGGTGAGGTTCACTCTCCTTGAAGAGCTCGTAGATGCTGGTGAGCATCTGAGAGATGACCGGGTTGTGCGCTGCGAGCACGATCAGGCTGTGGAACTTGAGGTTCAGTTCGACCCATTCGCTCACGCTCAGGGTCTTTGCCTCTTCCTCGTCCACGGTTCGAAGAATTGCGTCACGCTCCGCGCGTGTCGCACGGATGGCGGCAAGGGCTGCTGCACGGGGCTCGAGCAATCGGCGCGCCTCCAGGAGGTGCGCGCGGGTCGGGTTGCCGGTAAGGCGCAGCCGGTCGAGGACTTCACTGCTGGAACCGATCGTGGAGGCCACAAAGGTCCCGCGGCCCTGAACTACCTCGAGAATGCCGCGACTCTCGAGAACGCGGTACGCCTCGCGCACCGACCCGTGGCTGACTCCCAAGTGCGCCGCCCGCTCGGCGATGGTCGGCAACTGATCACCAGGACGCAGCTTCCCCTCGAGGAGTTGGGCCTTGATCAACTCGATCACGGGTTCGTAGGTCAGGTGGCGGTTGCGATTTCTAGTGGTCATTGGGAGCATTCATTCCGGTGCTGGATTACGGTGCTGGATTCCGGTCAGATTCATTCAATGTTTGATGTGAAGGTTGTATCACTTACGACTGGTGGTGTCAACTCAGATGCCGCGGCAGGGCCGCATCGCTACGACAGGCATCGTGATGGAACTCGATACCTCTTGTTTGAACAAGGCGATCCCGGAGACGAATCCCCGTCCACGATTGCTGTCCGAGATGAATTCCCTTGATCGCAGGCGCCGACGCGCCTGTCCCGAAAAGGGTCGCTGGCCGAGGCCTCAGTTCAGGTGGCTTGCCGGTACCGGCGCGATCCGCATGCCGAAGTGAATCGCCTGCTCCAGCAGCGGCAACTTCTCCACCCAGTAGTCGCGCTCGATAATGGAGTTGGTGACGGGTTCCACCTTCGCCAGCCCGAAGAAACCCGCGAAGCGCACCAACGCGCGAAACGTGTAGCAGTCGACTACCAGTTGCTCATCGGACCGGTACCAACCGCCATCGACCTCCTGAACCACGTCCGGGAACGCCTGCAGGAACAAGTTCTCGTAGAAACCGTTGGGCCGCGACGCCGCGCCGAAGCGCGCGAGCAGGTACAGAGTGTGGCCGAACGACGCCTGGATGAGGTCCAGCTCCGGGAACCGATCCCGGACGCCCAGTTGAACTTCCGAACGTAAGCACGCAACAGTCGCGGATAGACGCCTGCGCCACCCGATCGCTTGAGGAGGCGCTTGCACACGCCGGTCAGCCTGAAACGCCCGGAACGGCGGGTGAGCAGTCCGGCGCACTCGGCGGTCAGCCTCATGGCATGGAGATCGGGGAAATCGGCCTCCTTGTTGATCGCCCCGTACTGGGTCTTCAGCGCGTACTTCTCCTCGCCCCAATAAATCAGTGCCGCCTCCCGGCAGAAGGCACGCGGCAGGTTCCCCTTGGCCGTAGCTTTGAGACCGTCCTCGCCCGCCGCTTCCGCCAGCAGATTGAACAACACCATGATCGGGGCCGAAGGCTCGACAGCGAGTACCTCGGGAAAGTCGATCACCTCCGGCGACTCGAACGGGAAGTGCAGCAGCCGCATCATCTGCCACGGCGACAAGCCCTGAAAGTCCTCCAGCGGGGCGTTGTTCTGCTCCTCAACGAGGCGATCGGTGACGTCCTGGAGCTCCTCGAGCGATCCGAACTCCCGGTCGGCTGCGATGCGATCCAGCGCGTCCAGCAGGTCAGTGGCATCATTCGGCGCCGCATCATTGCCCTGCAGGCAGCACTTCTTGTACTTCTTGCCGCTGCCGCAAGGACAAGGCTCGTTGCGCCCGACCTTCGCGCTACTCATATCGGCTTCTCCATTGAGGTGCGACAGGCGTCACCTTGTTGGGGCTGAGTTTACCGCAGGGTGATACCTGTAGGGCAAGGTCGAGTCAACCTCCCGGCCTTGGCACCGATAGCCTCTGACAAATCTTATAGGCGAGAACATCAGCAATTTCAGAATGGCGAGGTACCGTCTCCACTGCTCCAGAAGAGGTCCTTAGCTACAGCGAATGTGACCTGCCCTCACGCTTGAGCACACACCCATGTCTTCGCAGGTGTCGCAGCAGCGCCGCTCGCTTCAACCGACGTTTATTCTCTCGACCAAATTCTCTTGACCATGGCATCGCGCGGGACTCCGCGAAGACCGTCCTCACGTCTGTCCTCCAATATGAGCCTTATCGCCTACGAAAGACTCTCCAGCGACTCCTCCTTGGTGGAACCCTGCCCATTGGCGCCAGGGACCTCGGGAGAGTATGCGATGAACCAGTCGCCGTCTCGCTCAACAACCGCCGTAAGTTCATTGCTCACTTCAGACCCTCCTCTTCACCGCTATCCTTTCGTCTCTAACTCAATCCTTGCGAAGTCGGCCAACTCCGATCGGAGATTGAGACTTACAACAGCATAAGGTAACCCCGTCACCGGCGTAGACGTTGGCACGGCAGTTGCCGGTCTGTCGCGGGCGGCCGTCCAGCTTCCATCACCCCGGACCCCGCCATGCCTGGCCGCCCTCGGTGGCGATCAGGTACTCGTCAAGCGGCCATTGCTCGGCAGGTATCGGCGCACTGCAGGCACGCCTCGGCGCACTCCTTCATCGTGTCGCCTTCGTGCCGGGCACACTCATCGGCGCACTTTCGGCAGACATCCGTACAGAGCCCGCAAGTGCGCATGGCGAAGCGCGAGTCAGCCGACATCATTTCGGCGCACAAGCCCGCGACCCCAACTGCGTCGAGACACAGGCCGACGCAGTCACGAAGCGACGCTACCCGGTCGCTCTTGAGGCACTCGTCGGAGCACCTCGACGCCAACTTCACTACCGCCAGGCACTGATCGATACAGCGTTCCATCGTCTGTCTATCGGTTCCGGTTACCGCCATTCCCTGCTCCTCTCCGAGATCCTCCGGTGCGACACTAAACGGAGTCGCCGTGGAGCTGAACACCTCCTTCTACAATATTCCGGGCGAGAAGGCGGAAGAAAGCCTCGATCTCCGCGTCAAGATCGAGCCTCGTCCCACCACTCGAGCACACGTATCGCGGACACGGTGAGCCAGCGCGAAGGCTCGCCTGCCGGCACGTCGACCTCGAACCAGACCCGCCCTGGGTGCCGCCTGGTCTGGAGCCAGGTGCCGTCGGGCTGGCGCTGCTCACGGATGAGTTCGATGGCGTCTGCCATCCGCGGGTCCGGCGCGGTTCCCGTGAGTCGGGACGCCTCGCGGAAGTACTCGGCGGCGTTCAGTAAACTGTAGAACCAGCGGAAGGGATAGCTGAACTTCAGAGCCCACGGCCCCACCGGCTCGCCGGTCGTCTGCCGGCGGTACAGACCGCGCGCGAGCAGGTACTCCTCGCCACTCCGGCGTGCCTCCCGGATCGCCTCGGTGCCGCCCGTGACCGCCTCAAAGTAGAGCAGCCCCTTCACTGAGTTCAGCGTCGAGTGGAACGACGACCGAACGGACCCGTTGACCCACTCACAGTTCCAACCGCCCTCGGGCATCCGCTTCTCGACGAACCAGTCCGCCAGAGCGGCGACATCGGCGCCTAGCCAGAGCCCGTTCGCCAAGGTATAGGCGTTGATGCAGCAGTCCACCTCGCCGCCCCAGTACGGAAGGCCCTCGTACTCCCAGCGGCTGTTGGCCGCCAAGAGGTCGGCAGTACCGGCGAGCACCGAGGCGTCGAGCCCCCATTCACGCAGCGTGTTGAGGGACCAGGTCGTCGCGGTCCACGGCTGACCGGCGCCGTCCTGCGCCTCGGGACCGTGGAAATCGAAGTCGCCCGGGAAGTACGCCCCGCCGGCCCACTGCCCGTCCGCATCCTGCAGGGCCAGCAACCTCGCCCCGAAGCCCTCGGTCGCGACCCGGGCACGCGTCGCCTGCCACACCTCCTCGGGTGCATGGGCGAGGTCTCGCTCCACCTGCCAGCGCAGCGCTGGGTCGGAATCCAGGAGCCACTCGAGCAGGGCACCGTTCTCCATGGCCGGCATACTACCTCATCCGCAAATCAGACTGAATGGTCGTCGAGCCCGGTCAGATCGTCCTCGGCAAGAGCATGGTCCGCCGAGTCGAATACGACGAATCAGCCATCCCCGGCAGTTCCTAACGCGACAGCCGGAGCTGTCGGAGCTTTTCAGGAGCGACGGTTAGTCGAGCAGGAAGAAGAGGATCTCCCGCAGAAACAGCTTCGGCGCGGTGTTCATGGCTGCAACCACCATAGCGATCCCGGACCGTCATCCGCTTGCCTCCCTTCACTGAGCCTCGTCCGCGCTCACTGGTCGTCCTCGTGGATACCAGGATGTCCGGCGATTTGCGGCGTCGGCACGCTCAAATCCCAAGAAAGGTGTTGAGCATGCCGGCGACGCGGTCGATGTCCGCTCGCGACTCCAGCGGCAACCCCAGCGCCTCAGCGACCGGACCGAGGTTCGCCCTCATCAGGGCCAGGTCGGTGGGAGTAGTGTCGTAAACCTCGGAAACACAATCCTCCCCATCGGCGAGGTGGCGGACCAGGTGCTCCAACAGCCGCGCGATCCGCGCCATCTTGAGGTAGTCGAGCTTCTCCGGCGTGTCGCTCGGCAGGTGATAGTGCTCCCACCTGCCACAGCTCATGAACAAGTACGGCGTGCCATTCTGCCGGAAGACGTGGTGATCGCTCACATCTCCCACGTAACGGTTCAGCGCCGTGACGATGCGGAGACCATCCAGGCTGGGCACCCCCCGGACGGCCCCCTCCAGGCAGGGGCTGCTCTCCATCCCGGTGATGAAGAGAAGGTCGCCGAGAGCCGGCAACGGAACGTCGTGACCCACCAAGTCCATGATCAGGGCGGCCTGGAACTCACTCCGACGCTGCTGCCGGTAGAACCAGGTCGAGCCCATCGCGTCAGTAAGGTAATAAGGAGGCTCCTCGGCGTCGAACAACGCGATGACCACGTCTCGCCTGGCCGGCTCGGCCGCGAGACGCCCGGCCACGCCCAAAGCGATAGCCACGGCGGCGGCGTTGTCGTCGGCGCCCGGCATCGCACCAGCGGTGTCGTATGGGCGCCGATCAGCAAGGGCGTGAGGTTTCGATCGCGGCCGGGAGCGACCGCGATCAGGTTCGTGAACTGCGCGGAGGAGGCTGCGTACTCGAGCGAGTATGACTCGCCGGAGTAAGGCACCAGCCCCAGGTCGCCGAGGCGCCCCTCGAGGTAACGCCTCGCTCGGTCGTGGCCGGCGGAACCGACCAAGCGTCCGGCCTGCGTCGCAAGTGCTTCGATCTCGGCACGCAGGTGGGCGACTTGTTCACTCATGGGCGTCTTCTCGAGAGGGCAAGTCCGCTCGGGCATTCATCTGCGTCGAAGAGTACCCGCCTTGCCGGCAGGGAGTGGGCGGATGTCGCCTCGCGCGCCAGCATCTCTCTCAGGGCCCGGGCGCAGGCAGGAGAGCTCAGTTGACGAGGCGCGGACCGGCAAGCTTCCCACTCCTGACCACCCTGACCTCCTGGCCGGTTCGCCTGTTCAGATAGACGTCGCACTCACCATCACTCCTGATGAAGAGAAGCTGGGCCCGCGGATCCCCCGTTGCCTGCATCTGCTCCTGCGCTCGCCAGGACGCGACCGACCAGCCGTGGGGAATCGCGATGAGCGCGTCGGGATCACTGCCGCGCTGATAGGCGAAGCTCATTCCGTCGGGCCGCCGGCCCGTGCAGAGCCACAGGCAGCCGTCCGGCATCCCTCGCCGTTCGTCGACGATGGCCATATCGCGGAAACCGAACTCGTCCGCCATGACGAAGCCCTCCTCTCGCAGCCGGTCGATCAGCACATCGATGTCCGACCTCGCCGGCGAGCCGACTCTCGCCAACAACCCGTCACAGCAGAAGCCGTCGTCCAGCCAGTCGCGCTGGAACTGCATTACACCGCCCCGGTACTTCCGAGCGAGCGTCGAAACGCGGACGATGAGGTTTAGGTCTTGGATGAGTACCGCCACGAGGGCCGATCCTTTCCATGCGCTAGAAGCCTGTGCTACACCTCTGGCCCCTATAATCGCGAGGCCCCTGCATGCGTCCACTCGCCGACAACAAAGGCCGCTTAGTGGGCCGCATGGCGCGCCGGCGAGCAGGAAGTGCACTCTAGGCAGCCGTAGCGACAGCTAACGTCGCACTAATCCCCCACCTCAGTACCAGGCCGATAGGAATTCGGGTACCCGTGTGAACGAAACCGTGTGGCCGTTTGCCTGAAGACGCCATCAGCCGTGAGCACCGTTGCGAACTCCCGAAAGCCCTGCGAACCCGCACCGCGCCTTCAATATTTCATGATATTTTGAAGTCGATGTTCAAGCGATTGATTGGGTTTCCACCGTCCGGGACCGAGACGTTTTTCCTATGGGGACCACGGCAAACCGGAAAGTCTACCCTGCTTCACGAGGCGTACCCGAACGCCCGCTGGATAGATCTCCTCAGGTCCGAGGAGTACCGCCGCTACCTGCAAAGACCGGAGCTTCTACGCGAGGAGCTTTCGGCCCGGCCCACCAACCAGGTGGTCATCGACGAAGTCCAGAAGGTCCCGGCGCTACTCGACGAGGTTCACTGGCTGCTCGAGAACAGTTCCGTGCAGTTCGCACTTTGCGGCTCGAGCGCCCGCAAGGTGAAGCGCAGGGGAGCGAACTTGCTCGGGGGCCGGGCCGTTCGGCGCGAGCTCTTCGGGCTAACCGCTAACGAGGTCGGCAGGGACGCCGACATCAACCGCCTACTCAACCACGGGTACCTACCCCGGGCCTACCTCTCCGACCGGCCCGAACGCCTCTTGAACGCATACGTCTCCGACTACCTGCGTGAAGAGGTGGCTGCCGAGGCGTTGGTACGCAACGTGCCGGCGTTTGCGGACTTCCTGTCCCTCGCCGCGCTAGGCGACACCGAGCCAGTGAACTTCACGAACATCGCGCGCGAAACCGGCGTCTCCAGCCATACCGTCAAATCCTACTTCGAAATACTCGTTGACACGCTCCTGGGCCGCTGGCTGCCCGCATACCGGAGGCGACCAAAGCGCCGAGTAGCTGTCGCTCCAAAGTTCTACTTCTCCGACGTTGGGGTGGTGAACCACTTGGCACGCCGGGGCAAACTGACCCCTGGCTCCGAGCTGTACGGCAAGGCGTTCGAGAACTGGGTGCATCATGAATTGGCGGCTCACAACTCGTATTCGGAGTCATACGCCCGCCTCAGCTACTGGCGGCTCACCACCGGGGTCGAGGTCGACTTCATCGTCAACGACATGAAAGTGGCCATCGAGGCGAAGGCCGCCGCCACGGTGAGGGACCACCACCTGAAGGGCCTTCGCGAACTGGCCAAGGATCACCCCGGTGTGAGTCAACGCGTAGTCGTATGCCTGGAAGGCAAGAGCCGAAGGACCAGCGACGGGATCCTCATCCTTCCGGCGAACGCGTTCGTCCAGCGCCTAGGCGACGGGGAACTGATCGAGAGTTAGCGGCCGAGCCTCGACACGGCATACTTAAGATTTTGGGCTACGAGTTCCAGACGATATAGTTGATGCAGTGACCCAGCGAGGATTTCGGTGAGGCGCGCAAAGGAGTTCTGATGAGGATCCTCGACGGTCAACTTCTACTGTCAACCTCCGACCTTATGCGCTTCACGGGGTGCACTCATGCGACTACGCTCGACCTGGCGCATTTGCAGGGCCGTGGCCCGACGCCGCGCGAGGATAGCGATGACGCCCGACTTCTGCAAAAGCAGGGCGATGCCCATGAGACAGCGCACCTGAAGCGGCTCAAGGATGACGGCCAGTCGGTTGTCGAGATTGATCGCAGAGAATTAGCGAAGGATGCCGAGACTACTCGTGCCGCCTTGGCCGAAGGTCCGGATGTGATCTTTCAAGGCGCTTTCGTATCCGGCAACTGGGGCGGTTGGCCGGATTTCCTGGAACGTGTCGAGCAGCCTTCCGCGCTCGGACCATTCAGCTACCAGGTCGCCGATACCAAGCTGAAACGCCGTCCACATCCCAAGCACGTCCTGCAACTCGTGCTCTACTCCGACCTGCTGACAGATATTCAGGGTGTGGCACCTGAATATGCCCATGTCGAACTGGGTGATGGCTCCCGTGCCACATTTCGGCTTGCCGACTATGCTGCCTATGCCCGAGAAGCGCGCTCCCGCCTCGAGACCTTCATCGCCAATCCTGCAGAAACACGTCCTGCGCCGTGCGCTGACTGCGCCCTCTGTCGCTGGGGCGATCACTGTGCGGAGGTCTGGCAGGCCGAGGACAGCCTGTTCAACGTGGCCAACATCACCCGTGGGCAAGCGAAGAAGCTGGAAGCCTCCGGCGTGCGGACGATGGAAGCCCTCGCTGCACGCGATGAGCCCATCCGAGGAATGGCCGAGCCCACCCGCAAACGCTTGGTCACCCAAGCTAGGTTGCAGAATGCACGCAAGACTGGGGATCCGTCCTGGGAGCTGCGGGAGCACGAGCCGGGCAAGGGATTTGACCTATTGCCGGAGCCAGGGCCGGGCGATCTCTTTTATGACATCGAGGGGGATCCGCACTTCGAAGGTGGTCTCGAGTATCTGCACGGCATCTGGTTCGATGGTGAGTTCCGCGCCTTCTGGGCGCATGATAATGCCGCGGAGGCACAGTCGCTCTCTGATCTGCTGGATTTCTTCCGCTCGCGGCTCACCTCCTACCCAGCGGCGCGCATCTATCACTACGCACCGTACGAGATCACCGCGCTGCGGCGGCTGACCACGAAATTCGGGATCGGCGAGGCCTTCCTCGATCGCCTGCTGCGCGAGCGCCGCTTTGTCGATCTCTATGCCGTCGTGCGCGGCGCCATGATCGGATCGGAGCCGAACTATTCGATCAAGTCGATGGAGGCGTTCTACGGCCGGACGCGCGAAGGTGAGGTGAAAACGGCTGGCGGTTCTGTCGTTGCCTACGAGCGTTGGCGCGAGACCGGCGACCAACAGATCCTCGATGAGATCGAGGACTACAACCGCATCGATTGCATCTCCACACACGAGCTGCGCGACTGGCTCGTCAGCATCAGGCCGGGTGGGCCATGGCCCGTGCTCGGTGAGCCGGCTGATGACAAGGAGATCGAGGAGGACGCGGAGACACAGGCGTTCAAAGCCGAACTGCTGGTCAGCGGACTCTCCGCTGACCAGCAGGAGATGCTGTTCAACCTTGGCCTCTTTCACAGGCGTGAAGCCAAGCCGGCGCAATGGGCAGTGTTCGACAGCGTCGGCAAGGACGAGGACGATCTGATCGACGATCTCGATGCCCTGGCGGGGCTCGAGGCAGTTGGTCCGGCCGAGCCGATCAAGAGGTCGATGGCCCGCACTTACCGCTTTCCACTGCAGGAGACGAAGCTGCGCGCTGGAAAGAGGGCCACCGTCCCAGTTCTCGACGGCCCACCCGCGACCATCAACATCCACGAGCTCGACCGGTTGAAACGGGAAGTTACCGTCAAGGTCGGCAATGCCAAGGCGCACCTGCTCGCCGACAGGTTGACGCTGCATCCGGACTGGCCGCTGAATACCGATGTCATCGCCGAAGCTCTGCGTGATGTCATTGCCGACCATTGTGGTCCGCAGCGTTTCACGGCGCTCGGTGATACGCTGGCTCGTGCCGCCCCTCGTTTAAAGGGCGGGCCCCGCTCGGATATTCTCGACGGTGCCGATCCAGTCGAAGGTACTATCGCAGCCGTCGCTGGCATGGACGGCACGGTCCTGCCGGTTCAGGGGCCTCCCGGCACCGGCAAGACCTACGTCACCGCTCGGGCGATCCTGTCATTGGTGAACGAGGGACATCGAGTGGGCGTCGCGTCGACAAGCCACGAGGCGATTCGCAAGGTCCTCATGGACTGTCTCGATGCGCTCAGGGACGATGACGCCTTTAGCAGGATCGATCGTCTTGCGATAGCACACAAGGTGAGCGGCGATGATGACGGCTACCCCGAGGGGTTCACGGGGATAACCCGAACCACCTCCAACGACCATCCGGTGTTGTCGTCCGCGAGCATCGTTGGCGGAACGGCCTTCTTTTTTTCCCGGCCCGAGTTTGCACAGAACTTCGACTGGCTCTTCGTCGACGAAGCGGGACAAGTCAGCCTCGCCAACCTGCTCGCTATGGGTCGAGCGGCACGAAACATCGTGCTGGTCGGGGATCCGCGCCAGCTGCCCCAGGTCATACAGGGTGCCCACCCGCACCCTGCCAACCTTTCCTGCTTGGAGTGGCTGCTTGGCGATCACGCTACGATCGCGCCCGAGCGAGGAATCTTCCTTCCTGTCTCACGGCGGATGCATCCGGACGTCTGCCGGTTCATTTCGGATCAGGTCTATGAAGGGCGGCTGGCAAGCCACCCCGATACCGCTCGCCAAGCCGTGACCGGCACGGCCTTCCCGCATACGGGAGCCTTCTGGGCGCCAATCGCGCATGCCGGCAACGCGCAGGTCTCGCCCGAGGAGGTGGAGGCCATCCGCTGTGCCGCCGAGGAACTGATGCGAGGCCATTGGACCGACAAGGACGGCACGACGCGCCCGATGATCGGCTCCGACATCATCGTTGTGGCGCCCTACAACGCGCAGGTCAATGCTTTGCGCGAGGCGCTGCCGGAGACGATCCGCGTTGGCACGGTGGACAAGTTCCAGGGACAGGAGGCACCGATCTGCCTCGTGTCAATGACCGCCTCCTCAGCAGAAGAAACGCCACGAGGCATGGAATTCCTCTTCTCACTGAATCGAATCAACGTGGCGGTCTCGCGCGCAAAGGGGCTGGCTGTGGTGTTCGGAAGCCCCCGGCTTCGTGAAGTGAAATGCGAATCGATCGAGCAGATGCGGTTGGCGAATACACTCTGCGCGCTGGCGGATCTGAAAAGCGGGGGCCGGCGTATAAATAACTCGAGTAACGAGGTGGGCCCATAAGGATTGCATGATGCCTTGATCAACTCTGCCCGATTTGGCTGAGATTTCGGAAGGCCGGCGTGCCCCAAAGCCATTGCGAGTGTTGGAAGAAGCGGTAGCTACCGATCCGAGCGGTCAATGAGCCGGCATTCCCCAAGGAGGTCTCCTCGAGTTTGCTCCACCCCAGATGCGCAATCCATGCCCTCTGCTCCATTCGAGAATTATCATCGAAACAGCAACTCTCGTCGGCGAGACGTTCCGCGAGAGTGTCAAGAAGAACGCCTCCTCGTTGAACTCGCCGGCAAGAAAGGTGCCGTCGCCGAGAGTCCCGCCCGTAATGTTGAGAAAAAGCACCTCGGAGTATGTCGAGAACAGTGCCAGGTCAACGCGCCCACAAGTGAGGGCTTGATCGATGGTGGCCGGCTTGTCTGCTTGTCGAGGAAAAGATCATCAGCGATCGCTTTCGCTAATCCGCCGCATCCGCTCGCGGATAATGTCTGTTCTCTGTTGACTCGCAGCGTCCGGCAACAGGTGGTCGCCGATCCCTTCTACAAAATCCTCGTCACCCAGAAGCTTCCCAAACTCGGCAGCGAGGTAGGAACGTACATCGCTGGGAGCTTGGCGGATCTCATCCACAATCTCCATGCGCCCGTCAAGTACGACGATGATGTCTTCGATATCGTGGCTGTACCGGTAGTGACCTTCTCCGCGACCATGGAAGGCTTCGAGTTTCGAAGCTATCAAGAAGGGGCCGCTTGCAAGCCGTATGGTTGTTCCACCTGGCAGTGCCATCGGTACAGCGTGTTCGATAATTGAGTAGTACCAGCGGTTCGAGAAGCCAAGGATTGTCTCGTCGGGAGGCATGAGATCCACGGGAACGCCATCCATCAGCCATCGACATATCGGAACGCTCTCGCCGGTTGGTTGCGATTATCCCGCCGCCCGCAATCGCTCCTCCAGTGCGTTATACGCAGTTCGAGATGCCACCGGCGTCACTACGTCCACGTCCTTAGTGAGCCTTGACTCGGGCGCGCCCAGGTCTGTAAGTTAGCAAGCCAACTGCTGCATCTCCAACGAAAACGACGTCGTCCAGGCCGAGATCTTCGAGAATTCTGGCTACGCGACTCAGGTTGGCCAAGACCGTGGAGTTCACCTTTTGAGCCTCTTACTGAGTTCCTCCTGCGCTAGCTTACGTTCTCGGGCGCGGCCGATACGCAAGGCGTCGACAAGTGCCAAAAGCTCATAGAGTTTCTGATCGCGCCGCGCTGCGTTGGGCGCCTCCTTGTGCAATGGCTCAATAGCGTACCCGCGGACGCTCCCCAGTGGATCGGGCCAAACCGGCACATCATCGCCGCCTGTGATCAGGTTGGAAAGTGGCGGCGCACCATGAGCAGTCGGTAAACCACGTGTACGCCCACCTTCTTCCACGTAATAGACGTAACGAACGCCATGTAGGACGAACTCCAGCAGCGCGCTTCGATTAACACGACGTTCTGCTGTCAAGAGACCCGCTGCCCGCGCCCGCACTACAGCTCGATGAATGCTGGAGGAAGCGATGCCTGTCCCCTGCTCAAGATCTTCGAAGCTTAGTGTGGGATCGTTGACCACGACCAGCTTCAGACAGACGAGTACGTCGAGCGGCTGCAGCATAAGCCATAGTAGCATCCCATGTCCCGGGATATGGGATGTGGACTGCGCGCGTCCGGTTGGTCCGTTGCCCAACAGGATTGTGGAAGAGGCGCGGAGATTGCTCGGGGTGTCGGCAAAAGCAAAAAAATAAGAATGCTGTTTGCGCCGGGATCCTCTGTGCCTTCTCGGTAGGGACGTTGTGGTACTCATTCGCTTCATCCCGCGACACCTGCGCCTCTAAAACACCGAGCTTACGCGCAAGCTCCTTTTGCGACCAAGCACGTGCAGTTCGCCGCCTGATAAGCCAACGGTGTTCTCAATCGGTCAACGCAGCTGCTGACACTCTCCTGCTGAGCACCCAGGTGCTCCAGGACTTCTATGTGACTGTGACTCGAAAGCTGGCCGACCCCCTTCCCCCAACCGACGCGGTCGACGTCGTGCGCCGGCTCAGCGCCTTCTCGCCAACCGAGATCGACGCCAAGATGATTGTGCGGGCCGCCGAGCGAAGTGAAACCGACATGCTCTCGCTGTGGGACGCTTTGATCGTGGAGGCGGCACTGGCCGCAGGCGCGGAGCGCATATTTAGTGAGGACATGCAGGACGGCCGCAACCACTCGGGAATCGTCATCCACAACCCGTTCTGACCCGGCTTCTTGGCCGTAGCCCTACCCAGTCGGCAAAGGCGACGAACTATCTGGCGAATCGGCGCCGTACCTCAGCTACTTTCCGCCCAGGCGCTCAAGTACTGTGAGAACCGACAAGCACACGCCGGGCGAAGGAGACACCCCAGCTGATGGAACTCTATATGGGTACCGGCGGTTACACCAACTACGACTGGAAGGGCATCATCTACCCGCCAGGCGCTCCTTCGTCGGAATTTCTCGAGGCGTACGCGCCGCACTTCAATGCCGTGGAGCTGAACACCTCCTTCTACAATATTCCCGGCAAGAAGGCGTTCGAGGGAATGGTGCGCAAGAGCGACGGGCGCGTGCGCTTCGCCGTGAAGGCCCACCGCTCGATGACCCATGAACGCAGCACCGACGAGGGCGGCTTCCGCCAGCTGCGCGCTTCGGTCAAGTCGCTGCGCGCAGCCCGAGTGCTTGGGCCGTTCCTGGCGCAGTTCTCATGGTCGTTCCACCGCACCCCCGACCACAGCCGCTACCTGCTCGATCTGGTGAGCCGGTTCGAAGGCGAGGCGCTGGCCATCGAATTTCGCAACCCCGAGTGGCACACCTCCGAGGTCGAGGCGTCATTGCGCGACCAGGGCGTGGCCTGGGTGAGCGTCGACTACCCCGAGATAGCGGGAATGGGCTCGCGGCGCCGCGTGACCACTTTACCGATCGCCTACAATCGACTCGATGGTAACCGGTTTGGGCCGAGCGCGTCCTCCAAAAGTCCTCTGCCAACTTCATAAGCTCACTCGTCCGGATCGACCCACCGCGAACAATCCATACATTCTACTTCTGGTGTATAGTTTTACTGTCAGTAAAACGAGACAGACTCGAGGATTCAGCTTTTCCCCCGACTCTAGCACCAGGAGGATCGATGACCACCGAGAAACACGCCGTTCATGGCTGCGAGAGGACCGAGTTCGACCGGCCGCCAAGGGAGCTGATAGAGAGGCTCGCCCGACACGAGACCGCGAAGGTCGCTGACTCGATGGGGGGCTACGGCGTGATGCATCACGAGATCAAGCCGCTTACCCCTGAGATGAAAATCGCCGGCCCCGCATTCACCGTGCTGACCAAGCCGGGGGACGCCCTCTACGTGCAGCGGGCGATCGACTTCGTTCAGCCGGGGGACGTCGTCGTGATCGACGCGGCCGGCTTCAAGGACGTTTGCGTCATCGGCGAGCGACTCGCCTACTTCTTCCAACGCAGGGGCGTTGCCGGAATCGTTGTAGACGGCGCCGTCCGCGACTCGCAAGGGATCGTGGACCTTGGCCTGCCCGTCTTCAGCCGCTCCGTGTGCATCAAGATCTTCGGTTCCACCGGCCCGGGCGCCATCAACGTGCCCATCCAGTCCGGCGGCGTCCCCATCAGCCCGGGAGATATTATCCTCGGCGATCGCGATGGCGTGATCGCCGTGCCGAAAGACGACGCGCGGAGGGTCCTCGACCTGGCGGACGAACACCTTCACGGGGAGTTGGACCGCGTAAAGGAGGTCGAATCAGGGAAGAACGTGTCAGAGGTATTCGGTCTCGACGAGAAGATTGCGAGGTGGACGAAGTAGACCATCATGCAACCACCCGAACCAATTCCGAGGAGGAATGAAATGTTGAAGATGGAGCGCTTCTCTGTAGGTCCGCTTACCGTCGCCCTCTTCCTGGCGCTTTGCGGCCTGATGGCACTCGGAGCCGCCACGGCGCAGGGCGACGAGGACTCGATCGTCATCGCACAGACGGTCGATGCGACCTCACTGGACCCGGCCTTCCGCGACAACACGCGAACGGGAAATCTGATCCTCCACATCTTCGATCCGCTCGTGATGCGAATGCCCGACATGAGCCTCGAGCCGTGGCTGGCCGAGTCGCTGGAGCAGGTCAGCGACACCGAATGGCTGGTGCACCTGCGGGGCGGCATCATGTTCAGCAACGGCGAGCCGCTGAACGCTCAGGCCGTAGCGTTCTCGCTCGAACGAATCCTTGATCCGGAACTTCAGGCACCCACCACTCGCTGGTTCAACACATTCACGAGCATCGAGGTAGTCGACGAGCTGACACTGCGGATCACCACCGACAGTGTCGACCCGCTCTTCCCCGTGCGGTTGACCTTCCTCTACCCGGTGCCGCCCGAGTACGTACAGGAGATCGGCAATAGCCAGTTCGCGCTCAACCCGATAGGCACCGGGCCGTATGAGCTCGTCGAGTGGGTGCGTGACGATCACATCGCCCTCGAGGCGAAGTCGGACTACTGGCGCGAACCCGCCGCTATCGAGAGCGTCACCTTCCGCGTGGTTCCGGAGGAGGTTTCTCGCGTCTCTGCCCTTGTCACTGGCGAGGCGGACCTCATCGAGAGCATCTCCCCCGAACAGGGCGACTACCTGAGCGGAATCGACGAGGTGCGGGTCGAGACCGCCCCCAGCACCCGTGCGCTGGTGCTCAACTTCGGCACCGACGTCCCGCCCGCCGACCAGCAGAAGTTCCGCGCGGCGGTAGGGCACGCCATAAATACGGAGGTGATCGTCTCCGGCCTGTACAAGGGCTACGCCGAGCCGGTCAACTCATACATGAGCCCGGCTACTCCAGGCTGGCCAAATGAGAACGACTACACGTTCGAGTACGACCCGGAGCGCGCACGTGAGCTCCTCTCGGAGATCGACCTGGGCGACCAGGAGATCGTACTCCGCAGCACAACGGCATACCCGATCTTCAGGAACCTCGCGCTGGTGCTTGCCTCGCAGTTGAGCGAGGTCGGACTCAACGTCGAGGTTACCTCCGAGGAGTGGGGGGCCTGGTTCGCAGACCTGCAGGCCAAGGACATGTCGGCGATCTACCTGAACGATCACGGAAACGTATGGATCGACCCGTACCCCCAACTGGATGCCTTCTTCCACAGCGAGGGCTTCCTCTCCACCTATTCCAATCCTGAAGTCGACGAGCTGCTCGCCAGCTCGAACATGGCCCGGGGCGAGGAGCGCTCGCAGATACTCGGCGAGGCGATGCAAGTGCTCATCGACGACGCCGCCGGCGTACCCCTGCTCTCCCAGGTATCGATCTACGGCGTGAACGAAAGCCTTCAGTGGCAACCGCGCCCGGATGGTGTTATCAACGCCTACGAGATGGCGACCGACTAGCCCAAAGCGTTTCGTTCACCGATCGGAGGTAGGGGGTAGCACGACTTCCCCCTACCTCTTCCGGATTCAGGATGAGGATGCAAAGCGACAAGGAAAGGGTCCTGGAGCAGCTGGAAGTGAGCTTCTCGACCTATGTTGCGGATATTTTGACGGCCATACGCCAGCCCTCGATAAGCAAGACCGGGGAGGGTCTCGCCGAGATGGCCGATTGGCTGTGCCGCTATCTCGAGGACTTGGGCGCAGAGGTCGAGCACTCACCCGGGCAGGTCGCGCCCATTATCTACGGTCACCTTGGCGCAGCGAAAGCAGAGAAGACGCTCCTCTTCTATGAGCTGTATGACGTACAGCCGGCCGCCGAGCCCGGATGGTCGGTCCCGCCCTTCGCTGCCGAGATCGTGCCCGACGGCAGCGGGCAGCACCGCATTGTCGGAAGAGGCGCGTTCAACTCCAAGGGGCCACTCGTCGGCTTCCTCGGTGTCCTCAAGGCGTTTCGGGATGCAGGCGTGCCGCTGCCAGTGAACCTGCGTTTCCTCATAGAGGGTGAGGAGGAGATAGGCAGCCCTTCGCTGGAGCCGTTCATCAGGGAGAATCTGGCTTTCCTGCGCGACTGCAACGCTGCCTTCATCCCCTATTTCAGCACCAACAGCCGGGGTCAGACGATTATCCGACTCGGCTTCAAGGGGCTGGTAATGCTCGAGCTGAGCGTCGAGGGCGGCGACTGGGGCGGCCCGGTGCAACGTGACGTGCATGCCATGCATTCGGCCTGGCTTCAGAGTCCCGCCTGGGAGTTGCTTCAGGCACTCACCAGCCTTCAGACAGAGAGTGGCCGTCTGAGCGTAGACGGGCTCGACAAGGTCTCGGCGGGTCCCAGCGAGCACGACCGGACGTTGATCGCCGACTTGGCCCTTGGCTTCGACAGGGAGACCTGGCTCGAGGAGCTGGGTGCCCATCGCTTCAAGTACGACGCCGAACCGGAGGACCTCCTCACCCACCTGATGTTCGACCCGACCCTGAACATCGACGCCATCGACGTGGGCGCGGTCGAGCCGGGAGAGGACCCGCCTACGGTGATCCCCCACCGCGCTCGCGCCTACCTCGACCTGCGGCCGACGCCCGGAATGGACCCGGCGGAGGTCGTTCGGCTCGTCCGCGAGCACCTCGATAGGAGGGGCTTCGGACATGTTCAGATGGATGTCAAGACCGCCTACCCGGCGGCCAAGGTGGACGTCGACCAGGCGGTGGTGCAGAGCCTCCTCGAAGCGTGTCGGGAGCAGACCGACGACCTGGTCGTTTACCCACTCCACGCCGGAGCCGCCCCCCTCCACCTCTTCTCCGAGGTCGTCGGCATACCCTTCGCCTTCGGCGGCGTCGGCCGCGGCGGCCGCTCGCACTCACCCAACGAATACATCTACCTCGAGGACCTCCGCCCCTTCTACCGCTCGATGGTCTCCTTCCTCTTCGAGTTCGGGAAGGGCTGATGTTCTCCTATCTGGCACGGCGACTTGGCCTCGTCGTTATCGTCATCTTCGGAGTGATGACGGTCGTATTCTTCCTGCAGAGGCTCTCCGGCGACCCCACCAACCTTCTCCTGCCGTTGGACACGCCCCCTGTCATCAGGCAGCAGTTGCGCCACGAACTCGGCCTCGACGCTCCGCTACCGGTGCAGTACGTCCGCTTCATCGGGCAGGCGCTGCAAGGTGACATCGGGCAGTCATTCCAGTACAAGCAACCTGCCTTGGGCCTGGTGCTGGCGCGGCTGCCCAGGACCGCGCTCCTCGCGGCCACGGCGCTCCTCATCGCGGTAGTGCTGGCCATCCCCCTTGGCGTGCTGGCGGCGGTGAACCGCAACACCTGGGTAGACACGCTTGCGACGGGATTAAGCCTGGTCGGCCAGGCGATGCCCGTTTACTGGCTGGGGCTGCTGGCGATCCTCGTGTTCAGCGTGAACCTCCGCTGGTTCCCGTCGATGGGCGGGGGCTCGATCAACGCCCTCGTCCTGCCCGCCAGCACCTTGGCAATCTACTCGATGGCACGGATCGCGCGACTCACGCGCTCCGCGGTCCTCGAGGTACTCAGCCAGGATTACGTGCGGGTGGCACGTGCCAAAGGCGTGCGTGAGCGGTCGGTGCTCTACAAGCATGTCCTGAGAAACGCGGCGATACCCATCGTTACGATGGTCGGCCTGCAGTTGGGCGGGCTGCTGGGTGGCGCGGTCCTCACCGAGGTAGTCTTCGCCTGGCCGGGGATGGGCCGTCTGGCGGTCAACGCCGTCTACAACCGGGACTTCCCTGTCGTGCAGGCGGTCGCACTCGTCGCCGCCTTCCTCTTCTCCTTCATCAACCTGTTGGTGGACGTCATGTATGCGGCGCTCAACCCGCAGGTGCAGCTCGAGTAGGGGAGGCCATGGCGCTTCGGAGACTCCGTCTCGGTCCCACTGGCATAATCGGCCTCCTGATCGTGGCCATGGTCGTCCTCTGTGCGCTCTTCGCGCCATGGCTGGCCCCGTTCGACCCCAACGCCACCGATCTCTTCAATACCCTGGCACCGCCGGCATGGAGTGACGGAGGCTCCACTGCGCACCTCCTGGGTACCGACAAGATCGGCCGCGACATCCTCAGCCGGATCATCTACGGTTCGCGGATTTCGCTGATAACCGCCTGCTTCGCCGTCCTCGGTTACGGGGTGTTGGGGACGCTCTTGGGCGTAGTGGCCGGATACTCCGGCCCGTTGGTGCAGAACATCATCATGCGGCTGGTCGACATCATGCTGGCTATCCCGTTCATTCTCTTCGCCCTGGTGATAATAAGTGTCCTGGGCTCGAGCCTCGTGAACCTGATATTCACCTTCGTCGCCATAAGATGGGTCCAGTTCACGCGCATCGCCTTCGCCCAAACTCTCGAGGTCAAAGAACGCGACTTCGTGCTGGCGGCTCGCGCTTCCGGGGCGAAGGACAGCCGGATCGTGCACCGCTATCTGCTGCCCAACGTCATGAGTCCTGTCCTGGTGGTGGCCACTCTCGAACTGGGATTCGTGATTCTGCTCGAGTCCGGCCTCTCGTTCCTGGGACTGGGGGTACCGCCCAAGATCGCGTCGTGGGGATCGATGCTGCAGGAGGGCCGGAACCTGATCAACCTGGCCTGGTGGCTCACGACCTTCCCGGGCCTGGCGATCGCGGTGACGGTCATGGGCTTCAACTTCGTCGGCGACTGGTTGCGGGACCTGCTTGACCCGCGGAGCGTGGGTTAGTCAGCCGCCTGCCTTGTCACTCTCGACCCGACCCCTCGAAGCACAAACAAGGATCCGGAAGGACGACATGAACAACAAGGTCTTCATATCGGTGGACATCGAGGGCGTGGCAGGTGTCGTGGGGCCCTTGCAACCGCGCCTCGGTGAACCGGAGTTCGAGATGGCCCGGCGGCTGATGAGATTGGCGGTCGCCTGAGGGAGATGAAACCGGTCGAGGGCCCCGCGAAGCTGACGTTCGAAGTAGACTTCCTCCGTACCGACATGGCAGACGCCGCCACGCTCGTGCCCGGCGTAGAGCGCCTGGCGCCTCGCACTGTCGCCTTCACCTCGCACCCGGAAGAGGTCTTCCGGATCCAGGAACTCCTCCTCTACCGGTTACGGTACGAGCCTTACGCCTTCTAGGAGAATCAGGCCGATGCAAAGACGCAGAGTAAACGAGGTCGACCGTGTTTCCTCGCTAGGTGAGGCTATCCGCACCCTTCGCCGGAATCGGCAGATGACCCTCGAGGAGTTGGGCAAGCTGTCTTCACTCAGTACGGCGATGATCAGCAAGATCGAGTCGGGCAACGGCAACCCCTCGATCAACTCACTGCGGCAGATCTCCGAGGCCCTGGGCGTCCCCGTCGCATACCTCTTCAGCCACGAGATCGACCCCAACCCGGACCCGGTCGCTTACAACCACAAACGCATCTATTCCTACGAGGGAGTCACTTTCACGGTGCTAGCCTCGCCATACTCGAGGCAGCAGAAGCTGTTCCTGTTTGAGGCGGAAGCGGGCGCCGAGCGCGGCTCCACCCGCATCCCACACGAGCCCCATGAGGGCTTCGAGCAGGGAATCGTGATCGAGGGTGAGATCGAGTTCACCGTCAGCGGCAAAATCTACCCCCTCAGGAGGTTCGACACCATCTCCTTCCCCAGCATCCTGCACCACAGTTGGATCAACCGGACCTCGGATGTTTGTCGGGCGGTGTGGTCGATCTCGATGAACGACCCATTCGGCGAGTGAGGGATAGCGAGAGTGACCCGCCCGCGTCGATGCGCAGGACGCCCTTACCAGAGCTTCCGCACCCGTCTGCGGCACCATTCCAGATCTAGCCCCGACCCGCCCACTGGGACCATCCCGGTTTCGCTCGGCGATCTGCGGTTCGCCGCTGCCATCGAAGCAGCGCACGGTGAAGGTGTGCTGCTCAGCCGCCAACGACCACCCGGTGGAACTTCATGTTCGCCAGCCCGAGGACGCCGTCCGCCACCTGGTCGCCGGCCAGGTGGCGCTCGGCTTCGGCGAGCAACCCCTCGAGCTCGTCGAAGGCACCTTCAGTCCCGGCGATTGCCGAGAGTTCGGCCACCGGCGGCTCTATCAGCAGTCGGGTGCGGAGCAGGTTGAGGATGGTGTCGACGTCGAGGTCGCCGGGATAGGGGTTGGCGAGGACAAGCCGGGAGATCCCGTCGCGCACGTAGATTCCCGACCCGTGCCGGATGTCGATGTTGCCGGCCATCTGCAGCAGCCTTAGCGCCTCGCGCATGGTGGGCGTGGCGACGGAGAACCGTTCGGCCAGCTTCTTGACGCTGGGCAGGCGGTCGCCGGGACCGAGTTCCTCCGCCTTTATGAGCCTCAACACCTCCCGGCCCAAGCTTTCGGTAAGCGATGAACGCTGGCCGGTCCAAGCTGACACCTCGAACTTCAAGACGACACCCTCTTCGGAGAGAGAAGAACAAGTCACCTAGTCACTGACTCTTTTCGCAGAGTATAGGGAGGCAAAATTGTGATTCAAGAACAACTGTGAGCTCGAACCCACGCTCGAGCAGGCGATTGACGAGCGTCCTGACATCTATACCGACGGCGGATCTGTTCCTGGCGCACGAGCAACGACGGGCCCGACGCTGAAGATGGTGTATGATGCGGTGTATGCGACGGACGAATATCTACCTCGAGGAGCGGCAGACCGAGAGGCTCGACCGGCTTGCATCCGAAGAGGGCGTGTCGCGGGCAGAATTGATAAGGCGCCTTCTGGACAGGGCATTGGTCGAACGAGACGATGATCTCGCCGGCGACCTGGCGGCAATCGAGAGCTCCTTCGCCGTCCTCGAGCACGTCGATGCCCCTTCGCGAGAAACCGGCGACCGGGAGAAGCACTTGACGCGCATGTGGCGGCAAACCCTTTGACCCTGGTCGATACCGACGTGCTCATTGCGCATCTCCGAGGCGCAGAAAGGGCCCGCGACTGGCTGAAGCAAGCCCGTATCGGTGGTCCGCTTGCCGTGAGTGTCGTGACAGTCGCCGAACTGACTGGCGGCATGCGGTCACCCGAGCGGCGCGAAGTATGGGCGTTGCTCGGCTCCTTGCGCGCAGAACCAGTGACTGAGCTCATAGCTCGTAGGGCCGGTGAGCTGATGCGTAATTACCGGCGAAGCCACGCCGGTATCGGCCTTGGCGACTATCTCATTGCAGCAACATCGCAAACACGAGGACTCGACCTAGCCACCCTCAACGTTCGTCACTTTCCGATGTTCCGTGATCTCGAACCTCCATTCGCCGCTACCTGAGGGCTTTGAGCGAAGCCCCCTGAAGGCAAGTGAGCGTAGAAGCCTCGGCAGAACATGGCCTTGGCCGCCCGGGGGCCGCTAGACTGGTGGCGTGAGCACAACCGGACGAGCCTTCGGGGGAGTGCCGGTCCTGCTAGCCGTCTTGCTCCTGTCGCACCTGAGCCTGAGCCTAGCCCAAGATCAGGGGCGCATCGCCTTCATCGATCCCGACGGGCGCGTGGCGACGGTGGCCCCGGACGGCAGCGAGCTGCGGATCCTCACCGAGCCGGGTCGGCAGTTTCAGTTTCCGGCCTGGTCCCCTGACGGCACCACCCTGGCCGTCATCGGGGCAGATACCGCGGGGGGCGCCGTCTACACGGTTGCCGATAGCGCCAGCGCCGAGCCTCAGGAACTCTACCGCAGCCAAGAGGAGCCACCGTTCTACCTCTACTGGACCCCGGACGGCCGGCAACTTGGCTTTCTGGCAAACCATCCCAGCGGCATCGGTCTGCACATCGCTTCGCCGGAAGACGCCAAGAGCCGCCTCAGGCTCACCGGGCAACCCTTCTACTGGCAGTGGACAGCCGACGGGGAGGGTCTGCTGAGGCATACCGGCTTCGCTGGCCCGGGCTCCAGGCTCACCTTCATCGACGCCGCTGGGGAGGGGCCCGGCGGGGACCTGGCCGCCCCCGGCTTCTTCCAGGCGCCAGGGATCTCCGCCAGCGAACGTTACATCGCCTACGGCGCAGTGGACGCCCTCGGCCGCGGGCGCCTGGTCGTGCAGAGCAATCCGCAGCTGGAGGCTGTCGAAGCAGAACCGGTGGCCCGCGAGGTGGGCCACCAGGGCCTGATAGCCCTCAGCTGGAGTCCGACGGCGGACCTCCTGGCATTCATTAGCCCCCCTGGGCAGGCGCCCTACTTCTACGGGCCGATCTCCCTGTTGGACGCCGAGTCGGGGCTGCTGGAGCCCCTGGTCCCCCAGCTCGCCATCGCCTTCTTCTGGTCCCCTGACGGCTGCTGTATCGCCTACTTCACCCCGGCGTTACGGGACGAGGGCGGTGGGGACGCCGACGACGCAGACGGGCAGCAGCGCCTGCCGCTGCTCGATCTCGCCGTCGCTGAGGTAGCCAGCGGCAAGGTGTGGCAGGTGGCCACCTTCCGGCCCAGCCCGCTCTTCATAGCCCAGTTTCTGCCCTTCTTCGACCAGTACACCCTCAGCCACGACATCTGGTCGCCCGCGAGCGACGCGCTGGTGCTGCCCATTGTCGACGACGACGGCATCACACGCATCTACGTGGTGACCTTGACCGGGCAGCTGCACCCTGTCGCCCGCGGCAGCGCCCCCGTCTGGAGCCGCTAAGCTGCCGCGTCCAAATCGACATTGATCGGTACGTTCGCCAAGACCGTTGGCGGAAACAGGAGATCCCGACTGAATGATCCGGGTTGAGAGATCGCCCCGGTGAGACCCGGCATCGATGGGGTTGCCTCGAGATGGATGCTTCACGTGGGTACCGATATTCGAGGAGATGAATCAAGCGGACTGCGTCGAGGAAAGCCAGGCCGTACCTCTCGAAGACGTTATTCCGGTTCGCCGAGTTGCTCCCGATCAATAGCCGACAGTCTCAAGATCGGTCTCGGCAAAATCGTTTCCTACGAAGAGCAGAGGCAGGCGGGACAGCTTCGCCACGGAGTAGGCAAGGCAGTCGCCGAAGTTGAGGTTCGCCTTGTGCCGACCCTTCCCATACCTTCGATATGCCCGCACTGCCTGAGCCCAATGCTCGCCGCCGAAGGGCACTGTCTGGACACCAAACTCCTGCACGAACCGGTGCACCTTGGCTGATTCGAAACCAAAGCGGTTTCCCAGTACGATGCCCGTTTCTGCAAGAGTCGGCGCCCCACATGCTATGGAAGCAGCGCCTTCGAGCGCACCTATCAGGCGGTCCCACTCGGGTTCTCGAACCAGGATGGCGATGATGGCGCTGGTGTCGAGGATCATACGCCTTCAGGCCCAAAGCCCAGGATAGCTTCCTCTTCCTCCTTGCTTAGCCGGCGACCCAGCTGCCCTTTCGGGATATCCGGCCAGATCTCGGACTCGAGGAACTCGATCCACCGCTCTCGTTTGCCCATGTTGATTCCTACCGACAAGCTAGCCTTCCGTTGCTCAAGCGCCTTGCGTACCGCTTCCGTCTTGCTTTCACCGGTGATTTTTGCCAACTCCGAAGCGAGGCGTTCCACCTCCGGACTCTTGATATTCAACGCCATGACTCCTCCTGGTTGAATACTAGCAAAAAGGTGTAAAGGTGGAGCGATTTACTCGCGGCAGAGCCTCTCGTCGAGACACTCACCTCTGTGAATCCCCGCGCTTCCACTCCGCACGGTAGCCACCCGGCGCGAGCACCAGAAGATGCTCAATACCCCTTCTTGACTCAGCCAGAATCTCGATCTCCGCCCCGTGCAGATGCCTCACCACACCGGAGCTGACCATTTTCGCTTCTCCGGCATCCGCTTGACTGTTTCCGCGGATTTCTATGCCCCCGTCGCTGCTCGACGAGCGGCAATGCAAGTAGCCATCGAATCCGAGGGCGAGAAGAAACAAGTTCCCTTCGGGCTCCAGCGCCAAGATCCGGATTGTCTCGGGCAGATCGACCTCGAGCTCACCGAACGTATTCCTCACGCGGGGGCTGTCATCCTCCAACCTCGGCAGAGGCTTCCTTGGCGGAAGCACCCTCTCGGTGCGCTCGAGACTGGTCAGCCTCCCATAGGTGAAGAAGAGGAAGTACGTCAGAACCCGCGTCGACTCATCAGGCAGATCCTGGTGGGCGTACGTCTCCACCACGCCGTGGTGCTCGACCTTCTCCTCCCACTCTCGCACCGCCTTCAAGACAAACCCCGTGAAGCTCTCCGGATCCTCGTGCGGCTCGAACTCCTGCCGCTTGACGATCAACTCGCCTTCCCTGGTAACGCGGTAGTCGAGGAGCATGTTCTCGAGGCTCTTCGTCTGCCACTCCTCGTCGCGGAGTTCCGGATCGGGGATCTCGTTCTCCAGGTGGATCCGGTCGAACATTCCCATGGGCCAACTGTAGCGGCCGTCGGCCACCTTCACTCCTGCTCACTTGGCTTTAATCAAGGCTGGCGCGCTCACCGGGGCTCCCTCTCGGCGAGTTGATCGACACGTGCGTCTACCCGCCATCCACGATGGCCTGCCAGCGCCCAATTCTGTTTCACTCGTTCGGCGGCCGCTTCCAGCAACGGCGTACCTGCGTAACCGCACGGCCCAGCGAGGGGAAGTCATCAGTTGGGATAAGCTCGAGCCTAGATAAGAGAGGGCTTTCTTCCCGAATGGTTGAGGACACCGCCGCACATATCGAGAACCTGAAGGAGCGCCTCACCGAGCTAGACCGCGAAAGGGCGGCAATCGCCAAGAGCCTGGCCTCGCTCGAATCCGCCTCCGCGAGAAAGACCGGCGATCGAGAACGGTCGGATGCGCCAGGCCTCGCCAAGACTTCGCCGTCGTCGGAGAAGATCGCACTCTTCGCTTCGCTTTTCCGCGGCCGCGAAGACGTTTACGCAAGGCGCTGGGAGAACCCGAAGACCGGCAAGTCAGGTTACGCTCCGGCCTGTCGGAACGAGTGGGTACGAGGGGTCTGCGGCAAACCCCGGGTCAAGTGCGGGGAGTGCCCAAATCAAGCGTTCTGGCCGCTCACCGAAGACGTCTTGTCCTACCACCTGACGGGCAGGGAGCCGGGCCGACCGGGCGATTTCACGCTCGGGGTTTATCCTATGCTGCCCGACGAAACGTGCTGGTTCGTTGCCCTCGACTTCGACAAGAAGTCGTGGAGGCAAGACGTTACCGCTTTCCGCGAAGCCGCCAAGGCCAGCGGCGTGAGGCCGGCGATCGAGCGCTCCCGATCAGGAGAGGGCGCCCATGCCTGGATGTTCTTCTCGGAACCGGTTCCGGCCGTGGAGGCTAGGAGGCTCGCAGCAGCGCTGATCACCGCCGCCATGGACCGCTCCCCCGAGATAGGCTTCGACTCCTACGATCGCCTCTTCCCCAGCCAGGACATCACCCCTGCCGGCGGCTTCGGGAACCTGATCGCCTTGCCTCTCCAGGGCCGCGCTCGTGAGCACGGCAACACGGTCTTCCTGGACGGCGAGCTGCAACCCTACGCGGACCAGTGGTCGTATCTGTCCTGTGTCGACAAGCTATCTCGGCAGCAGGTTCTGGCGATCGTCACCGAGGCGAGTTCCACAGGGCAGATCCTCGGCATGACGCTGCCATCAGCGGACGAGGACGACGAGCCGTGGGCCTCACCACCCTCGAGGCGAATGAAGGAGTCGCCGATCCAAGGGGACTTGCCGGAAGAGGTGGAGGTCGTGCTGGGCAACAGGCTGTACGTCGAGCGCTCGAACCTGCCGCCGGCGCTAACCAACCGCCTCGCGCGGCTCGCGGCCTTCCAGAACCCGGAGTTCTACGCCGCGCAAGCGATGCGACTACCGACCTTCGGCAAGCCCCGCATCATCTCGTGCGCCGAGCTGTTCCCGAACCATCTGGCCCTACCGCGCGGTTGCCTCGACGAGCTCCATACCTGCCTCCGCGACCTCGGCATCAGTGTCACCGTGCAAGACGAGCGCCAGGAGGGAACGCTGCTTTCGGCACGCTTCCTGGGCGAGCTGGCTCCCGACCAGGAGAAGGCTGCATCAGCCCTCCTCGAGCACGAGAACGGCGTGCTCGCCGCCGCGACCGCGTTCGGAAAGACCGTGGTTGCGGCGAAGCTAATAGCGGAGCGCAGCCGCAACACGCTCATCCTGGTGCATCGTAGACAGCTCCTGGAGCAGTGGGTGGCGCGACTTCAGGTGTTTCTCAACATCGACCCGAAAGACATTGGGGCCTTCCATGGCGGCAGGAAGAAGCCAACCGGAAAAATCGACGTCGCCCTAATGCAGAGCCTGTTCCGAAAGGGAGTAGTGTCGGACCTGGTTGGTGACTACGGGCACCTGGTGATCGACGAGTGCCACCACCTGTCGGCGGTAGGCTTCGAGGCCGTCGCCAGAGAAGCCAAGGCCAAGTACGTGCTGGGGCTCTCAGCCACCGTCACCCGCAAGGACGGCCACCACCCGATCATCTTCATGCAGTGCGGCCCACTAAGATATCGAGTGAGCGCCAGGAAGCAGGCCAAACGCCGCCCATTCGAACATCGGGTGATCGTCCGAACTACGCAATTCCGAGCCGCGCCGAAAGAGCCGGAACGGCGGCAGACCATCCAGAAGCTCTACGCGGAACTCGCCCAAGACCAGCAGCGCAACGACCTCATCTTCGATGACATCATTGCCTCCCTGGAAGCCGGCCGCTCACCACTGGTGATCACCGAGCGCAAAGATCACCTGGAACATCTATCTAAGCGCCTGTCGGGGTTCGTCAAGAACCTCGTCGTCCTCAGCGGCGGAATGAAACCGCGGGAGGCACGAGAGGCGGCGGAACGCCTGGCAACCATCAAGGATCACGAGGAACGGGTCCTACTGGCTACGGGCAAGTTCCTGGGCGAAGGCTTCGACGACGCCCGACTCGACACGCTATTCCTGACCATGCCCATCTCCTGGCGCGGAACTCTCGCCCAATACGCCGGGAGGCTTCACCGCAAACACGCGGCCAAACACTACGTGCTCATCTACGACTACGTAGACGAACACGAGCCGATGTTAGCAAGAATGGCGCTCAAACGAGAGGCCGGATACAGGAGCCTGGGATACCGCTTCATGGACCGCTCGGGCGCGGAGAATCGCAAGAACGCGGTGCAGGTATCGATGTTCGATGCCACTAGTGACGTGAAAGGTTCGGATTGATGGAGCTCGCCGAGAAGGCCGCCTCGACCTTCTCTTTGACCGCGTTAGCGGCGCCCTCTGCATCCAGACCGGAAATCTCTATCTGCAGGTGGGCCCGTTGCCGGTATGTCCTACCGAAGTACGACATATCGGCTTTGATCTCCTTCAGGTAGAGCCGCCTCTCACGCTCGCTCAAACTACGCTCGATTTGCCGTGAGTAGTCGTCGTAGAAGGTAATCCTCTCGAGAATGTTCTCGGGTTTATCCCAGAGCGCCGCGATCACGCCCGGATGCTTCTTCAGCACAGCCAAGTACCCTTGCATCAAGCCACTGGGAGGGAGGGCGATAATACTGTCGAACGACTCGGGACAAGACAAGAGATGAGCCAGCGCCTTCGCCGCCTCCTTTCGGTAGGAATACTCGGTCAGGTGCTCGCGCCGTAAGCGCGGGATTGCGGTCTTGAAGAACGCTTCCACCTCCTGGTCGAGATCGAAGAAGGCGAGACCCAGCAGCGCAGCCGCCTTGCGGCCGATGGTCGTCTTGCCGACGCAGGCAACTCCCGTCAAATAAAGGCGCATGTTCCTCCTTGGGCTATTGTCCGGCTTCCACGCCGGTCCCCGCAACCCAATGTCGCTTCTACAACCGCTATAGGAGGGCGAATATTCCTTGGATGGCGGCAGTCGCGTGAGGGACCATGCCTACGGTCCTGGTGCGTGGGCTGCGGGGGCTGAGGGTCCGAACCGCGGAGTGCGGATGGATTCGACGGCGAGCTGGACAGCCTCGTCTGCGGCACCGTCGCCGCGGGCTTCCACCACTTCCCTGAGCGCCTCCTCCACCTGCGCAACCCAGGCACAGGCATCAGGGGGCGCGGGCCGTTCTACGTCTTCGACTTCGCAGGCGCAGCCTGACCAGTCGGCAAGACTCGGGCGAGCACGAGGAGAGAGCTTGCAGGTCCGCGAGATACAGGTGCGAATTCTCGGCGACTTATCGAGTCGGTACGTCGGTAGGGCCGGACCGCGTAGTAAGCAGTGCGCAGTCGTAGCCGGCCATTGCTATTGATTTGCACACTCTGTGTACGCAATCAATCCGGAAGCGGGCAACTGTGCTCAGTTCGTCCCGAATAAATGGTCATGCACATTGAGCTGTTTGGCAATCTTGCGAGCCAGACTACCTGCCTCCAAGTAGTCTAGCGTCCGGATTCCCTCGCTATTTAATACCTGAACAAGCTCTTCAGTTTCTCCTGACAATCGGTGTTCAGGATAGTGTCCGAGGACCGTGAACTCAGCGGACCGATACATGTCGTCCAAATTAGACGCGTCACGCATGTCACGCGCCGTCATCCGATAACTTTGCACAGTATGACGCGTACTGTTTGATCCTTCAAACGGTACCACCTGGTAATAGTGCATTACGTCATTCCTGTATGCAAAGTCAACTTTTGGAGCAGCCGGCACAGGTGGTATGGTCTCAACGAAAAACTCGGGGCGATCCAGAACTCCCGCCTTGCGGAACGCGTCCTTAACCTTCTTACGCATGACCTTGCGTGTCACCGTACCGGCGGCCTCACGCTTCGCCGCCCCAACAAAACATTGATACAGGTTCTCAAGGGTCGATTCCGGATCTACCACGAGAACCGGGCGTGGCTCAGTCAACTGAATATTGTTATGGTACGTGAGCCTCAACTGGTTTAATCCAGCATACGTTAACAGGCCGTCTGTCACGACCTTCTTACTGCTCAGAAAGCGGTCTATAGTCCGATGTTGGAGAGCCTTGCTTAGACTAGTAACGGCATGTCGTACAAATCTACCATCGCCTTCACCCAGTACTCTTACTTTCGATTCCGGACCGAAACTCGGAATCGTCCGTATCCCTTGAAACTGCATTTTCGGGCAAACGAGTACGACACCCACGTTGACGAATTCTCCGCGGAGCATGTTCGGTATATACCGAAGAACCGAATAAAAGGCATCCATCTTGTTCATTGCCACCAGACTTCCTTCTGAAGTCTTTGCTCAAAGTATCTCGGCAGTGCCTCGACCCTTTGAATTATGAATCTTAGCAGGGAAGATCGCTCCTCTTCCGTAATCTGCCAAGCATCCGGGACAAGATCTAGAAGGGCTCGAACGGCTTCGTGCGTCACATTACTTAATTTCGGCAAATACCTTTCGAAGTCCTGCTCAACTCTTATTGCCGAAAGATATTGGGGTAGCACGTCCGCATATCTAAGCGGCACCGTCAGCGGAAGTAAACTAGGATCTCGGAAATTCCCTATCGTCCACAGGCTTCCTCCAAATGCCATTCCTAGGTCAATCAATTTAAGGTACTGTCGATCTCGTTCCCTGTGCAGAAGTAGATTTAGATTTGCCGGCTTCCGGTCCCAATTATCAAGAAGTGTATCAAGTACCACTACTCCAGCGAACATGTGCGGGTTCTGCACGGTCATCCCAAGCAGATCTTCCGGCCCCACACGATTTACGGGTTCAAGCCATTGAGAATAAAAGTGCATGCCGGGCTGGAACCTTATCTGCCTGCCGTCATCGTCCTGCACGAACAATCCACCATCGTGTGGCAAAACATCTGCACCTACCTCAACAAGCCCGACTCTTGGATGCTCAATTCCCAGCGCCCCAGCGACACCGAATCCTACAAGTTCGTTAGTCAGGGCCCTTTCGCCTTGCGGATTCTGCTGGAACTTTACGGCGCACTTACCTATGTTCTCGACCAAGAAGAGTTGCGGCCGGGACTGGCCGAAGCGGCATGGCCCGAGGTAAGCCTCAGCAGTCCGGGGCGTCGCGTCAATCATATGCACACGTCATGCACAACCTACCACTCGCTAGATATTCATAACTACGTATTGCCCTAGCACAGCTCCTGAGGCATTCAGCAGGGCTCACCCGACGCGACCAATCAGATATAGGGGCCGATCGATGTCGAGTGTCTGCTTGTCGAGGAGGACAGGACAGATCCTCTCGTGTGTCAGCGTCACCTGCTGCAGGCGCGCGAGAACCTCGATGAGGGGGATCGTTTCTGGATCCCGGAAGTAACGCTCAGCGCGGCTGGGACCGGCTCGACCAAAAACCGTCGATACCCACGTTAAGGACCTACCACACCAGCAGCCAGGCCTTCGCTGCCGACCCGTCATGCTGTACGCACGTACTGGACGTGCTTCGGCAGGCGAGAAGGGCCGTGTTGGGATAGGCGCCGAAAAGAAACGCGTCCCGCCTCCGCCGTCGGCCAGCGACCCACCTTGCCCCCGAGGTCGCACGAACCGACCAGCACACCTTCAGTTGACCAATCGCTTGGGAAGCCCGCCGCCCGCCCGCACAAGCCGCACCTCCCTGCCCGTGCGACGGTGGAGGTAGACGTCGCTGCTCCACTCGTGGCGCAGGAAGAGCATCTCGCTCGCCATGTTCTCGTTCGAGACGAAATCGTGATGCTTCGTGAGCGAAGAGTCGAGCGACCAGCCGTTGGGCACGGCGACCAGACCCTTCGGATCGGTGCCCGCCAGGAAGACGTACGAAAACCCGCGGACGTGGCGCCCATAGCCGAGCCACTCACATTCGGCCGTAGCGCCCTGATGCTGGTCGACGATCACGATGTCGACGAACCGCCCGTCGGAAACCAGCTCTAAACCGCGCTCCTGCAAGCGGTCGACGAAGGCCTTGACATCGGGTGGAGCCATGAACCCGAGCCTAGTCAGGAGCCCGTCACTGGAGAAGGTGTCGTTCGGACGCTCCCGCCGGAACTGGACCATTCCCCCCAGGTACCTCTCCTCTATCGTTTCGTTCCGCACGATGACGTTGATAGCCTCGATCAGCACCGCCACTACCGATCACCCCTCTCCGTCGCTCGAACCCGGCGATGACCAGGAAGGGCGC
>JBBDRK010000016.1:22750-53376 GCA_040905465.1 Trueperaceae bacterium | reverse complement strand
CGGTCGTTGGCCCGCGCCCACAAGATCCCAGGCGCGGCTTACTCCTGCCTTACCCAAACTTAATCGCCGTTAAGCATTGCCGTTAAGTTCTGTGCCCGAGCTGCGGTTTCCGACAATCGAGCAGCTTTTCGCCTCCCGATCGATTCGCCCGATCGACTCGCCCGATCAACCTGCCCGATCGACTCGCCCAACTTGACCGCAGGGTACGTGCCGCACAGTTCGGCGGCAATTTTCATCCGCCGACCAACGCCAGGCATTACCATGTGGACAGTCGGTTCGCGCCGGCACCCTGCGGCAGCAGATGGAGTAAAAGTTGATGACCACCGTTCCACTCGCGGAACTAAACGAGAGGGCGTGGGCGCGAGCGAAGGAAGAGCCGGCGGAAGCCCTGGCGATTGCCCGCGATGCCGAGTCGGAAGCCAGGCGAGTTGGCGACGAGACGGAGATGGGCAACGCGTTGCGCACTATTGGCGCGTGCCACCTCGAGCTTGGCGAGAAGGCAGCTGCGTACCGGGTGCTGGACGACGCGATTGCCGCACTCGAAGGCACGGCTGGTGTCGAGCAGGCCCGTACCGAGACCTACCGCCTGCTCGCGCGGGTTTGCTTCCTTCAGCAGGAGTTCGAGCAGGCCCTGCGGCACGTGAACGAGGCACTCAAGGAATCTCGCGATGTCGCTGATGCAGAGGTGAAGGCCGCGGTCTTGAACGATGCAGGCATGCTTCACTCGCATCTGGGCTCCTACGAACAGGGTCTCGAGTACCTGCTCGCAAGCTTGCGGCTCCTGGAAAAGCATGGCGGCTCGCCTGCCGGCGGGCCGCTGAACAACATCGGCAACCTCTATATGGTTCAGGGCGACGCCGGCAGAGCTCTCGAATTCTTCGGGCGAGCCCGAGTCAGCTTCGAAGCCAAGGGAACGCAGCGCGAGAAGATCATCGCCCTGGCGAACGTCGGCCGCGCGCTGGAGGAGCTGGGTCAACTGGATCGGGCGTTGGAGATCCACGAGCAGTGCCTGCGTAAGGTCCGCGAGGCGAACGACACCATGTATCTCGCGCCGACCTTGACCAAGTATGCGGTGGTGCTGGGCAAGCTGGGGAGGACCGAAGAGGCGCTCGCCTGCTTTGGCGAAGCGCTCGTCCATCTCGACAGCAATGAGGGCTCCTTCGCAGACGAGACCGTACACTCCCTGGCTGAATTGCATCTCGACATCGGCCAACCCGAGAAGGCCGAGAGGCTCTACCGCAGAGCGCTCGCTGATGCGCAGGCGACGGGCAGTCACCAGACCGGGGCGAACGCCTGTCTGGGGTTGGCCAAGGCGCTGGAAGCGCTGGGCCGTTGGCGCGAGGCGCTCGAGTGCTTCCGGCACTATCACGAAATGGACCGCCAGCTCGCGCGGCAACTGTTCTCGCAACAGTCCCAGGCGCTGTTGTTGCAAGGCGAGTTGGAGCAGTCCAGCCGTGAGCGGCAACTGCTTCGCGAGAGCAACAGGCAACTGAGCGCGGCCTACGAAGAGCTGCGGGAGCTGCACCGGGCGTTGGAGGAAAAGTCCGCGGAACTGCAGCGCCTCAGTCGCGAAGACCCCCTTACCAAGCTGTTCAATCGGCGTGAGTTGGAGAATCGACTGCGCGAGGAGTTGAACCGCCTGCAACGATTCGGCGGCAAGCCGTTCAGCGTGGTCATGTGCGACATCGATGACTTCAAGGTGATAAACGATCGCCATTCACACGTAGTGGGGGACGAGATTCTCGTCCACTTCAGCGGGATACTTCGGGGCAACACCCGGGAGATCGATGTGGCGGCACGGGTAGGCGGCGAGGAGTTCGTCCTGCTGCTTCCCGAGACCGATCTCGATGAGGCACACCTGGTAGCCGAGAAGGTACGCGTCGCAGTCGAGGCATTCCCGTGGAACGAAGTACGCCGGGCCGTCGAGGTGACGTTGAGCGTAGGCGTTACGACGGCGGCGACGGACGATGATGTACCTACTCTGCTGCAGCGAGCAGACGAGAACCTCTACCGCGCAAAGCGCATGGGCAAGAACGCGGTGTGTTGTGGTCCGGAACCGGCCCGGCGGCCGGTAAGCAGCCTTGGTTGAAGCAGACACCATAGTGATTGGCGCCGGGATCACCGGCGCAACAGCGGCTCGGGGTTCCAGTTACGGCGCTCGACTTGGACGAGGCGCAGGAACTCGTGCCGTTCGACGCCAGCGGAGTCGCCGGTGCCACGTTCGGTTCCGGCACGGCCGTCTCCCGCACTCGCGACATCGGCCGGCTATCCTCGGGGCGGAGGCCACGATGAAAGTCGAACCACCGCGGTCGTTGGGGCCAGGGGAAACCGCGGCACTCCTGCCCTATCCGGCACTTGCGGATACCATCGCCGCCATGCTGCTGGAGTACGAGGGCGGCAAGGTGCAGGTGCCCGAACGGCTGATCCTCGAGCTGCCCGACGGCGGCAAGCTGCTGGTGATGCCGGCTTCAGACGAAAACGTCGCCATCACCAAGCTGGTTACCGTCCATCCGCGGAACAGCGCGAAGGGGTTGGCGACCATTCAGGGTGAGGTGGTGGTTATGCGCGCCGGCAGTGGCGAGCGCATGGGCGTCCTCGACGGCGCGACGGTGACCGGCCGACGCACCGCCGCCCTGTCGCTGCTGGCCGCCCGGAAGCTCGCCCCGGTACCCACTGGGCCGCTTCTGATATTCGGGGCGGGAGCGCAGGCAACTGCACACCTCGAAGCGTTTCGGATCGGACTGGGAGTCGACACCGTGTTCATCAGTTCCCGTACCCGCCATCGGGCCGAGACGCTGGCCGGCCTTGGTCGCGAGCTGGGGATGGACGCTCGGGTAGTCGACGATCCGAACGAAGTGCTGGGCAAGGCGAAACTGATCGTCACGGCCACCACCAGCCAGACGCCGGTACTGGCCGGCAGCCTAGCCGAAGACGTGATGGTGTGTGCCGTGGGCGCTTTCCGGCCGGGCATGGCCGAGCTGAGCCCGGAGCTGATCGGCGGAAGCAGCGTGGTGGTGGACACGTTGGCAGCCGCCCGGCAGGAGGCCGGCGACCTCATCGCCGCGGTCGGCGCCGGCGCATGGCAGTGGGAGCGTGCGCGAGAGCTGGCGCAGGTGCTCGCTCCGGAGATGGAAGCTGCGCAACTTCATCATCTGCCTGGCCCAGTCGTATTCAAGAGCGTCGGCCACGCCCTCTTCGACTTGGCCAGCGCCCGGCTGGCGTTTCTGGCATGAAAAGATTGTTCACCGGCGCCGGGCAGGACCCTGGGCACGTGCTAGTAGTCGGCAGCGTGAACATCGACCTGGTGACCCGTGTATCCGCGTTCCCGCAACCGGGCGAGACGCTGCTCGGATCCGACTACGAGACCCACCATGGCGGCAAGGGCGCCAACCAGGCGGTAGCGGCCGCCCGTCTGAATGCGCAAGTGCGGTTCGTGGGCCGGGTGGGGAGCGACGGATTCGGCCCCACCCTCAAGCAAGCCCTCGCGGACGAGGGGATCGATGTGACTTCGCTGTCAACGGTCTCGGCCCCCTCCGGCGCGGCGTTCATCACCGTCGACGAGCAGGGTCAGAACACTATCATCGTCTCTCCCGGCGCCAACTCGCGCCTTACGCCTCGCTCGCTCACGTCGGAACTGTTCGAGGGGGCAGCGGTCGTGCTGCTGCAATTGGAGATCCCGCCGGAGACGGTACGACAGGCGATCTGGCTGGCACGGGCGGCAGGGGCGCGGGTGATCGTCAACGCCGCGCCGGCATGGGCGCTCGGGCTCGACGGGCTTTCCGGCACCGACCTGCTGATAGTCAACGAATCCGAGGCGCACTCGCTGTTGGGTCAGGGAGGGAAGACAGGAGATGCCGGGACGGCTCTATCGGAACTGGCCGCTCGAATTCCCGAAGTCGTGATAACCCTGGGCTCTGGAGGGGTCATCTGGCAGACCGCCGATTCTGCCGGCCATCTGCCGGCCTTTTCGGTAACGGCCGTAGACACCACCGCGGCCGGCGACGCCTTCGTGGGAGGGCTGGCAGCCGGCCTGGCGAGAGACGAGAGCTTGAATCGAGCCATCCGGATCGGCTGCGCCGCCGGCGCCCTGGCTGTCACTCGTCACGGGGCGCAGCCGTCCCTTCCTCACATCGACGACGTTACGCGACTTCTGGAGGGAAGTTCTCGAGCAGAGCATCCAGCGCGTCGTAACTCTGATTGAGTCCCGTCTCCATCCCATACTTCAGCATTCCGTCGCGTTCCTCGCTGGTGTGGAACAGCGCCGTGGTAACCACCCGCGTCCTCTCGCCGCCGAGATCCTCGAAGTCCACTGCGTCGATGACCACGTACCCCGGCATGCCGTCCCACTCGAATGTGTAGACGAGGCGATCCTGTGGAGTCACCTCGCGAAAGCGCCCTTCGAAGCCGTGGGTGTCGCCGTCGGCATGTTCCACGAACCGCCAGTGGCCGCCACGCTCCACTTCCATGCGTTCGATCACCAGCTTGTTTCCCCTGCCCCACCACTGCGCAACCAGGTCCGGTTCGGTGAACGCCCGCCAGACGCGATCACGCGAAGCGTTGAAAACGCGCTCGATGCGGATTTCACGGTCAGTAGGGGTGGTGAGCGTCGATGTGCCGGCCGAATTCTTCTCTGCCTGTTTCACGATTATCCCTTCGTCCTTTCCAGGAATGCCTCGAGGCGGTCGAGGCGACCGTCCAACATCCGCCGATACGTCTCCATCCAGGCCGACTCGTCCTCCAGGCGGTTCGGACCCAGCCGGCAGCTTCGAACCCGTCCGACCTTTTCGGTTGACACCAGGTTCGCGCCTTCGAGAACTCGCACGTGCTTCTTGATGCCGTTGAGCGTCATCTCGAAGTCCGTGGCGAGATCGCTGATCGAGGCCTCCCCACGCGAGAGCCGTTCGAGTATTCCGCGCCGTGTCGGGTCGGCGAGCGCCGAGAAGGTAGTGTCGAAGCGAGCCGCATACTGAACCATCTGGTGCAGTATAAATTCTCCGCCCCTCCTGGTCAAGCGACGGACGGTAACCTAGAGTCAAGGAGCGCCCAGGTATGAGCCACAGCGAGGACGACAAGACGACGGGCCGTGCAGGTGCTATGAACAAGGGCGGCAGGCGTCCCAATCTCCTCTTCCTGATAACCGACCAACAACGCGCCGACACGGTCGCCCCGGACAGCCCTTGCCACACCCCGCACGTCGACTCCCTGGCCGGTGACGGGGTGCGCTTCGAACGATGCTACTCGCAGAATCCGGTGTGCTCTCCCAGCCGGGCAAGCTTGATGACCGGCCTGTTGCCCCACAGCCACGGCATGGTCGACATCACCCACGCCGTCGAGACCTACCGCGCCGACCTGAAGCCGGATCTCCCGTTCTGGAGCCGAACGCTGCAACAGGCCGGCTACCGAACCGGTTACTTCGGCAAGTGGCATGTCGAGCGCAGCGACGAGCTCGAGCGGTTCGGTTTCGACGAGTACGAGCTCATCGAACAGGGCGGCGCGGGCAGCCAGGGGTTCCACGAGTACCGGGAACGGTTGGGACTCGGCGCCCAGGCGGGACTGGCCGAGCGATACGACCTTCGGCACAAGGGCTATCACGACTTCCTGCTCTACGGAGTAACCGACGAGCCGGTCGAGGCTACCGCGGAGCACTACCTCTACTCCCGGGGCATCGAGTTCCTCGACCGACACGAGGACGAATCGCAGCCGTGGGCGCTCTTCATCAGCAGCGAGGGGCCGCACGATCCTTTCGTCGTTCCGCGGGAATACCGTGAGCGCTACGACGTCAAAGACATTCCGCGGCCGGCGAGTTGGGGCGACGACCTGGCGGACCGGCCCGGTCTCTACCGCCGGTTGCAGGGCGTATATCGCGGCCTGGACTGGTCGGAGTTCGCGGAAGCCACCGCTTGCTACTACGCCTTCTGCTCGTTGGTAGACGATCAGGTCGGTCGAATCCTGTCGAGGCTTCGAACGGGCGGCGACTCCGAGAACACCCTGATCACCTACACCTCGGATCACGGCGACTACATGGGAGCGCACAGGCTGCTCCAGAAGGGCATGGCCCCGTTCGAGGAAGCCTACAAGGTTCCGCTAATCCTCAAGGGTCCGGGCGTTCCGGTCGGTGAGACTCGGAGTCAGATCGTCAGCCTGATCGACGTGGCTCCCACTCTGGTAGAGCTGACCCTGAACGAACGATTCGCGTGCCAGGGCAGATCGCTGGTACCGCTTCTCGAGGCGGCAGCCGCGCAGTGGAGCAACGAAGCGTTCGCGGAGTTCCATGGACAGCGCTTCTCATACAGCCAGCGAACGCTCTGGCGAGACCAGTACAAATACGTTTTCAACTGCTTCGACGAAGACGAGCTCTACGATCTGGCCGCAGACCCGCACGAGCTGCGCAACCTGGCCGCTGAACCGGAACTAAAACCGGTACTCGAGAAGCTGGCAGCGAGGATGTGGGAGATAATCGTCGACACGGACGATTTCAATATGTACGAAGCCGAGTACGGGATCTTTCGGTTCGCCCCCGTTGGCCCGGCCGCCGCCAAGGCTCGTCGGCGAGAGGACGGCAGTGGCCGGCGTTGACTTCGCGGCGCTGACCGAACCAGACGTTCGGGAAGCGCAGGCGCTCTCCACGCACGTGGGATGGAATCAGACAGAGGCGGACTGGCGGCGGCTGCTCCACCTGAACCCCGACCAGGGGGTGGCAGCAAGAGTGGACGGAGAGCTGGTAGCTACCGCGACACTGGCCAGCTACGGGCGCAAGGTGCACTGGATCGGAATGGTGATCGTTCACGAGAGCCAACGCGGCCAGGGCCTCGGCAGAGAGGTCCTGCAACGAACACTCGAGTTGGGCCTGAAGCACGGCGGAACCGTGGGACTGGACGCCACCGACCTGGGACGGCCGCTCTACCGGAAGAGCGGTTTCGAGGACATCTGTGCTGTCGATCGCTGGGCGGGATCGCTTCGTGATGTCGCGGCCGGCGAGCAAGCTGAGGAAGCGAACGAGAACCGGCTCGCAGAGCTGGCCGAGCTGGACGCCGCTGCCTCCGGAGTCGAGAGAGGGCACCTGCTCCGGCACCTGTACAGCGAGCAGGGGGTCAAGGCCTGGTTCACTACCGGCGATACGCAGGCCAGCGGTTACGCGGTACTACGCCCCGGCCGACGCCACTGGCAGTTGGGACCGCTGGTTGCGGGCAACGGCGATGAGTTCAGCGCCCTACTCAACGCGGCTGCCGCATACCTGGGCGGAGAACCTGTCCTGATGGACACCCTGCGCTATGGCGACGCGCTGAACCCGTCGCCGCTCGATCCGGCAGTGCTCCTGGTGGAGGCCGGCCTGGCGGTCCAGCGTCGGCTCTCGAGGATGAGCTACGGCGGCAGGGAACCGACCCTTACCGGCAGCCGGATCGTGCTGGCCACCGGCCTCGAATGGGGCTGAACCGGGAGCAATCGCAGGCTGTCCCAGGTAGGACCGAGGATCAGGAGAGGAACCAGGGCGAACTCCATGCCATCTGCCCGTTCTTCTGCTTCACTCGAAAATAGAGGTATCCGGGTAGTTCCAGCTCGCTTCGGTTCAGGACCAGGCTCCCGCCCACCCGGCTGGCGGAGAGGGTCGTGAGCCGGCGAAACATGAAACTCTCCTTGGGGAAGGGCCCGGTGTGATAGTTGGCGGAGCCCTGTATCAACTCGGCCAACGAGGCCGAGTTCTCGGACGCCGACGGTTCTTCCATCTTCACCCGCAGCCGTGTCGCGGGTCCGCCCGAGACCTCCAGGATCACGCTCTGGTTCGGGTCTTCCTGGAAGGCCTCCCGGCGGGAGGTGTACGACCGGATATCCAAGAGGTTACCGCTGCGGTGGAATCGGTGCCTCTTCTCCTCGCTGAACGGTCCCGACTGCAGGCAGGGGAAAAATCGCTGCAGTTCGCCCCCCTCGACGGAGACGCTCATGCGCCAGTCGGTTATCCGCTCGAGGGCAAGGTCCTTCCACGGTCCCCAGCCCCACTCGAAGCGAACCTGCACCGGCTCGACGAACGCGTTCTCGCCGTCGTCGCGACCGTCGGGGAACACTCGGCGGATGGTGCGCCCATTGTGGATCACCTCGACCATCTCCAGCTCCTCGCGACCCGAGATGTCGAAGGTCAGTTCGACCTGGTCCGCCTTGCCGAGATCTTCACCCAATCCCTTGCCGTTTGCCTCGAGGCGCAGCTCGATGCGGTCGCCTGTCAGCGCGTAGGTCCGGCGAGCTCGAACCGCCCGCATTATCTCCTTGCGGCTTAGGTCTCGGGCGAGGACGCCCATGAGACCCTCGCCGTAGGCGCCGGGAAAGCCCCGGTGGTTGTCCGAGGAGGCCACGAATCCGAACTTCGTCCCGCGCGCCAAGGCAGCCTGAGCGGTATTGGCGGTGACCCGGCCCCCGAACGAGTGGCGGAAGAAGTCGTAGTCCCCCCTGTCGTACTCGGAGTTGCCATGTTCGGAGTAGATCTCGACCACCGGCGTGGCCAGCCCCTCTTCGAACACGTCCCAGTTCACGCCTCTGTTGCCGGTGGGGTAGGCGATGTGGTGCGGGATCATCAACGCCTCGCGTTCTCGGCAGAAGTGTCGCAGTGCCTCGACGTTATCGGGAAGGAAGAGCGGCTGATGGTCCGCCGGAAAGACCACGCACTGGTCACCGTAGCGGCTGGAGTGCCACTCATAACCGAGGAACTGGACGAACTCTCCGTCGCGGTTGTTCGTCGCCGCCAGATTCTGGATGTGCTCCCAGTTTGCGGTGTGGCGTTCGAAACCCTCGAGCCAATGCCGTTCGCGTTCACCCTCCATGCCCACCAGATCGTGCCAACGCGCGTGTCCGGTGAAGGCGAAGAAATCGAGGTGCGTCTTGGCTATGTCGATGCTGCGTTCGAGCGATCCCTTGCCGTATCCCAGGGCGTTGTGGTTGTGGATGTCCCCGTAAAATATCGTGTCCCTCATAAGCGAATCCAGTTCCTCGCTTTCTACCTGCCGCCGGCCGTCGGCGGCGGTCCAGGATCGTCGGCCCTCGCTCGACCAGCGGAGCCGGCCGCTTCATGCCACGGCCCGTGCCGGTGACCTGTTCGCCTGGTCGTGGCGACAGGTCCGCCCTGTCAAGACTCCGTCAGGATCCCGCCACTTCCCTGGTAGAAGCTTTCACCGAGTTCGAACAGGCCGTTCCGCGGTTCCAGCCAGTCGGCTCCGTGGCACGGGTGTTCCGACACCAGTCGCTCCCAGTTGCGGTAGTTCTCCGGGCCGTTCACCTCCAGCAGCCCCATCCCTTCACCAGGCAGGGGTGCCAGGCGGGCAGCGATATTGCGGTTCCAGTCGAGCAGCCGCGGAACGCAGGCGGAGTCGGCCACGAAGCATGGAACCTCGAGCCTGTCGGCCTCCCGTGCCACCTGAAGCGTGAGGCTCAGGGTCTTGCCCGCAGGCTTGAGGGCGATTGCGCCGTACCCGAGCTCCGCCTTCCTGGCCACGTCCTCCAGCGACTGGACGCTCTCGTCGGCTACCACGCGCACCCCCACCGAACTCACGTCGAGTTCGATCTCCTCGGGGAACGGTTCCTCCAGAAGTGCGATCTGCCCGAACGCTCCTATCTCCTTGGCGTGGTCGAGGAGGTCCTGCAGTGCTGCCAGGTCCCGGTAGCGGCCGTTGGCATCCAGGTAGTAGCGCACTCCCGCGTGAGCCGTCTCCCGTGAGCCCACCAGCCCGTGCAGGTGCGTGAGCCGCTCCTTGTCGGCCTGCAGCATCTCGGCAGGCTCTCCGGGAGCGCCGATTTTCACCTTGAGGAAGAAGTGGCCGGCGTCGACCAGGTCGACGATCTCCTGGTCACCGGACTTGTAGGAGATGGCGGGGATACTCGCAACCGCCCGGTGGCGGTGGCCGAGTACCTGACGGTACGGTTCCGGGATCATCTCGTCGAAAGTGGAGATGCCGTTCTCCCGCGCATATAGGATCCAGGCCGCGTTGTCGAGGGCTATAAGCGAGTTGAGTGCGAACGTCCTGCGCAGGTTGGGGCGCCCGGTCATCCTTTTGCCGGCCTCATGCGCTTGCGGTGCCGACCGGTTCAACAGGTCGATCGGCGTGTCGAAACTCGTGCCGCGGGCAGCCAACAGCGACGTCTCCAGTAGCGAGGCCATCACCAGGTTTCCCCCCACCTCGGTGTGCTCGGCAAACAGCTCGGGATCCGACCACAGCACTGCGAGTCCGCCCAGGCCGACCGCTCGGCTCCCACCGCTGCTGGTGAGGCTCACCCGGCAGACCCACTTTTCGGTGAAGTAACCGCCCTTGAATCCGAACGGGCGTCGCAACGGTTCACGAAGGACGTCCAGGTCCGCTTCAGCGATGTGAATACCCATCACGCTCCTTTCAACGACCCGGTCCGAGCGGGCCCCGGATGTCATCCTCGGCCGCGCTCATCACGCCCCTACCTTGGAGCGGCGGGCCACGCCGCTGCGGTACTCACCCCAGCCGACCCAGGCGATGGTTCCAAGAGCCAACAGCAGGAACAGCAGTGAAATCGGGTGGGTGACGAAAATGTCCAGGCTGCCACGAGACAGCAGAAGGCTCTGCCTGAGCGCTATCTCGACCAGCGGGCCGAGGATGAAGCCGATCAACAGGGGAGCTATCGGAAAGTTGAACTTCTTCATGGCGAAGCCGAGAACTCCGAAGCCGAGAGTGGCGTAGAGATCGAAGAAGTTGTTTGTGGCGACGTAGGTGCCGGTGAAGCACAGCACGACGACGACCGGGAACAGGATGCTGTCGGGAATCCTGGTGGTCTGGAGAAAGAGGCGCATTCCGAGCCGCGCGATCACCACAAGCAGGATCGTGGTCACCAGCATCATCACGAAGAAGGCCATGATGAAGCCACGATGCTCGGTGAACAGCGACGGGCCCGGCACCAGGCCGTGCACCATGAACGCGCCGAGCATGATGGCGGTTATCACGTCGCCCGGGATGCCCAGGGTGAGAAGCGGAATGAAGGTCGAACTGGTGACTCCGTTGTTGGCCGACTCCGCGGCGGCCACGCCTTCGAGCGCTCCCTTCCCGAACTTCTCGGGCTCCTTGGACATAGTCCGGGCGACGCCGTAACTGAAGAATGCGGCGATCGCCGAACCGAGTCCGGGCACGGCGCCGATCAGGACTCCGATGGGAGCCGAGCGGGCGATGGCGCGCCAGCTGCCGCGCCAGTCTTCGCGGGTGAGCCGATGGTTCTCGCCGCCGAGCTTCACGCCTTTACTGCCGCTGGGTCCCAGAAAGCGTTTCTGCACGAACTCGAGCGCTTCGGCGATCGCGAAGATCCCCAGGATCAACGATATGAAGCTCCAGCCGGCGGTCAGTTGGCTCACCCCGAACGTCAGCCGCGACGCTCCGGTGAGCGGGTCGAGGCCGAATGTAGCCAGGAAGATGCCCATGGTGCCGGCGATGAGCCCTTTGAACATGTTCCCTTGCGAGAGGACGGCGATGAGGGTCAGTGCGAACACGCCGAGAGCGAAGTTCTCTGCCGGGCCGATACGGAGCGCCAGCACCGCTACCGGTACCGCGAAGAAGATAAGTGCCAGGTCGCTGAGCAGGGCACCGACACCCGAGGCGTAGAGCGACATCTTCAGTGCCTTGCCGGCCTTGCCCTGCCTCGTCAACTGGTGCCCATCGATGCCGGTGGCCGCGGCCGCCGGGGTACCGGGGACGTTGATAAGCACGGCAGACAGGGAACCTCCATAGGTCCCACCCTTGTATATTCCGACCAGCATGGCGATTCCGGAGAGCGGCTCGAGATAGAAGGTGATGGGCAGGGCTATTGCCACCGCCAGGGGAACGTTCAGACCGGGTATTCCACCTATGACGATCCCGATAACCAGTCCGACGACCATCAGGATCACCGTCTGGAACTGCAGGGCCAGGAAGATAGCGTCGAGGACTTCGCTCATTCTCGCCTCACTGGAACAGTCTTCCCGCGGGGAGCCAGATTCGCAGGTATCTTTCGAAGAAGACCAGCAACGAAGCCGGCACCAGGATCATCATCAGGATGATCGACAGGGGCCGCCTGTTGCCGAACAATCCGGCGAGTCCGCCCGTGTAAAGGGTGGTGGTCATCAGATAGCCTGCCCACGGCAGGGCGATCAGATAAAGGATGGTCAAGGCAAGTAGCGCGATGCCGCGACTGGCCGCAGGCCGGTCCGGGCCCGCCCGTCCCGCCGAGGCGTCGTCGCCGGCCGGCGTGTCGGTTTGGTTCGACGCGCCGGAGTTTCGGGCCTGCACGACCGAGGCGATCAGCTGGCCCAGTGAGAACAGTACCGCCAGGGAAATGACGAAGAGCGGCATCGATGTCGGCGACAGCGCTACCGCCATGCTCCAGTCGGTGGCGAGCACCAGGTAGATGAGAAAGAACAGGCTCACCGCCAGAACGACGGCGGCGACCCAGACTTCTCGAGCGGCTCGAAGCATCTGCCTCCTCCTAGTGGTGGTTTGTGTCGACCGGCCGGATCAGCCGGCCTCTGCCCTGTTCGCGCAATGGCACCGAAGGGGGATTACTCCCCCCTCGGCTCGAGAGTCTTCGATCCGCGCTAGTTGCCGGCCGGCCGCAAGATCGGCTCGTAGGCGTTCCAGTCGCGCGCCCACTGCTCGCCAAAGGCAGGACCATCGGTGTAGTTGACGGTGGCGCCGGCCTGGTCGGCACGGGCAGCGAACTCTGGATCCTCGACCACGTTGGCCAGCGCCTGACGGAGCGCTTCCACCGCTTCGTCGGGCGCATCGCCGGACACGGCCAGGCCGGTCCAGGGATTCCCTATGACGTCGTAGCCCTGCTCGATGGCGGTGGGGACATCCGGAGCGGCCGGGTCACGCTCCGCGCTGAACACGGCCAGTAGCCTCATCGAGCCCGCGGCCACCTGCGACTCCACCGAATCGAGGCTTGCCGGCACCATGTCGTAGTGGCCGCCGAGCACGCCGGTCACGCCGGGCGCGTCGCCCTGCTGGGGGATGTGCGTCAGTTCGATCCCCGCGGCGTCGGCCCAGCTCTGCACGGTGAGGAACGGGAGCACGTCGGGAACGGCGGCAAAGGTGTATCTCCCGGGATTCGCGGCGGCGTCTTCCGCCAGATCGCTCAGATTCTGCCAGGGCGCGTCACCTTGAACGGCGAGGCCCAACGAGCGGACCGATACCTGGCCGATGGGGGTGAAGTCGTCGTGCTCGTAGCCGACGTCGTTCTTCAGCGGCGTAAGGATATGGTTACCGCTGGTCGTGACCAGCACGGTGTGACCGCCGTCCGGCGAATCGAGAACCGACTTGGTGCCGAGCGATCCGCCGCCGCCCACACGATTGACGACCGCCACCGGCCGTCCCAGTTCCTCGCTCATCGCGTTGGCCAGGAGCCTGCCGATGATGTCGGTGGTCCCGCCGGCGGGCCAAGGCACGACGAAGGTGAGCGGCTTGCTGGGGTACGACTGCCCGGCGGCGACGCCGAAGAGCGATATTACGAGCAAGAACAGGACGAACCTGGACGCAACAACATGCAATTGCTTCATGGAGAGATCTCCTTCTGAACTCGGGCTTGCTGGGGGCTGCACGGACTTTAGCCTGGGCTAAGCAGGCGGACTCCTCTCCCCCCAATCCATCACCGAAACCTGATCGTGAAGAGTGTCACGGGGCATGCGGGGAACGCCGAGGCGCGGTCTCGGCGTTCGGCCGCAGGCTGCTGCGGTAGGGTGGGCGGCGCCGAAGGCGGCGATGGAGGGACGGCGATGCGCTACCTGCTCTGCAACGAAACCGTGCGCGAACTCGACATCTCGGCGCAGTGCCAACTCGCCGCCGAGCTCGGATACGACGGGCTCGAGCTCGCCCCTTTTACCCTGGGCGCCGACCCCCATACGATCAGCAGGGAACAGCGGGCGGAGGTGCGCAAGGCAGCGGCCGATGCGGGAATATCGTTGGGAGGCCTGCACTGGCTGCTCGTCTCCCCCGAGGGGCTTTCGATCACCAGCGACGATGACCGAGTACGCCGCAAGACGCTCGACGTAATGAAGCGGCTCGTCGAACTCTGCTCCGACCTGGACGGCCGGGTGCTGGTGCACGGCTCGCCGGCCCAGCGGAGACTTCCTGATAGCGACCGGGTGGGCGCGGCGGAACGGGGTAGGGAGGCGTTTGCGCAGGTGGCGCAGGTGGCCGAGCAGGCCGGGGTGACATATTGCATCGAGCCGCTCCCGTCGTCGAGCACCGAGTTCGTGAACACCGTGGCCGAGGCCGCGGCGATCGCCGAGGAGATCGGCAGTCCCGGGTTGAGAACGATGATCGACTGCCGGGCGGCTCGGCTCTCCGAGTCCGAAGGCCTGCCGGAGCTGGTTTCCCGCTGGGTTCCCTCCGGCGTAATCGCCCACGTTCACTTCAACGATCGCAACCGGCGGGCGCCGGGCCAGGGAAGCGACGAGTTCGCGCCGGTGATCGCCGCCCTCCACGAGGCCGGTTACCAGGGAGACGCCGCGGTGGAGCCGTTCGTCTACCAACCCGACGGGCCCACAACGGCCGCTCGAGCCATCGGCTATCTGCGAGGGATAGAGGAGGCACTCTCCTTCCGCCGTACGCGCTAGCGTGGGTACCGCCGAATGAGCCTCCAGCCGTTGCCTCATATCAATCGATCAACTTCAGGTGGCGGGCGTAGGCTTCCAGCGCGTTCCGGTTGTGTTCGCTGATCCGCGTTGAGAGCCCCTCCACGTCACGAGCCTGGAGGGAAGCGAGAATCTCGTGGTGCTCGGCCTGAGCGTGCTCGAGCCTCTGTGCCGACACCTCTTCGAGATAGCGGCGCCGCAACCTGTCCCACTGGTCCAGCACCCGGCCGAGCATCTCTCCAACGAACGGCTTGCCTGCCTCGGTACAGATGAGCCGGTGCAGCCTCACGTTCGCCTGCGACCACGCCTCCGGGTCTGTGACCAGGTCGTCCATCTCTCGCACCTGCACCGCTACCTGGGCCAGCGCCTCCTCGTCCATCGCCAGGCAGGCGGCCCTGCCTCCGATCAGCTCGAGGGCCTCCTTGGCCTCGAATACCTCTTCCACCCACTCCATGGGCAGGTCGGCGACCGTCGTGCCCACGTACGGCTCGACGGTCACGAAACCCTCGGCCTGCAGTTGCTTGAGCGCCTCCCGGACCGGGATGTGGCTGACCTCATGCTGGCGCGTTATCTCGTCGATTCGCAACCTGTCACCCGGCCGCAGGTCGTTCGAGAGAATCCGATCGCGTAGCGCCCGGTAGACCAGGTCCTGCTTGCGGCCGCGCTGTTGAGCGGCGGACAACGGAGCCTTGTTAGCAGGTCGGGTCGACATGTTCGCCGTACCTTTCCCGCACGGTGCGCAGCACCTCGTCGACCGGAGTATTCCAGACGTCCGCGTTGAAGATCTCTACCTCGACCGGTCCGCGGTAGCCGGAACGCTGCGCGCTATCGAACAGCCCCGCCAAGTCGATCACGCCGTCGCCCATCATGCCGCGTCCCAGCAGCACGTCGGGAGGCGGAGCGAGCCAGTCGTTCACGTGGAATCCGATGATCCGGCTTCCGGCTCGTTCGATCGATTCGTGGACACCGTCGTCCCACCACACGTGATAGACGTCCACCACTACCCCGACGGCAGGGGACGCGATCTCTTCCGCTATGGCGAGCGCCTGATCCAGAGTGCAGATGACCGAGCGGTCGGCCGCGAACATGGGATGAAGAGGTTCGATCCCCAGCTTCACCCCACACTCGGCGGCATAAGGGGCCAGCTCCGCAATCCCCTCTGCGACCATTCGCCGCGAGCCCTCGAGGTCACGACCCACCATGCCGCCACAAACCAGTACCAGTACGTCGGTTCCCACCTCGGCCGCCTCGTCCACCGCGCGTCGGTTGTCGTCCAGCCGTTCGGAGCGCTCCCCGGCAGTTGCGGCCGGGAAGAAGCCGCCCCGGCACAGACTGGAGGCCCGCACCCCCGTCTCGGCCAGCAGGCGGCTGGTCTCCCGGGTTCCCATTTCGGCGAGCCTGTCGCGCCATAAGCCGACGAACGGTATTCCGTGGCGCGCGCAACCCTCCACCGTTTCGCGCAGGTTCCACGGCTTCACAGTCGCCTGGTTGAGGCTCAACCGCTCCAGTCCGGTCATTCCGCTATGCCTGCCAGCTTCAGGTAGTCCCGCATTCGCGCCGCAGCCGACTCCGGATCGCTGAGTAACCCTGCCCGGTCGGCGAGCCGGAACAGTTCTGCGAGGTGGGTGACGGAACGAGCGCTCTCCAGCCCGCCCACCATCCGGAAGTGGCGCTGATGGCCGTTCAGGTAAGCGAGGAAGACCAGTCCGGTCTTGTAGTAGTAGGTGGGAGCGGAGAATATGTGGCGAGCGAGCGGAACCGTGGGCGAGAGAGCCTCGCGGTAGTCGTGCTCGCTGCCGGAGTCGAGCGCGGCGACAGCAGCGGAAGCGGCCGGTGCGATGGCGTCGAAAATCCCCAGCAGCGCGTCGCTATGGCTGGCACCGTCGCCCAGGATCAACTCGTCGTAGTTGAAGTCGTCGCCGGTATACATCCGTACGCCGGCAGGCAGGCGTCGCCGCATATCCGACTCCCGCTGCCTGTCGAGGAGGGAGAGCTTGACGCCGTCGATCTTCGCCGCATGGTCGCCGATCAACTGAAGGCATGCGTCCATGGCACTCTCGATATCGCTGGAGCCCCAGTAACCGGCCAGCACCGGATCGAACATCTCGCCCAGCCAATGGATGATCACCGGTCCGTCTACCTCGCTGAGCACCCGGTCGTAGACTCGCCGATAGTCGCTGGGCCCGGACGCCGCCAGGGCCAGGTGGCGGCTGGCCATCAGCACCACTCGGCCGCCGTGCTCTTCGATGTGCCGGCATTGCTCGTTGTAGGCGGCGGCGACACGGTCGAGAGAACAGACTTCGCCGGCCGCCAGCTGGTCGGTTGAGGCGCCGCATACCAGCGCTCCACCCACGGAACGGGCTTCTGCCGAGCTCCTGGCTATCAACTCTCGGGTCGCCTGGTAATCGAGGCCCATTCCCCGTTGCGCGGTATCCATCGCCTCCGCCACGCCCACTCCCCAGCTCCACAGGTATCGCCGGTACTCCATGGTGGCTTCCCAGTCGAGCACCGCCCGGCTCATGTTGTCGGCCAGCGGGTCGGCGACTACGTGGACTGCGGCGTAGAGAGTCCGGCTGCGCAGCGCGGAGGCCGGCCGCGTGAACGGCTTTGGCGACCCGACGACGTGCCGTTCGAGTCGCCCGTCGTCGGTCGGCAGGAGCACCCCCTGGGAGCGACCGGCCGGCCCGTGCACGCCGCTCACCCTGCCAACTCCGGCACCTCGAGCCAACAGCCCGTGCGCCACGACTCCATGCCCAGCTCGGCGAGTTGCACCCCTTTGGCGCCCTCCAGCAAGGTATGGCGGTAAGGGGCATTCGCGGCAACGTGCTTCAGGAACAGCTCCCACTGTGTCTTGAAGCCGTTGCCGAAGGGTTCGTTGTCGGGCACTTCGTTCCAATCGGACCGGAAGTCGATCGGATTGGGAGCGTCCGGGTTCCACACCGGCTTCGGCGTCATGGCCCGGTGCTGTACCCGGCACTCGCGCAAGCCGGCGACTGCGCTCCCCTCGGTCCCGTCCACCTGGAACGATACGAGTTCGTCCCGATAGACTCTTACCGCCCAGGAGGAGTTGAGGTGGGCTATCACGCCTCCTTCGAGCTTGAAGGTCGCGTAGGCGGCGTCGTCGGCGGTGGCCGCATATTCGCTGTTCGCCTCGTCCCAACGGGTCGGTATGTGGGTCGCGCCGAGGCAAGACACCGCCAGTACCCGGCCGAAGAGGTTGTCGAGGACATAACGCCAGTGGGGGAGCATGTCCATGATTATTCCGCCTCCGTCCTCCTTCCGGTAGTTCCAGGAGGGGCGCTGCGCTGACTGCCAGTCACCTTCGAATACCCAGTAGCCGAACTCACCGCGTACCGAGAGGATTTTGCCGAGGAAGCCGCTGTCGATCACCCGCTTCAGCTTGAGCAGGCCCGGAAGGAAGAGCTTGTCCTGCACCACTCCGTGTTTTACCCCGGCCTCGTCGGCCCGGCGGACCAGGTCCAGGGCGTCATCGAGCGTCTCCGCGGTAGGCTTTTCGCAGTAGACGTGCTTGCCGGCAGCTATAGCCGCCTTCAGGGCCGGTACCCGCGCCGAGGTTATCTGGGCGTCGAAGTAGACTTCCGCCTCGGGATCGGCGAGCGCTTCGCCGAGATCCGTGGTCCACCTCATTGCGCCGACCTCCTGGGCCAACGCACGCGTCCTTTGCTCGCTTCGGCCCACCAGGATCGGCTCCGGGAACAGCGTGTCGCCGTTCCCCAGGTCTACGCCACCCTGTTCCCGGATGGCGAGGATGGAGCGGATGAGATGCTGATTACGTCCCATTCGCCCGGTAACGCCGTTCATGACGACCCCGATAGTCCTTCTGCTCATGACGTCTCCTACGCTCTCGCCTCTTGTCGAAGTAATGTTGTGTAAAGAATATATTATATTGTCCTGACTACTACAAGCCTCGGTTTCGAGAGATGCCGTTGGCGCGCCCCGCCTGGCGGTCCATCTGACAAGATGGCCGCATCTCCAGCCGGCAGTAATCGCCGCCTCCGCCGCTGGATCGACAGGCGCAAGACATCCGAACAGTAAGGCCGTCTCCCCGGTCGAGACTGATTCGGAGTCAGGGAAGGAAGTGCACATGATTCGGTCGGTCCCGGAACTGGAAGCGAAACTGGCAACGCCTTCTCCGGCGCTAGTCGAGGAGATGTCGAAACTCAACGGAGACATCCTCGTCCTCGGCGCCGGAGGCAAGATGGGTCCCAGCCTCGTAAAGATGGCCTGCAACGCAGTCGCGGCCGCCGGCGCGCAGAAGAGCGTTACAGCGGTTTCCCGCTTCGGCAACAAGGACCTGCGCAGGGAGCTCGACGCCGCCGGAGCGCAGACCATCGCCAGCGACCTGCTCGAACCGGGAGCGCTGGAGGATCTGCCCGAAGCGCATAACGTCGTCTACATGGTGGCGATGAAGTTCGGAACCTCCGGCAACGAACACCTCACCTGGGCACAGAACGCCTTCCTGCCCGGGCTGGTGGGCAGGCGCTACCGGAACTCCCGGATAGTCGCCTTCTCGACCGGGAACGTCTATCCGCTGGTACCGGTGCGCACGACCGGCAGCCGGGAAGGCGATCCGGTGGGTCCCGTCGGCGAATACGCTCAATCGTGCCTGGGACGAGAAAGGCTCTTCGAATACATCTCGGACAAGTACGGGACGCCGGTTCTGCTGCACCGGCTCAACTACGCCGTGGAACTGCGCTACGGCACCCTGCTCGACATTGCCCTGGCCGTCAGGAATGGCGAGCCCATAGACGTCTCCATGGGCCACCTGAATGTGATCTGGCAAGGCGACGCCAACGAGTGGGCGTTGCGCTCGCTCGACTTGGCCAGTTCACCTCCGGCCGTTCTCAACGTCACCGGGCCCGAGCTCGTATCGGTACGACGAGTGGCCGAGCAGTTTGCAGACCGGTTCGCGGCGCAACCGATACTGATCGGCGAGGAGCAGGAAACGGCGCTCCTGGCCAACGCCGGCAAGGCAAACGCCCTCTTCGGCTACCCGAGCGTGCCGCTCGAGCAGTTGATCGACTGGGTCGCCGAATGGGTGAAAGGCGGCGGTGAGACACACGGCAAGCCGACCCGCTTCGGCGAGAGGAGCGGCAGGTTCTGATGGCGGCGGAAGCGCCCCGACCGGCCGAAAACCTGCATCGGCACCTGCACGCCGGCACCGTCATCCCGGCGCACCCGCTGGCGCTCGACAGCGAACGACGACTCGACGAACGGCGTCAGCGGGCGCTCACGCACTACTACCTCGACGCCGGAGCCGGCGGCCTGGCGGTCGCGGTGCACACGACTCAGTTCGAAATTCGCGACGTGGGAATGTTCGAGCCGGTGCTGCGAATGGCGGCGGAGGAGGCGCGCGAACGGCGGTCGGCCGGTCGCCCGATTGCCATGGTCGCCGGCGTAGTCGGTCCAACCGACCAGGCGCTGCGGGAGGCCGAAACTGCGCGCCGCCTCGGCTACGACCTGGCACTGCTGAGCCCCGGAGGGTTGGGCGACCACAGCGAAGCACTCCTGCTCGAGCGGGCCAGGCAGGTCGCAGAGGTGCTCCCCCTCTTCGGCTTCTACCTGCAACCCGCAGTGGGAGGCAGGCGGCTGTCGCTCGACTTCTGGCGCGAGTTCGCAGAGATACCGGGGGTCGCAGCCGTCAAGATCGCGCCGTTCAACAGATACGCGACCCTGGACGTGGTGAGGGGCGTGTGTGAATCGAGCCGCCGAGACGACATAGCGCTATACACCGGAAACGATGACAATATCGTGGCCGACCTGCTGACACCGTTCGACCTAGTCGTCGCCGGAGAGCCGGTCCGCAAGTGGATAGTCGGTGGGCTGCTCGGCCAGTGGGCGGTATGGACGAAGGCGGCCGTCGACATCCTCGAGCGAATCAAACGCGTGAGAGAACTTCCCGACGGCAACGAGCTCCACAGGCTCCTCTCGCTCGGGGCGCGGCTGACCGACGCCAACTCAGCCGTTTTCGACGCCGCCAACGGTTTTGCCGGCGTGATCGCCGGCGTGCACGAGATCCTCAAGGAACAGGGGTTGCTGGAAGGTACCTGGTGCCTCGATCCGAACGAGACGCTCTCGCCCGGGCAACGTGACGAGATCGAGCGCGTCCGGCGGGATTATCCGGAGCTCGGCGACGACGCGTTCGTGCGAGAACGGCTGGGCGAGTGGCTGGCCGGAGAGCAGTAGGCCGTTCAGGGCAACGGGTCGTTCGAGAACGACTGGGCGGCTGGCTGACCGGCGAGCGATAAGCCGTTCAGCCCCACGGATCGTGCACCCACGGGTACTTGTCGAGATCGACCCGTACGAACGGGATCTCGGTCATGATCGGTACCACCGCTCCAGGAGCCGCCATGTAGAGGATCTCGCCGGCGAGCGGCAGGAACCCGGCATAGAAGTGTTGCATCGACTTGATCACCAAGAGATCCTTGCCGCTTGGGTCGATGCCGAAGTTCGTGAAGACCTGCGGACCGAACACCTGGGTTCTGCGGCTGTTGACGATCACGTCGATCCCGCCGATCCGTAGCGCCGCCGCGTCCCCGCACGGCCGGACCAACGGGCCTTCGGTCTGAGGCCACTCCTGGGTCATCCCCTCGATCACGCCTACGACCTCCACGTCGAGATCCAGCGGATCCCCGGAGGAGACGCCCATCTTCCCACCGAGCCGGACCGTGAGCCGTGCGCCGGCTCCAGCCGTCAACGCCAGCTCGACCACGCCCGGATCGTAGATCATGGCCACGCCGACGCTGGGAGCACCTCGCCGCAACAGTTCGCGCAGTGCGAAGGTCGAGTCGCCGGGCGCTCCGCCTCCCGGGTTGTCGGACTGGTCGGCGATCACCACCGGCCTTCGATCCGTAGCCAGCGCCCGGTCCAACGCCGCCTGTAACGACAGCGGTTGATGACGCACCCGCTCGCGCAAGGCGTAGAACCGTCGGCCCCACTCCTCGGCCACCCGCTGCGCGTAAAGAGAGTCTCCATCGGTGACCGCCAGCATCCTCGTGCCCGCATCGGGCACGTCACCCCAGGCGAACCCGTGTGCGAGGGAGAGCGACAGCACGCGATCTTTTCCTTCGGCCGCCATCATCTCGTCAACGAAAGTGCGCATCGGCTCGAAGGAGGTCAGGAACATCCCCATCATCCGGCAGTCGAAAAGTCCCATCGCCGGCACGACCCTCTTCTCGGCCGCGTCTACGGACAGACGAAACAGCTCCTCGGCTCGGTCCGCCATGTCGGTGTGCGGATACTCCTTGAATATCACTATCACGTCGGAGCCATCCAACATCTCGCGCGTCAGGTGGCAATGGAGATCGAGCTCGACGGCAATCACCACCTCCGGCCCAACGATCTCGCGCACCAGAGAGATGAGATCGCCCTCGCAGTCGTCGTAACCCTCTGCCACCATCGCGCCGTGGAGCGACAGCATCACGATATCGACCGGCGCCGCTGCCCGCAGATCGGCCAATATCTCATCCCGCAACGCCTCGTATGCGCTTCTGACGGTCAACCCGGCCGGCTGTGCCGAGGCGTAGAGGCTTAATACGAAGTCCCAGTCGCGCTCCTCGCTGCGGCGCCGAAACACCTCGATGGCGCTGTCCGGGCTGCGCTCGCCGGCGTCAAGATCGCCGGCACGAGTCGTCTCGAAGCTCCTCGATCCCGTTGGTATCGGCGAAAAGGTGTCCGTCTCGGTCGAGATTCCCGCGGCGAATACTCTCATGCTGTCTCCTGCGACTCAGGCCTTGTCGTGCGGGTCGAGGACGTCACGCAGTGCTCCCAGGAAGGGGCCACCCCGCGCATCTCCGGCCGTCTCAGGCTATACCTCCTGATCTTTACATCTCCTGGTCTTTACCCAGGAAGGCAACGAGTTCCTCCGGATTATCTGCCGAAAAGGCGTCTGCGCCGTCCCCGATCCACTCGAAAAGCCGGGGACCAATCTCCGCGGCACCGATCTGCACGTGGAGTCCGGCCGCCTTCGCCGCCCTGATTCGCTCGCTCGTCGCGTAAACGGCCTTGGGCGCCCACCCGAAGAATCGTTCTTCGATCGCGCTCTGTAGCCCGCTGCCGGTGCCCGGCTCGTCCCAATCAATGAGCAGCAACCGGACGGCCGGACACTCCTGACGAGCTAGGCGTAGAGGTCCGAGGCAGAACGAGGAGAAGATTACCCGGCGCACGGCGTCGTGCCGCTTTACCGTCCGCACACCCAGTAGGGCGGTGCGAGCGACGAGGGCGGTATCCCGGTTGCGACACTTGATCTCTATGTTCAGCTCCCCACGGCGTTCGCTCAGTTCAAGGGCTTCGTCAAGGGTTGGTATGCGAGAACCGGCGAACTCGTGAGCCTTCCACGATCCGGCGTCGAGCTCGTCGACCTGTGAAAGGGTGAGCGTTGCGACCTCCCCCTGGCCGTTCGTGGTTCGGTCGACCGTTGCGTCGTGGATGATTACCACCTGCTCGTCGGCAGTCAGCCCGAGATCTATCTCGACCCTGTCCGCTCCGACCGCGAATGCCCTTTCCATCGACAGCAACGTGTTCTCGGGATAACGCTCACTGTATCCACGGTGCCCCTGCACCAGGATCCTTGGGCGCTCGCGGGTTTCGGATGAGGCTTGCGGTGCCAACGGCTCCTCCTAATGATTCGCTACTTAAGTCCTGTGCTGGTGATGCCACGGATGAAGGCTCGTTGCATGAAGGCGAAAAGCACGACCGTCGGAAGCATGGTGATCGTCGCCGACGCCAAGATCGGCCCCCAGTTCGTGCCCTGCTCGAAGTCCTGAAATATCGACAGCGCCACCTGGATGACGCGCAGATCCTGACTGTTGGTCATTACCAGCGGCCACAGGAAGTCGTTGTAGTTGGTAATGAATATGAAAACGAAAACGGTCGTGAGGGCCGGGCGAGCAAGCGGAACCACGACGGACCACAGGAAACGCAGCCGTCCAGCGCCGTCCAGACGGGCCGCTTCCTCCAGCTCCATAGGGACAGTCCTGAAGAACTGACGCAGTAGGAATACAGAAAAGCCACTTGCCCCATGGGGGATGATCAGGGCCCAGTAAGTATCGATCCAGTTGAGCTTGGCGAGGATCAGGAAGTTGGCGGTGAGGGTTACCGTACCGGGAATCATCATCGTCGCCAGGAACAGCATGAAGATCACTTCTTTGGCGGGGAACCGCATCCTGGCGAACGCGAAGGCCGCCAGCGTACCGGTAACGCACTGCAGCAAGGCCGCCGACGTGGCCACGAACAGGCTGTTGGCCAACGCCCGAGGGTAGTTCATGTCGCGGTACGCAGTGGTGTAATTCTCGATCGCAGCCCGGCTGGGAAGTCCCCAGATCGTGGTAAAGAATTCGTTGTTCGGCTTGAAGGACGCAACCAGGGTCCAGACGAACGGAAACAACCAGATGAAGGCGGCAAGACTGAGAAAGAGGGAAACCATCAGGACTTCCCTGTTCAGCTGCTGCGATCCACTGCCGAGCCTGCTCACCGTTCGTAACTCACTTTGCTTCCGATGAACACTCGTTGCAGGATGGTGGCCGTTACGAGGAACAGGAACATGGCAACCGATATAGCGGATGCATAACCGAACTCGAAGCTTTCGAAAGCCCGTTGATATAGGTAGAAGACGACCACTTCAGTGGAGCGCACCGGCCCACCCCCGGTCATCACGTAGACCACTGCGAATACCTGGAAGGAATTGATTACCTGCAGTACCAGCACGAGATAACTGGTGGGAGCCAGCATCGGCCAAGTGATGTAGCGGAACAGGTCCCACTTGCGAGCTCCGTCTATATGGGCCGCCTCGTAGTACTGCTTTGGGATGTCCATCAAACCGGCAAGATAGATCACCATGTAATACCCGGTGCCCTTCCATACGATCAGGATGATGATCGCTGGCATGGCCCATTGGCTGCTTTGGAGCCATTGCACGGGCGTACCCCCGGCCAGCTCTATCACGGCATTGAACAACCCCACGCTGGGATGGTAGAGCCACTCCCAGACCACGGATACAGCCACCATCGAGGCGACTACGGGCAGAAAGAAGGTGGTGCGGAAGAACCCGACGGCGCGGACCTTCCCCGCCAACCCTAGCGCGAGTGAAAGCGCCAGGGCGATCTGAAGGGGAACGCTGGCAAGCACGAAGTAAAAGGTATTTCCGACGGAGTTCCAGAACCGACCGTCGGTCATGAGTCGTTGATAGTTGTCGAGGCCGACGAAGTTGCTGAACGGTCGGATGAGGAGCCTGTCCGTCAGGCTCAGGCGAAATACGTCGACAGCAGGCAGAAACTGGAAAGTGAAGAGGATGATGCCCGCCGGGAGCAGGAACAGGAGGGCCGAGAGGCTCTCCCTGTGTCGCTTCAGGCTGACGCGCGCAAGGGGGCGAGCCGCACGTCCCGTGCGGCTCGCCTTGTCGATTCCGTCGTCAACGTGCATACACCCGGAGGAGGCGGTCGGCTTCCGCGACCGCTTCGTCGAGAGCACGCTGCGGGTCCTGGTTGTCCAGCAGCACCTTCTCCGAAGCAACCGTTATCTGCGACTGCACGTCGTTCCAGAACGGGACGAGCGGCCGGGGATGCCCGTGGCTTTCCATCTGCTCGTAGGTGATGCGAGCCTCCGGCCGCCGCTGGAACTGTTCCCGCATCGTTTCAGTTTCCAGCGCGGATCTGCGGACTGCCATGTAGCCGGTGGCGGCAGCGAATTCTGCGGTGTTTTCTGTCGAAGTGATCCACTTGATGAACTCCCAGGCAGCCTGACGTTCCGCCTCGCTCGACTTTTCGGTGATGAAGAGGTTGGCGCCGCCGATCGGTACGTAGCACTGCTCGCCACACCAGAATGGAGCCGCTCCGATGTCGAACTCCGCCTGCTCGAAACGGCTCTCCAGGCTGGCAGTAGAAGCGACCATCATCGCCTGACGGCCTCCGAAGAAGTCCGGCGAAGCGTTGTTCTGTGCACCCTGGAATGGTCGTGCCACATCATTCTCGATCAGTTCCAGCCAGAACTCGGCGACTCGCACTCCGTGCTCGTCGTTGAAGACGAAAGCGTCTCCCTGCTCGTTGAGATGGGTTCCCCCTGCTTGACCGAGCCAGGTATCGAAAAGCCAGGTCGGAGCCGTCGGGAGGCCGAACGCGCGCCGTTCCAGCTCTCCGTTGTCGTTGTACCGGGCAAAGTCATCTCCGATTGCAAGAAGTTCATCCCACGTCTCCGGCACGTCGGTCTCCGGATCAAGACCGACTTCGCGGAACATATCCTTGTTGTGGAAAACTATTGGCGTGCTCGGATTGAACGGAATGCAGTAGAGAGTGCCGTCGATTCGGCAGGTTTCCAGAAGCGGCTCGGGGAAGTCGCTCAGGTCGAAGTCTGGGTCGCTCGATATCAGCTGCTCGAGGGAGAGTACCGCTTGCGCATCGACGAAGGCGGGCCCGCGCGTCTGCTCAAGCATGAGGACGGCCGGAGGATTGCCGGCAGCTACCGCCGCTTGGGCCTTCTGGACGGTATCGGCGTACACGCCTGCGTAAATCGCGTCTGCCACGATGTCATCCCGCTCGGCATTGAACCGCTCCGAGAACTCCTCGAATAGCGGAGCGCCGAAGTTCTGCCCGAGGGAGTACCACACTTCGATCCTGGTTTGAGCGGTGGCGATGCTCAAACCGGTCAGGACCAGACAAAGCAGGACAAGTTTCAGTTTCATTTCCGTCTCCTCTTCCCGATCGTTTGGAGTGTTCGCTACGATGCGATGAAACAGTACTGAGGGGGCGCTTGCGGTTCTACAGTCGCGCCTTGTTCCTACCCCCCTCCGGCAAATCGCTTTCGACTTGCCCTCCTGATTAGATGCGGCGACACGCGCGGTCCGAACGCAGGCGAGAGATGACAGGATATTAAGCGTTCAGGCGGTGGCAGAGACATTTGAAATCGGTGCGGAATTATCGCGACCGGTGGTCGACTTCGGCGCGGCGGGTGGGCACGGTCAACTCTGTGTGTTAGCGCTGTCATGCATTTTAATACAGCTATAGAAGCTTGTCAATTGAACGCACATAGATGAGATCGAAGCGAGTGGGGCCGCTCGTCGCTGGCGCGGATCGGAGGTGCGTTCGACAGTTCGAGGAGATAACACACCGGCTCTTGCCGGAGGAGTGTCGTCGTAACATGGGCGTCTGCCGCGGTCGGAACTATTCCTGGCCGCCGACATAGCTGAAGCGCAAATGCCCTTTACCGTTTTGCCGGAAGGAAACAGATGTCTGACGACATGAGCGTCATCGTCATCCAGATCGACTCCCTGAACCGACACTTCCTGCCGATTCATGGCAACGACTGGATCAATGCCCCCAACCTCACCGCCTTCGCCGAACGGTCCGCCACATTTCAGAATCACTTTACCGGCTCTCTTCCGTGCATGCCCGCCCGCCGCGAGGCGTGGGCCGGTACCGAGGAGTTCTGGTGGCGCGAATGGGGGCCACTCGAACCGTGGGACAAGCCCGTGGCACATCTCGCCGGCCACAAGGGAATCACCAGCCAACTGATCACCGATCATTACCACTTCTTCGAATGGGGCAGCCACAACTACCATTACGACTTCGAAGGTTACGACTTCATCCGCGGTCATGAACACGACAACTGGCGAACGGACCGAGTCGATGACGTACCCGACTGGGCGACGGAAATGATCAGGCGACGCAACGAAGGTGCGTACATATACCTGAACAACACCCAGGACTTTCGGGGCGAACAGGACTTCTTCGGACCCCGGGTCATGAACCGCACGGCGGAGTGGCTGCGAAAGAACCGTGATCTTGAACGCTTTTACCTACACGTTGACTGCTTCGACGTACATGAGCCCTTTCACGTGCCCGAACCCTACCGTTCGATGTACAGCGACGACGACTACCGGAAGTACAACCCGTGGCCACTGTACGGCAATGTCGACCAGGGACCGGGGGCGTTGAGTCCGGAAGAGGTCGCTTGGGTAAGAGCCCAGTTCGCCGGGAAACTGACGATGGTGGATACGTGGTTCGGCCGGGTTCTCGATGCGCTCGACGAAACCGGCATCTTGGACCGCAGTTGCGTAATAGTTACTACGGATCATGGGCACTTCCTCGGTGACCACGGCTGGATGGGCAAGCCGGCGGCACCGCTGTACAACACTCTCTGCCACATACCGCTTTTCGTCTGGCATCCGCAGGGGAGCCATAACGGCCAGCGGGTGGATGCCATGACTCAAACGGTGGATCTTTACTCGACGATCCTGGAGCTGCTCGGCTGCGATCCCCCGGACTCCGAGAACGTTCACAGTAGGAGTTTCGCTCCCGCGATCTTGGGCAAGGCCGATTCCCATCGGGACCACGCCGTCTACGCTTACAACAACGAGCGGATCGGCATTACTGCCGGCGAGTGGACATTGCTGCGCGACCAGGACCAGTCCGCGGCGCCTGCCTACTGGTACACCCATCAAGTCGAACAGTTGGGTGGACGTGGGCGCGGTTGGGCACGGCGGCGGGAACGACCCTTCGAATTCCCCGAGCTGCGGGCAGGACCATACATTCCCGGCGTTTCGACACCGGTGTGGCGGATGGACCGCCGGCGGCCGATAGCCGCCTCGCCTCCGCGTTCCGACCTTCTCTTCAACAATTCGAACGACCCCAACCAAACCACAAACCTCGCCGAAAGTCGTCCGGAGGTCGTCAGGGAGCTGGAAGCAATGCTCCGCGGCCACGCTCTGGAGATCGGAGCTCCCGAAGAGCAGTTGACGCGCCTGCGCCTCTAGTTGCGCTCGGAGACCGACAAGGTTAGTTGAAGCTAGGCGTCTCGCACCAACCGAAAGCCCATGTGGCCGGTCGTGCTGTCCGGAGTGTTGTGTGTGCGCGCCGCCACCCGGTAGCGGTTGCAGTACGAGGCGTGGCACAGGTATGAGCCGCCCTTGACGACCTTGGCGTCGCCGGCCGGCGGCCCCTTTGGGTTCTCCCTCGGTCCGCTCAGATGGAAGTCGGAGCTGAACCAGTCGGAGCACCACTCCCAGACGTTGCCGGAGGTATTGAAGAGCCCGTAGCCGTTCGGTTCGAATGCGTCGACCGGGGCGGTTCCGAGAAATCCGTCCCGGCCGGAGTTGTGCGTGGGAAAGGTTCCTTGCCAGGTGTTGCAACGGTGTTTCTTGTTGGGCACCAGCCGGTTGCCCCACGGGTACGACTGCTGTTCCAGACCGCCGCGAGCAGCGTACTCCCACTCCGCTTCCGTCGGCAACCGCTTCCCCGCCCACGATGCATAGGCGGTGGCGTCGTTCCAGGACACGTGGACCACGGGATGGTTCATGCGTCCCTCGAGCGAGGAGCCGGGCCCCTCGGGATGACGCCAAGTGGCGCCGAATACCTGCCTCCACCATGGGGCCGCTGGCACCGAGCGAGTAGGCCGGGTGTCCTTCCTCAGGAACTGGTGGAACACGAACGACCAACCGAACACTTCCGCCTCGCTGACGAACCCGGTGGCGTCTGCGAAGGCCGCGAAGTCCTCGTTCGAGACGGCACAGGGATCGATCCAGAAAGCAGGGACCGAGACTTCGCGCACCGGCCCTTCGCCATCGTCGGGGAAGGTCTCGGCGGCGGTTCCCATCAGGAACGCTCGTCCCGGAAGGCGGACCATCCGCCGATCGAAATCTGCCTCTGCAACCGCGATGTCCTGAGCGGGGCGGGCCTCGGAGCGAACTCGTTTGGAGGGCGAGCAACACGCCGTCGGATTCTCGTTGCCCATCAGTACAGGCTAGCACCCGCGGCGTTTCCGCCTGCCGATGCGGCCCGATCGCCGGGCAGCACGGCAGGATACGCTTGGGCCATGGAACCGCACATTCTGCCCCACCATCTCTTCTCCCCGCTGCGCCTCCGCGAGGTGACTTCCAGGAACCGCATCGCCGTTTCGCCGATGTGCCAGTACTCGGCCGAGGACGGCTATCCGAACGACTGGCACTACGTTCATCTCGCCTCGCGCGCCGTTGGCGGCGCCGGAGTGGTCATCACCGAGGCGGCAGCGGTCGAGGCGCGCGGACGCATCAGCCCGCAAGACCTGGGCATCTGGTCGGACGACCACATCGCGTCTTATCGCAAGATTGTGGACCTCGTGGAGGGGGCCGGGGCAGTTGCGGGTGTGCAGTTGGCCCACGCCGGCCGCAAGGCAAGCACCCGTCGGCCTTGGGAAGGACGGCACGCGCTCGACGAAGCCGGCGGCGGCTGGTCGCCGATCGTGGCGCCGTCTTCCATCGCCTTCGGAGACGGGTACCAGGTGCCGGAGCAGCTCGACGCCGAAGGAATCGCCACCGTGACCGACGCGTTCGCCCAGGCCGCTCGCCGCGCCCGGGAGGCCGGCTTCAGGCTCATCGAGATTCACGGCGCCCACGGTTACCTGATCAGCTCCTTCCTGTCGCCTCTCGCCAACAAGCGTGCCGACGAATACGGCGGTTCGTTCGAAAACAGGGTGCGGCTTCTCGAGGACGTAGTGACCGCCGTTCGCAGCGAATGGCCGAAGACCCTGCCGCTTTTCGTGCGAATCTCGACGACCGACTGGAGCGAGGGAGGCTGGACGGTAGAGGACTCCGTCGCTCTGGCCGGTCGTCTGACCGCTCTCGGCGTGGATCTTATCGACTGCTCCTCCGGCGGCAACGTTGTCGCAGCAGTACCCATCGGTCCCGGTTACCAGACCTCTGCCGCGGCGGAAATCCGGCGGCGCACGGGAATCATGACCGGGGCGGTCGGCATGATTACCGAGGCCCAGCAGGCCGATCATGTGATTCGCACCGGCCAGGCGGACCTGGTGCTGCTCGCCAGGGCGTTGCTGCGCAACCCCTACTGGCCACTTCTTGCGGCGCGGGAGTTGGGGGTGGATGTGCCTTGGCCGGCGCAGTACGAGCGGGCGAAACTATGACCGCGCCGCCGCTGGGCTCCCGATGCGTACCGGCGAGCGCAAGGACTCGCCGCGGCGCTTTTGGACTACCAGGAGGGGGGGGGGGGGGGGGGGGGGGGGGGGGGGGGGGGGGGGGGGG
>JBBDRK010000016.1:2933-22740 GCA_040905465.1 Trueperaceae bacterium | reverse complement strand
CCCCCCCCCCCCCCCCCCCCCCCCCCCCTCCGAGATCGATCCGCTGGCCGCTAGCCGCCAGCGCCGGTTATTGCCTGGCCATCAGGGCTGAGGATGTACCAGATGGTAGGAGCGCGACCGAGACCCTGGCCGTTTACCTGGCCGGGCTCGGCGTCCCTGGCGAAGTAGTAGAGCGGCCAGCCGTTGTACACCGCCTGCATCGTGCCGTCGACATCGGCCGTGTAGAGAAGCTCGGCGTCGACGCCCTCCCCGGCCGTGACCTCACCCGTAACGGGTGGCCAGTTTTCGAGGCAGCCGCCGGCGCACGGGGCCGCATTTCCGCGTACTCCCTCGGTCATTCGCTCCTCGCCGGCTTCCATCTCTTCGTTCACGAACAGGTAGAGGGTGCGACCCTCGCCATCGGTCAGGTACGAGCCGAACTGCTCATTCTCCATGGCCATGACGGTAACGGCACTGTCCCCCTGCGCCTGGGCCAGCCCCAGGAGTAGTCCCGCAAGCAATAACGCTCCGAATAACGGCTTGAGTTTCATTCCTTCTCCCTCCGACGAGCAGGACGAGCTTCCGCCTCGTTCCGCGGCACACGTCCCGGCTACACTCGAGTTGTTTCGATGGTTATCGACGGTCGGCTCGGCCTACTCCCCCCTCAACCGAAGCTATGCGAGAAACCTCTGGCTGGATGCAATCTGCCGACGAGACGCCGGCTCAGACCGGCGGGCTGGCGGAAGCTATGAACCAGCCGATAAAGCCGGCCGTCACCAGCACGGCGATGCCGGCCCCCGACGCCACCCGGACGGCCTCCTGGCGCTGCGCCGCTGCCTGCCGTAAAGGCGCGACGGCAGCGCCGGGACCCAGCGCCGCGCCCACCCGTGTACCGAGCCAGCACGACCATAGTGCGGTGAGAAAGCCGAACGCCAGCATCGGCAGCATGGTGGCCACCGTGACCCGCGGATATAGGTAGAGCATGTCCAGCAGCGGCAGCGAGCCCAGCGCCATGCCGAGTGTGGCCGCTACCGCCGAGCCGAAAACCACGGGCTGAGTGCCCAACGATCGCCGCCGAGCCGCAAGCCGCCCAGCGGTGAACGACTTGGCTGCGAACCACAGGTCGAGCGCGATCAGCGGCGGCAGGGCCAACAGCCAGGCGTCAGCCGTTATCCCCGGTCGACCGAAGAAGCCAACCAGTAGCCAGCGCACAGTCAGGGCCGCCAGTCCAATCAGCGTGGCCATCCCGATCAGGCGTGACGCGTGAACGGCGAGGGTACCGAAGAAGCCCGCCAGTCCGACGATCAGCACCGGCAGCAGCCACTCGGGTCGCTGCCAGAACGGATTCGCGCTTTCCTGGACTATGGCGGTGATGCCGTCCCACTCGGTGGTCAGCAGTTGCAGACCGAGTTTCAGAGCGAACGCCGTCGCTACTCCCACCAGTAAGTCGAGCGGACCGATTCGGTGAACGCCTCGCCACGGCCGCTCAACTTCCAGGGAGTACTGGAGCGCAACCGCCAGCACCATGATCGCCGCGAAAGCCGACATCAGGATCAGGTGGGGCACGCTCCAGGCGGTGATGTCCGCTCCATACAGCTGGTGCCAGGCCGGGTCGGCCGGAATCGCGTAGACGAAGAAGGCTCCGAGAAGAACCAACCAGCCGAGATGGGGATCGGCGCGGAAGCGCTGGCGCAGGTTGCCCCGACCGCCGCGCCACAAGACCACCAGGCCGTAAGCTGCCGCCAGGCTCACCAGCAGCATGCCGATGTAGAGGAGCAGGTGAGGGCGCCAGAGCAGGTCTTCCCCGAACGGGACGCCGTAACTACGGTGCCATACCTCGTCCCAGAACGCGCCGATCACGATCATGATGCCGCTTATGGTCAGCACGGCCGCGAGCCCCTGCCGTTGGGCGACGCCGAGCAGCGGATGAGCTGCGGCTTCGGGTGTGCTGCGGCGTCGTAACAGCAGGTACCAGGCGAGAAATCCCAGGGCCGCCAGCATCGCGAATATGCTCGCGACTCCTACCAGGAACAACGGCAGACGCTGGCTGGGGAGACCCGCCCAGCGCACCAGCGATCCCACCACCAGCAGGCCATAGAGGCCGGCGAGGATGGCAGGAAGATCCACAGGTCTTCGACGCGAGTTCGGCATTACGTAGTCTATGCGCACTTTCGCCGGGCCGCTCACGGCAGCGCTGTGACCCGTTCGAGCGGTTGCGGTAAAGTCTGCTCAATGAAAACAGCCAAGATGATCGCCACCCCCGTATCTGCCCTGCTGCTTGCCTGCCTCAGCGCCTCCGTCTTTGCCCAGGACGAGCCGGGCGCCGGCAGCACGGTTGATTCGGCGAGCCTGCCCGTGACCCGCGTCGTTCTCTTCACGAGCGGCATCGGCTACTTCGAGCACGCCGGGACGGTCGACGGCACGGCCGAACTGGAGTTGCCCGTTGCGGGCGAACAGATGGACGACCTGCTGGCCAGCCTGGTCCTCCAGGACTTCGGTGGAGGCACCATTGAACCGGTTCGTTACCCGGCGCGCGATCCGCTGGGCCGGGTACTGGCCAGCTATTCCCTGGACCTCACCAACGACCCGACGCTGGCGGAACTGCTGAGCCAGGCGAGGGGCGAAGCCGTGCTGGTAACGGCCACGGAGCCGCTGGAGGGGACTATAGTCAACCTCGAGCGGGTCCAGGTACCCGAGGAGGAGCCCAAGACCTATCTAACCCTCGCCATGGCCACGGGCCTGCAGCGGGTGTCACTGGCCGAGGTGCGGCGAGTGCGCTTCGCCCGGCCGGAGCTACAACAGGAGCTGGAATCGGCCCTGGCCGCGCTCGCCCGCTACCGCGGAGAGGACGAGGGAAACGTGCGGCTGCGCTTCTCGGGAAGTGGCAGCAGGCGGGTGAGTGTCGGCTACATCCGGGAGGTGCCGGTGTGGAAGACGAGTTACCGGCTGCTGGTCGGGGACGAGGGAGAGGCGGACCTACAGGGCTGGGCCATCTTCGACAATCCGACCAGCCTCGACCTCAGCGATATAACGGTTTCGTTCGTGGCCGGGCAACCGATTTCGTTCATCAGCAGCCTCTACGCACCGGTGTACGTCGAGCGGCCGCGGGTGGAGGCCAGCACGACCCCGGGAATCGTCCCGCCGGCCTACGCCGCCGACGCGGCGCCCCCGGAGCCCGCTCGTATGGCCGCGAGGGAGCGTGCGCAGGAGCAGGGCCAGGCGATGCGCGAGGCCCTGCAGTTCGCCGACGCCGGAGTGGCAGCCATGGCCGAAGGCGGCCAGACCGGCGCAAGCTTCGAGTACCGGGTCCTGGAGCCGGTCACGGTGGCCCGCTACGAGTCTGCGATGATTCCGATAATCCAGCAGCGCGTGGAGGCTCAGCGCCTATCGATCTACGACTCCTCGATCCTCGCCGCCAATCCTCTGCACGGAGTGCGGCTCGTCAACGACACCGGCCTGCACCTGGCCGCCGGACCGGTGACTGTCTTCGACGCCGGGGGCTTCGCCGGTAACTCGCGGATCGCGGACATCGTACCGGGCGACTCCCGAATACTGACCTACGCCGTCGACCTGGGCGTCGAGTTCGAGACGACCAGCTCGAGCGAACCGGAACGGGTAACCGCAGTTTCGATCCGCAACGGCGTGTTCGAGACGAGCGTGCGGCAGCGCGTTACCCGCGAGTACCGTGCTACCGCGCGCGGAGAGCAGGGCAGGCTGGTCATCATCGAGCACCCGAAGAGAAGCGGTTTCGAGGTCGTCTCACCAGATCTCGCGCCGGCCGAGACGGCCGGATCGTACCGTTTCGGGATGTTGCTGGCAGGCGGGAACGCCGGTACGGAAGCGGCGCCGACCGGTCGACAGGAGAGCGACGAAACCAGCGACCCGGTGGTGCCCGTCCACCGGTCGTGCCAGGCGGGCGCGCCGTGCACCCTCGAAGTGGTGATGGAGCGCGTCGACAGCCGCAGAATCGCGGCAACCAACGTCACCGGCGAACAGATCGCCTTCTATCTGGAGAACGTCGAGCTCTCCCAAGAGGACCGCGAGAGGCTGGCGCGAGTCCTCGAGCTTAAGCGTCGACTGACAGACCTGGAACGGTCGATCTCCGAGAAGCAGTCGAGCCTCGACGCGATACACCGTGATCAGAACCGCGTCCGCCAGAATATGGCGGCGCTAGACAGGAACTCTTCGCTCTACCGGCGCTATCTTGCGGACCTCGAGACGCAGGAAGACACCCTCGACGCGGTGGAAACGGAGATAGCAGAGTTGCGCGGGTCGCGGCTCGAGCTCCAGGAACAGCTCGACCTGGCGCTGGAGGACTTCTGACGGCAGACGGCGTAGTGAGCCGCGTAGTGATCAGTTTCGATATAGGCGGAAGCGCGATCAAGAGCGGACTGATACAGAGCGATGGCAGCGTCGACGGTGACCTGGCCAGACGAACTATCGACAGCACAGCTGGTGCCCAGGAGATCCTGGCCGAGCTAACCGAGGCGATAGAGGCCGCGCATGGCCGGGCAGGCGAGAGCACCGTCATCGGGGTCACGGTGGCCATTCCCGGCCCGTTCGACTACCGGCGGGCGATAAGCCGGATGAATGGCCTGGGGAAGTTCGAGGCACTCTATGGGCTCGAGCTCGACTCGTTGTTGCGCCGGCGCCTGCCCCAACTGAGCTCCCTTCCCTGGAGGTGGGTGAACGACGCCGCGGCCTTCGCGCTGGGGGAACTGCACTACGGCGCTGCGCGCGGCATGGAACGCGCCGTGTTCCTCACGCTGGGGACTGGCTGCGGATCGGCGTTCGCGGTGGATGGCGCGCTGGTGAGCGAGGGTGAAGGCGTTCCCGAGAACGGCTACGTCTATCCGCTGCCCTATCGTGGTGCGGTAGTGGACGAGTGGCTCTCGCAACGCGGGTTGTGGCGGTTGTGGCGGGAGGTAGCGGGCTCTGGTCGGATCGAGGACGAGATCGACGGCGCCGAGCTGGCGGACCTGGCCCGCTCCGGCGACGAGCGAGCAGCGGAAACCTACAGGCGCTTCGGAGAGGCACTGGCAGCGGCGCTGGCACCGGTGTTCGCCGGTTTCCGGGCGCAGCGGGTCGTGCTGGGCGGCCAGATAAGCCGCAGTGCCGATCTCTTCGTTCCCGCCGCCAGGCAGGCGCTCGTGCAGAACGCGGAAGTATCTCCGACACCGGATTTGGTTACCGCGATGAGACTGGACGCCGCCGCACTGCAGGGCGCTGCCAGCCAACTGCTTGTCGAGGGTAAGCCGGGCACCAACTCGTGACTCGCCGCGGCTACGACCCGCAACCCGCCTTCGGACTCGAGCCGGGACGCATCGGCACCGGCGCCGAAGCCCTGGCCGCCACCCTGGCGCGACAGCGCGTCGTCATCCTAGACGGCTACGGGGGAGTGTTGTGGGAGGAGTTGAGGGGCGCACTGGCGGCAGCCTTCGAACGTTCCGGCGTGAACGTCCACTGGCAGCCGGTCGCCGACGCCCTCCGGCCCGCCCGGCAGATCGAGGAGTTGGTAGCGCCCTTCCTGGGCGGCAACGATCCGCTGTTCGGGACGCGCTTCACTGGCCGGCTACGGGAGTTCTTCGACACGAGCGCCCTCGCTGCCCTGCAACCGGATCCGCAGGCGCAAGTCTCGATCATTTACGGCAGCGGCGCGGCTCTTGCCAAATGGGCCGGCTTTCTGGCCTACGTGGACGTATCCAAGAACGTCGTCCAGTACCGTTCACGCTCGGGCGAGATAGGCAACCTCGGTAGTGACGAGCCGGCGCCGCCCAAGGAGATGTACAAGCGCTTCTACTTCGTTGACTGGGTAGCGCTGAACCGGCACAAGGCGGAACTCACCTCGCGAATCGACCTGCTTGTCGATGGCCGGCAGACCGCCGAACCTTCCTTCGTGACGGGAGACGATCTACGCCGCGCGCTGGACGGCATGGGAACCAGTTTCGTGCGGGCGGTGCCGTGGTTCGAGCCGGGCCCGTGGGGCGGCCAGTGGCTCAAGCGGCTGATTCCGGAGCTGCCGCAGGACGTGCCCAACTACGCATGGTCGTTCGAGCTGATAACGCCGGAGAACAGTATCGCTCTGGAAAGCGGCGGGCAGCGGCTGGAGGTCTCCTTCGACTTCCTGATGTTCCATGCCGGCGAGGCGCTGCTCGGCAGGCACCGGGAGCGTTTCGGCGACGAGTTCCCTATCCGCTTCGACTACCTCGACACGGTCGAGGGTGGCAATCTGTCGCTGCAGTGCCACCCCGGAAGTGAGTACATTCGCCGCCAGTTCGGTGAGTCGTTCACTCAGGACGAGACCTACTACATCGTCGATCTTGCGCCAAGCGCGCAGGTCTACCTGGGCTTCCGGGAGGGAATCGAGCCGGCCGAGTTCCGTGCGGCGCTCGAGGAGAGCGCGCGGAGCGGGCAGGCGCTGGACGTGGGACGCTTCGTGCGCGCGTTGCCAGCCGAGAAGCACGATCTGTTCCTCATCCCTAATCGCACCATCCACTGCTCGGGAGCCGGCAACATGGTGCTCGAGATCAGCGCCACGCCCTACATCTTCACCTTCAAGCTGTACGACTGGCAGCGGCTCGGGCTCGACGGGCAGCCCCGGCCGCTCAACATAGAGCGCGCCTTCGAGAACCTCGATTTCGGGCGGGCGGGAGGGCGTGTAGACGAGGAGCTCATCGCCACGCCGCGCGTGCTGGAACAAGGTGACGGTTGGCGAACCGTCCACCTGCCCACCCACGCCGAGCACTTCTACGACGTACATCGCCTGGAGTTCGCCCGGCAGGTCGAGGCGACGACCCGAGGCGGGCCGCACGTGCTGAACCTGGTGGAGGGCGGCCCGATCCTCCTGCGTTGCGGCGGCCGCGAACAGCGCTTCCATTTTGCCGAGACGTTCATCGTTCCGGCCGCTGCCGGCAGCTACCGACTGCTGAACGAGGGCGCCGGCCAGGCCAAGCTGGTGAAGGCGTTCCTCAAGGAGTAGCGGGGCCGCACCATTCTAAGGGAGCTTCACTTGGCAGCGCTCACGAACCCGGTTACGAACCAACGGTGCGCAAGCAGCAGCAGGAGTATCGGCGGCAGGACACCTAGAACGCCGAACGCCGTGAGAGGGCCCCACTGGGTTCCCCACGCCCCCAGCGAAGCGAGGATCCCCATCGGCACCACTCGTTCGGCCGGCGAGGAGATGATCGCGAAGGCGTAGATGTAGTTGTTCCAGGTCTGAATGAAGACGTAGGTGGCAACCGCGATCATCCCGGTAGTCGTGAGCGGCACGATGATGCGGACCAGGATTCCCAGACGCGAGGCGCCGTCGAGCATGGCGGCCTCCTCCACCTCCTCGGGCACCGCCAGGATGAACCCGCGGGCCATCCAGACGGCGAACGGCAGGTTGAACACGCTGTTCAGCGCGATCAGACCGGCTAACGTGTCGTACAGGCCCGCGCGGAACATGAAGCCGATAAGCGGCACCAGCACGGCGATCGGTGGGATGAGCGGAACAAGCAGGAACAGAATGCCGAAGCGGCGGCCGGGAAAGCGCAGTTTGGCCAGGGCGTAGCCGGCCAGCAGGCTGAGGGCTAGCACGATCAGAACCGACGATACGGTCACCACCAGGCTGTTCTTCACATAGGTGTAGAACAGCGGCTGCGACAGCAGGAACCGGTAGTTCTCGAGCGTGAGGCTGGGGAACAAGCGGAAATCGCGAGCCACGGCAAACGACGTCCTGAGCGCCCAGGCGAGCGGCGACAGAACGAACAGGGCGATCAGCAGCAATCCCAGCCAATGCAGGACGAGTCTCACTGCGTCGACTCCTCGCCGATCAGTCTCGAATAGACAAGCATCACCAGCCCGCCGGCAAACAGCAGGACCACGCTGATCGCCGCACCCAGGCCGAGGTTCAGGTTTCGGAAGGCCTCTTTCATGAGCCGGACAGCAACCACCTCGGTACTGTTGCCCGGACCACCGCCGGTGAGCGCGTAGACGCTCTCGGCGTCCTGCAACGTGAAAGCGGTTATCACCAGCACCACGATGAACAGTTGCACCCTGGTGAGCGGCAAGGTTATGTGTCGGAACATGGTCCAACCGTTGGCGCCGTCGAGACTCGCGGCACTGTAGATCTCCTTGGGAATGCCGGCGATGCCGGCGGCCAGGAACAGCATGATCAGCGGGAACGAGCGCCAGGCAGAGTGCACCACCAGCGTGAGCATCGCCAGGTCCGGATCGATCAGAAAATAGGTCCGCTCCCCGGTGAGGGACTGCATCAGCCGCGTTACCGGCCCGGACACCGGGTCCACCAGCGACTGGAACATGAGCGCGGTGACCGCCGGGGTCATGACCCAGGGGAACAGGAAGATAGTCCGAAAATAGCGGGTTCCGGGCAGCTCCGATGTCAGGAGCAGTGCCGCGATATAGCCGAGCGGTACCGCGAGGACGAGGTTGCCGGTGAGATAGATCAGCGAGTAGAGCAGATTGTCCCAGAATCGCGACTGGGCGAAGAGGGAGGTGTAGTTGCCCAAGCCGATGAATTCACGTTCCCCGCTGAGCATTACCCGCTGGAAGCTCATGATCAGCCCGTCGAAGATCGGGAACAGCACCAGCGTGGCCAGCGCCGCCACGGCGGGCAGCAGGAACAGGTAGGCGGTCAGGCTCTGCCTGGAATATCGACTCATGGTTCTCCGTTAGAGGGACGTCGCGCCGCCGCGGTTGGGCAGCGCGACGCCGAGCGGAGGCCAGGCGTCACGATCGGAAGGTGGCGCGACGCCCTGCCTCCTGGCGTCTCATTCGCCCGCGTAGCTCGCGTTGTACTCCCTCTGGTACCTCTCCAGAGTCTGCTCCACGGGCAGGCCGCGGAGCACGATATCGGCCAAAGCAGCGGTCATGGCGTCGGCGAGTTCGTTGAAGCGTGTGGTGGTGGGCATGGAGCGTCCCCGGGCGACCGCATCGAACCAGGCCCGGTAGAAATCAGAATCGTACTCGGGAGCGTTCCAGGCGGACTGGCGCGCCGGCAGGCCACCGTCCGCGAAACCCTCCAGGGTTCCCGACTCGACCATCGCCTCGATGTAGTCGAAGGCGAGTTCGGGCTGTTGGCTCCGTCCATGCACTCCCACGATCCAGGAGTTGCCGAATTGAGCGCCCCCATCGGTGGGCGTGACGAACACGCTGGCGCCGGTGCTGGTGCAGTCGACGGTGGCCGGCCAGCATCCCTGGGTCAGTCCCTCATCCTCGAGCACCGATATCCAGTAGGAGCCATAGCCCCAGGTCATGGCGAACTGGCCGTCGAGCAGTCCACGCAGGACTACATCGTCGTAATTTCCGGCTACCACCCACTCCGGTGTCACCTTGTGCTCGTGCACCAGGTCGCTGAGGAACTGTGCCGCCTGCACGCCGGCATCCGAGGCGAATGTGGCCTCGCCCGACTCTGCGTCCCACACGTCGCCACCGAAGTGCCATACAAGAGGCGTGAACGCCAGTTCGGCGGTGGCACGTTGGGAGCCGAGGTAGATGCCGAGCCCCCAGGTGTCGATTTCGCCGTCACCGTCGGTGTCCCTGGTGAGGGTCTTCGCCTGCTCCACGAGCTCGTCCAGCGTGGTTGGCGGGCTCAGCCCTGCCTCCTCGAACAGATCGGTTCGGTACGCCATCAGGCGGATATGGACGCCCGTGGGAATGCCGTACGGGTAGCCCGCTTCCCACACCGGGCTCCAGGAGAGATCCTCCAACTCCTCCGGGCTCCACTGCTCTACGAAGGCCGAGATGTCCTGGAGGCTGCCGGCCGCGGCGTGCCGGGGGGTGAGTTGCGACGACGCGAAGGTGACGTCGTGGGCCACCCCGGCCTGCTGGTCGACCACCATCCGCTGATCGATCTCGTCCCAGGCGAAGAGTTCGTAGTCCACCCGGGTATCCTCGCTCTGCGAACGGAACACTTCCGTTACCCCTTCCAGCCACTCGAGGCTGGCTACCAGGTGGCTGCCGCCGAGCGGATCGAAGTAGTGAGCAACTTTTAGCTGGCCTTGCGCAGCAGCCGAGCAGGCGAGGGTGAGTAGTGCCGAAAAGAGCAATCGCTTCATTTGCCGACCTCCGGGTCAATGCACTGCTTCAACAGGTGAGAAAGCGGATCCGTGAACTCGTGGCGGAGAGAATTTCGAGAAGCTATCCGACAGCGATGTCTGCCATCTTCCCCCCCTTCGGATCGACCTCGGCTGGGAGCGCCGGGGGCGGTGAAGGACTCTTGGCTGGTGATGTCGGGGGAGTTTCCGATCGGTTTGGGCTCGCAGGGGGGTGCCGGCGGACCGGCGGCACCCGCTGCCGGGTACCGAGCCAACGGTTCTGTTGTAGATTCGGACTCGGCCGCGAGCTAGCCGGTACGGAGGAATGCTGGTGGGACGTTTGCAAATGGCACTTCTGGGCGCTGGATTGATGGGCAGGTTCCATGCCGAGACGCTGGCCACCATGACGCAGGCACGATTGGCAGCGGTGATAGATGTCGACGGCGAGAGTGCCCGCAAGGTCGCCGCGGAAGCGGGCTGTCCAGTTGCCGGCAGCGATCCGGGCGCGGCGCTCGACGACCCTGGGATAGACGCGGTGGTGATTGCTACGCCCGCCTTCACCCACGCCGACCTGATAGAGCGAGCGGCGGCCGCCGGCAAGGCGATTTTCTGTGAAAAGCCGCTGGCTGTCGATCTGGCCGAGGCGCGTGGAGTGGTGGAAAAGGTCGAAGCGAGCGGGGTGCCGTTTCAGATCGGGTTCCAACGGCGCTTCGACGCTGGCGTGGAGAGGCTGCGCCGGGCGGTGGCGGCGGGCGAGCTGGGCTCGCTCGAGACCTTCCGTTCCGCCACCGCCGACCCCAGCGGAACCAGCTTCGAAGCGATGCAGCGGGCGGCCGGCATCTTCCACGACACCCTCAGCCACGACATGGACATGGCCCTGCTCTTCTTCGGACCGATAAGCGAGGTTCGGGCTTGGGGCGACGCCTGCCTCGACCCCCGCTTTCTGGAGTTGGGCAAGCCCGACACCACGTCGATCGGCCTGCGCTTCGAGAGCGGCAGGCTGGGGACGATCGAGAACCGCTTGCGAACCGGCTACGGTTACGAGGCGCTGCTGGAGGTGGGAGGCAGCTTGGGCAAAGGCGTGGTGCGTGACGACCACGCCGACCAGCTCACCCTCTTCGGTGAGAGCGGCATCGTGCGGGCGCACGTGAACTGGTTCCTTGAGCGCTACCACGACGCCTATCGCAGCGAGCTGCGCGCGTTCGCACGGGCCGTGTTGGCAAGTAGCCGTCCCGAGCCGGACGTGCGCCAGGGGTTCGAGGTCCAATTGGCCTGTCTGGCCGCAGAGCGGTCGTACCGCGAGGACCGGACCGTACGGCTCGAGGAGCTGCGGTCGGCGGCCGGCTGAGGGGCAGCTCGTCACGCCTCCTCCAGCTCGAAGGTCAGCGAGTAGCTGCGTTGTTCGCCCGGGGCGAGTAGCGGGACATCGCCTCGGGCCTGAGCCGCTGCACTCCCCGCCAAGCCGGGGCAGTTGGCCGGTTCCAGGCCCAGCACGTATTCTCCCTGGCCCAGCATCTTCCACTGGTAGAGGTAGGGCAGGCTTTCGGCCGAAAAGCGCAGGTCCAGGGCGAGTTTCGACCTCGGGCTGAGCAGCCGGGCGACCGCGGACCCATCCGCCTGGACGAGCGGCCGGTGACGGAACACCTGCTCCGAGTAACCGGCTGCTGGCTCGTCGACCTGTGACCAGATGCCCAGTCCGGCCTCCGCCTTGGCGTCGACGGCGACAGTCTCGCGGCTGTCGAGATGCAGTTCGGCGCCGGCCTGAACCAGCGGAAAACCCAGGTTGCAGTGGTAGAGGAGCATATGCGGTTGCTCGCGGAAGCCCTCGTTGCTGACGGTGTCCTCCACGCGCAGCCAACTCGCGCCCAGTCTGGTGACGAGTCTGCGTTCGAGGGTCAGATTCTCGCCGAACAAACGAGCTTGGCGTACGCGCCCGGTCACCTCGATCTCGTACTCGTCGCCTAGCCAGCGGCCGCGCCAGGCAACGCGCTCCGCCGGCAGATTCGACGCTCGGCCGTGCAGCCCACGATCCTCGCCTCCGGCGACCGAGGCGGCGCCGAAGTGGTCGAGGCCGCAAGTAGTCAGCAATCCCCCGGGGAACGAACGCAACCAGCCCTTGCCTGCCGGTTCGTAGTAGGCCGGGTGGACCTCTCCTACCGGCGATGTCCACTGCAACGGAAGGCCACGGAAGCTGCAGGCGCCGATGTCCAGGGCCCGGCCCGAGAGGATCTGGAAGGTCAGTCCGGAGGTATACACCTCCAGCATCCCGACTCCTGCCGCGCGTCCGTCGCCGAGGACGGCGGCGCGTACGCCGGCCAACTGGGCCACATCGCCCACCCGTTCGAGGAGCTCGCGCCGGCTCCAGCTCCGTCCGAAGAGCTCAGCCACCCTTGACCGCCATGCCACCCTCAACCCGCAGCGTCTCGCCGGTGATGAACGAGGCACCGTCGCAGGCCAGGAACAGGATCGCTTCCGCGACCTCCTCGGGCCGGCCGAAACGCCCCAGCGCGTGCAGGCCATTCCAGCGCGATATGAGCTCCTCGGGGTCGTCAGACTCCCGGAATATCCGCTCGTTCATCGGTGTCATGATCGTTCCGGGCGCCACCGCGTTCACCCGGACGCCGTGCGGCGCGTACTCGACCGCCGCCTGCCGGGTGAGCGCCTCCAGGCCGCCCTTGGCCGCGGCGTAGGCAGACCAGCCCTTGAAGCCGAGCTGGCCCTGCATCGAGCTGACGTTGACTACCGCTCCGCGCCCGCGCTCGATCATGTGGGGCAGCGCCAGCCGCATCGCCCGCCAGGCGCCGGTTAGGTTGGTGTCCAGGACCAGCCGCCACTCTTCCTCGGAGATACTCAGCACACTCCCGGGGACGGCTATCGCTGCGTTGTTCACCAGCACATCCACCCGTTCCCAGCGTTCGAGCACTTCTCCGAACAGCCTCTGTGTGCTGGCGCTGTCCGCCACGTTCACAGGCACGAAGTGGGCGTCGCCGCCCTGCTCGCGAAGTTCCGCCGCGGCCCGCCGGCCGGCTTCCTCGTCGATGTCGGCTATCACCACGATCGCCTGTTCGCGCGCCAGTTGCCTGGCGGTAACCCGCCCGATACCGTCGGCAGCGCCGGTGACCACTGCAACCCTGTCCGGGAAGCGGCCAGCCATTACCTGCCCTCGAAAGTCGCGGGCCGCTTGGCCAGAAAAGCCCGGATGCCCTCGCCGGCATCGGCAGTCGAGTAGAGCCGAAAGAGCACTTCCTGCTCCAGCGAGAGCGCCGTCGGCAGGGCGGCGTCGGCACCCTCGCGCAGCAACCGCTTCATCTCACGGGCCGCCAGCGGTGCCACCCTGGCGATGTAGCCGGCCTTCTCCAAGGCACTGTTGAGCAGCTGCTCCGGCTCTACCACGTCCGCCACCAACCCCAGGGCGTGGGCGCGCTCGCCGCTGAGCCTCCGGGCGGAGAGGAGCACGTCGGCGGCCACGAAGGGCCCGGCCGCGCGCAGAAGCCGTTGGCTGCCGCCACCGCCGGGCGACAACCCGAGCAGGCCCTCGGGCAGGCCGAAACGCGCCGACGGAGTCGCCACGATGATGTCGCAGCACAGGGCGATTTCGAACCCTCCGCCGAGGGCAAAGCCGTTGACCGCGGCGATGGTGGCTTTCGGGAAGCGCTCGAGCCGGTCGTTGAAGGCGCGCCCCCGCAACTGAAAGGCCGTGAACGCCTGGGAGTCGCCCTCGGCGTACTCTCCGATATCCGCGCCCGCCACGAACGCCTTGTCGCCCGCTCCGGTGATGATGACCGTCCGCACCCCCGGGTCGTCCTCGACTGTGACCAGGTGATCCGCGAACTCGCCCAACAGCGGCGTGTTCAAGGCGTTGAGTTTGTCGGGCCGATTGACGGTGAGCAAGGCCACGTCCTCACGAGGTCGCGTCAGCTCTACCAGCGCCACCTCAGATCACTCCCTCGGCCCGCAGTTGATCGATGCCGGTGGCTGAGTAGCCGAGCTCGTCCAGGATCTCGGTGCTGTGCTGGCCGACCGCCGGTGGACCCCGCTTGATGGCGCCGGGCGTTTCGCTGAAGCGGACCGGGATTCCGACCACCTTCACCTCGCCTGCTACCGGGTGCTCGACGGTGCGGATCAACTCGTTGTGCCTCACCTGAGGGTCGTTCACGAGTGCTTCGAAGTCCTGCACCGGGGCGCACCACATGTCGCGCGCCTCCATCAGCTCGAGCCAGTGGGCGGTGGGCATGGCCTTCACCCGCTCCTGCACCCGCCGCTTGACCTCGTCGCGATGCTGGTAGGCGAGCTCCGGGGTGTCGAGCTCCGCCAAACCGGGGTCGCCTATCACCTCACCGAGCTGAGTAAGGGGATTCATGCTGATTGCCATCGTGCCGTCGGTCGTGCGGTAGATGCCGAACGGAGCGCCGAGCCATGGTGAGCTGATTCCCTCGTTGCTGCGCTCCCAGCGCTCCTCGAGGTTCATGAACGCCGTCAGCTCCTGGCACTGCATGGCCACGGCGGTGCTGAACAGGTTCACGTCTATGCGTTGCCCCTGTCCGGTGCGCTCCCGGTGGAAGAGGCCCACGGTGGCCGACAGAGCCAGCATCAGTGCGGTGCTGGCGTCCACGAACGAGGTAGCCGTCGCCGTGGGTAGATCATCTCCGCGACCGCTGTTCGCCGCCAGGCCGGACAACGACTGGATGAGCAGGTCCTGGCCGGGCCGCTTCACATAGGGTCCGTCGGGGCCGTAACCGCTGCCGGCCACGTAGACGATCGACGGGTTGACTTCACGCAGGGACTGGTAACCGATGCCCAGGCGGTCCATCACTCCGGGCCGGTAGTTCTCGACCACCAGGTCGGCCTCTTTGGCCAGCTCCAGCACTATCTCGACCGCGCGCGGGTCCTTCAGATTGAGAGTCAGGCTGCGCTTGTTGCGGTTCATGGCTATGAAGAAGGGGCTGTCGCCACCAAGCAGCTTTCCCATCGCTGCCAGGCCACGCTCCCATTCGCCCTTGCCTGGCCGCTCTATCTTGATGACGTCGGCCCCGAAGTCGCCCAGGAACTGCGTCCCCCAGGGTCCCAGCATCATCTGCGTGAAATCGAGAACTCGTACGCCCTCCAGGGCTCCGGTCATAGTGAGGCTCCTCCCGCTTGCACTGCGGGGTAGTTCAGAGGCATGCCGGGAACGTCGACCTGGCAGGTGGCCAGGTGCCAGCGTCCCAGGCTGGCAATCACCAGGGTCGTCATGTCGGCTCCGGCGAAGGCGATGTTGGTAGGGCTGGCGAGCGTGGTTCGCTCCCAGTCTTCGATCAGCAGCTCGAGCCGGCCGGGCGAGCTAAAGCGGTAGATTGCGTCGGGGGCGTAGCAGGAGATGAGCAGCCCGCCTTGCGCGTCGAACGCCAGGCCGTCGGGCACGGTCCGGGGCAGGGTAACGAAATGTTCGGCCGGGCCGAGCCTGGCCTGCTCCCGGCGCGCGAAGCGCACCACCCGCGACTCGTTGGAGAGGACGGCGTACAGGTAACGGCCCTCGGGATCGAGGGCGAGGCCGTTGGGAAAGGCCAGGTCGGTGGCGGTGGCGACCTCGGCGCTGCCATCGGGACGAAGCAACTGGATGGTGCCGTCGCTGCCCTTCCAGCCTCCGGAATCACTGACGTAGAGATTGCCGTCCCCATCGAAAACTGGGTAATTGGGCACGCGCAACCGCCGACGTTCGTCACCGGTGGAATAGGCAGAGACCTGCCCGCTGGGGCTGACCCTGACCACCGCGCGCCTGGCCTGATCGCAGACGTAGACGTTGTGGTGGGCGTCGAGACACATCCCCAGGGAGAAGCCGCCGGTGCTGGCGAACTGCGAGGCTTCGCCCAGCAGAGAAACCCGGTAGACCTGGCCGGCCTCGCCCCCGGCATACACGAACCCGTCGGAGCCCCGAGCCACTCCCTCGGGATGATCGAGTCCGTCGACGAGTACCGCTACGCTGGAGAGCGGGATCACCATGACCGCGACACCCTCCTGTCGCGGAAGGCTTCCGCCAGGTCGGCGAAGCAGGCAGCGGCGTCGGACTCGGCGTCGGACTCGCCGCGGGCGACGGCAGCGGGGTCGGCAGCGGGCTCGGCCGTGGCGTCGGCGGTCGCGTTACCCTCGGCTGCAGTAGTCAGGAAGTCGTGGATCCGCCTTCCCGCATACTCCTGAAACGCCACGAAACCGTGGTCGCGAGGGCGCACATAGGCGTGCCGCAAGGTGGCGAACGTGCCACTGAAGAAACCGTTGGTGAGAGAGTTGGCCCGCTCGTCCAGCCAGGCGGAGCGACTGGCCGGCTGGCCAGCGGCGTCCACATAGAGACCACGCTGCTGTTCGGCGCTGCACAGCCAGGCGGCGAACGCGGCTGCCACTCCCGGCTCACGGCACGATTTGCTCACGGCGATCCCCGCCCCGCCCAGCAGGCTGCCTCGCCCGCCCGGAAGGTCGGCGAACTCGAGCCGTCGGGAGCGGTAGTCGTTTCTGGCGTAGTTGGAGTAGCAGAACCCGATGGGGCAGTAGGCTATCTCGTCGCTCCCGCTCATCGCCTCGTACAGCTCGATCGGGTTCCAGCTGAGGCTGGCAGGGTGCGCCGCCAGGGCCAAGGTACGCAGAAGCCTGAGCGCATGTAGCCCCACCCGGGGGGCAACGAAGTCTGCGTCTTCCCGCAGGCCGCCGCCCGCCCCGGCGCAGAGCGTGAGGAAGCAGCACACCGCGTCGGTCGGAACCAGCGGCACCGCCATCCAACGGCCGCGCCGACGCAGCACCGCCGCCAGGTCGAGTACCGCCGGCCAGTCCCGGGGCGGCTGCACCGGCAGCAACCCCGGCCGGAAGCAACTGGTCTGCATGGACGCGTCCACCGCCAGCGCCCACTGCCGAGCGCCATAGCGGTAGCTGTCGAAACTGGGCCCGGCACTCTCGGCGGACAGCGTGGCGAGGGTCGCTTGGTCGAGCAGGCTGTCGAGCGGCACCAGGCAGTCGCACTGGGCGGCAATGCCCACGTGGGGATGGTCGATGACCAGCAAGTCGAAGTCGCCCGCGAGTGTGTCGATGGGAGTGTCACCGAACTCCTTGAGCGAGCGACGCGCCCAGCCGATCTCAACGCCGTGCAGCTCGCCGAATCGCGCGGACGCCGCCTCGAGTGGCTGGTAGCCTCGCGGGTGGTCCCAGGTGAGCCCGCGGAGATTCACGGGGCGATCTCCTGGGAGGCGATGATCACGCGTATCCCGCGGCGGGACAGCTCGAGCCTCGTCTCCGGCGAAAGCCCGGAGTCGGTAATCACGGTGGTGGCGGAGCCGAGGCCGGCGATGTGGAAGTTGGCGTCCACGCCGAAGGCGGTGTGGACCGCCAGAACCACGACCTCGCGGGCCGAACGCACCATGGCGCGCAGCACCTCGAGTTCGTGCTCGCTGGCCGAGGACAGCCCGAACCGCTCGCTGGCACCGTCGACCGACAGCAAGAGTTTGTCGACCCGCACGCCGGCGACAGCCTGCACAGCTCCTTGGCCGTGCAGCAGGTTTTGTTCGCGATGGTAGTCGCCTCCGGTGAGGCGCAACTGGATCTCGGGGAGGTTGTGCAGCAGGTTGAAGACGGCCAGCGAGTGGGTGGTGACGCTGGTGCGCTTACCGGCGAGAAAACGAGCAGCGTAGCAGCTGGCTTGGCCACCGTCCAGAAACAGGCTCTCACCGCTCCTCACATATGCCGCCGCCTCCTTGCCGATAAGCTGGCGCAGTTCCCTCACTTCGCGTTCCAAACCTTCGCCCACGGTATGGGCCGTGAAGGTTGCGCCGTACGCCTGGGCGCGTTCGCGCATGGCCTTGGCCACCTCCTGGTACCACTCGTGGGTGCGGAACTGGACGATGAACTCGACGTGCTTACCCGACGCGTGCCTTGCGACGTTCTCAGGCAGGGGCTCGAGGGGCGGCCCGACCGGAGCGCCTTCGCCGGCCGGCAGCTCCGCGGCGACGTAAAGGCACCAAGGGGTGATTATCTGCGCGCCCAGCTCCTCGCCGTGCCAGGAACGCACCAGCGAGTCGATCGCCGTGGCTCCGACCGTCTTGGGGAGCAGGCTCACGCAGGCGTGTACAGCGCCTCGCCTCATGGCCCCGAAAAGCGTTGGGCCCTCCCCGCCGACGCCGGCGACCAGCGTCTCGCCAGTCTCGCGTCCCAGCTCGGCGCAGGCGTGCAACGCTCCCAGTACCGAGTCATCGTTCACGCCCAGGATGACGTTGATAGCCGGCTGTACCCGCAGGGCAGCTTGGGCGACCTGGTTGGCCTGATCCAGCAACCCGCCTCCGTCGACGGTAACGATCTCCGCCTGCTCGCCGAACGCTTCGCGCAGGCCTTGCAGCAATCCCGCCCGCCTGGCAGCGGCGTTGGCGAGTTCATCGTGAGAAACGCAGAGAATCGTGGGCGTGAGTTTCCGCCGGCGGATCTCGGCCGTAACCCAGCGGCTCAGCGCCAGCGCGGCAGCGAAGTTGTCGGGGCCCAGGTAGACGGCTCCGCTTTGAGGCGCCGACTCGGCGAGCAGGGGGATCCCTTGCCGCAGCGCCATCTGCCGCAGTGCCCGCGCGGCGGTGTTCTCGATCGGGGCCACGATCAGACCGTCTGGCGTGTCCTGCGGTCGCGCCAGCAGATCCTCAGCGGTAGCGCCTATCGTAGGCGGGCCGTCCGGCGAAAGACGGAGGGCTCCACCATGAATGCGGCGCAATTGCCGCCGGTCTTCGAGGCGTTGCAGGTCGCGTCGCACCGTCGCTTCCGTTACCCGAAACCGCTGGGCCAGGGAGCGCACCGAGGCCGAGCCGGTCTCGTTCACCGCTGTGAGTATTTCGTTTTCTCGCTCGGCCTGAAGCACGATCCACCCCGGCAGCTGAAAATCCGTTTTCGAAGTGTATCGATTATTATCGTTTTTGTTCGGATGGTCAAGGGCCGTAGTCAACACTCCGGCGAGCAGGCGCCCGATGGCGCTGTGCAACGCCTCACTACCCGGTATCGCCAAACTGATACCTTGGTAGCATCTTGTTGGCCCTGCGAGGAGCAGTTTCGTCTCCTTCCGCCCCCGATCATCAGGAAGATGGGGAGATGACGCGATGGCAAGCCCCTTGATGTTGAGAAACGCCGCTGCGATGCTCCTCGTGACGAGCGCGCTGCTCACGGCCTGTGGACCCAGTCAGCGGGAACGGGATCTGAACGCCGAAAACGACGAGCTCCGGTCTCGGACGCAGACCTTGGAGCGTCAGATCGGCGAGCTGAACGAACGGCTGCAGCGCGCAGAGACTGAAAGGTCCGCGGCAATCGAGCGGGCAATGGAGCTGCAATCGGCGCACGATGAGCTCGAGCAGGCCCAGGCGGAGGCAGACGAGCGCCTCAACCGGGTAGAGCCGGCCCTGGTCGAGACCGAGGCACGCGCGGCAACCGCCGAGAGGCAACGCGACCAGGCGCGCAAAGGCTCCGAGGAGCAAGCCGCGCTGCTTAAGCAGGAGCGCGAACGGCGAGAAGCGGCGTCCGCGGCGTTGGCCTCTGCTGAGCAGCGCATCGGGGAGCTCGAGGTCGAGCTGGCAAACGTGTCGGCGGAGTTGGCAGACGCGAGCGAGGCATTGACGGCGGCCATATCTCGCAGTACCGAGCTCGAAACGAGGCTGATCGGCAGCCTCGCCGACCAGGCGAACACGGTGCACGCGCTGGAAACGGCGGAGTCGCAAATCGAGGCGCTGGAAACCGAGCTGGCCGTGGCGCAGGGAGCGCGCGACGGCCTCACGGCCGAACTGTCCGCGCTGAGAGGCGAACGCGAC
>JBBDRK010000016.1:0-2833 GCA_040905465.1 Trueperaceae bacterium | reverse complement strand
CCGAACTGGCCGAGACACGGGACGAGCGCGACGGTCTCGCGTCCGAACTGGCTGAGTCGCAGCGCGAACGCGAAACGCTCACGAACGAAGTGTCCGGACTGAGGGGCGAGCGCGACGGCCTTTTGGCGGAACAGGAAGCGGAAAGTGCCGGCCGGGAACAACTTGCGGCGCAAGTGCGCGCACTGGTTTTGGAATCGACTGCCGAGCGGGAGCGGGCCGCCGAGCTGCAAGCCGCGTTGGATTCAGTCCGCCAGCACGTCGTCGAACTCGAGTCGGACATCGCTGCCGAGCGGCAGCGTGCTGCTGAACTGGAGTCCGGGTTGGCGGCCGAGCAGGGACACGTTGTCGACCTGCAATCAGAGGTGGCGGCCGCTCAGGAGCGGCAAGCCGAATTGGAGTCTGAGTCGGCGGCCCAGCAGGAGCGTATCGCCGAGCTTCAGTCCGAGTCGGCGGCAGGGCAGGAGCAAAGCGCCCGGCTCGAGTCCCAACTTGCAGATGCGCAGGAGCGTGTCGCCGAACTGGCGTCCGAGTCGGCGGCAGGGCAGGAGAGTAGAGCCAAACTCGAGTCCGAGCTGGCAAGCGCGCAGGAGCGTTCCGCGGCGCTGGAAGGCCAGGTCGACTCGCTACTCGCCGAACTCGACGCGAGCGATCTCGAGCGGCAGCGTCTCGCCGCCGAGGTTGCCGACGCTGTGGAAGCGAAGCGCGCTGCGGCCGACGAGAGAGACCGACTGCAAGCCAGGCTCGCCGAGCTCGACGAGCGTAGCGCAACGTTGGACGAGCAGCTCGGCGAGACCAGGAGCCAACTGGACGTGGTCCAGGACCGAGCCGGCGACCTTACCGCGCGACTGGGTGAGCTGCTCGAGCGGGAAGCGGGTTTGCAGCAAACCACCCAGGCGCAACGTGACGAGCTGGCGAAGGTACGCGCCGACCTGGAAGCGACGCAGAGCGAGGTTGCCTTGCTCAGCGGGGCACGTGGCATCTACACCGTGCAGCCCGGCGACTCGCTGTCGTCGATAGCCGCATTCTTCTACCGGGCCGGCAGCCGCTGGCCCGACATCCTCGAATCGAATCGCCACCTGGTGCAAGACGCCGACCTGATCTTCGCCGGGATGGTTCTGATAATTCCCGACTGAATCAGGCTCGACCGACCCACCAGGTTCAGCGAGCGCGATAGGGCCGTCGCGCTCGCTGCTGCCTCGTTGTGTCGGGTCAGTCGACCAGCGCCACGCTCACCGGCACCGGGTTGCGCAGGATGTCGAGGACCGGCGAGGTGCGCTGCACGTAATCGCACAGCTCGACCAACTGCTCGCGGGGCGCGTCGGCGCTCACGCGGTAGCGCACCGAGACTCCCTGGTAACCCGGGCGCACATCCTTCGACAGGCCGAGGAAGCCGTGCAGGTCGAGGTTCCCTTCGAGTTCGAAGCTGAGCGACTTCACCTCGATCCCCTGGGCGGCCGCGTTGTACACGAAACCCACCGCCAGGCACGAGGCGAGCGCGTGCAAGACCGCTTCGACCGCGTTCGCGCCGCGGTTGCTGCCGAGCAGCACCGGCGGCTCATCACCCTCGAGCACGAAGGGCTCGTCGCGCGAGGTGTCCTCGCTGCCGGCCCCATAGAAGTCCTGGATCTCGGTGCGCGAGCGGCCGCCGCCCTGCCATTCGCTTCGAGCCCTGAAAGTGAAGTTGGCGAGGTCGGGATTCTCGTTGATCGCTCCGATGGTGCCGACGAGCTGGTCGACATCGACGTCGTTGAGCCTCTTCGTCTTGAGGCTATCGGTGTCGAGGCCCTGGTTGTTGACGCTTCCGGTCACACTGGTCATGTTCCTCCTCCTTCGCTGACTTGTCGTCCGCGCTCCCATCCGGATGGGCGCCTCGCCTCGCCTCCCGGCGTCGCCGTGTGCGGGCCGGGGTGAGGTAAGGAGGAGTCTAGGTGGTCTTTGCGCCTGTTTCTTCCCCCGTTGCGGCCACCTGTCCGGCCGCTTCCGGGATGGCCCCGACGGGCCACCCGGGTATGCCGGGCCGAACGCTACAGCAAGTCGTGAGAGTGGGCGAAGCCGACTGCCGCCGCGCGCGAGGACAGCCCCAACTTGTTGAGGATGTTGGCAACATGGCGGTGAACCGTGTGCGAGCTCAACGACAGGTGGGAGGCGATCTCCCGGTTGCTGAGTCCCTGCGAGACCAGGGTCAGCACCTGCCGCTCGCGTGGCGTCAACAACTGCTGGCCCCGGCCCGGGACCGCTGGTTCGAGGTCGGCCAGCAACGTGGCGGCGCTGCGGGCCTCGTGCTTCGCTCCCAGGGTGCGGAATGCGTCACGAGCGGCAGCCGCTTCACGCCGCGCATCATCGACTCGTTCCAGTCGCGCCAACGTGCGCGCCAGCTCGAGGCGCGCGCGGCCGCCTTCGAACGGCGCGCCACTGCGATCGAACAGGTCGGCCGCGTCTTCCAACAGCTCCCGGGCGGGGTCGTGTTCCTCTCTGGCCGCACTCAGCAGGCCCTGGGTCACGAGCGCCGACGCTCGAAGCGGAAGGGTGTCTATCTGCCCGGCGATGGTGGTGAGCTCGTCCACCGTAGCGGCAGCATGATCGATGTCGCCCAGCGCCAGTTGCGTCCGCGCAAGCACGTCCAAGGCGGTAGCACGGGAGGTACGGTCCTCGCTGGAGAGGTTACGCAGGAACCGTTGGACGAGGTTGAGGGCGGGCAACGAGTTGCCGCGATCGAGCTCGAGGGCCGCGCTCCCGAGCTGAGCGAACGGATGGAAGGCGTGGTCCTGGAACAGCGACTCCGCCTCCTCCCACCTGCCCTGCCTGCGCCGCAACTCGCCCAGCCGCATTAGGC
>JBBDRK010000015.1:40591-53980 GCA_040905465.1 Trueperaceae bacterium | reverse complement strand
GCCTTGGTGGGGTAGAGCGCCAGCACCGTCGCCCCAGGGTCGTTAAGCTGCCTGGCCAGTGCCGGCAGTTGGTAGGCGAGACTCTTGCCGCTGGCCGTACCCGTGGTGAGCAGTACGTTGTCGCCGCTCAGGGTCGCATCGATCGCTTCCCGCTGATGGGCGTAGAGCCGCGTGATGCCGCCTTCTTGCAAAGCGGCCCTCAGCGCCGCCGGCAGGTTCGGCGGCAGGGGAGCGAATACGCCCTCGCAAGCGGGCAGCACCTGGCGTCCGACGACCACTGCGCCGCTCTCGCCGATCAGGCCGATGCTCGTCACCTCAGGTTTGGCGGGAGGTGACGGGGCGAGTTCTTCACGCACGCACCTATCATGCCACCGGCCCGAGCACATGTTCGTACGGCGAGTCAGGCCGGGGCAATAAGCGTGCGAACACACCCTGGGTCCCCCATCTCCCCTTAAGCGATGCCCAAACCCGAGCGGCCAGCCGCGGAGCGCGCCTTCTCAGTGTTGCTCGGACCCCGGCGGCGGCCAGACCCCCATCGCCTGTCTGATAGCCACGATCTTGCCGAGGTGATAGGCGTTGTGCACGGCAAGACTGAGAAGCGTGTCCTCCATGGTGACACCGGGATCGACCTCGAGTTTCAGCTTGGCCGGCAAGGACGTCCACTCGAGTGCCTCGTCGAGGCCGACCAGAAACCTGTCGGCCAGCGTGTGCCATGCCTCGAGGTTCGGACAGTCGTGCGCCGGATACAGGTCGCCGAGCTGCCAATCCCGGTAGCGCTCCTCGTCGCGTCGAACGACGATGTCCTGCCAGCCAGTTGCGTGCCACAGTTCGCCGTAGACCGAGTGCGAACTCTCCGAAACGTTCCGGTTGACCTGCTCCAGCGTGAGTCCGGCAAGAATCTGCTTCGGCGGCAGGTACTCGCCGGTGACGAACAAGTGCTGCCACATCCCCTTTTCCATCGGTTCCTCCCGGTCTATCGGCCTAGAGTAGTCCTTACATCTGACGATCGTTCGTCCAGAGCTGGCCGAACAGAGACGGCTGTGTTGACGAACACCGCCCACACCTGCGCAAAGATAAGCAACCTAGCACGCTTTATAGATTAACCAGCGAACACAGGGGCGGATCGATCGAAGCGCGGAATAAATCGGCCTGTCGCGGTGCCTCAGCCGTTCTGATTCCGCCATGTCAACGTGCGGGATGTCAACATGCGGGATGGACTCCTCGCTTTCTCGAGCAATCGTATCGTCCCTAGCTGACTCCTACGAGTTCGCCGAACCCATCGAACTGGAGTTCCTAGCACGGGGTGCCAACGACAACTACCTCATGCGGCAACGGGATTCACAGTGCGTACTCAGGCTTTACCGGGAGAACGAATACTACCCCCGCACGGCAGACACATATCGATTCGAACTCGACCTCTTGAGATTTCTCGAGAGGCGGGGTGTCCCCGTCGTTTCTCCTGTCCAGCGTAACGACGGGGACCTTCTGGGGACTATCCGTACTTCCGAAAGGCCCCGTTACGCCGCACTGTTCCACTTCGTGACTGGCGAGCCTCATGCGGCTTGGCACCCCGTTTTTAACCGCAATGAGGTCCGGCGTCTGGGAGCATTCGTCGCCGCCTTACATGATCAGGCGGACGACTTCCGAAGTTCATATCACCGTTACGACTTCGATCTCTTTTACCTTGTCGACGAACCGTTGAGGTTGTTCGAAGAGCGTCTGAAGGCCGAGGGCCAGCCCGACCTTGCGTTCTTCGGTTAGACGGCTGAGCACTTGCGCGGTCAGATCGCACGACTCGGCAGGGAACCCCCGGCCTTTGGCCTCATTCACGCTGATCTCCACGTCGGAAATATTTTCTTCGATCCGAAGGACGGCTATCACATTTTGGACTTTGACCAGTGTGGATACGGGTGGCGAGCGTATGACCTGGCGACCTTCATCCGAAGCATTGCTCAGACCGTTACTCCGTCTTCTGCGTCCGAAATCCAGCGTGCATTTCTCGAGGGATATGAAAGTCTGCGTGTGCTCGAGGCAGCCGAGACGGAAGCAATTCCGGCTTTCATGAAGGCGTGGAAACTTTGGGATATCGGCGAGACTCTGGCTCTATCAACGCTCTGGGGAGGCCATCGCGATGACCTGACAGGCAAGGACGATAAAGGGGACTACCTGAGAGAAGCCCGCCGGGAACTGGAGCGAATGATTTCCCATTGAATCTGCGCGTCGTAATCTGAGCTGTCCGACGACTCGAGGGAGACCTCGGCGAAGGGCTTGCTATCCGACTGTGTCCGCAATTGGCTGAGTTGCTGTAACAGCGTTCAGACGCTGTACGATTAGAATTTCCTGTGACGACCTGCTTCTGATGGCGAGTGGCCGGCGGGCGAGTCGCGTTGTTGGGAGCCCCGTTCATGGGTCGCCAGCCGCGCCAAAACAGTTCTTGAATGTTACGCGTCGGACCGAACGAAAGCCGTGGGTGTCGTATGCCATGGCGGCGTTATCGAGGCCCTAACGGGTAGGTCGCTGGAAAACGGCGGCTGGATCGAGTACCGGCCCGGCGTCAGTGGCTGACCGAGCCGATGCTTCTCGGTTAGTCCGCCTACCGCCGAAGCACCCCTTACTAACCGTTCAGAGTGAAGTAGAAGCTCGCTCCCTGCTCCGGTTCGCTCTCTGCCCAGATCCTGCCACCGTGCCTGTTGATCACACGCTGGACGGTCGCCAGGCCGATGCCGATGCCTTCGAACTCATCCACCCGGTGAAGTCGCTGGAACGCCTTGAAGAGCTTGTCGATGTACTTCATGTCGAAGCCCACACCGTCATCCTTGACGAAATAGACGGTTTCGCCATCGCGCTCCTCGGCGCCCACTGCTATGAGCGCCGAGTCGCGGTTTCGGGTGAACTTCCAGGCATTGCCGAGCAGGTTTTCCAGTGCTATGCGCAGGAGCGTCTGGTCCCCACTGATCGTGAGGCCGTCGTCGACTTCGACAGAAATCCGCCGCTCCGGCTCGCGTTCGCGCAGGTCCCTGACAATGCCATCGACGAGTGGGGCCAGCTCGAGCTCGACCCGGAGAACCTTGGCCCTCGTCAGCCGGGACAGCTGCAGGAGGCTGTCGATGAGGTCCGACATCCGCAGTGTGCCCAGGTTGATTCGCTGCAGGTAGTAGCGCGCCTCTTCGTCGAGCTGGTCGCCGTAATCGGAAAGAAGGGTCGTGCTGAATCCGCTCATTGCACGCAATGGCGATCGCAGGTCATGGGAAACGGAGTAGTTGAACGCTTCCAGCTCGTTGTTCAGAATCTGGAGTTCGGCGGTCCGGCTCTTCACCTTCTCGTCCAGGCTGTGGTTCAGGCTCAGCGCCTGCTCGTACAGTCTGGCGTTGTCGATCGCAACTGCAGCCTGACTGGCGATACCGGTGATCAACCGCTCGGCCTGATCGTCGAAAACGCCAACCTCGTGATGACCGAAGAAGAGTCCGCCCAGCACCTCGTCGGAGCGTGAAACTACCGGTACCGCCAGGTAGCTGCGCACCGGTAGATGCCCATCGGGCATGCCGCGGTAAGGAGGATTCTTGCCGTAGCGCGGGTCCCCGGTTATGTCGGCGCTGCGGACGACGCCCTCGCCGCGGAAGGTCGGGCCGAAGACGTGGGTGTTGCGCGGCATCGGGAACTTGCTGAACGCGTCTTTATCGGTGCCGGAGAGGGTAAAGAGGGTATAGATCTCGCCTTCGTCTCCCACCTCGTTGTAGAAGAATGCGCCGAACTGGGCTTTCGTGACCTCGACGCCGATGTCGGTGATCACCTGTACCAGCTTCTGCAGGTCCAACTCCGAGGACACGCTGATGCTGGCCTTGTGGATCGAAGCCAGCAGGGCGTTCTTTTCCCGCAATTCGAGCTCGGCCCGTTTTCGCTCTGTGATGTCGACGAGAACGTTCACCGCCCCGATGAGCTGCCCGGATTCATCGTGGATCGGACTGGCGTGGGCGAGAACCGTCAGGCGCCGCCCGTTGGGCTGCTCGACGATAATCTCCTCGCCAGTGAACGCCTTTTGCTGAAGGATCGCCAGCCCCATCCAACACTGCTCGTGTTGCAGGGGCGAGCCGTCGGCCGCAAAGAGCTTGAAGGAGCCGCAGAATCGGTCGATCGGATTGTTCAGGGCGGGTGCGCGGCCCCAGACCTCGACGGCCCGCTCGTTGTAGTAGGTGATCAAGCCCTGGTCATCGCAGGTGTAGGCTCCGGCAGGCAGATTGTCCAGCAGAGTCCGAAAGTACAAGTCCGATCGGGCCGGTGCCGGTATGGTGAAGCTATCCAACTGTCCCAAGTGATCCGCTGACAACTGCTGTCCCCTCGTCACGCCAAGGTACGCGAGACTACCCGGTTCGAATGATGCTCAGCCTACCGGAGACAGGCGGTCGAGCGATACCCCTGAGGCCCGGTCCCTGCCCGCAAGTTACTTTCCGGCAGACACTGCGCCAGCAGGTATCTCGCTTGCTCCAAGAGAATAACCCTCCTGCCGACCTGACTAAGTCTCACCTGTACCTCCCGGAGCGTGCCTTGTCGCCCATTCGGTGACCGTCGCTCAGCTGCCGCGCCCGGTCCGGCCTGTCGGCGCGGGCGCGCTCGGCCTGCCGACGCCGTCGGCGGGAGCGCCGGGAGCCGACCCGGGACGACCGGGACCGGCGTTTCCGCCGCCGGCACCACCCGATCCGGCCCCCGTCTTGCCCGCGCTGCCGCCCGTTTCAACCAGCCGCTGGAACTCCTTCTGGTCGATCGAACGCGAAATACCCACCTCGAAAGTTATGACCCGCTTCAGGTGGAGCTCGGCCAAGCAGGCGTCCATCGTGAGCATCCCCACCTGACCGCCCATCTGGATCTGCGAGAGGACCTGGTGGGTCTTGCCTTCACGGATAAGATTGCGCACCGCGGGCGTGGCCAGCATGAACTCATAGGCCAGGACCCGCCCGCCGCCCGCACGGGGCACCAGCTGCTGGGTGAGGATGGCCTGAAGGTTGTTCGCCAACTGCACCCGCACCTGCTCCTGTTGTGCCTCGGGGAAGACGTCGATGATGCGGTCGACCGCCTCGGGCGCCGAGTTGGTGTGCAGCGTTCCCATCACCAGGTGGCCGGTTTCCGCCGCGGTCACCGCTGCGCCGATCGTCTCGTGATCGCGCATCTCGCCGACCAGGATGACGTCCGGCGCCTGGCGCAGCACGCTGCGCAATGCCTTGTCGAAACCGATCGTGTCCTCGCCGATCTCCCGCTGATTGACGATGGAGTTCTTGTGGTGATGGAAGAACTCGACCGGATCCTCGATCGTGACGATGTGCTTGTGGAACTCCGAGTTGATCATGTCGATGAGCGTGGCCAAGGTGCTGGACTTGCCGGATCCGGTGGGTCCTGTAACCAGCACCAGCCCCCGGGGGATCTTGGCGATGTCGGCCACCGCCTGCGGCAGGCCGAGTTTCTCGAACGGCAAGACATCCTCGGAGATGGTGCGCATCACGCCGGCAACCGAGCCCCTCTGCAGGAAGGCATTTACGCGGAAGCGTCCCGAACCGGAGAGGCTGAACGAAAAATCCAGGTCCTTGCGCTCCTCGAAGTTGCGCTGCTTCTTCTCGTCCATCATCGAGTACATCAGCTTGCGGGTAATGTTGGCAGTCAGCGGTTCGTACTCCGAAGGGCGCCACTCGCCGTCCACCCGCAGCATCGGCGGGAGGCCGACGGTGAGGATCAGGTCGGACGCCCGGCGCTCGACGGCCATCTTGAGCAGGTCGACAATGTCGGCCTGTAATTGGGTTTGCTTCATCGCGTCACTCATAGCTTGCTCCTAGCTCCTCAGTCGGAGGTCCTGGCCAACACTTCCTCGAGAGTGGTGATCCCGTCGAATGCTTTCAGGACGCCATCCTGGCGCAAAGACTTCATGCCGAACTCGGTGGCGATCTGCCTGATCTCGAGCGACGACTTCTCCTGGACGATCGCCGTCTCGATCGGCTCGTCCACCACCAGCAGTTCGTGTATGCCGTGCCGGCCGTTGTAGCCGCTACCGCCGCATTTGTCGCAGCCGACTCCGCGGTAGAGCGACTTGCCCTCGAGTTCGGATTCACTGATGCCGATGCGCCGAAGCACTTCGGGCTCAGGCGTGTACTCCACCTTGCAGTTGCTGCACACGATGCGTACCAGCCGCTGCGCCAGCACCCCGACCAGTGAGGCTGAAACGTTGAACGGCTCGATTCCCATCTCGATCAGTCGAGTGACGGCGCCCGAGGCATCGTTGGTGTGAAGGGTGGCGATCAGGAGGTGGCCGGTGAGTGCGGCTTCCACCGAGATCTTGGCGGTCTCCTGGTCGCGGATCTCACCGACCATGATGATGTCAGGATCCTGCCGCAGAAACGACCGGAGCGCCTTGGCGAAGTCGAGACCCGCCTTCGGATTCACCTGAGTCTGGTTTATCCCGGGAATCTCGTACTCCACCGGATCCTCGACAGTCGAGACGTTCACCTCGGGCGTTGCGAGTCGCTTGAGGACGGAGAAGGTGGTGAAAGACTTGCCCGAACCGGTAGGCCCGGTGATCAGGAACATCCCGTAAGGCTTCTTGATTACGTCCTCGAAGCGCTGGAAGTTGTGCGCTCCGAAGCCGAGATTCTCGATATCGGGAATGCTCGAAGCCTTCTTGAGGATTCGCATGACGGCCTTTTCGCCGTAGACGGTAGGCAGGGTAGACAGGCGGAGATCGACTTCGATGCTCTTGTCCTTGAAACGGACGCGTCCGTCCTGCGGCATTCGCCGCTCGGCGATATTGAGCCCGCCCATGATCTTGATACGCGCTGCCAGCGCCGGCGCCGTGCCCTTGGGCATGGTCATGTATTCGCGCAGCGAGCCGTCCTTGCGAACCCGTACTATCACCTTGTCCGGACGCGGCTCGATATGGATGTCTGAAATGTCGCTGATGACCGCTTCGCGAATGATGCTGTTGACTATCTTTACCAGCGCGTTGTCGTCGATCGCGCTGATCTCTTCCCGATCGTCGTCCTGGTGGCCGACCTCTTCGAGAACCGCCCGGGCGAGTTCGTCCATGTTCTCGCCGTTACGGTAGAAGCGGTTGACCAGCCTGCCGAGCGCATCCTCGGTGGCGACCGCCGGCTGGATCTCCTTGCCGGTTATGAGCCGGATGTCGTCGAGCGCGAACACGTGGCGTGGGTCCTTCATCGCAACGACGAGAGTGTTGCCGTCCAGTCGGATGGGCATCGCGTTGTAGCGCCGCACCGTCGCCTCGGGAACCATCGTCACTACATAAGGATCGACGCTCACGGCGCTCTCTTCGATGAACTCGTAGCCGAGCTGCATCGCCAGGGAGCGGGCCAGCATCTCCGGACTGATCTTGCCCGACTGCACCAGCGTGTCCTCGAGCCGGCCGCCGCCCGAACGCTGCTTGCTGAGTGCGTCCTCGACATCGTCCGGTTTCACGTAGCCGAGGTCCACCAGGATCTCGCCCAGCGGCTTGACCTTGCCGAGCTTGTTCTGCTCCTCCAGCGCCCGGCGCAGCTGATCGCGCTTGAGCTTCCGGTCGCGAAGCAGCGTTTCGCCCAGTCGGCCCTTGTTGTCGGCGTACATCGCCTCGATGCGTTGTACGACGGCGCTCTCCGGTGCCGACACGAACGCCACCTCGCGACGGACGATCGCCACTATGTCGGCCATCCGGCGAGGATCGGTGATCGCGATCAGCAACTTCTCACCGTCATCCCGATAGGGAACGGCATTGTACTGCAACGCGTCGAGACGCAACAGATGCGTTGCGAGGTTCTCGTCGATCGGTTCCGTGTCGAGCTTTTCGACGAAGGGAATGTCGAGCTGTTCGGCCTGCAGTTTGGCCACATCCAGTTCGGTCAGAACTCCCTGGTCGATGAGAATTCGGGCGAGCAGGCCGCCGGTGCGCTGTTCCTCGGTGATGGCGTCTTTCAACTGCTGCTCGGCCACCATGCCGCGCTCCATGGCAAGGGTCCCCAGGCGCTGGCCGCTGTCGACATCGAGGTCGGTCGGCGGTTCCAGACCGAGATCCGGATAGAAGGTGGCCATCGCCCAGTGCAACTCCTTGTGGAGAGCCTGATACGGTTCGACGATGCAGCCGGAGGCGTCCTCGATCTCCTCGATCGCCAGGGCGTCGAGCGGGTCCTCGAAGGCCACGCGCAGCCGGTTGCCGTCCAGCCGGAACGGTACCGCTCCGACCTCGTACGCCAGTTCGGACGCAACCTTCTCGATCGCCTCGGGCATCACGTCGACGCGAGGGAGAACCACCAGCGGTATACCGATCGACTCCTCGATCGCCCTGGCGATACGCTGCTCGGAGATGACCCCGATGTTCACCAGAATCTCGGCCAGGCGACCGCCCACCTCCGCGTGCCGGCCGATCGCCTGTTGCAGGGATTCATCGCTCACATAGCCCCGTTCGAGGAGAACGGCTCCGAGGCGCTTGTCACCTATCGACAGAACTGCCATTGCCACCTCCCCGCAGTATCAGGCGCTCCAGGTGCCGGATGGCCCGAGTGTGCGGCATCTTCCCGGGACTGAGCGGACTCACGAGGACCGACACCATTCCCGCGAGATTCGCGCCCAGCACGTCGGTAAACAGCTGATCACCGATCATCGCCGTCTCGCTCGCCGGCCGGCCGAGCCGCCGCAGGCCCTTCCGGAACGCCCACCAGAAGGGCTTCCCGGCCAGATGGAATCCTTCGAGTCCCAGGTCGGCGCAACAGCGCTCTACCCGTCCACGTTCGCCGTTCGACAGCAGCAGCACCGGCATGCCGGAAGCGCGCAGGTCCTCCAGCCACTCACGGGTGCCGGCACCGAACTCGGATTCGTTCGACGCCATCAGGGTGTCGTCCAGGTCGACCATCACCGCCCGAACTCCGTGTCCTCGCAGCAACTCCGGTGTGGCGTCGTAAGCGGCCGTGACGACCACGTCGGGCATAAGCATTCGCAAAGTCTAGCACCCGCGTTTCATTGCAGACATCGAAATTTCCACGTTCATGACGGCCTTTCTAGCGCCTGCCCGCGCCGTCTGCCGGGGCCCGCTGACTGAGGCGGGATTGGCTCGGGTAGCCGTCACGACATGCTCGTCATTGCCTCGGTCAGAACGGAAAGGAAGTCGTCCGGGGCATCGATCCACGGGTAGTGGCCGGCGGGCAGCAAACTGAAAAGGGCATGCTCCATCCGTTCGAGTCCGGCCTCGGCCTGCTCGGGATAGCTCGTACGGTCATCGCGACCCGCCATCACCACCGTCGCGGCGCGGATGACGGTTAAGTCCGCCAGAACCTCCATTCGCCATGGAGATGTCGGCATGGCAGAGGCTTGCGGACCGAACAGGGTTTCGCTGTCGCTGTGCTCGAGGCGCAGGCGTACCGACGGGTCGGGAAACTGCATGCGGTCGAATAGCTGTTTGGCCGCCACCAACTCGAACGCCTGATCGACGGTGCCCTCGGCGTCGATGGTTTCCGGGTCGGCCAGTGCCTCTTCCGGCGGCAGGGCGATGTCGGTCTGGCCCGAGGCGACCGCGGCTTCGCGCTGCATGGCGCGAGCAAGCAGTGGCATCGAGAACCAGGGGTTGACGAACAGCATCCGGTCGATACGGTCGGGATGACGGACGGCCGTTCGAGCGGCAACGAGGGCGCCGAATCCGTGCGCCAGTAGCGTCGCCCGAGGTACGGCCAGTGCGTCCAGGACGGTTAGGACGTCTTCAGTCAACTCATCGAGGCCGAAGCCGACATCTGCATATGACCGGCCGGCACCTCGTTGATCGGCGTAGATCATCCGGTAGGCCTCGAGGTCCTCGCCGACAAGATCGCGGAACGAGAAGCTGTTGTAGCCCGGTCCGCCGTGCAGGTAGTAAATGACGGGAGCGTCTTCGGGGCCGACCTGCTCGACATAGAGGTCGGCGTCCTCGCGTTCGATGTGATAGGGGGTGTCGAGGAAGCCCATGGGCGTACTGTACGCGTGGGGCCCGGCTGCGACAACCGTGGGGCCATCAGGGGCCTAGTCCGTCTCCTCGATGGCGGCGCCCTTCCGCTGGAGCTCTTGGTGAGACTGCCTGCGCGCTCACATCTACTCGGGGGTCGCCCGTGGTACCGTTTCTCATGGCCGCGTAGAACGGGCGCAAGGAGTAGAGACCTTGCGTCCGCTTCTCTTTTCCGGCCTTGCTGGAGGCGAAATGGACGAGATGACGCGTCATGCCCGTCAGAGCAAGCCACACGCCCAGCCACCCCTTACCAGGAAAGGTGGAGAGCGCCTCCGGAAGCGCACCCTGAACGAGCTCAGGCCGCTCGTGCGCGACGGGCGCTACCGTGTCGGCGCGCATGCCTGCAAGCATGCGACCTGTGAGGGGTTCACCGAGCAGGACATACTGGGTACCGTCTTATACGGCCGTGAACTGATGCGCTATGTCCAGGACGAGCGGCTTCTGGTGCTGGGGTTCATCAGTCCAAGTCTCGACGTCCGGATCCCTCTGCATGTGGTCCTCGATTACAGCAAACCTCGCTGGGTGGATGTCGTCACGGCGTTCATCCCGATGGAGCCCCACCGTGTCGTGTCGCGCTCGCGCCTTGCGGAGGCGCTGCGCTACGACCGGCATGTGCCGGCCAGCCGTTGGGTGGGTCCCGGAGCCGGCTGACGAGCTGCCGGCGTTTCAGAGCGGCAGGCGGTAGAAGCGTATCGCGTTGGTGTCGGTGAGTTCTTCCAGACGCTCGAGCGTGACCCCGCGCAGCCGTGCCAGGTACCCGGCGGTATGTCGGACGAAGGCTGGCGTGTTGCGTCTGCCGCGCTCGGGCACCGGCGCCAGGAAGGGGCTGTCGGTCTCCACCAGCAGCCGCTCGTCGGGGATGTGCGGCGCCGACTCCTGTAACTTCCTGGCGCTCGGATAAGTGAGGTTGCCGGCAAACGACACCATCCAACCCAGCTCGAGCCCGGTCTCCAGAAGCTCCCGGTCTCCATTGAAGCAGTGCAGGACACCCTTGGCGTGCCCGGCTTCGCGCATCGCCCGGCTCGCTTCACGCGAGGCATCGTCGCCGCCCTGCCGGTCGCGCACGTGCAGGATCAGCGGCAGATCGAGTCGCGCCGCCAGCTCCGCCTGCCAGTCGAACGCGCTGCGCTGGCTCGCCAGCGATTCGTCGTCCCAGTGGGTGTCGAAGCCGGTCTCGCCGATGGCAACCACATGCGGTTGCAGCGCCTGCTCCTCCAGGTCTCGCCGTACTTGCGGGTCGACTGCGTCGCTGGCGTTGTTCGGATGGATTCCCACTGCTGCCCAGACGTTGGGCAGGCGCTCCGCCAGTTGCAGGGTCTCCCGGTTGCGCTCGACGGTCGTGCCCACGCTGATCATCGCTCGTAGTGCCAGGTCGGCGGCAGCCACCGGGTCGGGGCAATGGTCAAGGTGACAGTGGCTGTCGATCATCGGGCAAGCATAACTGCGCGGAGGAGGTAAATCGGGACGCCGCGCGTGAGAATCCCGTAAGATTGCGGTAAGAACAACGTAAGAGATCCGCTGCTAGCCTCGTGCGTCCGGGTGAACCCCGGCGTTCGGCAGGGAGTGAAGGGCATGGAGGAGAGGATGACCTTGGCGCAGCAGACCGATACCGGGGAGTGGATCCAGAGCATGAGCAACGAGCAGCTCAGCGAGCTCATGACGAAGTGCCAGGCGCTGATCTCAGACGGCTCGGCACGCATCGAGGACTACGAGGCGTTCGTACTCTGCCAGAAGGAGCTCGCCCGCCGGACCTGGGCCTGAAGCCGGATACCGCTCGTCCACGGCCCTATTTCACACGTCAGTTCAGCAAGGCGCCCGTAGCATGTCCCATGCCGCGCCGTCATGTTCTGCTCTTTTCCGCCTTGATTCTCCTCTCCGCCTGCGGGCCCCGGATTCCCGGCGTCGGGCACGTCATCGTACCGGCAGCCGCTCAGGGCGAGGTTCCGGCGTTTGCTCGCGAGGGCGTCGCCTCCTGGTACGGTCCCGGCTTCGCCGGCCGGCTCACCGCCAGCGGTGAGGTGTTCGATCCGGGTCAACTGACCGCTGCTCACCGCACTCTGCCGTTCAACACCCACCTGAGGGTGACCAACGTTGCCAACGGGCGAAGTGTGGTCGTGCGGATCAACGACCGCGGCCCGTTCAAGGGCGCGCGCATCATCGACCTATCCCGGGCCGCGGCCGATCGTATCGGCATGATCGGCTCGGGTACCGCCACTGTGAGGCTCGAGCCCCTGAACGGCGTGGGCGACATGCTGGCCGCCGCAGCGGACGAGTCGCTCGCCCGCTACGACGTCATCGCCAGAGGGAAGCGCGCCGGTGAGCTACTGCTGCTCTCTTCGGCCAGCGCCGGGCCGGTGCTGGTTCGGGTGGTGGGAAACCAGATCGCGCCCGAAGCCGGCGCCGAACTGCTGCTCTCCGCCCAGCTCATCCGGGAGCTCGGCTCCAGCGTCCGGATCGAACCGGCCCGGTAACGCGACGACAGCGGTCGGTGGCGTCAGCGCCGGCAGGCACCCGCTATCTCCCGCGCCAAGTCGCCCACTCCGCGCCCTTCCTCCAGCGCCCGCACAAGTGCCGAACCTACCACCACACCGTCCGCCGCCAGCGCCACCGGGTGAGCTGTCGCTGCGTTCGACACCCCGAAGCCGACGGCCACCGGCAGGTCGCTTACCTCACGGACCCTCTGCACCAGGTCGGGCACCTCGCTACCTACCGTCGTTCGCGCTCCCGTCACCCCGGTGATGGAAACTGCGTAGACGAATCCGCGGCAAGCCGAGGTGACTATCTGCAACCGGGCCTCGGTCGAGGTGGGCGCCACCAGGAATATCGTGTCCAACCCCTGATCTCGAGCCGTCGGGATCAACCCCTCCGCCTCTTCCGGCGGCAGGTCGGGAAGGATGACGCCATCTGCGCCCGCCCGTCGCAAGTCGCGGACGAAGGCCTGTTCGCCGCCTTCGTAGGTGTAGACCGGGTTGTAGTAGGTCATCACCAGCAGGGGCTTCTCGGTCTCGCTCCGCAGGCGAGCGACCAGTTCGAGCGTGCGTTTCGGGGTAACCCCTGACTCGAGCGCCAGTTGCGACGAGCGCTGGACGGTCGGCCCGTCACCCAGCGGATCCGAGTAGGGGAGGCCGACTTCCAGCAGGTCGGATACCGCCAGCAGCTCGCGAGCCGCGGTCAGGAAGCGTTCCTCGTCGGGATAACCGGCAGTAAGGTAGGAGATGAAGGCAGCCCGGTTCTCGGCTCGGGCGGCCGCGAAGGCACCGTCGATTCGGCTCATGCCCGGTCCATCCGGTCGGTGGGACCCGGCGCCTCACTCGCGCTCACGAAACGGTGAGACGACCCGGCACCTGCTCCGGCGCCGCTCACGACGCCGGCACAGAACCCGGCACAGAACC
>JBBDRK010000015.1:27897-40491 GCA_040905465.1 Trueperaceae bacterium | reverse complement strand
CCGGCACAGAACCCGGCACAGAACCGGACACTTGCTCCGACGAGCCTCACGACGCCGCCTCGGTCCGGTCGAGAAGCCGCATCGCCTCGTTGACGTCCTTGTCGCCCCGCCCGGACAGGCTCACCAGCACGACGGCGTCGGAGCCCAACTCTGGCGCCAGCTTCACTGCGTGGGCAAGGGCGTGGGAGCTCTCCAATGCCGGGATGATCCCTTCCTTGCGAGCCAACTCGCCGAAGGCGGCCAGCGCTTCGGTGTCGTCGACCGAAACATACTCCGCAAGTCCCTGGTCCTTTAGGTAACTGTGCTCGGGGCCGACTCCGGGATAGTCGAGCCCGGCCGAGATGCTGTGTGCCGGCAGGATCTGGCCGTTTTCGTCTGAGAGCAGGTACATGAGCGCGCCGTGGAGCACGCCGCGCTTGCCGAACGTGATGGACGCGGCGTGCGAACCGCTGGCGATGCCGTGGCCGGCAGCCTCTACTCCGATGAGCCGAGGCCGCTCGTCGGCGGGCAGGTAGGCGTATGGAGCGAACAGCCCGATCGCGTTCGAGCCGCCCCCCACGCAGGCCACGACCGCGTCCGGCGTGCGGCGCCCTTCGAGCTGCTGCAACTGCTCCATCGCTTCGAAGCCGATCACGCTCTGCAGGTCGCGAACGATCATCGGGTAGGGGTGGGGGCCGACCACCGAGCCGATTATGTAGAAGGTGTCGCGCACGTTGGTCACCCAGTCGCGAATCGCCTCGTTGGTGGCGTCCTTGAGCGTCCGGGTGCCGCTGGCCACCGGCCGCACCTCGGCGCCGAGAAGCTTCATCCGGAACACGTTCAGTGCCTGCCGGCGCACATCCTCCTCGCCCATGTAGACGATGCAGTCGAGGTCGAACAGCGCCGCGGCGGTGGCGGTTGCCACACCGTGCTGGCCGGCCCCGGTCTCGGCGATCACCCGACGTTTGCCCATCCGGCGGGCGAGCAGTGCCTGGCCGATGGTGTTGTTGATCTTGTGGGCGCCGGTGTGGTTGAGGTCCTCGCGTTTGAGGTAGATGCGGGCGCCGCCGAGTCCGGCGGCCAGATTGCCGGCCCTGGTCAACAGGCTCGGCCGTCCCACGTACGTCTTCAGGTAGTGCTGCAAGTTGGCGCGAAACTCCGGTTCGGCCATCGCCTCTCGGTATGCGCTCTCGAGCTCGTCGAGCGCCGGTATCAGCGTTTCCGGAACGTAACGGCCGCCGTAAATACCGAAGCGTCCCCTTGCGTCCGGGGTGGGGAAGCTCGGTGCGGGGAATTCGGGCGTGGCAAGGTTGAAGGTCATGGAACCTCCCAAGGATCGATGTATTCGGTCTCTGGTATTAGTTGGTACCGGATGGGAAACCCGGCGTGCCGGTGCTACGTGCGAACGGCGCGGCCCCGGCCGGTTTGCCCGGGAGTCACCGCAAGGAGAGCCGGTGGACCGGAAAGGGTCAGCCGGCCGTGGTCCACCAGCGCTGGTGGTGCCACTTGTAGCTGCGCGGGGTGCGTATCCGCGACCGGAGATGCATGCACCACATTATCACGGCCCAGGATTTCCCGAACACGATGATCAAGGACATGGTGATCAAGGACCTGGCGATCTCGGAACCGACGATCACGGACCGGGCAGTCACGGACCTGGAGGTCACGAAGCGGGCGAATCGCGGACCCTGCGATCACGAACCTGCCGCCGGCTCGCCCCTGAGGCCGTGCGCCTGGAACAGACCGGTGCTCTTGCTCACCCGGATCGCGCCGTGTTCGGAAAGCTCTTCGACTATGGCGCTGCGCAGCACCGGCAACCTTTCCGGCTCAGCGTTCACCGCTGTCAGGGTGGAGAGGATATAGGCGACCAGTGGTTCCGCCTCGGTGATTACCAGGGCGTCCGGGTAGCGCTCGACTTCGACGCTCGCGAAGTGGCTCGACAATTGACCGACGCCGTTCTCCAGGTTGAACGGTTCGGTCATCCGCCGGTGCCCGGGGTCGAGTATCCGGTAGAAAGGCTCGAGCTCTCGGAGATGCTCGGCGCCGTTTGTCGCGGCGTAGAAACGTCCGGCGGGAGTCAGCACCCGCCGGATCTCGGCCAGCGCCCTTTCTCGGTCGGGCAGGTGGTAGAGCATGTGGTTGGCGATAACCGCGTCGAAACTGTCGTCGTCGGTCGGTATTTCCTGGGCGTCGATCAGCCTGAAGTCGAAACCGTCGTAGGCCGCCAGGTTTTCGCGGGCCTGCTCGAGCATGCCCGGCGAGAAGTCCGACAAGGTTACTTTCCAGCTCTCCGGCACTCGTCGATCGCGCCACAACAGTCCCGGGCCGCAGCCCAGCTCCAGGACCCGGCCACCGTCGGGCACCCGCAGGTGCTCGAAGACCCAGCGATGCCAGCCGTGGCGGTTGGTGCTGAACCGTTGGTGCAGGGCGACTCGGGCCTCGAGCTTGCGGGAATCGCGGTACTGGTCGTTCAACAGGTGTTGCTGGTTGCTGAAGCGGTCGGCGTCCATGGCAGTGCTCCTCGCGGTAAAGGGTCACTGCTCATGTTCGCATGAAGACCGCAACGATCGGGCTAGTTGCTTACTGCGCGCCACGGCGCCCGGTACCCTGTCGAGGTATTGAATCCATGGGTTGGGAATCCGTGAGTGAGACTCCGAGCGGCTCCAGCCGACCGGCAACGACGTCAGCGCACCGGGCGGAAGTCCAAACGAGGAAGGCCGGCGCCCCCGTGCCGGCCTTCACTCTATCGGTAGATCCGCTGCCCCCGATGAACAAAGGATAGCCTGCCGGCCGGCAGCCGGAAAGGGCCCAGCAGCCCACCCGAGTAGTGACAGTTGCTAGTGCAGTCGTTGCCGGCGTGTGCAGGATGGTCGGCCTCACCGGGCCAACTGTCGCGTCAGGTTCTTCTCGGCCTCCTCGGCGAGCCGCTCGACTGCCGCTGACGAGGCGACTTGATCCTCGCCCAACAACCGTTCGTGGTTCTCCTCGATCCGCTCCGGCACGTAGCGGTAGTTCACCATCATGCCGAACGACTGCTCGAGCCCCTGCTTCGAGGTGTCGCCCAGGAACGCCAGGCGCTCCACCCGCGCGCCATTGACGAGGTGGAAGCGGCCGACTGGATCGAGCGGCAGTCCTCGGCGATTGCGGGTCCGCGTCAGATAAAAGGACCCGAGGCGTATCAAGGGCCGCTCCAGGGCAGCGCGGATTCGATCATCCTGATGCCAGCCGGGAAGTGCCAGCAGTCCGGACACCCCGTCGTCGAGGCCGTGCTCCGCCGCCAGCGACAGCAACTCGCGGCGCTCATCGGAGCCGAACAGGACGTCTTCGTGCTCGACTACCTTTTCGGTCAGCCACTTCCTGAATCCCGGAATCGGTGACAGCGTCACGTAGGTACGCAGACGCGGAAAGCGTGTCGAGAGGTCGGCCATCACCTCCTTGAGCAGGAAACTGCCGAAACTCACGCCGCGCAGTCCCTTCTGGGTATTGGAGATGGAGTAGAAGACGGCGGTATCGGCACTGTCCGGGTCGAGCACCGGAGCCGACTCGTCCAGCAGGTCCTGCACGCTCCCGGGAATTCCCTCGGTAAGGGCGACCTCGACGAAGATCAGCGGCTCACCGGGGATCTTGGGGTGGAAGAACGCGTAGCAGCGCCGGTCCGCCTCCAGGCGGTTCTTGAGATCGCTCCAGGAGCGGATCTCGTGTACCGCCTCGTATGCAACCAGCTTCTCGAGCAGCGAGGCGGGCGAGTCCCAGCTGATCCTGTCGAGCGTCAGCAGCCCGACGTCGAACCATGCGTCGAAGAGCTCCTGCAGGTCGTAGTCCAGGACGGCCAGCGAGGGCTCCTCGTCGAGCAGCGCCAACAGGTCCGCGCGCAGATCGACGAGAAACCGGAAGCCGTCGGGCAGCGAATTCAACATCCTCAATATCTGCAACCTGGGCGGCTGGCCCGCCTCCCTGAGGGCCGCATAGCTGGCTCCGTCGGGGGATGCGAGATAGGTGTCCAGCGCTTCATCGAGGGAGGTGCCATCGAGGTCGAACGACTCGGTGAGCAGCTTGAGGAAGCGACCTCGCCCGCGCCGGTCGAGCCGCAGGTATGCGTAACCCAGCTCGGCGGCCCTGGTGCGGGCAGACGTCGCGCCACCGCGCTCCTCGGTGCAGGCGACCATCAGTACGCGCACCTTCTCGAGGTCCTCGTCGGGCAGCTCGGGCCGCAGGCCCTGCGAGCCGACCCGGTTGAACGCGCCCTCGCCCCAGTTCCAGATCTTGCGCAGCGCCCGCCTCACGGCTGAGGGCCAGCGCTCCTCGATGGTCGATCGGCCGTCCGGTCTCATCTTTCCATTATGGTGCACGCCGCCTGGATTGCGAAACCTGGCCGGGGCATCGGCGCGGCGTCGTTCACCGCGCCAGCCAGGCGAGGTCCTGCGGCTCGAGCCGGAAGTCGTGGCGCCGAAACCGTTCCGGGCCGTCCGCAGGACGGCCGAACGCCAGCAGATCGGTAGGCTCCAGCACCTCGGGCTCCGGCAGCATTCCGAGCGTGTAGGCGAGCAGGCCCACTACCCGGCGCCGATCGACCCCATTGTCTCGCAGGGCCGCGAGCGTAAGCGACCCGCGCCGCTTGGCCATCCTCTCGCCGTCTCGGTCCAGCAGGAGCGGAACGTGCAGGAACGCGGGCGCTTCCAACCCCAGGGAGCGGTAGATCAGAAGCTGCGCCGCGGTCGAAGGGAGCAGATCGGCGCCGCGCACCACCTCACGGATGTCCATCGCCGCGTCATCCACCACCACCGCGAACTGATAGGCCCAGGCGTGATCGGCCCGCCGTAGCACTATGTCGCCCACGTCGTGCTCGGCGTCGAAGAGTTGCCGGCCAAGAAGCAGGTCGTCGAAGCCGACCTGCCCCGGCGCGACTCGCAACCGCAGCGAAGGCACCTTTCCCTCCGTCCGTTTTCGCTCCGCCACCCGTTCGTTCTTCTGTCGCTCCCGCTCGCCGTAGACCGGCCCGGCTCCGTGTGGGGCGGAGGAGAGCTCGCGCAGTTCACGACGCGACAGGAAGCACTCGAACACCCGGCCGTGCTCCTGCAACCGCGGCAGGGCCTGTGCGTAGAGGTCGTGCCGCTGCGACTGCTGGTAGGGAGCGTAGGGTCCGCCGATATCCGGACCCTCGTCCCAGTCGAGTCCCAGCCAGCGAAGCTCATCCAGGTTACCGGTTACCGCCTCCGGAACAGTACGCGGCTCATCGAGATCCTCTACCCGCATCACGAAGGACGAGCCGGCGGTGCGGGCGCGCAGCCAGGCAACGAGCGCCGTCCGGGCGTTACCCAGGTGCAGGCTGCCGGTTGGGCTGGGCGCAAATCTTCCGCGGCTCATTCCGCAAGCTCGATGCCGTCCTCGCTCAAGGCGCTCACCACCGCCAACGACACGATCGGCACCTTCAGGGACGCCAGCAGGTGGCGCCCGCCCTCGAACGACTTCTCGATCACGAATCCGGCGCCGAGCAGGGTGGCGCCGGCCCGCTCGATCAGTCCGGCCAGGGCGAGAACGGTCTTGCCGCTGGCCAGGAAGTCGTCTATCAGGAGCACTCTCTCGCCCGCCCCCAGGTACTCGGGTGATATCAGCAGCCGGGCAGTGCCGCCCTTGGTGTGAGACGGCGCAACCGCCTCGAGAACCCCGGTCGACATCGTTACCGGACGCTTCTTGCGGGCGTAGACCATCGGCACGCCGTAGGCGACGGCCGCCGCCAATGCCGGCGCGATGCCGGAAACCTCAGCGGTGAGAATTCGGGTTACGCCGGTGACGCCGGCGGCATCGAGTCGGCTGCGGAAGTTCAGTCCGAGCTCCATGGTCAGTTCCGGATCGAGCTGGTGATTCAGGAACCCGTCCACCTTGAGGATGCCGCCGGGCAGGACTTTGCCTTCCCGCAAGATGCGCTCGCGCAAGGATTTCATGCCCGCTCCACCACTCCTGTCCGCCCCACCCGCGCCGAGACTGGCTCAGCGACCTGCGCTCAGCCCTTGCCGGCTCGCTTCATCGCGCTCTGCATGGCGCTGCCCATGTCCGACGGGCTTTCGGCGATCTCGACGCCGGCCTCCCGCAACGCGGCGATCTTGTCGGCGGCGGTACCCTGGCCACCGGAGATGATCGCGCCGGCGTGGCCCATGCGTTTTCCGGCAGGGGCGGTGGTGCCGGCGATGAAGGCCGCAGCCGGTTTGCCCAGGCCAGAGGCGATGAACGCCGCGGCGTCTTCCTCGGCGCTGCCGCCGATCTCGCCGATGAGTATCACCCCTTCGGTTTCGGGATCGTCGGCAAAGAGCCGCAGCACGTCGACGAAGTCGGTGCCGTTGACGGGGTCGCCGCCGATGCCGACGGCCGTGCTCTGGCCGAGGCCGTTCTGGGTGAGCTGGTGCACCGCTTCGTAGGTGAGCGTACCGGAGCGGCTGACCACGCCTATGCGGCCGCGCCGGTGGATGTAACCGGGCATGATCCCGATCCGGCACTCGCCGGGAGTGATCACGCCGGGGCAGTTGGGCCCGATTAGCCGGGTCGAGCGGCCCTGCAGGTAGCGTTTGACTCGAACCATGTCCCCCACCGGGATGCCCTCGGTGATGCAGATGACCAGCTCGAGCCCGGCGTCGACGCCCTCCATGATCGCGTCGGCGGCGAACGGCGCGGGAACGAAGATCACCGAGGCGTTGGCGCCGGTGGCCCGAACGGCGCCCTTGACGGTGGGGTGGATCGGAACCTCGATTTGATAGTGGTCCGCGCGTCCGGGAACGCCGCTATGGTCGGTTTCGCCTTCGAAGAGCTCGGCTTCGCCGGCCCGAGTGGGATGCACAGCGGCGACCACGTTGGTGCCGTAGGCTATCGATCGCTCGGCGTGAAAGCGGCCGGCACCGCCGATGCCCTGTACCAGCAGCCTGGTGTCCTTGCCCACCAGAATGCTCATCGGGCCAACTCCACGATCTTCCGGGCACCGTCGATCATGCTGTCGGCGGAAACGAGGTTGAGCCCCGACTGCTCGAGGATTCGCTTGCCGAGCGCGACGTTCGTGCCCTCGAGGCGAACCACCAGCGGGACTTCCAGTCCGACGGTTCGCACCGCCTCTGCAATTCCCTCGGCGATCACGTCACAGCGCATGATGCCGCCGAAAATGTTGACGAAAATCCCGCGCACGCTTGGGTCGCTGGTGATGATCTGGAACGCTGCCGAAACGTTCTCGGTCGTGGCGCTGCCGCCGACGTCGAGGAAGTTGGCGGGTTCGCCGCCAACTTGCTTGATGGTGTCCATCGTAGCCATCGCCAGCCCGGCCCCGTTGACCAGGCAGCCGATGGTGCCGTCGAGTTTGATGAACGCGAGATCGTATTTACCTGCCTCGACTTCTGCCGGGTCCTCCTCGCTCTCGTCGCGCATGGCGGCGATCTCCTTGTGGCGGAACAGGGCGTTGTTGTCGATGCTCATCTTGCCGTCCAGCGCCATCACCTCGCCGCTGGTGGTCACGACCAGCGGGTTGATCTCGAGCAGCTCGGTGTCCCACTCGTCGGCTTCCTTTACCAGCGACGCGATGAAGCGTTTGCCGTTCCTGTAAGCGTCTCCTCGGAGGCCGAGGTGCCAGGCGAGCGCGTGCGCCTGGAAAGGCAGTAGCCCTACCGCGGGATCGATCGCTTCCCGCAGGATCTTCTCCGGGCTTTCGGCCGCAACCTCCTCGATCTCCATTCCGCCTTCCGTCGAGGCCATCACCACGTTGCGACCCTGGGCCCGGTCGAGCACCACCGACAGGTAGAGCTCGCGTTCGATGTCGATGCCCTGTTCGATCAGCAGCCGGGTCACCTGCTTGCCTTCCGGGCCTGTCTGGACCGTCACCAGCGTCGAGCCGAGCATCTGCCCGGCGAGCTCGCGAACGCGCTTCTCGCTTGCCTCGGCGCCTCCCGCGAGGCCGGCGGTCACCACGTTCACCCCCCCGAGGTCGGGATGCTCGTCGAAACGGCCCTTGCCGCGGCCGCCTGCGTGAATCTGTGATTTCACCACCACGACCGGATTGCCGGTAGCTTCCTGCAGCGGCGCTACCGCTTCGCCCGCCTCATCGACTGACGTGGCGACTCGGCCTTCCGGCACTGCGATGCCGCGTTGCCGCATGAGTTGTTTCGCCTGGAACTCGTGGATCTTCAACGAATGACCTCCGACCACAATCGCTTTGAGCGTAAAATGCCAAACGCCCTAGCCTATCGCGTCATCGTTATGCGCGCCACCGTTGTAGTTGCCGTGCCCGGGCGCGCCAACGTACCATCGGGCATGATTCGCACCGCCGTATTGAGCGTGCAGGACAGTACCGCCGCTGTCGGCACCGGGGACGCCGCCGTTGCCGCGGTTCGCGAGATCCTCGCGACGGGGCCGTACATCGAGGTCGATTACCAGCAGGTGCCCGACGAGCAGGCTATTGTGCGCGCCCGGCTTCGGCTGTGGGCCGATGACGGCTCGGCGGACCTGGTGCTAACGCTGGGTGGAATCGGCGCCGCCATTCGCCACCGAACGCCGGACGCCACTCTGGAGGTCGTCGAGCGCCAGTTCCCGGGGATTCCCGAGGCGCTCCGGGCGGCAGGCGCCACCGTGGATCCCTCCGCCGGACTTTGGCGCACGGCCGCCGGCGTACGGCGCGGCACCTTGGTGGTGAATCTGCCGGATGAGCCGCGCAGCGTTCACGTGGTACTTACCGCCGTTTCCGGGCTACTGGTCTCGGCCGTGCGATCGATATGCGGCTAGGATGGCCTTCGTGGAACTGCTGGCCCTGCTGGTCTTCGTACTCCTCTACCTGATCGCCCTGGCCGGGATAGTCCTGCCGGTGGTGCCGGGCGTACCGGTAGCTGCGCTGGGTGCGCTCCTGGCCGGCTGGATGACCGGATTCGAGCGACTGTCACTGACTCCACTGCTGGCGGTCGCCGGTCTGGCCGTTCTCGCCCAACTGATCGAAGTCGGTTCGTCATGGCTGGGCGCGCGCTATTACGGGGCGCGCCGGCCGGGACTGTGGGGAGGGATTCTCGGCTCGCTGGCCGGGCTGATCCTCTTCCCGCCGTTCGGCTTCCTGGTAGGCGCGCTGGTAGGAGCGATCCTGTTCGAACTGCTGGGCGGGCGAGCCCTCAACGAGGCCGTGCGCGCCGGGGTCGGGGCGTTCGTCGGTACCCTGGGCGGCGCGGCGGCAAAGCTCGTGATCATGGTCGCCATCGCGGTGGTGGTTCTTCCGCGCCTGTGGTAGCCCGCCACCGATGCGGACTCTATACTTGTCGAGTCGAGTCGCTGGTTCCTCGGCTTTTCGCCAGCGGCCACTCGGAGGAAGGTTTCATCAATGGATCCCATCATGCTGCAAATAGGTCCGATAGCCATTCGCTGGTACGGTTTCCTTATCGCTGCCGGCGTACTCTTCGGTTCACTCTGGGCCACGCGTCTCGCTCCGAAGCGTGGCGTCGATGCGGACAAGCTCCTCGACGCTGCGCCCCTGCTGGTGCTGGCCGGGATCGTCGGCGCGCGCCTGCTCTACGTAATCACCAGTCCGTCGGCGTTTTTCGGTCCCGCCGGCAGTCCGCTCGACGCCTTCAAGGTGTGGCAGGGCGGCATAAGCATCCACGGCGGGATTCTCGGAATCGTCATCGCCCTGTGGATATACGCCCGGGTCCGCAAGATGAACATGTGGTCTGCCCTCGACGTATTGACGCCGGTGGGGGCGTTCGGGATCATCGGCGGCCGCATCGGCAACTTCATGAACGGCAGCGACACCGGTGGTCGGCTGACCGATTGGCCGATAGGATTCGCATGGCCGGAGGCGGGAACTGCCACGTTCGGAGCCTTCGGGCGGCTGGTCTTCGGCGAGCCGTTGTGGCTGTACGCGCCGCCGGTTTGCTCCACGCTACCGGCCGGTCAACCCTGTGTCGTGCACCTGACGCCGCTGTACGGGGCGCTCATCGGAGTGATCCTCATCGGCGTAGTGCTCTGGGCGTTGCGCCGCACCAAGGCCCCTGGATTCGCTTTCTGGCAGTTCGTGCTGTGGTACTCGGTCCTCCGGTCGCTCGCCGAGGAGCCGTTTCGCGACAATCCCCTGTTCTGGCCGGTATTCCTCAACGAGAGCGCCGGGATCGGCGCATTTACGCTCACGCAGCTCGTGAGCATCCCGATAGTCCTCGTGGCGATCTACCTGCTGTTCACGATGGACCCGGATTCCGCCGACAAGCGCGAGCGCCTGTCGATGCGCGCACGCGGAAGATGACGGTGGAGTCGGGCAGCGGTTTCGCCGTCGTGATCCTGGCGGCGGGTCACGGCACCCGCATGAAGTCGTCGCTGCCGAAGATGTTGCACCCCGCCGCCGGGCGCCCGTTGCTCGAACACGTTCTGCGGGCGGTCCGCCCGCTCGAACCGGTGCGCACGCTGGTGGTTGTGGGTCACCGAGCCGAGCGGTTGCGGGAGCGCTTCGCTGGCGCGGGCGTCTCGTTCGTCGTGCAGGAGCGGCAGCTCGGCACCGGTGACGCCCTGCGGGCCGCTCTCCCGGCACTGGCCGGATACGACGGTGACATCATGGTGCTCACGGGCGACTCGCCGTTGCTCACGACCGAGACGCTGGCAGCGCTCCGGCAAGGGCACCGGCAGAGCGGCGCGGGGATGACGCTGCTCTCGTACCTGGTCGAGGATCCGGCCGGTCTCGGTAGGGTTGTTCGCGACGAGAGTGGCAGGATGCTGAGGATCGTCGAGGAGAAAGACGCCAGCGAGGCCGAGCGTGACATCAACGAGATCAATCCGGGTCTGTTCATCTTCGACTCGCATGTCGTCGAGCTCGCCAAGCGGTTGACGAACGACAACGCTCAGGGCGAGTACTACGTAACCGACCTGCCGGGACTCTACCTGGAGGCGGGCCTGTCGACCAACATCGTGGTCGGTCAGGACGAGACCGGGCTGCTTGTCGGTGTCAACGACCGGGCGCAGCTCGCCAGCGCCGAGCGCATCCTGCGCGATCGGATACGGCGGCGCTGGCTTGCCGAAGGCGTGACGATGCTGGCGCCGGAGCAGACGTTCATCGACGATACCGTCGAGTTGGCGCGCGACGTCGTGCTCGAGCCGGGAGTGGTGTTGCGCGGCACAGTGCGGCTCGCCGAAGGGGTCACCGTCGGTGCCTACTCGGTGCTGGAAGACGTAGTGATCGGGCCCGGTGAGGTGATCGCGCCCCACACCCTGCGCTGCGGCAGGGACGCTGCTGCAGACTAGCCGTACCCGGCCGGTACGGCGCGTCGCCGCCGACACGCGCCGCATTCGCGCGGGTGCTAGAGTGTCAGCCGGTGATGAAGTAGTGTCCCTCCTGAGAAAACCGCGTGCAGTGCTTGCCCTGGAAGACGGAACCGTCTATTACGGCTACGCTTTCGGCCATACCGGCAAGACGGTTGGCGAGGTCGTGTTCAACACCTCCATGACCGGTTACCAGGAGATCCTCACGGACCCCAGTTACCACGGTCAGATCGTCACCATGACCTACCCGCACATCGGCAACTACGGGGTGAGCGTCTACGACATGGAGTCGAACAAGCCATTCGCGCGCGGCTTCATCGTCCGAGAGTTCAGCCGGGTGTCGTCGAATCACCGATCCAACCAGGACCTGCAGAGCTTCATGGAACAACACCAGATCGTGGGGATCGAAGGCATCGATACCCGCGCGCTCACCAGGCGGCTGCGTTCCGGTGGCGTGGTGAAGGGCGTGATCGCTCACGGCGAGATCGATGACGCCGCCGAGGCGGTGCTGGTGCAGGAAGCGCAGGCTCACGAAGACATCGACGGACGTGACATGACGCCTGAGGTAACGACGCCACTGCCGTACGCCAGGCCGACCTTCAAGGAGAATCCGCGGGTGGTCGTCATCGACTTCGGGATCAAGCACTCGATCGTCTACAAGCTGGAGCAGGCCGGCGCCGAAGTCATCGTGGTCCCGGCGCAGACCGCGCCGGCACAGATAATGGCTCTCGATCCGTACGGCCTGGTGCTCTCCAACGGTCCGGGCGACCCGGGAGGTCCCCGTTACGCGCACGACACCGTCTGGCAGTTGCTGGGGCTGCTGCCGACCTACGGAATCTGCATGGGGCATCAGCTGTTGGGACTCGCTGTCGGCGGCCGTACCTACAAGCTCAAGCACGGTCATCACGGGGCCAACACACCGGTGAAGAACGTGATCACCGGCGAGGTGGAGATCACCTCGCAGAACCACAACTACGCCGTGGATATCGCCTCCATCCCCGGCCAGCAGTTCCAGCCGACCCACATCAACCTGAACGACGGCACCCTCGAGGGGATGGCGCACGTTCGCTATCCGGTGTTCAGCGTGCAGTACCACCCGGAGGCGAGTCCGGGGCCGCACGACGCGAACTACCTCTTCCGGCGCTTCATTGAAGAGGTCAACGCGTTCGAGGGAGCGACCGCTCTGCCGTCGCTGCGCTCGGAAGCGGTCGTCTGACCCGCACCCCCGTAATCGACAGCGGGCCCGAGAGTCGGATCGACAGCACGGCCGATAGCACGGCCGATAGCACGGCCAACAGCACGGCCGACAGCGCGTCCGGCACTTCGTCCGGCGGTTCGTCTGGCGGTTCGTCTGGCGGTTCG
>JBBDRK010000015.1:0-27797 GCA_040905465.1 Trueperaceae bacterium | reverse complement strand
CAGCGCGTCCGGCACTTCGTCCGGCGGTTCGTCTGGCGGTTCGTCTGGCGGTTCGTCTGGCGGTTCGGTCGACGGATCGCTCGACAGTGGGGTCGATAGCGGCCTGCTGTTCAGTTCGGTCCGGTTGCCGGTGCGCTCCCATCCCCATGCGGCGCATCGGGCGGCTTCCCGATAGTGCGCAGGTAGAGCACGGTGGCCGGCAGGAGCAGGAGACCGGCGGTCGCCAAGGCAGAGCGCAGGCCGGCGACGCTGGCGAGCAAGCCCAGGAGAGGGCCGCCCGCGATCTGTCCGAAGGCGTCCATCTGGTTGGCGAATGAGAACATCGTCGCCCGTATCCTCGGCGTGAGGCTCTGGTTCAGCCAGGCGGCGTACAGCGGGCGATTGACTCTGCGCAAGAGGACGGAACTCCAGTAGAAGGCCACGGCGGTCGTGAAGTGGCCGGCAAGGCCGAACGCGACCATGCTCGCCAGCAGCAGGGTATTGATAACCATCAACGCCCTCGCCACCGCCAGGTGACTGTCTGTCTTCACGAACCGCCGGACGAGTTCGGTTACGGCGATCGAAAGCAATAACGCGCCTGCGTTGATTATCCCGAACCAGGCGACCGGCTCGAGTCCGGAGCGGGCGGGGAACGACAGGTTGGAAAGAAAGTGTGCCTCCCACAGCCGATCGAATGTTTCTGAGGAAGCGCCTAGAATCACCGCGATAGCCAGGATGGTGATGAGGACCGGCCGCTCCCGAACCAGTCGAACTCCGCCGCTGAGCGTGTCGCGAACAGCTGCAATGGTGGTTCGTTCCGACGAGAGAGTGGGCGTGAAGGCCGTTTCCGACATGAACAGCAACAGGAAAACGGCAGTAGCCGCATAGCCGAGACCACCGATCACCAGCGGGAGACCGAGATAGATGCCGCCCAGCGCGACTGCCGCCGCTATGCCTGCGAGCGAGGCGACGGTACCGATTTGGGCGCCGCGCAAGAACGCTTCTCCGGCCCTGCTCTCACCGAGCTCGTCGGCGATCCAGGCGTCGGTCGCGCCGCTCTCGAAAGTAGCGCCGATGCCCCAGATCACCTGCGCCAGCAACATCGTGGCGAATAGCGGCAGGGCGCCTTCCAGCACGAAGCCGGCGGCGATCAGGAACATGCCGATGATGATAGAGCGACGGCGACTGTAGAGGTCGGCTACCACTCCGGTAGGAACCTCGAACAGGAAAACGGTGGTCTCGAGTACCGCGCCGATCAGCATCAGCTGAAGCGGATCCAGCCCGGCGGTCTCGAACCGGTACACGCTCGACAGCGTGGCGAACACCGTGAAAAAGAAGGCTCCCGCCCCGGAAAGGGTCAGGAAGACCGCGTAGGGCGAGAGTTTCAGATGGGCCATCGGATTGTATGGGCGTTCAGCTCAGCCGAGGCCGCACCGGGGCGGTCCGTTCGCGGCCGCGCGGTAGGCGCGCCGGTGAACGGACCGGGAGGGTCATACTCAGTCGTTGCCCGAGGCGCCGGCATGGCGTGACCGGGAGTTTCCGCCGCTTCTCTTCGAGTCGCGTTTCTGCCCCTGCTGAGGTGCGCTGGCGTTCCGGTTGTGCGAGCCGCCCCGGTTGCCCGTGCTCTGACCGCCGCGGTTGCCGTTGCCTTGCGAGTTTCCGCGGCCGTTGCTCCGCTGGCCGCCGACCGCCTGGCCGTTGCTCCGATTGCCGCCGGCTCGTTGCCCGCTGCCACGTCGTCCGGCAACGCTCTCGCGCGCCTTGACGCCGTTCTCCGCTTCATAGGTGAAGCCTTCGACGCGCACCCGTTCGAGTTGCATTCCGAGCTCGCGCTCGATGGTCCGGAGCGCCTTGCTGTCGTCGTCGGTGATGAAAGTGAACGCTTCGCCGGAGCGCTCGGCGCGCCCGGTTCGTCCGATCCGGTGGGTATAGGCGTCTCCGGTCGAAGGGATGTCGTAGTTGATCACGTGGGAGACTCGTGTGACATCGATGCCACGAGCGGCTATGTCGGTTGCCACCAGGATGTGGAACTTGCCGTCGCGGAAGCCGTCGAGCGCCTGCTGGCGCTTGTTCTGGGAGAGATTCCCTTGCAGCGACGCCACGAAGAAGTTCTCGCGATCGAGTTGCGCCGCCAGACGCTTGGCGCCGTGCTTGGTGCGGGTGAATACCAGTACCGAGCGGGCGTCGTCGCGCCGCAGCAGGAACTTGAGCAGCTCCGTCTTCTGCTGGCTCGCCACCGGGTAGAGGGCGTGGGCGACGGTCTTTGCCGGCGCCGCCCGGCCGATCTCCACGACCTCCGGGGTACGGAGCACGCCCTTGGTGAGCTGACGCAGTTCGTCCGGCATGGTCGCCGAGAACAGGAGCCGCTGGGCCGAGTCGGGCACGTGCTTCATGATCCGCCGAATCGCCGGCAGGAAGCCCATGTCGAACATATGATCGGCCTCGTCCAGCACCAGGACTTCGAGCCTGGAGAGGTCGGCGTCTCGCTGCTGCATGTGATCGAGCAGGCGACCCGGGCAGGCCACGATGATTTCGGCTCGGCCCCGCAATGCGCGAATCTGCGGCGCCTTGCCCACGCCGCCGTAGACCGTGGCGGAGCGCAGGTCGGTCGACCTGCCCAGGACGCCTATCTCAGCGTTGATCTGTTCGGCGAGCTCCCGGGTAGGCGCGACGACGAGCGCCCGCACGAACCCGCGGGGGCCGTCGATCAGGCGGTGGAGGAGCGGCAGCACGAACGCGGCCGTCTTGCCGGTGCCGGTCTGAGCCAGGCCCAGAACGTCGCGTCCGGCCATGGCCGGCTCTATGGTCTTCTCTTGTATCGGAGTCGGGGTGCTGTAACCAGCCGCCGCAACTCCTGCATCCACACGAGTGTGGAGCTTGAATCGCTCAAATGACATGAGTGTCCTTCCTTGGCTAACTTTCAGCCAAGTCGCACTCTAGGCCGGTAATCAAAAGGTAGCGCCACACACTCTACAACATCGGCCCCGCCGGGACGTCCCCCAGCTTACCTGCGCCGAGTTGTGGTAGCGGCGGCGGCGACAGGCCGGCGCCACGGTTCCAGCACCTCGCGGGCGAGCGCCCGGCCGCCGGGCGTGAGTCGGATGTTGTCGGCGTCGAGCGTCACCAGCTCCCGGGCGAGGGCGCCGCGCAGAACGCGCTGTGCCCGAACCGCATTCCAGCGCAGGTGTTCGCGCAACGCCTCGGGAGTGCTCTCCTCGTCGCGCTCGGGCGCGGTCTCGTGGTTGTGGAGGTGGACCACCAGGGCACGCCGGTCGTTGCGAGAACTCTCCCCCCGGCGCCGCAACTCCTGCGCTATGAGGCCGTAGCGCGGGCCGAAGGTCAGTGCCAGCAACAGGAAGGCCCCGGTCGCCAGTGCCATCATCCCGCCGATCGAGACGTTCCACATGACCGCCAGGTAGTAACCGCCGACACTGGAGATCAGCGAGATGGCGCAACCGTAGAGGATCATCCGCCAGAGCCGGTCGGTCAGCAGGTAGGCAGCCGACGGCGGCACGATCACGAACGCCACGAACAGGATCGCGCCCACGGCGTCGAAGGCGGCCACGGCCGTGGAACTCGTGAGCGTCAGCAGCGCGTAGAACAGCACTCCCGGGTAGAAGCCGAGTGAGCGCGCCAACCCCTCGTCGAACGTCGCCAACTTCAGTTCTTTGTACAGGATGGACACGAAGGCCAGGTTGACGAGCGTGAGGCTGGCCATCGAAACCAGGGCGCGGGGCACCTCGATCCCGCCGAGTGAAACGGTATCGAGCCAGACGAAGCCGATCTCGCCCAGCAGCACGGTATGCGCGTCGATGTGTACGTCGCGGGCGTAGACGTTGAGGAGCAGGACGCCGGCCGAGAAGAGGGCCGGGAACACCAGCCCTATCGCCGCGTCGTTCTTGACTCGCCTGGTGGCGGTGAGCATCTCGATGAGCACCACGGTGAGGACTCCGGTAAGGGCGGCCCCGAAGATCTGGACGGGTCCGCTGGCGAGTCCGGTGAGAAGCCAGACGATCGCGATGCCGAAGACTATGGAGTGGCTGATGGCATCGGCGAGCATGCTGCTGCGGCGCAGGACCAGGAACGTTCCCACGAGCGTGGCGGCTATGCCCACGAGGGCGCCGGTCGCCATTATCGAGAACGGTATGTTGGTCAGAACTGCCTGGATCACGACTCACCGGCCTCCAGTTCGGCAAGCGTCTGCTCGGCTGCCTCTCTACCGCTCTCTGTCAACGCCCAGTGGATGCCTTCCTCGGGCATGTGCTCGACGCGCCGCACCTGGCCGCGCCGTTCCAGTCCGTGCAGGCTCGCCACCGTCCCGAGCCCGTGGAGCACCTTCAGCATTCCCTGTTCCGCGCCGTAAGCGCGATCGGCGTGTTCGTCGCTGAGTCGCAACAAGGTGGCGAGCACTCTTCGGTCGTGCAGCATCGCGCCTGCTCGGCGGCGTTGGACGGCCGCCCACAGGAGGCCGCGCTCGGGCGCCGCCAGGAGCGAGAACAGGACGATCGCCGTGATGGTGAGAACGATCAGCGGTCCGGTAGCAAGGTTCCGGCCGGTTGCGCTCAGGACCGCGCCCGCCACCCCGCCGGTTGCGCCGATTGCGGCGGAGAGAAGCACCATGCCCTCCAGGCGGGTGCTCCACTGGCGAGCGGCCGCGGCCGGCGCTACCACCATCGCCGCCATCAGCACCACGCCCACCATCTGCAGACCGATAACGATGGCCAGGGCGATCATCACCGTGAGGGCGGTTTCCAGCAGCATCACCGGGAGGCCCAGCGACCGGGCGAAGGTGGGATCGAAGGTCGCCAGCTTGAACTCTTTCCAGAGAACGGTCAGGAGCCCCAGCGCGGCGAGCGCCAGGGCGGCCATCACCCACAGGTCGCTTCGCAGGATGGCCGCCGCCTGTCCGAACAGGAACGAGTCGAGGCCTCCCTGGGAGGCGTTGCCGGACTGCTGGATGCGGGTCAGGAGGACCACCCCGAGCGCGAAGAACGTGCTCAGGGCGATGCCGAGCGCGGCGTCGGTCTTGAGCCGGCTGCGCTGGGTAAGGAGCACGACCAGTAGTGCGGCGGCCGCACCGGTAAGGAGAGCACCCAGCATGATGCTGCCCAAGTGGCGGGTTCCGGCGGCCATGAAGCCCAGGGCGACGCCGGGAAGCGTCGCGTGAGAAAGGGCGTCGCCCAGCAGGCTCTGTTGCCGCAATACTGCGAAGGCGCCCAGTGCGCCGCTGCTGAGTCCCAGCAGCGCAGCGCCGATCAATACGTTCTGGATGGTGTAATCGCCCAGGAAGGCGAACAGCGCCTCCATCACCGGTTATTGCGGTTCCGTGGCGAAGGTCGGCAGCTCATCGCCTTCGAGCAGCGCCACCTGCCCGCCGTAGGCGGCCCGCAGGTTGGTGGCGCTATACACCTCGGACACCGGGCCCTGGGCGATGGTTCGCACGTTCAGCACCAACAACCAGTCGAAGTAGCTGCGCACGGTCTGAAGATCGTGATGTACCGCTATCACCGTCTTCCCGCGCGCCCGTAACTCGCGCAGGATGTCGATGATGGCGCGCTCGGTAACCGCGTCCACGCCGGCGAGCGGCTCGTCGAGGAAGTACACGTCGGCTTCCTGAACCAGCGCGCGAGCCAGGAACACCCGCTGCTGCTGGCCGCCGGAGAGCTGGCTGATCTGGCGGTCGGCGAAACCCTCCATAGCCACCGAAGCCAGGGCCGCGCGGGCCAGTTCCAGGTGTGCGCGGCGCGGCCGCCTGATCCAGCCCAGCCGGCCGTAGAGGCCCATGGTCACAACGTCCAGCGCCGTGGTCGGAAAGTCCCAGTCGACGCTGGAGCGTTGCGGCACGTATCCGACCCGGCGTCGCTGCTCTGCGTAGGGCCGGCCATGAATGTAGACGTGACCTGCGGCGGGCCGAACCAGGCCGAGGATGGTCTTGATGAGCGTGCTCTTGCCGGCGCCATTGGGGCCGATGATCCCCGCCAGGACGCCGGGTGGCACGTCCAGGTCGATGTCCCAGAGCACCGGTTTGTCGTGGTAGCTGACGGTCAGGTCCTCGACATGCACCGCCAGTCTCGGTTCATGCCCGGCGGCGTTCATCGGGCTAGTATCGGCCATCCGCCACCAGGTTCCACTTCCGTGCCCAGTCGTTCAAGGCGGGCGGCAGCGCAGGCAAGGTGCCTCCCAGGTCACCGACGATGTTCACGGTATTTTCGTAGATCATGCCGATGTAAGTTCCGCCGGCGGTACCCTCCTCGCCCATGGCGTCGGAGAAGAGCAGGGAGCCTATTCGTACTCGGTGACCCAGTCGCTCCGCGGCGTCGACCACCGCCTGAATCGTCCGCGAGTTGATGGTGGTCTCGAGGAACACCGCCGGAACCTTCCGCTCGGCGACCACCCTTGCCATCTCCCGGATGTCGGCAACCCCTGCCTCCGACTCGGTGCTGATTCCCTGGATGCCGGCGACTTCGATGCCGTAGGTCCGACCGTAGTAGGCGAAGGCGTCATGGGCGGTAACCAGGATCCTGCTCTCGTCCGGTATGGAGGCGACCGCCTGAGAGACCCATTCGTGCAGGGCGGCGAGTTCGGCCTGGTAGCGCTCGGTGTTGGCGCCGATAGCCTCGGCGCAGTCCGGCCTCAATTCGCTCAGGGTGGAAGCCACCACCGGAACGATTCCGGACCACATGCTCACATCCATCCATACGTGGGGATCGACGCCGTAGATATCCTGAGTGGTGATGAGCCTGGCCGGATCGATGCCGCTGGGGGAGACCGCCACCGTCGGCTTGCGTGTCGCGAAGCCGGCCAGTACCTCACCGAGCTGCCCTTCCAGGGAGTAGCCGGCGTAAAAGATCACGTCGGCCTGGCCGAACGTCCGGACGTCGCGGGCGCTCGCCTGGTACACGTGTGGATCGACTCCGCTGCCCATGATAGGAGTGACATCGGTGCATTGTGCTCCGATCTCCTCAACGACGTCGGCGATCATTCCGACGGTGGTTGCTACCGCCAGCGGTTCACCTTGTCCTGTGCTCCAAGGAAGAAGCAGCGCGATTACCGTGGCGAGAAGGGGTTGGAACAGAAAGTAGCCTGTCGGGTACCGCACGTATGACCTCCATTGAACTCAGGCGCTGCTGCGTGGGGCTGGGAATCGTGCTGCCGGGGTTTCGGGTGCCGGGTTCAAGGGGCCGGCGACGTGTGGGCCGGCGCACTTTTCGTTTAGCCATACCTAAGTTATCCGTCGCCGGCGGTACTGTCAAGACAGCGCCCGACCGAATCTCAGTTCAGGTCGCGGATCGGATCGCGAATTTCGCGCTGCTTACGCACGTACAGATAGAGCCCTAGGCCGATCGGTCCTGCAACCAGGGTCGCCAGCAGGTAGGGCGCGGGGCGAACCGCCCAGTAGCGGGCGTCGCGGAAGATCCACACTCCGGCGAAGAGGTCCAGGGTGAGCAGATGACTCCAGATGGCCAGGAACCCCCAACTGCCGGCCAAGGCGCTCCGGAAGGACCGGCCCGAGAGGCCCAACTCGGCGGGGAAGAGCGTTGCCAGGGCGGCTACCAGGAGCAGCGCATGGAGGGCGCCCAGGATGAGGAACGGCCACGCCGAAGTGACAATCCGCTGGGTCGTCCGAGTGCTGGGAAAGAGCAGCATCGCCAGCCAGATCGGTAGCGGAAGGAGAGTGATGAGTGCGAACAGGTTATCGATGACTTCTCCTTGTCCCCGCGGCCACCTCTACAGCTCGTCGCTGTCGAGCCACAACGTCACGGGCCCGTCGTTGACCAGTTCGACCTGCATGTCCGCACCGAACCGGCCGGTCGCGACCGAGAGACCCGACGCGCGCAGGGCCGTCACGAAAGCGTCGAATATCGGTTCCGCCTGCTCGGGACGAGCGGCCCCGGTATAGGACGGTCGGTTGCCTCTGCGCGCATCGCCGTACAGCGTGAACTGGCTTACCGCCAGCACCGCTCCGGAGACGTCGCCGATGCTGAGGTTCATCTTGCCTTCGTCATCGGCGAATACCCGCAGTTTCGCCACCTTGGCCGCAAGTTGCACTGCGGTGGCGTGATCGTCTCCCGGCGCTACCCCCAGCAGCACCAGGAGACCGTGACCTACTTCGCCCAGCCGGCGTCCGTTCGAGCTCACGGCGGCGCTGCTCACCCTCTGCAGAAGCGCGCGCACTCAGAACAACTCGCCCTGCTTGGCGGTGTCCAGGGCCAAAAGTGGTGACTTCGGACCCAAAGAGTCCATCGCGACGCGCAACGTCTTCATGTCTTCCCACATCTGCCACTTGGGTGAACCGTGTTCGCGACTCGGGTTCCGTAACAGGTACGCCGGGTGGTACAGAGGGAAGAGCCTTATGCCGTTCCATTCGCGCCAACTACCCCGGCACTTGCTGATTCCCTCGCGTGTCCGCAGGAAGTGCTGTGTGGCTACGTTTCCCAGGGTCGCGATTATCTGCGGTCGGATAAGCCGAAGTTGTTCTATGAGCAACGGCTCGCTTGCCGCGACTTCCTCCGGCCGGGGGTTGCGGTTGTCCGGGGGCCGGAACTTGACGATGTTGGTTATGTAGATTTCGTCGCGGTCGAGGTCGACGCTCGCCAGGATGCGGTCGAGGAGCTGCCCGGCTCGTCCCACGAACGGCCGTCCCGACAGGTCCTCCTCTTGGCCAGGTGCCTCGCCCACGAGCACCAGTCGGGCGTCCGGATTGCCCTCGCCGAAAACGAGGTTGTTGCTCAACTCGGCCAGCGCCGGATCCTTGGCCGCAGCTTTCGATTCAAGGTCTGCCAGTGTCACGCTATACGTCTACCACAGGTCCGCCGCGCCGTATTCGCGCTTATCTGAGGGCAGGTCGCTGGCTCCTTACTTCACGCCGGATCTTGGGCTCGAGCCCTACCAGGAGGAAGAAGTTCTCGAGTGCGTTTTCGCGCCCCTTGACGTCGCTGTACTCGGCGCTGGAGGTGCCGGTGACGAAGGGCAACTCCTGGTAGCACCGCAACGCTTCCTGTACGACCTCGCCGGGGCTGCGGGTTTCGGCAAGGTGGCTCAGGTGTGAGTAGATACCTCGACGCGCTTCGGCATGACAACGAAAGGATTTGGGGTTCTCCGCCTCGGCCGAAAGCAACAGGTCCTGCTTGGCGATTCGCCGGTAATGTTTCAGGCCGCGGATGATCTCCTCGGAGCTGAGAACCACGTTTACTTCCATAGGTTTCTCCCTTCGTCTCCACTCTGGGCGGTGGAGTCGGCGCACGGAGCCGTCCGCCGTTCCGGGACGGTAACGGCTGGACTTCTAAGATTGATGTGCCTGTCTCTGGTGTGGTCGTGTTCGGTCGGCCTGGGTTTGGTGTGGCTGCACCGGTGCCGGCCGCAAGGTGGATTCTCTTGCTGGGCGGTGTTCGAACCGGTGCCTGATCGTGCACATTCTCGGGCCGCGCCTGTCTGCTGAGGTGGCACGGCATGCACGACTGCACGTCAGGCCTTCATCGCTTTCAGTGGCACCGGCATCGGCTCGTCGCTGTCACCTTCGAGCAACGCCCCGTCGAAACGCTGCAGTGCGGAGAGTTCGTCATGGTCGGAGCGGTATCCGCAGTGCCGGCACTCGATCTCGCTGAAACCCTCGTTGTAGGCGTAGGTAACGGTGTTGCCGCTGCCGCATGCAGGGCAGGGCTCGCCGTCGAAGCTTCCTTCGCCGTCAAACATCTGCACCTCCCGAGTTCATTGTAGGGGTTGTGAGCCGAGTGGGTCAGGGGTTCGCGAACGGTTTGCTCAACCCGCCTCCGATTCGGCCACCAACTCTCGTGCGTTGCGCAAAGAAGCGTCGGTGACAGCCCCGCTCAGCATTCGCGCCAGTTCCTGCTCCCGCTCGTGCGGCTCCAGGCGATGAACCCTGGTAACCGTCCTGCCCTCCTTGGAACGCTTCTCGACGAAGTACTGGGCGTCGGCGAACGCCGCCACCTGCGGCAGGTGAGTTACCACCAGTACCTGGTGCCTGCGCGAAAGGCGCTTGAGCAGCGAGCCCACCGCCCGGGCGGCCTGACCGCCGATGCCGGCATCTACTTCGTCGAATACCAGTACCGGCCGCTCCGAACCTGTTACGACGTCCAGCGCCAGCATCACCCGCGAGAGCTCGCCGCCCGAGCCGATGGCGGCAAGGTCACCGAGCGGCTCCCCTGGGTTGGCACCGAACCCAAAACGTGGCCGCTCGAGCCCGTGCGGCCCCGGCTCCGGCAGCCTTTCGAAGCGAACCTCGAACCTGGCGCCAGGCATGCCGAGTCCCTGGAGAAGCTTGGCGACCTCGCCGGCAAGCCGCAGCGCCGCCGCCCGGCGGGCGGAGCTCAGGCTCTCGCCGAGGACGCTCACGCGCTGCTCGAGGTCCGCTACCTTGCGCTCGAGCGACGCGGCGTCGAGCTCGGCGCTCTCGAGACGCTCCAGCTCGGTCACCGCCTCGGAGCGGTAGGCCAGCACCGCCTCGATGCTCTCGCCGTATTTGCGTTTCAGCGACTCGATCCGTGACAGACGCTCTTCGACCCGGTCGAGCTCGCCCGGGTCGACTTCGAAGTCGGCGAGGAAAGACTCGATCTCGTCGCTGGTTGCCTGCACGCTCGCACGCGCTTCGTGCAACTCCGCGGCGAGGGTTACCAGGGCGGGATGGTGGCGAGCGGCGTTCGCGAGGTCGCGGGCCGCCGCGTCGAGAAGTGCCAGCGCGCTCCGTTCCCCATCGCTCAGGGCAGTCAGGGCCTGGGCGGAACCGAGTACGATCCGTTCGGCATGGCGGAGACTTTCGGCAAGCTCCCGCAGCCGCGCCTCTTCACCGGCGGTCAGCTCGGCCGCATCGATCTCATCGATCTCGAAACGCAAGGTGTCGCGGCGTCGTTCGCGTTCGCGCGCCGTGTTCCTCAAGTCGCCGAGTGACTTGACGGACCTCTGGAACTCAGCGTGGACGATTCGGTAGTCGTCGAGACACTTCGACTGTTCCGGGTCGAGTAACCGGTCGAGCCGACGCCGTGGCTCTTCCGGATGCGTGAGCGCCTGAGCCGCGTGCTGACCGTGCACCGCCACCAGAGCGCCCGCGCGCTCAGCCAACTCGCCGACAGTCACGAGTTCGCCGTCGAGCCGCGCGCTCGATCGCCCCTCGGTCTGCAGCCGGCGTGCCGCCGAGCCGATCGCGACCCCTTCGAACACGCCCTGCACCAGCGCAACGCTGCAGCCCGCCCGGACCATGCCGGTGTCGGCACGCTGTCCGACCAGCAGGGCCAGCGCGTCTATGAGGATCGACTTGCCGGCACCGGTCTCGCCGGTGAGGGCGTTCAGGCCCGGAGCGAGCTCGAGCCGCAACTCATCGACGATAGCGAAGTCCTTGAGTTCCAGGGCGGTCAACACGTCGTCCTCAGTATAGGTCGGCACAACGCCGGCCGGGAACCGACCCTCGACTCGTGCCCGGCCGACTTGCAGGATTGCCGAGGCCGTTCGCGGGTGCGGCCACGGATCCTATACTCTAGGCGTGGCCAGCGAAAGCGTCTCCAGAGCCGGTCCTTCCAGCGCCAGCGTCCCCACCGGTTCCCGGGTTCACTGGGTCGAGTGCCCGCGCGACGCCTGGCAGGGCCTGCCCACCAGGATTCCGACCGCGGCCAAACGGGAATACCTGCGGGAACTACTCGCGGCGGGATTCCGGCATCTCGATCTGGGGTCGTTCGTCTCGCCGCGCGCGGTGCCCCAGATGGCCGACACGGAGGCCGTCCTGGCAGAGCTGGAACGGCCGGACGGTGCCGACTTCCTGTGCATCGTCGCCAACATGCAGGGCCTGGAGCGTGCCCAGGCGAGCGACGCGGTCACGTCCGTCGGATATCCGCTCTCGCTAAGCGAGACCTTCCAGCATCGCAACACCGGCATGGATACGGCGCGTTCGTGGGAGCTGGTGGAGGAGTTGGCGGCGGCGGCCCGGCGGAGCAGTATCGAGCCGGTGGTCTACCTGTCGATGGGGTTCGGCAACCCGTTCGGAGATCCTTGGCGGCCGTCGGACACCGCCGAAGCGGTTACCAGGCTGCGCGACCGGGGGATCGAGCGGCTGGCCCTGGCGGATACCGTGGGAACGGCCGACGCCTCCCTGGTCAGGGCGGTGCTGGCCGAGTGCGACCGGCCCTTTGATCTCGGCGTGCACCTCCACGCACGGCCCGATCGCTGGCGGCCGGTGGTCGAGGCCGCCTGGGAGGGTGGAGTGCGCTGGTTCGAGGGGGCGCTCGCCGGAGTGGGTGGATGCCCGTTCGCCGGCGATGAACTGGTGGGCAACCTGCCGAGCGAACGGGTATTGCCGTGGCTGGCCGAAGTCGCGAACACGGCGCCGGTCAGCCTGGACGCCCTGCCGGGATTGGCCACTTCGGCCGCGGCACTCGCCGACAGTGGCCGCGGAGCTGCCGGCCACGCCTAGCCCGGCCGCGCTTCGGCCCCCGTCACAGTTCGCCCCGCTTCTCCAGCTCACGCCGCGCCGCCGCCAGGACCTGTTCGCGCGCAGTCGCCATCGGACCTTCGACCTTGGCTCCGGCCGCCGCCACGTGTCCACCGCCACCCAACTCGATGCAGATAGCCTGAGCGGATACACCGTCACGTGTCCGAACCGAAATCTTGGTGTGGCCCTCGCTCTCCTTGAGGAAAACGGCTACCTTGCTCCCTTCCACGTAGCGGATCAGGCCCACGTAATCGTCGGAGTCATCCGCGCCCTCGGCGATGGAGCGGCGCATCTCCTCGGTCACGCCGGCGATGACGACTTTACCGTCGAGCGGAAACTCGACAGTGCCCATCACCTTGCCCAACATCCGAAAGTAGTCGCGATGACGCCACTGCAGGCGGTCGGCCAGGAAGGCATAGTCCACGCCTGCAGCTATGAGCTCGCTGGCTGCCTGCAGCGACTCGGGATCGGTGTTGGCGTAACGGAAGTTCCCGGTGTCGGTGAGGATTCCGGTGAGACAGGGCGTGGCGGTGCGGGCACTCCAGCGCACTCCCATGGCCTCGACGATCTCCTTGACTATCTGGGCGGTTGCCGCCTTGGCCGGCTCGACCAGCGCCAGGTCGCCGAAACGCGAGTTGGTGCCGTGATGATCGACGTTGATAACGAACTCGGCCCCCGTGAGCGGCGCACCCTCCGCCCGGGGCTCGTCCGCAACGTCGAGAACCGCCAGCAGGCAACCCTCCGGGAGTTCCGTCAGCGGCTCGGACAGTTCGTCTTCGTCGGTCAGGAACTTCAGGTAGTTGGGCGGGTCCAGCGGCAGTACGACTCGCTTGCCCAGCTCCTCCAGCGCCCGCTTCAGTGCCAGGGAAGAGCCCAGCGCGTCTCCGTCGGGGTCGACGTGGCTCACGACGACCACCGGACCTTGCCAGTCTCTCAGCTTGTGGGCGATCCGTTCGAGCTTGCCTGCGTAATCGGCGTCGCCGCGGTTGTCTACGGAGTGAGTCATGGCGCGATGATAACCGCGCGCGCCTCCGCCGCTGTCGGCCGCGCCGATCTACCTGCTCGTTCGGCTGTCAGGCCGTTACGGCTCTGTCGGCTACTCGGCAGACGACGACCGCCTGGAATCCGATAATGCCGTCATGAAGAGCATCCCGCCGCCGTCTCCGGTCAACCGGCCAGTGCGTCGACTCACCTGGCTGCTGTTGCTGCTGCTGGCCGTAGCGGGACTGTTCGCGGGCATGCAGCGGAGTCCTGAGCTCCCGGATCCAGACAGGTTTCCGTTCGCACGGCACTCGGCGATGCCACTGGCGCCGGAGCCTGTGCGGGCAATCGGGGAGATGGCGGAGGTGTACGAGCGGGCGAGGACCGCCACGGTCCGCATCGAGAGCCGTTGTTCGAATCCCCTCTACGGATCGACCCCGGTCGATGTCGGCAGCGGTTTCTTCGTCTCTCCCGATGGTCGCCTCCTCACGGCCTATCACGTGATCAGGCGACAGGCTTTGGCCGCTCCGGCTCGGTGTGGCCTGGAGTATGTAGCTGTCGACGCTCACGAGCGCGTCCATCGGCTCGAGCTGGTGGGCTTCGACGCCTATCTCGATCTGGCCTTGCTGCAGGCGGATGTGAGCGACGGCGTGCCCTACTTGCGCCTGGCCGCCGAGCCCCCGCCGGTAGGGAGTCAGGTCGTGGCGATCGGCAACTCGCGAGGTGAGTTCCTGGGGGACCGGGCGGGCAACGTCACGCGCCTGGGCGTACGCTCCCGCCAGCCGGACTTCGCATCGGGGACTATCGAGCTCACCGCTGCCCTGGCGCCCGGCGATTCCGGTGGTCCGGTCCTTGCCCGCGACTCGAGCGTCCTCGGTGTGGTGTCGTACATCTCCTTCGAGCCGGCCGTGATGTCGGCCGACGGCGACGCGCTGCTGAGCACCTGGTTCGGTGTCGGCGACGCCCCCGGGTTCGCCTCGTACGCTGTCCCGGTTCTGGCGGGGTCGGAGGCCCTGGCTGAATTGCAAACCGGTGCGCGCCGTGACGTGCCGGTCATCGGTTTCGAGGTGGCCTACGAATACGACCCGCGTTCGCGCGACACGCCCGGACTCGGCCGACGCGCCGGGGTGGTGGTGGGCCGGGTCCAGCCGAACGGTCCCGGGGAGGCTGCCGGATTGCGCAGCCTCCGTGAGCGCAGAGCCCTGGGCCCGCAGGGCCAAACGATCGGAACACGGCTGACGGCCGACGTGATCGTGGCCGTCGACGGGCGCGCGACGCCGACTTTCACCCGGTTGCTCGAGGTGGTTCGCGAGAGGTCGGTAGGCGAGCGGGTGGTCCTGACCGTACAGAGGGGGGACCGCTCCATGGAGGTCGCCCTGGAACTTGCGGGCTACCGGCAGGTGTTCCGGTAGGTCCGCGCCACTATGAAACGGCACGTCCCCCGGCGGCAGAGCAAAGCAGAGCGCACCTGTTTGGGTGCGCGTGCCGTCGCTCGAATCCGCAACTTGCGTCACGTTGCCGGCCGGGATAGCTGACAGCGAACTGTGGGACTGGATGGTGGGCGATGGTGGATTTGAACCACCGACCTCGTCGTTATCAGCGACGCGCTCTAACCAGCTGAGCTAATCGCCCGCGAGCGACCTGAAGTCTATCACGGCTCAAAATCGCCGGTCAACCCTGCGCAACACCTTTGGCATCGTCAGAACAAGCGTCCAGCAGGCGGCTTCCGAAATCGGGCACGGCTGCCGGCGGTGGGTCATGGCCAACCGGGATACCCGGTTTGCGCCGGTATAGTGGCCACCATGAACGTGGCGACGAAGGGTGAAGTCGAAAAACTCTACCTCGCCAGACCGCGAGGTTTTTGTGCCGGGGTGGTGATGGCTATCGAGGCCGTGGAGCAGGCGGCCGATGAGAACCGGAGAACCGGTGCCGGCGACCTGCCCGTGTACCACTCGATAGTGCACAACGATACCGTTGTCGGCAGGTTGCGGGACCAGCACGGGGTGCACTTCGTGGAGGACCTCAGCGAGCTCGACGATCTGCGCCACGACCTCGCGCGCCACGACCGCGAACTCGACGGTACTGTGGTTTTCAGCGCTCACGGCGTCAGTCCGGCGGTGAGAAGCGAGGCAAGCCGGCTCGGCCTGGCGACCATAGACGCGACATGTCCACTGGTGACGAAGGTTCACAGTGAGGCGAAGCGCTACGCTCGCGAGGGCTTCCACATCCTCCTGATCGGCGATTCCACCGGACACCAGGAGGTGATCGGTACTCTCGGCGAGGCGCCGGAAGCGACCACCGTGGTGGGCGTGCTGGGCAACCGCAAGCACGACCCGGGCCTGGCCGACCCGCTCACCGTGACCGTGCCCGACCCGCAGCGCGTGGTGGTGCTCACCCAGACGACGCTTTCGGTGGACGACACCAACAGGACAGTGGAGCTGTTGCGAACCCGGTTCCCCGACCTGAAAGTTCCCGCTCGGGCCGACCTGTGTTACGCCACCAAGAACCGGCAGGACGCCGTCCGCACGATCGCGCCGCGAGTCGACCTGTTCCTGGTAGTCACCAGCAGCTACAGCAGCAACGGAATGCGGCTGCTCGAACTCGCCCAGGACCTCTCGGGCAATGCCAGGCGTGTCGAAAGTCTGCGAGACGTTGATCCCGCCTGGCTGCGGGGTGTGCGCTCCGTCGGGGTGACTTCTGCCGCGTCGACCCCCGACGATCTGGTGCAGGAGATCGTCGCTCACTTTCGCGATCTCAACCCGCGGCTCGAGCTGGTGGAGGAAGGCGAGTGGGAAGACATCGAGTTCCGGCCCGCCCGGCGGGTGCCGGTGCCCCGCTCGTCATGAGCCCCGTCGGAACGCACGTCTCACCACGCTTGTCGGTTGCTCCGATGATGGATTGGACCGACCGGCATTTCAGGTTCTTCATCCGCCAGATCAGCGCACGCGCCCTTCTCTACACCGAGATGGTGAACATGAACGCGCTCGTCCATGGCGACCGGCGACTTCACCTGGACTACACGCCGGCGGAACATCCGCTGGCCCTGCAGCTCGGTGGCGACGATCCCGTCAAGCTGGCCGAGTGCGCCCGGATGGCCGAGGAGTGGGGCTACGACGAGGTGAACCTCAACGTCGGTTGCCCCTCGGAACGGGTGCAGAACGGAAACTTCGGCGCCTGTCTGATGGCCGACCCGGTTCTGGTGCGGGAGTGCCTTACGGCCATGAGCGAGGCGACGAACGCACCCGTTACCGTCAAACACCGCATCGGCATAGATGAGCTCGACAGCTTCGACCACCTGCGCCGGTTCGTGGAGGTAGTTGCCGAATCAGGGGCGGCGCGCTTCACGGTGCACGCCCGCAAGGCCTGGCTCAAGGGACTGTCACCACGCGAGAACCGGGAGGTCCCGCCGTTGCGCTACGACGATGTCTATCGGCTCAAGCGCGAGTTCCCGGAGCTGACTATAGAGATCAATGGCGGCGTGCGATCGATATCGGAGATCCATCGTCTCCTGCACCACGTCGATTCGGTGATGGTCGGCCGTGCCGCCTACCAGGAGCCGTACCGTCTCGCGCTGGTGGACGCCGAACTGTTCGGAGAGGAGACACTCGCCCCGACACGGGCCGAGGTGGTGCAGCGGATGTTGCCGTATGTCGAGAGTCAGTCGAGGGCCGGCACTCCCTTGAACCGCATCAGCCGTCACATGCTCGGCCTCTTCAGCGGTCAGCCGGGCGCCAAGGCGTGGCGCCGCCACATCAGTGAGAACTCCCACCTGCCGGGAGCCGACGAGCGTGTCCTCGTCGAGGCGTTGCAGCTGGTGCCGGACGCCGTTGCCGAGCAGCCGGCGGCGGGCCCGTCCGGTCAGCCTCTCGCCCGTTCAACCCGTAGCAGCGAACCGCGCCCCGCCGGCCACTCCCTGGCCGCGCTGCCCTGACGAACCGCGACCTCCAGGTAACCGCTGCTTCCCACATAGGCAACGGGTTCTCCCACCGCCACCTCTCCGAAGGTGGCGCGAACGCCCGTCACGCTTCGCTCGCCGAGGGTCACGCGCCAGGTATCGAACGGTTTGGCCAGGTCGGTCCCCGGCAGGTTGGTAATGAGGTTGCCGAAGCGATCGACATGGATGACCTCGGCCGTCCAGCCGTCACCGTCAGATTGCGGCCTGGGCCAGGGGAGGCGAGCGAGGCCGTCCGGATCGCAGGTGCTTCCCAGGTCCGTCAACTCGACTCCGGCAGCCAGATGGGCCGCCACCGGCGCGAATATGTCGCGGCCGTGGAAGGTGGCGCTTGCTCGCGCCAAGTGGTACGCGGGGTCGTCCAGCACTACTGCCCGCGTGGCACCGGCGCCTTGCTCGAGCAGTGGGGTGAGAAGACCGTTGTCCGGGCACACCACGGTAACGGAGTCCCGCCGTATCGCCGCCCGGTCGCCGGCGGGGCGGCCGAGCTCTACCGCCACCGCCCGCCGGGCGGTGCCCACGCCCGGATCGACCACGCAGCAGAAGACGGTGCCGGCCGGAAAGTAGCGGTAGCTGAACAGGAGCGCGCTGGCGGCCGCTCTCACGTCCTGTGCCGGAATCTCGTGCGACAGGTCGGTGACGGCCGCTCCCGGCGCGATCTCCGCCACGACGCCCTTCATCACGCCCACGTAGATGTCGGCCGTGCCGAAGTCGGTCAGCAAAGCCACGAGGCCGCCTGCTCCGGCCAGTCCCGGCACAGGCACCCTGCGCCCGCTCAACCCGGCCACTCTGTCATTACGATAGAGGTGTCATTACGATAGGTGTGATCACGAACACGCTGTCATTTCCAACGAGGTCATGACGAACAACCTATCAGACGGCAAGCTGCCGCCTGTGCAACACAGCGTATGAAATTCAACGGAAGCGCTTCAGGTATTCTCGGGCGATGATCATGTGCTGTACCTCGTCGGTGCCTTCGCCGATGCGGGTGAGCCTGGCATCGCGCCACAACCGCTCGACTTCGTACTCGCGCATGTAACCGTAGCCGCCCAGAATCTGGATCGCGTGATCGCATGCCTGCACTCCCGCTACCGAGCCCTTGAGCTTTGCCTGGGCGGCGGCCATGCCGAAGTCCCGTCCGGAATCGCGCAGGGCGGCTGCCTTCAGCACCAGCAGGCGGGCAGCGTCGAGCTCGGTGGCCATCTCGGCGAGTTTGAAGCTGACGCCCTGGTTGCTGGCGATCGGCCGACCGAACTGCTCGCGCTCCAGCGCGTAGCGCGCGGCGATCTCCAGGGCGGCACGACCCAGGCCGATGCCCATGGCACCTATTCCTATGCGTCCGCCCGCCAGCACCTGAGTTACGTCGCTGAAGGCGGCGCCGCGCCGGCCGAGCATGTTGGTGGGCGGCACCTCGAGATTCTCGAAGGTCAATGCGGTGGTGTCGGACGAGTGCAGCCCCAGCTTCTCCTCCGGGCGACCCCGCAGCAGGCCGGATGAGGCTCCATCGACCAGGAAAGCACTGATACCGTCGGCCTTTCCGAGTTGCGGCCGGGCATCGTCGGTGCGAGCGAGCACCACATAGGTGCCGGCAACCGTTCCCTGGGTGATGAACGACTTCGACCCGTTGAGCACGAATCCCCCGCCCTGCTCGACCGCCCGGGTGGACAGGGCCGCCGCGTCGGATCCGGAGCCGGGTTCCGTCAGGCACCAGGCACCCAGGCGCTCTCCGCGCGACAGCGGTGAAAGCCATTGCTCCTTCTGCTCCTCGTCTCCCGCCAGCAACAGGTGACCCACGCACAACGAGTTGTGAGACGCCACCGTGAGGCACAACGACCCGTCGACGGCAGCGATCTCCTCGATGATCGCCGCCGCGGTTACCGTGGACAGTTCGGCTCCACCAAACCGTTCAGGGACCTGTAACCCAAAGAGACCCAGCTCCGCCAGTCCGCGCACCAGTTCGGCCGGGAACTCACCGGATTCATCGCGGTGGCGGGCGCCAGGCGCTACTTCCCTGCGCAGGTAGTCGCGCAGGTTCGCGACGATCGCCCGCTGATCGGCATCCGGTTCGAACCACGCCTCGCTCGTCTCGTCGGCTCCTGGAAGGCTCATGACTAAAGCTAGCAGCCCGGCGCGCTGGAGCCTGGTCGTTGTACGCCTCGGCCAGATCTCTCTGGTAGACTTCGCTGATGACGAACCGCCAGAGCCGCCCAGCGAGTATGCGATGAGCGACATCGGCGAGAGGCCCTATTGGGTACGAGGAATCAGGGGCGCCACCACCGTCACCAGTGACGACGCCGAGCTGGTGCTGGAGGCTACCGGCGAGCTGCTCGAGGAGATGTTGGCCGCGAACGGCATAGCCGATTTCGAGCCGATCGCCGCCATCTTCTTCACGACCACACCCGACATTCGAAGCACCTTCCCTGCCGAAGCCGCTCGGCGGCTGGGAATGACGCTGGTTCCGCTACTTTGCAATCAGGAGATACCGGTTCCCAACAGGGTGCCGCGGGCGATCAGGGTGATGATGCAGCTGAACACTCGAAAGAGTCAGGCCGAGATGCGTCACATCTATCTTCGTGAAGCCAAGGCGTTGCGACCCGACCTGGTGAGCGCGCAATAGGTGAGGATCGCTGGCGGCCGCGCTCAGTCGCGCCACTCGCGCACGGGCACCAGGCTGCCGCCGTCGACGGTATGGCGCAGCACCTTGTGGGCGCGGTTGGTGCTGACCTCGAGGATCGCCTGATCGAGGCTCTTCGGTCCCAGCAGCACTTTGCGGACGAAATACCCTCCGCCCTGAGCGCTCAATTCACTGGTCTTGGAGAGTCGCACAGCGATCTCCTCCGCGTGACGCTCCGTGCGTACGCGGGCGAGAAGGAAGTTGCCGTCATCGCGGAAGTGCGGATCTTGTCGACGAAAGAGCCCGAACATGACGGTATTCTAGCCCGGTGAGCGCAGCCAATACGAGCCGGGCCGATCTGCGGCCGTTGTTGGAGCAATCCTTTCAGGCAGCCGTGGCGGCGGCAGACCCGTCGAAGGTCATTCTCGGCGCGTTACCGTCGCCGCCTCGCGGGCGGCTGCTGGTGGTCGGCGCCGGCAAGGCCGCCGCGGCGATGGCGGTGGCGGTGGACGGCCATTACGGTGAGGAGGTCACGCTGTCGGGCATGGTCATCGCGCCGGGTCGCCGCGACCGGGCAACGGGCCACGCAGGTCCCGCCGGTCGCGCGGGCCGAATAGAGATCGCTCACGCCAGCCATCCCGTGCCAGACGCCCGAGGCGTTGCCGCCACCGAACGGATCCTGAGCGAGGTCGCCCGCTGCACCGAACGCGACCTGGTGCTGGTCCTCGTCTCCGGCGGCGGCTCCTCGCTCCTCTGTGCCCCGGACGGGGTGTCTCTCGCCGAGAAGGCGGAGCTCACCGGCGAGTTGTTGCGCTCCGGGGCCGACATCACCGAGATCAACGCCGTGCGTAAACACCTGTCGCGCGTCAAGGGCGGCAGGCTTGCCATGGTCGCGGCACCGGCGAAGGTGGTCGCCCTGGTGCTGTCCGATGTGGTCGGGGACGATCTCTCCAGCATCGCCTCGGGCCCGACCGTGGCCGATCCCAGCAGCTATCGGGACGCCTTGGCGGTGCTCGACCGATACGGGATCGATTCTCGTCCGGCACGATCGTTATTGGACGAAGGTGCTCGCGGAGAACGGCGGGAGACGCCCAAGCCGGGCGGCGGCGAGTTGGCTCACGTGGAAACCAGGCTGGTGGGCGGCAACCAGCTCAGTCTGGATGCGGCCGCACGGGTGCTCGAAGGTGCGGGCTTCGCGGCCCACGTCCTGTCGAGCACCATGGTCGGCGAGTCGCGCGAAGTGGCCCGGCTCCACGCGGCGATAGCGTGCCAGATGCTCGAGCGGGGCCAGCCGTTCGCGCCGCCGTGCGCGCTGATCTCCGGCGGCGAGACCACTGTCACGGTCCGCGGCTCCGGCCGCGGCGGGCGCAACGGCGAGTTCGGTCTGGCGCTCGCTCTGGCCCTGCCCGCCGGCGCCCCGATCTGGGCCCTGGCAGCCGACACCGATGGAATCGACGGCAGTGAGGACAATGCCGGGGTACTGGTAAGTCCTTCCCTGCTGGCGGAGCTGGACCGCCGACGGGCAGCGTCGCTACTGACGGACAATGACAGCTACGGCGTGTTCGCCGAGAGCGGCCACCTGCTGGTGAGCGGCCCCACCGGCACCAATGTCAACGACCTGCGCATCGTGATCGTCGGCGAACGGGAGAGCGGGTCAGAGTTAGACTCCTGCTTATGACCGAGGTGGTACCAGCCAGCAAGGAGAATCTCGGGCGTGCCGCCGACCTGCTGCGCGCCGGCGAGCTCGTCTGTTTCCCGACCGAGACGGTCTACGGCGTTGGCGCCGACGCGTCGAACAACGCGGCGGTAGGGCGTATCTTCCGGGCCAAGGGGAGGCCGGCGGAACATCCTCTCATCGTCCACCTCGCCTCGGCCCTGTCGCTCGACGAGTGGGCAGATGAGGTGCCCGAGCAGGCGAGGCTGCTGGCGCGTGCCTACTGGCCCGGTCCGCTCACCATGGTGCTGCGCCGCGGTCCCAGGGTTTCCACGCTGGTCACCGGCGGTCAGGACACCGTCGCCATCAGGATCCCCGCCCACCCGCTGGCGTTGGGGCTGCTGGCGGAGTTCGGTGGAGCTTTGGTTGCCCCTTCCGCCAACCGGTTCGGGCGAATCAGTCCGACTCGCGCCGAGCATGCGCTGACCGAGTTGGGCGACGAAGTCGCCATGGTGCTCGATGGCGGGGCCAGCACTATCGGCGTGGAGTCGACGATCGTGGACCTGAGCGGCGCGGTCCCGCTACTGTTGCGTCCGGGCGCCGTGTCGCGCGAGCAACTGGCCCGGGTGCTAGGGGCCGCGCCGACCTCGGCCGACGAGCATGACGGACCGCGTGCGCCGGGAAGGCTGGCGAGCCACTACGCCCCTCGAAGCCCTGCCCGATTGGTTTCGGCGGAACTGCTCGAGAGGGAGCTGGCCGGCAATCCCGGGGTGTCCGTGTTAGCGAGGAGGCCGGCGCCCGCCGGTTTCCGCAGCCGCTGGCTGCGGTTGCCGGACGAGCCGGCCGGATACGCCCGCGAGCTGTACTCGGCACTCCGGGAGCTCGACGTGATCGGGCGGCCGATACTGATCGAGGAGCCGCCCCGGGTGCCCGACTGGGAAGCCGTCAACGATCGCCTGGGGCGAGCGGCCGGGCCGTCCCGGGCCTGACCGGCCGCCCCGGGCACCCGGACGGCAGGAGGAGAGGCATGAGCGAGAGCGACAGTCCACTGGTTGCAGTGGTGATGGGCAGCACGAGCGACTGGGAGACGATGAAGCACGCCGACGAGTTGCTCTCTCGGCTGGAGGTCCCCCACTACTGCAAGGTGGTCTCGGCTCACCGCACTCCCGGGTTGATGGCTGAGTTCGCCTCCGGTGCGGCGGCGGAGGGCATAGAGGTGATAGTGGCCGGCGCCGGCGGCGCGGCTCATCTGCCTGGGATGATCGCCGCCCAGACTCACCTCCCGGTTCTCGGTGTCCCGGTTCAGAGCAAGGCGCTAGGCGGCCACGACTCGCTGCTGTCGATCGTCCAGATGCCCAGAGGTGTGGCGGTCGGAACACTGGCGATAGGGCCGTCCGGGGCTGCGAACGCAGCTCTGCTGGCGGTCCAGATCCTTGCTCTGGCCCGGAGTGAGCTTCGGGAGCGGCTGATCTCATTCAGACGGGAACAGACCGCGGCTGCCGCGACCGCCAGATTGCCGACTCCGCATGACTGGCCCGACAGGTGAACCCCATCCTGCCAGGAGCCACCATCGGAGTGCTGGGCGGCGGCCAGCTTGGCCGGATGCTGGCGCAGGTGGCGGGGCGCATGGGTTACAGGACGGTCGTCTTCTCCCCGTCCTCCGGATCGCCGGCCGGACAGGTCGCCGATCTGGAGATTGTCGCCGAATACCAGGACGGCCAGGCCCTGGCGAGCTTTGCGGAACGTGTGGATGTGGTGACGATCGAGTTCGAGAACATACCGATCAAAGCCCTGGAGGTGCTGGAATCCATAGTGCCGGTGCGGCCGGGTCCGCGCGCTCTGTTCACGACCCAGAACCGGGCGCGGGAGAAAGAATTCCTGATCGCCAACGGGATCCCGCACGCCGACAGCGTGCACCTCGCCGGCCCACACGATCTGCTGCCGGCGCTCGAGCGCCTGGGCGCCCCGGCGGTGTTGAAGACGGCGGGATTCGGTTACGACGGCAAAGGGCAGCTCCTGCTGCGCGGACCCGACGACAACGATGCGGCGCTGGCCCAGTTACGATCCGGAGCGGGCGTCCTGGAACGCTTCGTCGAGTTCAGGCGCGAGATATCGGTGGTGCTTGCCCGGTCGCCCTCGGGTGAGACGCGGGTCTGCCCGCCGATCGAGAACCGCCACCGCAGCCACATCCTCGACGTCTCCAGGGCTCCCGCCGATTGCAGCACGACCGCGGCCAGGCAGGCGCTCGACATCGCAGATGCGATAGCCGACGCCCTGGATGCGGTAGGGGTGGTGTGCGTGGAGTTCTTCGAGACGAACACCGGCGAGTTGCTGGTAAACGAGATCGCTCCGCGGCCGCACAACTCCGGCCACCTGACCATCGAAGCTTGCGCCGCAAGCCAGTTCGAGCAGCAGCTCCGAGCGATCTGCGGGCTGCCGCTCGGCGATTTCCGGTTCCTGGTCCCTGCCGCCATGGCCAACCTGCTCGGCGACATGTGGGAGCAGGGCGAACCGGACTGGCCGGCGTTGCTCGCCGGCGAGAGCGTCGCGCTGCACCTGTACGGCAAGGAGGAGGCCCGTCCAGGGCGTAAGATGGGACATATAACAGCGGTTGCTGAGTCCCCGGCCGCAGCGGTGCGAGCGGTCGAAGCGGCCCGTGTGGCGGCGGGCGGGCCGCGTGCCGCCCGCCGCTAACGTCGCCTACGACTTGAACTACTTGAACAGAGTTCTGTATACTGTCCAGGTTTGAGCCCTCCAGGCCCGCAGGGATGGGTCCGGGGGCAAGTTTGTCGTGCGTCTGAGTCATCCGGCTGCGTTTTTGGCCGCGTCCGCTGACTCTGGTTCCGACTGTCCTCACAGTGCAGCGAAGGGCCTGATCAGGCCAGCTGGCGAAACGAAAGAAGGAGTTGATCACTCTGCCAACGGTCAACCAGCTTCTCCGGAAGGGTCGCAAGACCCTCAAGAAGAAGAACAAGACCCCCGCACTCAAGGGGAGCCCGCAACGTCGTGGGGTTTGCACCGCGGTGAAGACCCAGACGCCCAAGAAGCCCAACTCGGCGCTCCGCAAGATCGCCCGAGTCCGGCTCTCCAGCGGGTATGAAGTCACCGCCTATATCCCCGGTGAGAAACACAACCTCCAGGAGCACTCCGTGGTGCTCATCCGCGGCGGTCGTGTCAAGGATCTTCCAGGCGTTCGCTATCACATCGTTCGAGGCGCACTCGACGCTCAGGGCGTTGGTGTCGGCCGGTATGTTCAGCGCAATCAGGGTCGTTCCAAGTACGGCACCAAGAAGCCGAAGTAATTGAGACGGGTGAGGTAGAGGATGGCACGCAGACGCAGAGCAGAGGTTCGCAAGCTCGAACCCGACCTGGTATATAGCGACACGACGGTAACGGCGTTCGTCAACAAGATCATGCGCGACGGCAAGAAGAATCTGGCCAGCCGCATCTTTTACGGTTCATGCCGACTTATCCAGGAACGCAGCGGCCAGGAGCCGCTCAAGGTATTCAGGCAAGCGCTGGACAATGTAAAGCCGCGTATCGAGGTAAAGAGCCGGCGCGTAGGCGGCGCCACTTACCAGGTGCCTATAGAGGTTGGCCCCCGCCGCTCGCAGTCGCTTTCGTTGCGCTGGCTGGTGGCCGCTTCGGACTCGCGTCCCGAGCGCACCGCCGTCGAACGGGTGGCTGGCGAGCTCTTGGACGCGTCGCAAGGCCGCGGCGGCGCCGTGAAGAAGAAGGAAGATGTCGAGCGGATGGCCGAGGCCAACCGCGCCTATGCCCATTACCGCTGGTAATCGGCAGCTGGTAATCGGCAGCTGGTAATCGGCAGCTGGCGATAGGCATCTGACAGAAGGGCGCCGGTAGATGGCAGCCGCGAATAGGGAGGCGGCAGCGGTCCGAGTGGGTAGGTATAAGGACCTGTTGGCTGCGGCCAACGGAACGCGCACATGTTGACCTTCGGTCATCAGTACAGGCCACTCGGCACGCTGAAGGAGAGAGAATGGCAACGCCAACGACGATTGATCTCAAGAAGACCAGGAACATCGGTATCGCTGCACACATCGATGCGGGGAAGACCACGCTTACCGAGCGAATCCTGTTCTACACCGGTCGCATTCACAAGATCGGCGAGACGCATGAAGGCGCCTCGCAGATGGATTGGATGGAGCAGGAGAAGGAACGCGGAATCACCATCACGTCCGCGGTAACGCAGGCGTTCTGGGGCGATACCCGGATCAACATCATCGACACGCCCGGTCACGTCGACTTCACCATGGAGGTCGAGCGCTCCATGCGTGTATTGGACGCTGCCATAGCCGTCTTCGATGCCTCCCAGGGCGTGGAGCCCCAGTCCGAAACCGTATGGCGCCAGGCGGACAAGTACCATGTGCCGAGGCTGGCGTTCGCCAACAAGATGGACAAGACCGGCGCCGACTTCCAGCTGGTTCTCGCCTCGATGGAGGAGCGCCTGGGAGCCAACGCGGTGCCGATCCAGTGGCCGATGGGCCAGGAGGACTCCTTCACAGGGATCATCGACCTGGTGGAGATGATGGCGTACACCTACGGGGACGATCTCGGCCAGGACATCATCCACGGCGAGATCCCGGCGGAGTACCAGGAGCTGGCCGCGCAGAAGCGCACGCTGATGATCGAGAAGCTTGCCGACATCGACGACGAGATCGCCATGCACTTCCTCGAAGGGGAAGAGGTCGACAACGAGCTCATCCACAACGCCATCCGCAAGGGCGCCGTCTCGTTGGAGATCTACCCGGTGCTTTGCGGCTCCGCGCTCAAGAACAAGGGCGTTCAGCGGCTACTGGACGCGGTGACCCTCTACCTGCCCAGCCCGCTCGACGTTCCGCCGATCAGGGGTGTGATCCTGGCCACGGGAGAAGAGCAGAGCCGCCATGCCGACGTGAGCGCGCCGACTTCGGCCCTGGCGTTCAAGATCATGACGGACCCCTACGTGGGACGGCTGACGTTCGTTCGCGTCTATTCGGGCGTTCTGGAGTCGGGCTCTTACGTCTATAACGTGTCGAAGGGCAAGAAGGAGCGCATCGGGCGCCTCCTCAAGATGCATGCCAACTCGCGCGAAGAGGTCGAGCGGATCGGCGCGGGAGACCTCGGGGCGGTTATCGGCCTCAAGGACACCAGCACCGGCGACACGCTGGCGGATCCGGCCCATCCGATCGAGCTCGAATCGATCGAGATCCCGGAGCCGGTAATCTCCGTAGCCATCGAGCCGGTCACGAAGGCCGACCAGGACAAGCTCTCCAACGGCCTCGCCAAGCTGGCCGAAGAGGATCCGACCTTCCGCGTGATAACCGACCCGGAGACCAGCCAGACGGTCATATCGGGCATGGGCGAACTGCACCTGGAGATCATCGTCGACCGGCTCCGCCGGGAGTTCAACGTCAACGCCCACGTGGGCGCTCCGCAGGTCGCCTACCGCGAGACGATCACCAAGGCGGTCAACGTCGAGGGCAAGTTCGTGCGCCAGACCGGCGGGCGTGGTCAGTACGGCCACGTGAAGATCAAGGCCGAGCCGAAGGGCCGAGGCGAAGGCTTCGAGTTCGAGAACGCCGTCGTCGGTGGAACGATTCCCCGCGAATACATCCCGGCGGTCCAGAAGGGTGTCGAGGAGGCCATGCAGAACGGCCCGCTCCTCGGGTTCCCGATCGTCGACGTCAAGGTGTCTCTGTACGAAGGCTCCTACCACGAAGTCGACTCGTCGGAGATGGCCTTCAAGATCGCTGCCTCCATGGCCATCCGAAACGTGATGAGCCAGGGCGGGGCGGCGATCCTCGAGCCGATCATGCGTGTCGAGGTCGTCACTCCGGAGCAGTACATGGGCGACGTTATCGGCAACATCAACTCGCGCCGGGGCCAGATCCAGGGAATGCAGCCGCGCGGAAACGCGCAGGTCATCAACTGCCACGTGCCGCTCTCGGAAATGTTCGGGTACGCAACCGACCTTCGCAGCCTCTCGCAGGGCAGGGCAACTTTCACCATGTTCCTCGATCACTACGCCCAGGTGCCCCGCAACATTCAGGAAGAACTCGTCAAGAAGTAGTAGCTGGGGGCCGGTACCCTACCGGCCCGGAATGGACATAAGGAGATATCGAAATGGCGAAAGCGATTTTTGAGCGTACTAAGCCGCATGTGAATGTTGGGACGATTG
>JBBDRK010000014.1:0-1758 GCA_040905465.1 Trueperaceae bacterium | reverse complement strand
GATGATAGGTATCGGCACTGCTTTCGCAGTCGGGAACCGTGGCCGGAGGCCAGCGAGCCATCCCCACGCACGTAATAGTCGCTATAATTACTCTTACGCCGTATAATTAGTTCTATCCTTTCTATGATACACAAGAGAGGTCGAATGCCTCGGGTAGCCGTATCACAGGATTCCGCTCCCAGGAAAGTCGTCGCCGTGGCCCGGCGCCTCGGGTCCAATATCCGCACCGCCCGTTTGCGCAGGCAGATCCGCCAAGAGGACCTGGCAAAGCAGGCCGGCATCACCGCGCCCACTCTGCGCAAGGTCGAAGAAGGATACCTGGGTACGGGTCTGGGGGCGTATATCGCGACGCTCTGGGCTCTTGGTCTCGAGGAGGAGGTAGCCAGGATCGCGGATCCAGCACACGATCTCGAGGGCCAGACCCTGGAAGCGGCGGCCCGGGGTGAGCGCGTGCGTCCATCCGACAGCCTGTCCAATGACTTCTAGGTCCTGCTACGTCTACATCCAGATGCCAGGGATCCTGGAGATCGCTACGTGCGGACGCTTCCAACTGGACCACAGAGAAGACGGCACATCGATCGGGCGCTTTGTCTACGGCCAGAGCTACCTGCAGAGAGCGGATGCCGTTCCGCTCGACCCGTACCACCTTCCGCTCATACCCCGCGAATTCACAACCACGAAGCTGGGTGGACTGTTCGGAGCGCTACGGGATGTTGCTCCGGACTTCTGGGGACGCAGGGTCATCGAGCGTCGAATCGGAGAAGTGGACCCCACGGAGTTCGACTACCTGGTGCACCCGGCGGACGGGCGCATCGGAGCCCTGAGTTTCGGAGACACCCCCCAACCGCAACAGCAACCGAGTCGACTCCCGAGTATCCATGACCTGGCTCGCCTACGCGAAGCGGCTGCGGCCATCGAAGCCGGCGAACCGATCGAGGCCGAATGGGAAGATCTACTGAGGCCTGGAAGCTCAGTTGGAGGCGCACGGCCGAAGACCGTGATTCGCCTGGAAGACGGGACCGTGTGGATCGCGAAGTTTCCTGAACGAAGTGACCGGTGGTCGAATGCGGCTGTCGAGGGTGGTATGCTCGCCCTGGCAAAACAGTGCGGCATCGAGACCCCCGAGACCAGAATCGAGGTGGTCGGCGGCGAACAGGTCCTGCTCGTCAAACGCTTCGACCGGTCCGACGCGCCCGGGGGAGATGGCGAGCTAAGGAGCCGAATGGTCAGCGCCCTGACGGTCCTGGACCTGGACGAAAGCGTGACGGAGCGATCGGGATGGTCCTATCTCGACCTGGCAGATGAGATTCAGCGGTGGTCGGAGCAGCCGGTGGCGAACAAACGCGAACTGTTCCGGCGCATGACCTTCAACGCTCTCGTCTCGAATACCGACGACCATCCGAGGAACCATGCCCTGATCGCTCCCGGTCGAGGGTGGAGGCTCAGTCCGGCCTACGACATCACGCCTTCTCACATCCGAAGTCTGGAAAGACGCGACCTCGCCATGAGCGTTGGTGTCCAAGGTCGACTGGCCAGCCGCCAGAACCTGCTTTCCGAGGTTTCCAGGTTCGGCTGGGCTCGTGAAGAAGCCGACAGGACAATTGACAAGATGAAGCACATCGTCTCCACCCAATGGTGGAGTGCCATCACAAAGAATGGGGGCTCGAAGCGCGATTGCGAGGCGGTCGCAGGAGCCTTCGTCTATGATGGATTCGAGCAGCCCGCGCCCGTGTAGAGCCCTCAGCCTCGTGGGTCCCA
>JBBDRK010000013.1:0-11338 GCA_040905465.1 Trueperaceae bacterium | reverse complement strand
GTTTCTACGGCGACCGTCTCCCGAGTTCTCAACGGTGGGCATGTGTCGCCACGGGCCCGAAGCGCGGTAGAGCAGGCGGTCGCCAAGCTCAACTATCGCCGGAACGATCTCGCCCGCGGACTGGTGACCGGCAAGACGGGGGTGATCGGCGTGCTCATTCCCGACGTCATCGGCCCGCTCTACGCACAGATGGCCAGGGGAATCGAGGACGTTCTCGAACCGTTGGGAATGCACTACATGATGGTCACCGACAACCGAAGCCTTGCCCAGGAGGAGGCGGCGCTCGAGCTCCTGCTGGCGCGACGGGTGGACGCCCTGGTGCTCATCGGCAGTCAGCTGGAACCGGGCAAGCTGAAGTCCCTCCTGAGGGGAGGCCCGGCAACCGTCCTCGTCCAACGCGAATGGCCTGTCGACGGCGACGAGTTCACCACCTTGTGCCTCGACAACCACAGCGGCGTGAGCGCCGCAGTCGAGCACCTGATCGAGCTGGGTCATACCGGAATCGCGCACATAGCCGGGGTACGTCGCGACGGAGTCGAACGACGGCAATGCTTCGAGTCGGTGACTCGTTCTCGAGGGCTCGAGCCGGGCCCGATGCTGGAGAGCGACTCCCGCGAAGGGGGTGGCCTGCGCGCCGGTGCGGAGCTGTTGTCCGGGCTACCCGGCCACGATGCCGTCAGCGCGGTCGTATGCACCAACGATCGGGTAGCAGTGGGGTTGTACCACGCGGCCCGGTCCGCCGGAGTACGCATACCGGAAGATATCTCGGTCGTCGGTTTCGACGACCTTCCCTGGAGCGCTTATCTCGATCCACCCCTTACCACCGTACGTCAGCCTGCCCGGGCGATGGGCCGGGCCGCCGCCAGCAGGTTGCTGGACGCCCTCGGTGGCGACGACGTCGTGCAACACATCTCGATCGCCGCGCGGCTCATCAAACGCGATTCGGTCAACGTCCGCCGCGCATTTCCGGGGAGGTGATGCTGGACCGAGGAGATATCGGCCGTTCCACTTTCGTTGATCGCAACTTCAATTGGAGGCATGCATGCGCAAATTCCAAATTCTGATCGTGTTGCTGGCTATGGCCGGCGTCACCCACGCTCAACTGGTGCTGTGGACCACCGAGGAGCAGCCCGAGCGCCTCGAAGTCCAGAACCGTATCGCCGCCGACTTCGAGGCGGAGACAGGCATCAGTGTGGAAGTGGTGCCCGTTACCGAGAGCGCGCTAGGGGAGCGTGCAACGGCCGCCTTTGCGGCCGGCAGCCTGCCGGACATCATCTACCACCCGTTGTCCCGCAGCATCGGCTGGGCCGAAGAGGGGATCCTCGACACGTTCGCCGCTACCGAAGTCGTGGAGAATCTTGGCGAGGACACATACGGTGCCGGCGCTCTGGACCTGGTGCGCTTCGAGGACGGCTGGGCGGCGGTGCCACACAGCGGCTGGACTCAGCTACTGGTGTATCGAGCCGACCTGTTCGAGGAGGCGGGCCTGGCTCCGCCGACCGACTACGAGAGCATTCGCGCCGGCGTCGAGGCGCTCCACGATCCGCCCGACATGTACGGATTCGTGGCGGCGACCGATCCGGGCGAAGACTACATGATGCAGGTGTTCGAACACATGGCCCTGGCCAACGGCGTGCGGCTGGTCGACGAACAAGGCAATGTCGCCGTCGACTCCCCCGAAATGGTGGAGACCCTGGAGTTCTACAACGAGCTGGTCGACGCCAGCCCGCCCGGCAACCTGTATTGGCAGCAGTCGCGCGAGCTCTACTTCGCGGGCAACGCCGCCATGATCGTCTGGTCGCCCTTCATCCTCGACGAACTGGCCGGACTTCGCGACGAGGCCCCAGTGACCTACGATGCCGACAAGGAGTCCGGCACGTTGGCGCGCAACTCCGGCTTCGTCGCCCGCATCGCAGGCCCCAGCAACCCCGAGGGTGCCGGCTGGGCAGACGTGCGCTACTACGGCATCACCGTCGACGCCGATATCGAGTCGGCCCAGCGATTCGTCGAGTACTCGATGACTGAGGGCTACATCGACACCCTCTCGATCGCGGCCGAAGGCACGTTCCCGGTTCGGCGTGGCGCGGAGAGCGGCTCCCGAGACTTCGTCGAGCAGTGGTCTCAGCTCGAGGTGGGTGTGGACCGTAAGGCGCCCCTCGGCGATTTCTACGAACAGGACGTGATCGAGGACATAGTGGCCGGCCTCGACCAGGCCAGTCGCTGGGGTTACCGTGAGGGCCAGGGTGCCCTGGTGTCGGCGCTCTATGGAACGCGTGTAATGTCCGAAGGCGTCCGCGACTTCATCGACGGTGAACGCACCGCCGAGGAGACAGCGTCGGTCCTGCAACTCGAAGTGGAAGCGCTCCAGCGCTGAGCGCGGTTCGGTGGGGCGCCACGCGCGCCCCACTCCGCCCGTCATGACGGTACCCAAGCGACCACGCAATCGGACACCCGGCAGCCTGGCGGCCCGCGAGCGGCGGTTGGCGTTCGCAATGCTCGCCCCCGGGTTCGCCATCGTCTTCCTGGTGGTGCTGTTCCCGGTGCTGGCCAACTTCTGGATCAGCCTCAAGGAGGTTCGCCTGGGCGACCTGCGGCCGCCGGTGCCGGTGTTACGCGAACGGGTGTTGAGCGCTCCCGAGGCGCCGGGCGACTTGCTCGAGTTGCGCTACCAGATGCGCAACAGCAGCCCGCGTGCCGGTATCGCCGCGGTAACTCTGCGCGCGACGTTGCCGGCCGGGCTCGAACCTGTCGAACTCGACGAACGCTGCACGATTCGTGACGACCGCTTGAGCTGCCTCGTCGGAGACTGGGAGGGCGGCCAGCGCGAGAACCTGGAACTGTCGTTCGTGGCCGCGTCCGAGTATTTCGGGGCCGGCGTGAACGAGCGGAGCCCGACCGCCGCTACCGTAAGCGGCCGAGCCGCCGGCGTCCTTGCGAACCTCGAATTCACGCTGCGCAACTTCCGTTTCGTCTTGAGCGGAAGCGAGTTCTGGCCTGCGTTCTGGGTGACGATCGGCTACACCTTGGGAGGCTCGGTCTTCTCGATCCTGCTCGGCCTGTTCGCGGCACAGTTGCTGAACGTACGCTTTCCCGGCCAAGGGCTTCTGCGCGGCTTGTTCCTGTTCCCCTACGTGGCACCGGTCATCGCCGTCGCCTTCACCTGGGCGTTCTTCCTGGACCCGTTCAGCGGCAGCCTGAACCTCCTGGGAGTGGAGTTCGGTTTCTTCGAGCGACCGATCGCCTTTCTGAGCCAACGCAGCTTCGATCTCGCGTTTTTCGGACTAACGCTGAGCATTCCGCTGGCGCTCTCCACCGTCATCGCATTCGAAGCCTGGCGCTATTTTCCGTTCGCATTCCTATTCATCCTGGCCCGCTTCCAGGCCATGCCGCGAGACATGTACGAGGCGGCGGAAGTAGACGGCGCCAGCCCGCTGCAGCAGTTTCGCTGGATCACCCTGCCACAGCTCGTTGGGGTCTTGTCCACGCTGTTCCTGCTGCGCTTCATCTGGACGTTCAACAAGTTCGACGATATCTTCCTGCTCACCGGGGGCGCTGCCGGCACCGAGACACTCACCATCCAGGTCTATGACAACGCTTTCGCGCGCGCCGACATCGGCGCCGGCGCCGCAACTGCCGTGCTTCTGTTCTTCATCCTGGCGGTGTTCATGATGCTCTACTTCAGATTCGTCCCGGAGGGGGCCTAGGTGCAACGGGTGAGGGAGTCGAAACGGACCCGGCTGGCAAGAGCGCTGAACGTCGGCTTGCTGGCCGCTGCCATCATGGGCACGGCTTCAACGGTGACAGTCGCCGGCGTTCTGGTGTTCCTGCTGAGCATCCTCACCCGCTTCGATCCCCGCCTGGCCGTGGAGCAACCCCTGCTGTTGGGCCTGCTGCTCGGTGCCGGCGCCGGGCTGGTGCGCCGCGACCAGGACACTCCGCCATCGGCGGCGCTCGGTCTCGGAGCAGCGCTTGCCGTGGCCTGGTTCGCCTGGGCGGGCTTCGATCCGTTCGGCATGGGGCCGGCCGCCAGTCACTGGAGCCTGCTCGGCGTGGGCGGGGCCTCGTTCGCGGCGGCGCACCTGACGCGCTACTCGCTTCGCGACATCGAACTGGTCGGCCTGCGGCGCGACCGTCTGGAGATGTTGGTTCTGCGGCTGCTGCGAGGTGCCGGGTTCGTCTTCTTCCTGTCGATCGTGGTCTTTCCCTTCTACTTCATGGTGGTATCGAGCCTCAAGCCTCGCGCCGAGTTCCTGCGTGATCCCACGCTACTGAACATCGACTTCAGCCGCGGCTTCTCGGAGTTGCTGGTCGGGTACCGCGAGGTGCTGGTGAGATTCGACTTCGCCAACTACATCCTCAACAGCACCCTTGTCGCCCTGGCAACCGTGATCATCACGTTGACCCTCGCGATATTGGGTGCCTACGCCGTCACCCGCCTGCGGTTCCCGGGACGGGAGACTCTGTCGAGGTCGATCCTGCTCATCTACATGTTTCCGGCCATCGTCCTGGTGGTGCCGCTGTACAGCCTGTTCACCCAGGTGGGCCTGCGCGACACACTTCAGGGGCTGTTGATCGTCTATCCCGCGACCACGATACCGGTGGCTCTCTACATGCTGCGGAGTTACTTCCAGACGTTGCCTGCCGACCTGGAGGAAGCCGGGCTGATCGACGGCTGTACCCGCGGCGGCGTCATCTGGCGCATAACCCTGCCGCTGGCGTTGCCGGCGATCGCCTCGGTGGGACTGTACGTGTTCATGATCGCCTGGAACGAGTTCCTGTTCGCCTTCATGTTCCTGGATTCGCCTGCGCTGTTCACACTTCCGCGCGGAATGGTCAACCTCAATTCCCAGGAGGTGCCCCGCCAGTACCTGATGGCCGGAGCGGTGATAGTCACCTTGCCGGTGATGGTGCTCTTCTTCTGGTTCGAACGGTATCTGGTCGGCGGACTGACTGCCGGAAGCGTGAAGGGATGAGCCGCAGCAGGTCGCGCGGGGCGTCGTGAACGAAGGAAGGTCACCGGTGAATGTCAGAAATTGACGACAGCGACAGCGAAGCGCGGTACGACCGGCTTATCGAGCGGGCGGCGACGATCCTGGCTGACAACCACACCGGCCTGTTCACCAAACCGAGCGCGGGCCAGTACCCGCACCAATGGAACTGGGATTCCGCCTTCATCGCCGTCGGGCTGGGCCATATCGACCGGCGGCGGGCATTCGACGAGCTGCGAACCCTGCTGCGCGCCCAATGGGCAAACGGGATGGTTCCCCACATCCTCTACCCCCACGGGGCGTCCAACTACTTTCCGACGCCCGAGTTCTGGCAAACCCGAGGCGCGCCCGGCGGGCCCCCGATCGAAACTTCCGGGTTCACCCAACCCCCGCTGGTGGCCTCTGCGGTTCGGCGCCTGTACGAGCGTGCCGACGACGAGGAGGCGGCCGCGTTCGCCCGCGAGGTCTACCCGTCGCTGCTCGCCTGGCATCGCTGGCTGCACGGCGCACGCGATCCGGACGGAACCGGGCTGATCGCGATCATCCATCCATGGGAGTCCGGTACCGACAACTCGACGCGCTTCGCCGCTCCGCTGGAGCGCCTGGGAGAGGTGGCCGCGCCGCCCTACTCGCGGCAGGACCAGCACTTCGTAAAGCCGGGCGAGCGCCCGGAGGCGGGGGATTACGACCGATTCATGTATCTGATCGGCCGCTACCGAGCTCAGCGCTGGGACGACGAAACCGTTTACCGCGAGGCGCCTTTTCTGGTTCAGGACGTTCTGTTCAACTCGCTGGTGTATCGCGACGAACGCGACCTGCGGGTACTGGCCGAGCGGTTGGGCGAGCCTGTAGCGGAAATCGACGGCTGGCTGGCCGCGGCCGCGTCCGCTTTCGATCGGCGCCTGTGGCACGAGTCCGCCGGCCTCTATTACGACTGGGACGTACGCGCCGGCAGGGCGATAGAGGAGAGTACCTGCGCCGCGTTGATGCCGCTGTATGCCGGCGTGGCCGATGCCGACAAGGCCGGCCGGCTGGTTCGCCATCAACTGCTGGACCCGGGGCGCTACGCACCGGGCGAAGGCAGCCGTTACTTCCTGCCGTCTGTCAGCAAGAGCAGCCCTTACTTCGAACCGCGCCGCTACTGGCGCGGCCCGATCTGGCTCAACATCAACTGGCTGTTGATAAGCGGGCTGCGCGAATACGGCTACTTAGAGGAGGCAGCCGCGATCCGGCGCGATACCATCGAGCTCGTGGAACGGTCGGGATTCGTCGAGTACTACGATCCACGCGACGGCTCGCCGTGCGGCGCCGCCGGATTTTCGTGGAGCGCCGCTCTGTTGATAGATCTGCTGATGGAGAAGAACTGAATGTCGACGCTGGTGACACGGCGGGCGTTCCGGACGACGCCCCCGCTCGTGAGCGCCGGCGGTGGTAGACTCGACGCGCTTCGGGGCAGGCACCAGGAGGTCGTGAGATGGCTGCAGGAGAAACGCTGAAGATCGCCTGGCAGGCGAACGACGAGGTCAACGGCGCCCTGATCGAGCACCTCGACGCCGCCATGCTGCAGGCGCGCACCCCCGGGGGCGGAATGACGGTGGCCGAGCATCTGGCCCACATCACCGGGACGGTCAAGCACTGGGGCATGGAGCTGAAACCGGATCGGCTCGCCGAGCTGCCGGACCTGGCGGAGAGGGTCGGCGACCAGTGGATCCCGGAAACCGACACCGGGCGCATCGGCCAGGTTGCCAGGGAGACCCGCACCGTGGCGCTCGCCGAAGCGGTGAACGCGCCTGCCGGTGAACGGGGGGAGCTGCCCCACGCCAGCCCGGAGATGTATCTCATCCACATGCTGGTCCACGACGCCCACCATCGCGGGCAGATCCTGCTGGCGCTGAAGACGTCCGGACACGCTCTGCCCGACGAGGAGTCGATGTGGCATCCCTGGCGCGCCGGCTGAATCGGCCCGAAGCACCGGCTCCTTGCTGAGGATCGAGTGCCACAACCTGCCGGCAGAGGTGTCGGGCGACGTGGTCGTAGTGATCGACGTCCTGCGCATGACGACCACCGCCGCGGCGTTGTTCGAGAGCGGCCTGCAAGAGCTGATGGTCGTGGCGGACATAGGCGCGGCCCGTGAGCTGGCCGCGGTTCGAGGCGCCCTGCTGGTTGGTGAGCGGGGAGGAGTCGAGCTGGACGGATTCGACGGCGGGAACTCGCCCCTCGAGTACGTCGGACGCGATCTGAAGGGGATGTGCGCCGTTCTGTGTTCCAGCAACGGGTCGCGGGCCGTCGAGGAGGTCGCCGGAGCGGACGAACTCCTCCTGGGTTGCATCAACAACGCCCGGGCGGTGGCACAATCGGCGGTCTCGCTGAGTCAGGACCGCATCTCACTGGTATGTGCCGGCACTGGGAACAGGCTCTCGTTCGACGATGTCCTCGCCGCGGGTTCGATCGCACGTGAGCTTCTGAAACTGGAACCGGAGGCGGCTCTGGACGATGGCGCCAGACTCGCGCTGTTGGCGCTGGAGTCGAGTCCTGGTCTGGGCGCGTCGCTCATGTCCACCGGCCACGGACGTACCTTGGCGCAGCTGGGATTCACCGCCGACATCGAGTTCGCGGCCGCGCTCAACAGGTCCTGCGTCGTCCCGATTCGCTCCCTGCGCCGACCGGCGACATTCGTGGACGAGCCGCTTCGAATGCCCACCGTGGTTTGAGGGTTACTAGCGACTGAGGGTCCGCACATCGACCGATATCGGAGCCCGGCGGTTCCGATTGCACCAACGGAAAGATTAGCGGACCAGTGGTAACAACCGGTAATAGCGGACGAAAAGCTTGACTAACAACTAGCCTGGTGGTGAAAATAGTTCATGCGATTGGTAATCGACCGCCAGAGCCCGCTGCCGTTGCACGAGCAGCTCACCGAACAGATCCGCCTGCTGATCGAGACCGCCGAACTGGAACCCGGCGATTCGCTTCCCACCATCAAGGACGCCGCCGACCGGTTGGAGGTAAACCCCAACACCATCGCCGGCGCTTACCGGGCGCTCGAGAAAGATGGCTACCTGACCCAGCGCAAGCGCGCCGGTACCACGGTGGCGCCGTCGCCTCCCCGCCGGCTCGAGCGGGCACTGGTCGGCCGGCTGGCCGCCGAGGCGGCGGAGCGAGCACGAGCCGCCGGGCTCGATCCGGCAGACCTGGTGCGTGCGATAGCAGTGCACGGCGTCATTCGACCGGAGGCACCACGCCTGAAGGTCGCGGTCCTGGCCGCCACCGGCCTGCGAGCGGCCGATCTGGCACGGCGGGCCGGCAGCGCCCTCGGATCTTCCGTGCTGTGCGTCCCTCTCACGCCGGCCGAGTACGTCAGCGTGGACTATCACCTGACGGTGGTCGACCCGCAACTCACCGGCAGGTTCGCTGAGCCGCCCGCCGGCGCCGCTTCCGACCGCCCTCTTCCCGCCTATCTGGCCTACGGACCAGAGTTTCCCGCCGCTGCCGATTGATGCATCGGAGCAAGGAGTGCGCGATGAACAGCGTTCCTGACCGCGAGCAACCGGAGTACTTCGAGAACAGCTTCCCCCGGAACGCTCTCCCCCGCTTCGAGTGGGACCCTAAACCGAACGGGCTGCCGGCGGGGGCCTGGACCACCGAAACCACTCACAGGGACGGCCAACAGGGCGGCTTGCCGCTCACCACTGCCCAGTCGTTGCGCATCTACGACATCCTGTGCGAGTTCACCGGTGAGTCCGGAGCCATCCGCCAGGCGGAGTTCTTCCCCTACCGGCCATCCGATCGAGATGCGCTGGCGGGAGCGCTCGAACGTCACCGGGCAGGTGCCCCGATCGAACCAACCACCTGGATCAGAGCCCTGCAGGCCGATGTCGAGCGCATCCGGGAACTGGGCGTCCGGGAAACCGGAATGCTGGCCTCGGCGTCGGACTACCACACGTTCCACAAGTTCCGGCCGGGAGGGCGCTCCGCCGCCGCTGCAGCGTATCTCGACGCCGTGCGGATGGCGCTCGATGCCGGCATAAGGCCGCGGCTGCACCTCGAGGACGCCACGCGAGCGTCGATGGAGTTCATCTCCCCGTTCGTCGAGGCCGTAATGGAGAGCGCAGGCTCGTACGGGCGCGAGCTGCGGCCCAAATTCCGGGTGTGCGACACGATGGGCCTCGGCCTGCCATACGACGATGTGGCCTTGCCCAGAAGCGTCCCGCGGATCTTTCGGGAACTGCGTGCTCTCGGACTGGAACCGGAAGACCTGGAGTTTCACCCCCACAACGACACCTGGCTGATCGTCCCCAACTGCCTGGCGGCCATTCGCGAGGGATGTGCCGTGATCAACGGAACCTGCCTCGGAAAAGGGGAGCGAACCGGCAACGCCCCGCTCGAAGCGGTTCTCCTGCATCTCATCGGCATGGGCTACTACGAAGGGCTCGCACCCGACTTCCATGCCCTCAACTCGCTGGCAGAGCTATACAAGGAGATGGGTCACGGCTTGCCGGCGAGCTACCCGCTTTATGGGCGTGATGCCCACCGTACCCGGGCAGGAGTCCACGCCGACGGCCTCAACAAGTTCTGGCCGATGTACGCTCCGTTCGACGTTCCCGGACTTTTGGGGCGTCCGCTCGAGGTCTCGCTCACCAAGCAGTCGGGTGCCGCCGGACTGCTCTTCCTCATCCGCCAGCATCTTGGCCTCGAGCTGACCAAGGATCACCCCGTCGTTCGCCAGGTGCAGGACGATATCGACCGTCAGTGGGCCGACGGACGGGTAACCGGCATCGACTGGCCGGAACTGGAGCCGCTGCTGCGCGACCGGCTTTCCGGCACGGTGCCGGAGGCTGGCTGATCGGTTTGTCCGGCGACCCGCTGAAACAGGGGTAAACGCTGGCGGCGGCTGGATCAGGTGGCGATGTAAGCCGCGAGGTGTTCGCCGGTGAGGGTCGAGCGGGCGTCGCTGAGGTCGGCGGGAGTGCCTTCGAAGACGATCCGGCCCCCCTCGAAGCCGGCGCCGGGTCCGAGGTCGATGATCCAGTCCGCGTGCGCCATTACCGCCAGGTGGTGCTCGATGACGATTACCGACTTGCCGGAGTCGACGAGCCGGTCGAGCAGGCCGAGCAACTGCTCGACGTCGGCGAGGTGGAGGCCGGTGGTCGGCTCGTCGAGGATGTAGACGCCGCCCTTCTCGGCCATGTGGGTGGCCAGCTTGAGCCGCTGGCGTTCGCCCCCGGACAGTGTGGTGAGCGGCTGGCCGAGGCTGAGGTAGCCGAGCCCGACGTCCTCCAGCCGCTGCAAGATCTTGTACGCCGCCGGGAGCCGCGCCTCCCCGTCCCCGAAGAACTCCTCGGCCTCGGTTACCGACATCGCGAGCACCTCACTGATGTCCTTGCCGATCTCCGGTCCGCCCAGGCGGTACTCCAGCACCTCGGCCTGGAAGCGCTTCCCTTCGCACTCCTCGCAGGTCGTAGCGATGCCGGCCATCATCGCCAGATCGGTGTAGATGACGCCGGCGCCGTTGCAGGTGGGGCAGGCGCCTTCGGAGTTGGCGCTGAACAGCGCCGGCTTGACATCGTTCGCCTTCGCGAACGCCTTCCGGATCGGGTCGAGCAGCCCGGTGTAAGTCGCCGGATAGCTCCGCCTGGAGCCACGAATCGGGCTCTGGTCGATCGACACCACCCCGTCACGCCCGGACAGCGAGCCGTGGATCAGCGAGCTCTTGCCGGAGCCGGCGACTCCGGTGACGACGGCAAGCACCCCGAGCGGGATGTCGACGTCGACGCCCTGCAGGTTGTGCGTCGTCGCGCCGCGGATCTCCAGCTTGCCGGAAGGCGCCCGGACCTCCGATTTCAGGGCGGCCTGGTCGTCGAGATGGCGGCCGGTGATGGTGCCACTGGCCCGCAGCCCCACCACTGATCCCTCGAAGCAGACGCTCCCTCCGGCCGTACCGGCGCCGGGGCCGAGGTCGACGACGTGGTCGGCGATCGCGATCGTCTCAGGCTCATGCTCCACCACCAGCACCGTGTTGCCCTTGTCTCGCAGTCGCAGCAGCAGGTCGTTCATCCGCCGGATGTCATGGGGGTGCAGACCGGTGGTGGGTTCGTCGAAGACGTAGGTGACGTCGGTGAGCGAAGAGCCGAGATGGCGAACCATCTTGACGCGCTGCGCCTCGCCGCCCGAAAGCGTGCCTGAGGGCCGGTCGAGCGAGAGGTAGTCAAGCCCGATCTCTTCGAGCGAGTCGAGAGCCCCTCGCAGCGCCGTCAGCAGCGGCGCCACCGACGGTTCGTCCAGGCCCCGGATCCACTCGGCCAGGTCGCTGATCTGCATCGCGCAGGCGTCGGCGATGCTGATCCCCTCGA
>JBBDRK010000012.1:0-11637 GCA_040905465.1 Trueperaceae bacterium | reverse complement strand
TGCTGAGGTGCAGGCTGGTGGGCCATCCGCAGAAGCCGTCACCGCCCAGAACGAAAACTTTCATCTGTGTGCCTCCAAGCGAGTGGGCAGCCTGGCCCACACATAGCACGCCAGTCTACCACCCGTCCCCGCTCGTTCCGGAAGCGCCCCTGCCACGTAGCAAGACGCTTCGCAACCTCCGGCCCGCCTCGCGAAATTGCCGGCGCCAGTAGCGCCGCCGGTAACTGTTAGCGCCCGCACGCCACTCGCCCGGCTGCAGGAAAGACCAGACCACCACGGTAGCGATGAAGAACGGGTGCAGCACGGCCCAGGTAAGGACCGGTAGCCCGAACAGGTCACGCCGGTCCAGCTGGGCTGTACCGAGTCGCATGCCGGCTAGTTCCACACCCAGTTTCACGCCCCACAGGCACGCCACCCACGGCGCGATCCAGGGAACCGCGAAGGCAAGGGGAACTGCCAGCGCCAGGGCGACACTCTGCAACCCCAGCGCGGCGATAGACGCCATGAAACCGGGGTGGTAGTGCATAACATGGTGATAACGCGACACCCAGCGCTTGCGTTGCTGCAGCAATTCGCCCAACGACGACATCGGCCGGGTCAGGACCCTGACCTCGGGCGCGCTGGCGAACACGATCCTGGCGCCCGGCAGGCGGCCGAGACGTTGCGTGAGCAGGTCTTCGTCGCCGCTCGGCGCCCGTCCGCCGGCACCGAAGCCGCCGCCGGCCTCGAAGGCGCTTCGCCGGTACGCCTGGTTGTTGGCGCTGGAGGCGAACTTCCAGCCGAAGCGCGTGAGACTGCGCGAGGTCAACATCAGTGAGAACCAGTCGATCGACTCGAACGTAGCCAGGCGGGAGCGGGCCCTGTCCGCGCGGGTGCACTCGACATACCCCACCACCATCACCACGTCGTCCTCGAAGTGGCTGACCAGCCCCTCCAACCAGCCTTCGGGGTACTCGCAGTCGGCGTCGCTGGTGACGATGATGTCACCCTCCGAGCAACGAATGCCCTGGTTCACCGCATTTACCTTGGGGGCCAGGCGCTGACTCGGTTCGCTCACCCGCTCGCAGCGAAAGCGCGGGTCGCGGTCGGCGAAGTCGGTGATGATGTCGGCAGTGTCGTCGCTGGACCGATCGTCGACCACCACGAACTCCACCTGCCCGGGATAGCTCTGCCGGGCGAGTGAGGAGAGCGTCGCCGGCAGCTTCTCCTGCTCGTTGTGCGCCGGGATGATCACGCTCACCGGCGGCCGCGCCGCCGACCGCGGCCGCCGCGCAGGCCGCAGCATTCCCTCGATCACCATAAGCATCAAGCCGATGTACGAGAGCACCAGGCCGTAAAGCAGTACAAGAAAAATTGTCACGACTTCCTAACGCCCAGGGCTCACGGAGGCGGCCGGCCCCTTCGGACGACGCGAGTCTAGCACGCTGTCGGCCGCGCTCCGCCGGCGGTCGGAGGCTGCGGTAGGCTGACTTCGTGGATTCTCTCCCCGGTCACGCGATCACCGAGCAGTGGCGCAGCTTCCACGCCTGGCTCGGTTCCCTCGAGGGATACGAGGGGCAGATCGCCTCGCTGCGCTTCTATCCGCCGCGGCGGGCAGCGCACGCCGTGCATCGCGGGAGCCTCCGGCTGTGGCTGGAGCGGCTGCAGGTCACCCCGTACCGGCATCAGGCCGAGGCCTTCGGGTCGCTCGATGGCGGGGCGAATGTGGTGGTCGCCACCGCTACCGCGTCGGGAAAGAGCCTCATCTATCAAGTTCCGTCGGTCGCCGCCATCGCCGAGGGGCAGAGCGTGCTCTACCTCTCGCCCACCAAGGCCCTGGCGGCCGATCAACTGCTCAAGCTCGAAGAGATCGCGGCGCGGCTGGGATACCCGGGGCTGGTGGGCAGCTACGACGGCGACACGCCGGCGCATGAGAGGGTGCGGCTGCGTGAGTACGGCCGCGCCATCCTCACCAACCCGGACATGCTGCACTACGGCATCTTGCCGCATCACGAGAAGTGGTCCGGCTTCCTCGGCGGCCTGCGTTATCTGGTCCTGGACGAGCTGCACGGTTACCGCGGGGTGATGGGCGCCCACGTGGCCAACATCCTGCGGCGGTTGCTGCGGCTAGCCCGTCACTATGGCGCAGATCCCCGGATTATCGCCACCAGCGCGACCGTCGGCAATCCCGCCGAACACGCCGAGCGCCTGACCGGCGAGCAGTTCACCGCTATCACCGAAGACGGCGCTCCCGCCCCGGCCCGCGAGTTCTTCTTCTGGGAACCGCCGTCGATCAAAGGCGGCGACGGCCGGCGACGCAGTTCGAACAGCGAGGCAGCCTGGCTGGCTAGCCACTGCGTGCGGGCGGGCCTCAAGAGTATCTTCTTTTGCAACTCACGCAAGAGTGCGGAACTGCTGCGGCGCTACACGGTGGCGCAATTGGGTCCTGCCCTGGTTCCGCTGGTGCAGACCTATCGCGCCGGCTATACCGCCGAGGACCGGCGCCTGATCGAGCAGGGCTTCCGTAACGGCGACATCGTCGTGCTGGCGGCGACAAGCGCGCTCGAGTTGGGGATCGACATCGGTGGCGTGAACGCAGTGGTTATGGTGGGCTATCCCGGGTCGCACATGGCCCTGTGGCAGCGTGCCGGCCGTGCCGGGCGCGGCGGCGAGCGGGCGCTCACCGTCCTGATCCCGGGCAACGACCCGCTCGACGAGTACTACCTCCACCACCCCGACCTGCTAACCGAGGGCAGGCCCGAGAGCGCGGTGGCCGACCCGTTCAACAGCGAGATTCACCCTCCTCATGCCGATTGCGCCGCCGCCGAGCTGCCAGTCCACCCAAGCGAGGGCGTGTTCGCACCCTGGTTCGATCCGGCCGATCGGCCCCGCCTGTTCCTGCGCGACTCGAGATGGTGCTACGCCGGCCGCTACCCACACCGGCGGGTGCAGATCCGTGGCGGCAGCGGTCGGCGGGTGCGGCTGGTCGACGGGTTCGGCCAGGTCCTGGGAGAGAGCGATCTGGCGTCCGCCCTGCGCGACCTGCACCCGGGCGCGGTCTACCTTCACCGCGGCGATACCTACCTGGTCGCCGCGCTGGAGCTCGAGCAGGGGCGGGCGGTTCTGTTGCCGCACATCGAGGAGTTCTACACCCAGGCTCGGTCCGAGACCGACGTGGAGATCCTCGAGTCCGAATCGAAATCGGGCCGGTTGACGCTCGGCAGGGTACGGGTCACCACCACCGTCACCGGCTACGTGAAGAAGCGCTACATCACCGAGGCGATCCTCGACGAGCGGCTGCTCGATCTTCCCGAACTGTCGTACCCGACCCAGGCGCTGTGGTTCGAGGTGAAAGACGTCGCGGCGTACGTCGGGGCAGCCGATCTGCCGGGAGCGCTGCACGCGCTCGAGCACACCCTGATCGGCCTGTTGCCGGCGTTCGTGCTATGCGAGCGCGCCGACGTCGGCGGCGTCTCCTACCCGCTCTATCCGCCCAGCGGGCAACCGCTGGTGTTCATCTACGACGGTCATCCGGGAGGCGTGGGCTATGCCCGAGGCGGCGCCGAACGGTTTGGCGGCTGGCTAGAGGCGGCGCGCGACCTGCTGCGCGATTGTCCCTGCCAGGACGGTTGCCCGCGCTGCGTGTTGTCCCCCAAGTGCGGAAACGGCAATCAGTACCTCGACAAGCGGGCGGCGCTGACGCTGGCGGACGCGCTCCTCGCGGCGGCCGCGGAGTCCTCGGTAGTGCGCGCCTGAGAAGGGGTGTTAGACTGCAAGGCTATGCGAGTCGGCTTCGTCACTCAGCTCTTATGGACCCGTTACGGGAAGTTCTGGCGCATGTTGCTGGAGGAAGCCGGGGTAGAGATCATCATGCCCGACCGCGAGCAGACCCTGCAGGCGCTGGAGTCGCCGCGGGTCGCCGCCGTGCCCGGGCTCGCCTTCAAGCTGGCCGTCGCCCAGGCGTTCTCGCTGGAGCGGGCGGACGTCATTGTCGCCCCGTCTCTCAACGCCGGCAGCGAGTCACAGAGAGGCGGGGGCCAGGATCCCTGGGTAGCGGACTTTCCTGCCGCCCTGGCGACGCTCGGTGGACTGCCGCCGATCACCGGCGTTCCAGCCTGGCTCGAGCCCCAACAGGAGACCCTTGTCATCGAGACGTTGCAGCAGGTGGCGCGCGACCCGGGCCGGGTGAGGCGAGTCTGGGACCGGCACCGGGCCGGCCTGCGAGTTCAGAGCATCCGCGAACCTGCGTGGGGCCGGATTGCGGCTGGGCGCGGAACGGTAGGCGTGGTCGGGCAACCGTGGCTTCTCGACGACGAGCTGGTAGCCAAGGTGGTCCCCGACAAGACCGATGGCATCGGCCAGCACCGGCTCGATCCGGGCCGACTGCGGGCCGAAGGGTCGCGAATCGATCCGCGCATGACCCCTACCGACCGGGAGGTCCTGGGCGCCGCCAGGCTGTTCTCGCGGCGCGGCAACGTCGACGAGCTCCACCTGATAATCGACGAGAGTTCCGGTGCCGACCTGTGGCTGCGCGACCGAGTCGCGAAACACGGCAGCAAGGCGCTGGTGGTCCACGAGTTGAAAGCCCTGCTGGCCGGAGCCGGAGCCGAGGAGCTGCTGCAGCATGCGCCCGCTGACTGACCGGGCACTGCAGGACCAGGCACGGTAGGATGAGCCGTGCTGCTGCTGGCCCTCATCGCAACCGCCGTCTATGCCGTCGTGAACGCCTTCGGAGCCTGGGCGGTGATCCGCCGCAAGCAGTGGATGGCGGCGCTGTTCATGCTTGCCGCCAGCGTCCTCATGGTTGCGGCAGTCGCGATGGTCACCGAGTTGCCGTTTACCCGGGTGCTGCTGGGCGCGGGACTGCTGCTGGCGTCACTCACGTCGCTTCTCAATGCGTCGGTAGTGCTCGGCCGGGTGGTGTGGCGCCATCACGCCTTCCGGGCCGCAGTCGCCCTGGCGCTCTACCTGTTGGCCAACATCGGCCTGGGCTGAACGACTGAGGGACTGCCTCAGAGGTCGCCGAACAGCTTCTTCAGGGCATCCTCTTTCGAGGTTCGGTTGACGGCGTTCCACCTGGTGCCTTCGAGCTCGAGGCGCCCCTCCGCTTTAAGTTTTTCCAGCGAGACTTCGATGGTGTCGATGGCCAGCTCTTCGTAATGGTGCTCGTCGATGTAGCGCTGGATTTCGCGCACCGACGCCCCGGTTTTGGGATACGCTTCGACGGCCTCGAAGACCCATTGGTCGACGGTCATGCAACATTCTACGCGTTGATCGCACCCGAAAGGTGAGTCGAAGCTAGCGAGGCACGCTTCCCGGGCGCTCCCGGCCGGCGTCGCGGCGATACGCTTCCTGTTGGCCGCCCGAGAGCTCGCTCCAGCTGACCGACTCCTCCATGCTCACTGCCCCGACCGGGCAGACGCTCATGCACGCCTCGCACCCTACGCACCTGTCGGGCTGCAGCTTCAGCACGCCGTCGCCGTCCGCTTCGAACACCCGCTCAAGTGCACCTGTGGGGCATGCCTTGACGCAGGCGGGACACATGATGCACTCGTCCGATACCCGCGGCAGGCTCCACGGCACCGGGTCTTCCTGTTGCGGAGCGGCGGCGGCGATCACCCGGTACCGTCGCTGCATCTCCGCCGGCAGGCTGGCGACGTCGTCGCCGGGATCGAGCGGCGCCAGCATGTCGCCGGTACGGACCCGGAGCGAGCGCCAGCCGCCGCGCAGCAGCTCGCGGCGGCTCACCGCGTCGGCGTTGCGGGTCTGCTCCAGACGGTCCCGCTCCACCACCTCGATGTCCAGGCTTCTGCCGTGGAGCCGGGCGAGCTCAACGGCTTGGTCTCGTACCGCCAGGGACGCCTCGGCTACCGCGGCGGTGCCGACGGGGCAGGATCCGCAGTCGCCCCTGGCCAGCCTCACGCTGTCCTCGGAGCCAGCCAGGCGCAGCAGGTCGGAGGGCTGCAGCCGTCCGAGGCAGTGCACGCTCGCCGCGCTTCCCGACACCTGCGAGCAGCGCAACGAGGCCGCGCCACGCTCGATCGACACGCGCCCCTCCAACGCCTGGCTGGGGCATGCCTGCACGCACAGTCCGCAGCCGCTGCAGTCGACCGAGTCGATCTCCACCGCCTTGGCAGAGCCGTGCCTGATGGTGATCGCGTCGTGGGGACAGGCGTCGCGGCAGCTGGTGCACGCTACCGACTTGCCGGCGGCCAGACACAGGTCTTCGTCGTAACGCGGTTCCACGCTGGTTGCCTTGAATATCAGGTCGAGCAGGTTATCCATCGGCGACCAGCTCCCCCACGCGGGCGACCTCGCTCAGAAGCCGTACACCTCGTGGCGCTTCTGGGATAGTTTCTTGTGGTAGCCGGTCTCCTCGAGGTAATCGTCGAAGGCGTCGAAGTCGACCTGCTGCTTCTGGTCGGAGAGCGCAACCGCCGGATTGGGATGCACTTCGATCATGATCCCGTCGGCGCCGGTCGCCAGAGCGGCCTTGGTGAGTGGCACCAGCAGGTCGCGTCTGCCTCCTGAATGGGTCACGTCCACGAAGACCGGCAGGTGAGACTCGAGCTTGGCCAGCGCCACCGCCGACACGTCCAGGGTGTTGCGGGTGTAGCGCTCGTAGGTCCGGATGCCACGTTCGCACAGGATCACATTGGCGTTTCCTTCGCTCAACAGGTACTCGGCGGCCATCAGCCACTCCTCGATGGTTGCCGACAGCCCGCGCTTGAGGAGCACCGGCTTGCCGCTGCGGCCAACGGCGCGCAGCAGGGTGAAGTTCTGCATGTTGCGAGCGCCGATCTGCAGCACGTCGGCGTGCTCGATGAAGGCGTCCAGGTTGCGGGCGTCCATGATTTCGGAGACGAACTTCAGCCCGTAACGGTCGCACGCCTCACGTCCGAGGCGCAGGCCGTCCTCACCCAGGCCCTGGAACGAGTAGGGATCGGTGCGAGGCTTGAACGCCCCTCCCCGAAAGAGCGCCACCCCGCGTGAGGCCAGCCGTTCGGCTGTCAGCATCACCTGTTCGCGCGACTCGATGGCGCACGGTCCGGCCACCAGGACGGGAGAGTGGTCGGAGCCGATCGAGACGTCGCCCACCCGCACAACCGTATCGCCGGTATCGGTGGTCCGTGACGTGAGGTAACGACCCTTCTCCTGTGTCTTCTCGAGCTGCATCGAGGCCTGGAAGATCTGCTTGAACAGGCTCTTGACGGTGGCATCGTCGAACGGTCCGCGGTTCGCCGTCACCAGCACTTCCAGCATCTCCTGCTCGCGCGCCGGATCGTAATGGCTGAGGCCCAACGTGCTCTGAATCTCGCCGATGCTCTCGGCCAGCTCGGCGCGTTCGGACAGCAACTCCAGGAGCTGCAGGTTCAGGAGGTCAATTTTGGCTCGTAAGCTCTGGATCTTCTCGTTCATCGGTTACCTTCCGCTGGGAGACACGCACCACCAGGATGGTGACTTCGTAGAGTACCACCAGTGGCACTGCCACCAGGGCGAAATTGAACGGATCCGCAGTGGGTGTGATGACTGCCGCCAGCACCAGCCCGACTACCACCGCCCACTTGCGATGCTGGGTCAGGAATGCGGCCTGAACGAGGCCCAGCCTGGCCAGCAGGAATCCCACCACCGGCATCTCGAAGATGAGCCCGAACACTGCCATTATCAGCAGCACCTTGGAGATGAAGTCGCCGATCGACGGCAGGATCTGCACCTCGTCGCCGAGGAACCCGAGAATTATGGGGATGGAGAAGGGCAGGACCAGGTAGCGTCCGAAAACCACGCCGCCGGCAAACGCGACCGCGGTCATCAGGATGAAAGGGACCGCCCAGCGCCGCTCCTCCGGATATAGTCCCGGGGCGACGAAGCCCCAGACCTGGCCGCCGATGATCGGTGCGGCCAGGACCAGCCCGAAGAACGAAGCTAGTTGCATGCTCACCAGGAACGGCTCGAGCAACCCGAAGGCGTTGAGCGTCAGGTTGGGCGGCAGCGGCTCCTTGAGCCATTCCAGGAGCCGAAAGCGAAAAACGAAGGCCACGGCGGCGCCGACGAGCCAGGCGCCCATGGCGATGAAGAGCCGCGTGCGCAGCTCCTCGAAGTGGTCTATCAGCGTCATGGCCATCGAAGCGGATCAAATAGGCTCACGACGCCGCAGAAGCGAGCGCCGATCACTACTCTTTCCAAATAAGGGTGTTTCAGTCCCACTCGCCGGGAGTGGAGTTCACGCCGACTTGGTCTCCACTTGCTTGCTGGACACCGGTTCGCCGTCCGCCTCCGTTGCGTCGGCTGTGGCGTCAGCGGAGGTGTCACCGGAGGCTTCGGGGGGCGCCTCGGCGGCAGGCGTGGCGGGAGGCGTTGCGGACGCCGCATTAGCCGGCTCGGCCGCGCTTGCCCGCTTCTTGTTCGACTCCTGCTGGTCGTCCTTGGAGGCGCCAGCCTCGAAATCGTCTTTCATGTCACGGATGCCCTTGCGGAACTCGCGTACCGACTGGCCGATCCCCTTGGCCATTTCGGGAAGTCGCCGCGGTCCGAATATCAACAGCACTACCACCAGGATGATCAGCAGTTCCCAGATTCCGAGCGGTCCAATGCGCATGCGCTACCTCCAGTTGGTTGCAGTCTATCACCGGCGTTCGGTTTCGCAGGTGGAGGGGGATGCATGGGCCGGCCGGAAGGCGCGGAGCCCAGGCTGTGCCCATGCTGTGGTTCGGCGAATTCTGAAGCAAATACCGGCGCAAATACTCGTGGGAACGCGCCACTACCTCTCCTGCGCTCGGGGTTACAGTGCCAGCAGGTAGGCGAAGTCGTCGTCGAGATTGGCCGTGTTGATGCCCTCGGGGAAGAAGCTGCTGGAGCTGACCATTGCTTCGGCACTCAGGTACACGATCGCCGCCACTTGCGCGGGAGTGCGGCCGAATGCGATTCCATCGCTGCTGGTCACGGCGATATTGGCGTCGCCGCCAGTTTCGATGGCCACGTTCGCTATCCCCTGATCCTGGTCTGCCGTGCCATCGAGCTCGTCACGGGTGTCAGAGATTGCCTGGGTGATGGCATGGGTATTCAAGCCATTGTAGAAGTCGAGCAGGGTGGTGTCGCCAAGGTGGAGGAAGGTGCGGATGTTGCCGGCGTGGTAGGCCTCCGAGGCGAGGATGCCGGCTGCCGCCGCCAGGTAGTCGCTGTTAATGATCAGTGGCGCGGCGCCCTTGTAGGCCGAGACGCCCACATCCTCGAATATGAAGGCGCCGTGTGCGAAGAAGGCGCCGCTGGCGAACGGGTCGAAGTCGTCGGGAGTGAAGTCGGCGGGCAATCCGACGGTCGCGGGGTCCACGCCCTCGAACGCCGCGGCGGCCGCCGCCTGGAACGAGCTGGCCAGGTTGATCATGGGACGATCGACCGTCACGCCGGCGTCCGTCAACGCCCCGCGCAGGAACTCGGTGTGAGCCAGCTCCTCGTTGGCCAGTTCCTCGGCGTAGGCCCGGAGCGCGGTGGATGCGGTGGCGTTCGCGCCGCCTGCCCCGAAGTCCACCGCGGTACTTCCGTCGAAACCGCTCGGCAGCGTTATCGCTGCGTCGCCGCCCGGAAGCTCGCTCAGACGCCCCACCGCGGCGAGATAGAAGGCCGCTTCGAGGTATTCGAGGTTGAGCGCGAAGGTGAGGATGGCGGCGTCGACGTCGCGCTCCTGGTCCTCGGGTTGCGCGACGACGCCGGCGCAGGCGGTGAGCGCGGCGCCGGCACTCATCATGCCGAGGTTGCCCAGCATCTGGCGGCGATTCATGCTCGTCTTGAACAGTCTGCTGAAGTCGGTCTTCATTTGGTACTTCCTTCATCGAATGAGAGGTTTGACCGGGCCGACGGGCCGGGTGCCAGCCGGCGTCAGGCAGTCGACACCGTGCTGCTCGACCGATCCGGTTGTGGTTCACCGCTGCGTGCCGCTGCCTCCATAACCAGCGCATCAATCGCCAAGTCCTGGGAAGTCCTCGAGTCGGCAACCCAGCGCTCGAAAGTTGAAGCCTCCCACGGGCCTTCACAGGGGTTGTACACAGATAGACGCGATTCGGATTCGTTCTGTCCCGCATTCGTTGCTTTCCGCGATGGCTCTCGTTGCGGAAACTCATCGCGCTTGGTCGCGGGCGAGCCGAGTGGTACCATCCGAAAATTGCGGCGGGGGGTATGTAACATATGAAAGGACGGAGCGGTCGGTGAGGGGTTCGACGGACGAGGAGTTGCTCGCCCTGATCGGGCGACGTGACGAACTCGCCCTGCGAGAGCTCTATCGCCGTTACGCGCCCTACCTGAAGGCCATGGCCCGGCGTATGACGCCAGACGAGGATGAAGCGGACCAGTGCCTGCAAGACACCTTCTTCAAGGTGTGGGAGGCCGCCCGAAGCTTTGACCGGTCGAAGGCCAGCGTGAAGACCTGGATGGTCACCATCGCCCACCGGCTGATGATCAACCGGTTACGAAAGAAACGGGTGAGTACCGAAGAGTTGACCGATCCGGAGCGAAACCTGGAGGCCTCCTCGCCGGCGCCGGATCACGTCACCCGAATGTACGTAGCCGACGCCCTCGAGACTCTCGATGCCGATTCCCGCCGTCTTCTCGAACTCGCATTCTTCCGCGGACACACTCACGTCGAACTCGCGCGAATCACCGGCAGGCCATTGGGAAGCGTCAAGACCACCATCAGGCAAGCGCTTGCGCACCTGCGTGAGGTAATGACAGGGAGAAGGGCATGATAATCGACGAGAACGTGCTGGTCGATTATGCCCTGGGTACCCTGGCGCCCGAGCAGGTGGCGGAGGTCGAACGGTTCCTCGCGGCCGATCCGGCGGCTGCCGCGCGCGTCAGGCGTCTGCAGGATCTTATGGCGGAGTATGTCTTGCAGCTTCCAGCGGAGGCGCTCAGCGAGGGCGAGGAGGACGCCCTGGTCGAACGGCTGCGTGCCGGCTCCGATCCCCCCTTGGTACGGAGTCAGAGCCGGCAACGTACAGGCCGACGCAGTCAGCCGTGGGTGGCGCTGGGCCTGGCGGCCGCCTTGGGAGTGGCGGCGTGGCTGGCATTCGGTCCGCTGACCGCGTCGGACCGTCTCGATCGCATTACCGCTCGTTACATCGAGCAGCCGGGCTCCGTTGCCCACAGCCTGGTGGACTCGTCGGGAGAGGAACTCGGGACGCTGGTGCGGCTCGATGACGGGCGGCTGTTCGTCGCCTTCGAGCGGCTGCCGCCAGACGGTGCCTATCAGTTGTGGGAGATTCGCGATGGCAGCCCGCGTTCGCTTGCTGTCGGCCGCAGTCGCAGCTTTCTGACCGAGAGTGTGGAACGGGGCGGAATTTTCGGGGTAACTGTCGAGCCGCTGGGCGGAAGCCCCCAGCCGACAACGGAACCACTGGTCACGACACCACTTTGAACCGTGCCCGAGGCAAGCTTGGGCGGCGCGCCAGTGCCCGGCCGGAGCAGCGGCCGGGGGCCGCCGGGGCCGGCCGCGAAAGGGCGTGACAGACGGGCGTAACTGCTGCACCGCTCCTTGTTGACACCCTCTGAGGCTCATGCTAGGCTACCTAGCCGGACGCGCGAGCGTCGGCTGAGCCGCCTGGGATGACCACCTGCCACCCTAGCTCAACTGGTAGAGCATCCGATTTGTAATCGGAAGGTTGTCGG
>JBBDRK010000011.1:0-58211 GCA_040905465.1 Trueperaceae bacterium | reverse complement strand
TAACCGATTGGTCGTAGGTTCGAATCCTACCCGCCGAGCCAATGTCATCTCTCGAGAGATAGGAAACGGTCGAACCTATGGTTCGGCCGGTTTTCTTGGTGTTGGTCCGGGTGGCTTGCCGGTGCCTTGGTAGTCGCGGTTTGGGTTGAGGACGAGTTCGCGTAGTAGTTCTCCTGTGTCGACGACGCGAACGTGGAGGTCCTGGACGACGTGGTCCGTCCGAGTGACTGGGAGGGAGGAGCCAAGGAGCTGCTTCGTTAGTAATCCATTCCGCGGTATAACACCCGCTTGTAGTCTCGGTACCACATGCGGTACCATGCGAATAAGGAGAGAGGCCGGGAAGGGTTTTTAGATGGCTAAGTGCGAAAAGCTGCTAGAGAAGGCCCGAGCCTCGTCGTCAAATCTAAGATTTGAGGAAGCATGCAAATTAGCAGAGTGCCATGGTTTTACGCTGTCAAGGCAGAAGGGGAGTCACCGGATTTATAAGTCACCTACGTGGCCGAAGATCCTGAACTTTCAGGAGGTTAACGGAAAGGCCAAGGACTACCAGGTGGAGGAACTCCTGGAAGTCATCGATGAGATCTCAATGGAGGGCAATTGAGATGAAAGATATGGACGTTATAAACCAGTACAGTCGGCAGGTCTTCTACAGTGAACGTGACGAAGGGTTTATTGCTCTTTGCCCAGAGTTTCCGGGATTGTCAGCATTTGGGGAAACGGTTGAGGATGCTCTTAACGAGCTTGATGTTGCATTAGAACTCGGCATCGAGACCTATCAGGAGGAAGGGTGGCCCCTTCCCGAACCAGCTAACTTGCCATCCACAAAGCTTCCAAGTGGAGAGTTTCGTGTCCGACTACCAAAATCCCTTCACGCTCGTCTTGCTCGCCAAGCAAAGTTGGATGGTGTGTCTCAAAACGCACTGTTAGTCTCTTACGTAAGCCAGGGCCTTAAAGGTACCGAGATTCAATCGGCTATCAGGAAAGAAGTGTCTCAACTGGTCGGACACGTTGGCAAGGTGGCCGGAGCATTTCGTGATCTCGTCAATCTGCACTCGAGTAATACAGCATCGAGAAACATGCAGGTGACGACCTACGGTGTAGCGGGTCAAGGTGCATTTGGAAATATGCAGCTGGATGTCGCGGCGGAGAGAAGTCAGACGGGCAAACGGACCTTTTCACCACACATCGGTGAACGGCACGTGCATAGAGAGAGGACCAGTTGAGGTAATGGCACGCTTACTCTGGGCAGTACTATGTGAACGATTTCTTACGGATCAGGAGACGAACTCCGTTAGCTACATTGACGCGGTCGAGTCCGTAACGGCTCGGAAACTTCCTGCCACTCTTCATTCCCTTTCCTTGTGCACACTTTGGAACTCAGCGTCAAAGCAAGATGAACTAATTGTTGGACTGCACGTAATTGCGCCGTCTGGCAAGGAGTTGCTTTCATATGAGACGCCACCGTCATACTTTCAAGACGTCTCTCGTAACAGAGTGAATTTTGCCTTAGGTGGAATGCCGATCGAGGAAGCGGGCGAACATATCGTCAGGATCGAACAACGAGTGGGCGATGAGTGGGTGACAGAAGCTGAACTCCCTATCGACGTAAGCCTTAAGGAACCTGAGCTCGAAAGTCAAGACAGCAAGGAAGATAGTGCCCAGTAGTTGCTGTCCTAGCGCGAGTGATTCCCTTGGTTTATTCGGGCTTCTCTTAAATCATCCTCGCTCAGCGATTCTGGGTAGTAAGTAGGAGGTAGGAGGTCCGGGGCAGTGCCTGGCCGCCGGCCTCGACCCAACGCTCGAGTTTTGCCGGGTCGAATCGAACGCGGCGTCCAACGCGAACCACTCCTGCTACGTGGTTCTGCCTCGCCATTTCGTAAATGGTGCTCTGGGCACGACGACTCGTCGTGCCCGCCTTCGACCTTGCTGTGGTTGGCGCTACCGGTCCATCTGCTCGTAAACGAAACGGGCAAGCTCCCCGACGTGGTCGCCCTCGAAGGAGAAGTCTGCGCCTGTTGCCGCGAACAGCTCCGGCAGCGCGCGGCTGGCACCGAGGGCAAGCGCCTCGCGGTACGAGCTCAGTGCCGCTTCCGGGTCGTTCAGCGAGTTGCGCCATACCTGGATTGCGCCCAGATAGGCGATGGCGTAATCGAGCAGATAGAACGGGATGCAGAAGATGTGGAAGAATTGCCAGCCCTTGGCGTGCTCACGCTCCAGGCCGCTCCAGTCGACTCCCGGTTCGAAGCGCTCGTCCAACTCCAGCCACTTCGCATCTATCTCATCAATGCTGAGCTCGCCCGGATCCTGCGTGTAAAGCCAGTGCTGGAAGAGATCGCCTTTCGCCATGTGCGGCAGCAGCCGGAGGATCCGCTCGAGTTGATCGTTCCGGGCCCGAGAAGCCCCCTCCTCGCTGTAGAAGCCGCCTTCGGCTCGTGACAGGTATGGCAGGGGCAGGAGCTCCATGGCCTGCGAGGCCACTTCGGCGAACTCGGGTCCGGGGTGGCGGTTCCAGATGAGCTGGTTCGGGCCGCTCCTGGCCAGCGAATGGAAGGCGTGGCCGGCCTCGTGCAGCAGCACCACCACGTCGTCGTGAAGGCCGGCGAGGCTGTGGTAGATATAGGGCCGTCCCGAGCGGGGGAACTCCATCTGATAACCGAGGCCGGGCACCTTTCCCTTGCGGGCCTCGAGGTCCATCCAGCCGTCGCGGAGCAGGTGAAACTGCTGTCCGAGGACCGGATCGAGCCTGGTGAACACACGCTCGAGTCCCTCCTCGAGTTCCTCGACGGTATCGAACGGCCTCAGTGCTTGCCGGCTTTCCAGGTCCACATCGCGATCCCAGGGCCGCAGTTCGTCCACCCCGAGCTTCTGACGGCGTCTGTCATATAGCTTGCCCAGCAGAGGAACGGCCTCCGCGGCGATCGCATCGTCCAACCTCTGACTGTCGTCCGGACCGTAATCGAAGCGGTTCATGGCTCGCCACTGGAAGTCACGGAAGTCGGGAAGACCCGCGTTAACAGCGAGCCGGCGACGGAGTTCGAGTAGCCTCAGAAACAATGCGTCGAGTTCCGCGGCCTTCTCGAGCTTACCCGCCACGATGGCCCGCCAGGCGCGCTCCCGCTCGGCACGCTCTGGGCTGTACAGCCGGGGCAGCACTTGCGGGATGGTGAACTCGTCGCCGTCGAGACGAACCACGATCGCTCCGGTGATGGTGTAGAAGTCGTTCGACAGCGTCTCGATCTCGGTGAGGACTTCGACGTTCTCCTCGCGGAACAAGTCGGCCTCGTTCCGCAGGCGCTCGATCATCCGCGATTCCTCGGGCTTGGGCACGAAGCCCTCCACCGCGAGCAGCAGAGCCTTGAGTTTCTGATTGGCTACGCTGACTCTCGGGCTGACGTCATGAACGAACGACAGGAGGGCTTCGCGGGCGCGCTCATCCGCGGTGTCCTCGTCAGCCGCGCGCTTGAGGCTCGCATGCGCTTCCCCCACGTCCTTCTCCAACTCGCTCCAGCTCGTAAGCCAGGAAGGGATTTGGTCGGGCGTCAGGTCCTCTCGGAGGAGCGCCGCATACCTGGGTTCGAACGTCTCCCAGTCGCTGGCCGGCGGGTTGCCAGGAACACTTCGTGAACTCATTGCGTTCTCCTCTCTACCGTCGAGCGGCATCTCCCGACAGTGGCAGGTTGCATGGCGTCCTCGGATGGCCGGCAGCCAAGTGTTTCAGGTGCCGGGCCACCTGGGGCTACCTGTTCGATATTCCGCGATCCAACTCTACCGACTCTACCGCCTGATCCGGAGCGGCGGGCGGTGCGAACGGTCAAGGCGGGTTCAAACAGCCAGCTACGATATCGCCGTCACAGGCACAGACTGGAGCCGACAGGAGTGTTTAGATGTGATTGGGTCGGTCCGTTGCGCGGGTCCCTGCCGTTGCTGGGCCTATTCACAGCATGCCGTTTTCTGCTGCCGCCGGCAGCTCGAGTACCGGGGTGACCGCAAGCCGTGAGCCATACGAGCACGAACAATCGATTTCTCAGCCACGTCTTCGACAGCATCGAAGACTACGCTATTTTCACGACGGATCCTGATGGTGTGGTCACGATGTGCAATTACGGCATTACCCGGCTGCTTGGGTACCCGAAGGAGAGGTTCCTTGGGACCAATGCCTCGATGATCTTCACTCCGGAAAATCGTCGAGACCGGGTCCCGGAGAGCGAAATGGAGGCGGCCAGAAGCACCGGCCGGGCCATGGACGACAGGTGGCATGTCCGGCAAGATGGCAGCCGGATCTGGGTGAACGGCATCATGAGCGACCTTCGAGATGACGAGGGCCGGCTCACCGGTTACGTCAAGGTGATGCGGGACCGGACCGAGGAGCACCAGACACAGATGGCGCTCCGGGAGAGCGAAGCGAAGTATCGGTCTTTGTTGGACGACGTTCTCGATACCTCGGCCGTCGGAGTCATCATCCTGGACGCCGGGTTCGAGGTGGTGTGGATCAATCTGGCGATCGAGCGCTACTTCGGTGTGTCGCGTGAGCGCCTGCTGGGAAGAGTCAAGCGGGAGCTCGTCGAGACCCATCTTCGCTATGTGGTCGACGAACCCGCCGACTTCGGAGAGCGGCTCCTTGCCGCCTACCGGTCGAACAGCGATGAGGAGCGTTTCGAGGTCCATGTACGTGGCGACGACGATGGCGACGGATACTGGCTCGAGCACCGAAGCCGGCCGATCCGCTCGGGTCCTTTCGCAGGGGGCCGAATAGAGCAGTACTACGATATCACCGAGCGCAAGCGCAGTGAACGGGCTCTGGCAGACGCTCGCGACGCGCTCGACTCCCAGGTGCAGGAGCGAACCGCGGACCTGCTCGCGGTCAACGCGGAGCTCGAGAGCTTCAACTACTCGGTGTCTCACGACTTGCGCGCCCCACTGCGCGGACTCACCGGTTTCTCGCAGATCCTGGCGGAGGAGTACCATTCCCAGCTCGACGAGAACGGGCGGCACTACCTGAAACGAGTGAGCGGCGCTGCCGAGCGGATGGGCGAGCTGATAGACGCCCTGCTTGCCCTGTCGCGTGTGTCCCGGGCCGAACTGAGGATCGAGGACGTCGACCTCAGCGACCTGGTCGAGCGGATTGCCGGCGCCTTGAGTGTCCGCGACGCGGGCCGCTCGGTCGAGTTCGTGGTCGAACCGGGGATCGCCGCCCGAGGCGACGAGCGACTGCTGCGAGTCGCCCTGGAAAACCTGCTCGGGAACGCCTGGAAGTTCAGCAGCGAGAACCCGGCCGGCCGCATCGAGTTCGGCGTCCAGCGGTCGGGCGACGGTGATGTCTACTTCGTGAGGGACAATGGAGCGGGCTTCGACATGGCATATGTCGACAAGCTGTTCACGCCGTTCCAGCGTCTGCACTCGCCGCGCGACTTCGCCGGCACGGGAATCGGCCTGGCTACCGTGCAAAGGATAGTCCAACGGCACGGAGGAAAGATCTGGGGTGAGGGCGAAGTGGGTAGTGGCGCGACGATCTACTTCACCCTGCCGGGCGTTCAGACAACGGCAGCACGCGTGTCGAAACGGACGTGAATGCGGGTCGTTCGCCTACTCGCGACTACATGGTGCTCGAGCGGCTGTCCGCTTGACGGACGCAGGTCCCTGGCTCATACTCCGAATCATGGACATCATCGGTATACTTCGCAGCCCCTGGCCGTGGTATGTCGCCGGCCCCCTGATCGGGCTCACCGTTCCGCTCCTGCTGGTGCTCGGGAACAAGGCGTTCGGCGTCTCGTCGAACATTCGTCACCTGTGCGCCATGATTCCCAACAGCAACCCCTTCTTCAATTACGACTGGCGCCGCGCGGGTGGTTGGAACCTCCTGTTCGCGCTAGGCATCATCATCGGCGGATTTATCGGCGGCGTGCTGCTGGCCAACCCCAATCCACTGACGCTGGCGCCAGCCACGGCCCAGGATCTGCAGCAGATGGGGCTCGCCCCCGACGGCAACCTGGTTCCGGCAGCGCTTTTCGACCTCGGCTCCCTGAGCTTCGGGGGACTGCTCCTGATGGTGCTGGGAGGCTTCCTGGTGGGGTTCGGGACCCGTTGGGCCGGGGGCTGCACCTCGGGCCACTCGATAAGCGGCCTGGCGAACCTGCAGGTCCCGTCGCTGGTTGCCACCATCGCCTTCTTCATCGGCGGCATGATCGGCACCTACTTGCTCCTGCCGCTAATCCTGGGGCTGGGCTGACATGGACCGCGCCGCAACAACCGTCGCCGTTCGCCATTTCGTCAACCCGATGGCATCCCTGAGCTACGTGGTATCGGGTTCGCTGTTCGGCTTCGTTGCGATCAAGTCGGAAATCGTGAGTTGGTACCGCATCCAGGAGATGTTCCGGTTCGACGCCTTTCATATGTACGGGGTGCTGGGATCGGCGGTGCTGGTCGCTGCCGTGTCGCTATGGCTGCTCAAGCGGCTCGGGGTCGCCAGTCTCTCGGGCGAGCCCATCGCCATGTCGCCGAAGGCTCCCAACTACCGCGCCTATGTCTACGGCGGAACTCTTTTCGGTGTGGGTTGGTCGCTCACCGGCGTCTGCCCGGGCCCGATCCTGGTCCTCATCGGCGCCGGATTACCGGCGTTCCTGTTGGTGTTGGCGAGCGCCGTACTAGGCACCTGGACCTACGGGAGCCTCAGGAGCCGACTGCCGCACTGAACGCGGCAAACCTCGCCGCGACTTCTCCCTGTGGCAGCTCGATCTTCCCGGGCTACTCGAGCTTCCTGGCCAGACCCAGCGGGTTCGAAAGCGCATGGCGAGCCGCCTCCCAGGCGTGCTTGACCTCGATTTCCACGGGGTCGAGCGAGTTCTCGTCGACGTCGGCGAAACGAGTCACCTCGTCGGCTTTGGCCTTGAGCACCATGTTCAGCACGGCGTGCAATGAGGCGCGAACGGCCAGGCCCTCGCGGAGGAGATCCTGGAGCTCCAACACCCGGTTGATCAGGTCGTCGTGACTCATCGATTCGAGTTCGGCACGGGTGCGTTGCATCCGACCCTCCTGCCCGACCACTCTACCGTACCGGGAACGCCCGGAATCCCGACCGCCGGCTCCAGTTATGCTTGCGTATGGTCAACTATCCGATGTCGCTCACTGTCTTGCAGTTGGCTGCTGCCTATCGGCGCGGAGAGCTTCGTCCCACCGCGGTAACCGAGGCGTACCTGGAGGCCGTCGGTCCGGGCTCCGTATACCGCCAGGTGCTGGCGGAGCGCGCCCGCGATCAGGCCGAGAGGGCGGAGCGCCAGTTCGACAGCGGGGTCGATGTCGGGCCGTTGCAGGGTGTACCGCTGGCACTCAAGGATCTGATGGATGTCGAGGGCACCGTGAGCACCGCCGGATCGAAGGTGCTGGCTGCGGGTCCGCCTGCGGCGGTCGATGCGCCGGTCGTGGCGCGACTGGACGCAGCCGGGGCGGTGTTCCTGGGCAAGACCAACATGACCGAATTGGCGTTCTCCGGGTTGGGCATGAACCCGCACTTCGGCACGCCCGCGAACGCCCTCGATCCGGAACGCATCCCCGGCGGCTCATCGTCGGGCTCGGCGGTAGCGGTCGCCTCTGGAATGGCGTGCGCCGCCGTAGGCACCGACACCGGCGGTTCGGTTCGCATACCGGCTGCCTTCAACGGCCTGGTGGGACTCAAGACCAGCGAGGGTGCGGTGCCGATGGACGGCTGCGTGGCTTTGTCATTCACGCTCGATACCGTCGGTCCCATCGCCCGTACCGCCGGCGACGCCTGGGTGCTCTACCGGGCGCTCGCGGCGCTGCCCCCGGCGCCGCTTCCGGTGTTGCCGGCCCGCCTCCGCTTCCTGGCGCCGACGACCGTCCTGCAGGAGGAGCTCGATCCGCAGGTCGAGGCCGTCTTCCGTGCGGTCGTCTGCAAACTGCGGGATCTGGGGCACGAGGTCATCGAGCGGGAAGTGCCGCTGTTCCAGGAGGTCGAGGCGACCGTGGCGCGCTACGGCAGCCTCGCCGCGCATGAGGCGATGGCGCTGTACGAGGAACTCATAGACCGGCACGGCGTGGAAATGGACCCGCGCGTGACCGGGAGGATCCTGCAGGCGCGCGGCAGGAGCAGCACCGATTACCTCCGGCTGGTGCTGGCGCGCAGGCGCTGGCAGCGCGACTTCTGGCAGGAGGTCACAGGGATCGATGCGGTGCTGGCCCCCACGGTCCCCATTCTTCCGCCCCTCGGCAGTGAGTTGACCAGCGATGACGCGTACTACGAGGCCAACCGGCGCTGCCTGCGAAGCACCTCGCTCTTCAATGCCGTCGGCGGCGCCTCCATCAGCGTGCCGGCCGGTCGCGAGCCGGTCGGGGTGATGGTATCGGCTTCCCCGGGCAACGAAGGGTTCGTCACCGCCATCGGTGAGATGCTGACGGCCGACTGACTCAGGTTCGCCCTTTTCAGCCGCCGCCGGCACCGACGGCAGGACGGCGTGCGCTCACGATCTGAAGCGCCGCCAGCAAGCTGCTGCCGTACTTCACCAGCACGTCGGTCACGATCACCTGGAACATCCACGCGGAGGTAGCGAACTCCTCGCCGGCAAACGCCAGGATGGTGAAGATCAACGTGTCCAGCGGCGCGCTCACTGCGTTGGAAGAAGCGACGCGAGTGAACCAGCGCCGGTGCAGGAGCCTGGCGTAAATCTCGGTGTCGGCCGATTCCGAGAGCAGGATGGCCAGGAAGCCTACGAAGACATAGCGCAGCGGGGTACCGAGATGAAGCGACATCAGCACGTTGGCCAGGGCCGCGGCGGCGATCATCAGATAAACGCTGCGGCGGCCGAAACGGTGCACCCGGTCGCGCTGTGTGAAGGTGATGCCGAAGAAGAAGGTGCCGACGTTCACCAGAAAGAAGTCGCCGAAGGGAATGAACGAGTCGAAGGTGTAGTTCGCCAGCACCGTTGCCACCCCGTATACCGTCATCGCCGACAGCATCTCGCCGTACCGGCCGGACAGGATGCGGAACGTCGCCGTCAACGCCAGGGCAGTCGCCGGGGCCAGCAGGTACAGCGTAGCGGCTTCCGCCAGCAGGTTCGCCAGGGCCAGGTAGAGGAGGTTGGCGGCCACGGCGCCCAGGAGACCGATTAGCATCGCTCGCGCCGGTAGTTGCCTGGACAGCGACTCCAACGGTCCTGAGAGGAGCGCGCCGAACATCAGGATCATCGGAACCGGCAGCTCCGGAAACGGATTCTGGCCAAAGGTCGACAGCCACAGCAGTAGCAGGCAGCCTGCCTGGGCGGCCACCGACAACAACAGGATAAGGGTCAGGGCGTGAGCCGGTCGCGGGTAAGGTGCCAATGTAAGGCCTCCTGAAACACTGGGTTTCTAGGCGGTATGTCACCTCCCGCCGGCAAATGCATCATAGCAAGTGCCAGCGGCCGGCGGGACTGTGCGCTCTACCCGTCCTGGACACTACCCAGCGCCTAACATGAAGGCCGTTGCGCGAACAGGAGTCATCGCGGCACTTGGGAGTGAGCATGCACGGGGTCTACCTGTTTCGTGTGGAGAGCGCCGACGGTACCGCGGCACATAACGTGGCCAGGACCGTGAGCTACGCGGCCGGTCAGTTGGGCCTGAAGCTTCTGCAGTCGGAAAGCGTATCCCCTTGGCGTACGTTCAGTGCATGCATCGCCGGCGACCCCGGAGAGATTTCTCGGTTGGCCGGCTTGGTGGAACTGGCGTTTCCGCAGTCGACAGTGCTGGTCGAACCGCTTCCGGCACCCGACGAGAAGGCCCCTGCCGAATGAGCAGGGGCCTAGACTGTGGTCGGGGCGAGAGGATTTGAACCTCCGACCCCATCGTCCCGAACGATGTGCGCTACCAGGCTGCGCTACGCCCCGACGCGAATGACCAATGTACCCCTCCGCGCTTTCGTCGGTCAAGCGGATGGCTGTCGAAGCGCGGTACTAGGCCGGTTCGGCTGGACTCAGCCAATCGGCCCGCTCCAGCGCACCGGCCACTGTTTCTGTGGGGAAACCGCGGCGTGCCAGGAATGCGAATGCTCGAGCCCGGTTTCGCTCAGGTCTGGGGGTGCGAAAGCGCCAGGCGTTGCGCTCCAGCAGGTCGCTGGCGCTGGTCAACTGGGCCGGTTCGCTCAGCGGCGCCAGCGCGCTCTCCGACATCGCTTCCGGTACCCCTTTGCGGCGCAGCTCGTGGCGTAGGGCTATCGAGCCTTTGCGCCGTCGATGGGTCCTGACATAGGCCTCCGCGAACGCCGCGTCATCGACCAGCCGGTAGCGCGTCAACCGCTCGATGATGTCGTCGATTACCTCTCGTTCCGCCTGCTTGCGGCTCAGTCGCTCCCGAATTTCGGCCTCGGTATGCGAGCGCCGGCCGAGCAGGTAGAGCGCATACGACCAGGCGCGCTTCGGCCCGTAACCGCTCACCTCAGGATCTCCGTGGGGCTCAGGTTGGCGGCCCGGCGTGCCGGCAGCAGTCCGGCAACGACCGAAGTAAGCAAGGAGAGCCCGCACACCCATACGACATCGAGTGCCTGCAACTCCACGGGCAAGCGGGTAATGAAGTAGAGGTCGCCCGGAAGCGGGTAGGGCTGATAGCGAAAGTAGAGGCTCACGCCCAGCCCGAGCAGGGCGCCCAGAAGCGTGCCGGTTCCTCCCAGCAACAGCCCTTCGAGCGTGAACACGGACAGGACCTGCGATTCGGACGCGCCGAGGGCCCGGAGGATGGCTATCTCCTCGGTCTTTTCGGCCACCGTGAGGATGAGGATGTTGGCGATGCCCATGGCGGCAACCAGCACGATGAGGAACACCACCGCGCTGATAATCGCCTTCTGCAGACGGAGTTGCTCGATGAGCGTCTGAAACAGCCGTTCCCAGGAGATCGAGAGCAGGCCCAGCTCGGTGGCTAGCTCGAGCCCCACGGCTCCTGCCCGCTCCGGGTTGCGCACGCGAACGTGGAAGCCGGTCAACCGGTCCTCGGCACCCAGGAACTCCTGAAGACGCTCCATCGACAGGTACGACGTAACGCTGTCGATGAGCTCGTTGCCCACCCGGAAGGTGTCCGCTACCTCGAAAGCGGCGCTGCGGCCGCTGATGTCCCGCAGGAACACCGAATCGCCCGGATACACACCGAGCTGGCGCAGCGCGAGCGACTCCCCGAGCACTATGCCGCCGCCCTGCTCCAGGGACTCGGCCGCGTTCGCGAGGGCAGGCAGCCCGAGCACCTGCTGCTCGAGTTCGGCGTCGATGCCGAGGAGCTGGGTAAAACCGTGGCGCGCACTCACACCCAAGGTGGTGTCCGCCCGGCGCGCAATCAGGGCCTGGCCGGCAAGGAACGGCGCCGCGGCTTCGACCTCGGGGTGGTCGATGATCGCCCGCAGCGTCTCCGAGTCTTCCGGCAGTAGCGAGCCGTCATAGGCCTGCAGAGTCACATGAGGTGTGGCCTGCAACGTGGAGCGCACGAGTTCGTCGATGAAACCGTTGGTCAGCGACAGTGCCGTGATCAGCACCATCACGCCCACCGCCACGCCGGCGACGGTAAGGCTGCTTTGAAGCGGGCGCCGCCGGACGTGGCGCAATGCCAGGAAGAGCACGAAACGGCGCACAGGGAACCCTACCGCGGCCGGCGGCCGCGCCTAACGGGAGGCGAGCAGTTGCGGCGTCGCCCCGAAGTCGCTCCAGGTGCTCGCCAGTGTGGGGCCCTCGCGCCCGTAACGGATGACCTCGATCTCCACCCGGCGGATTCCCCACAGTTGAGCGCTGCTCAGTTCCGGGAACCATACGTCCAACTGGCGCTGCTTGCGCTGGTGCATGGTGTCCTCGACGATGAACAGGCCCTGGCTGTCGAGCAGGGATTGGTAGTTGCCCGCCCCGCGCCCGTTGAAGTAATTGCCCAGATCGCGTATGCGCACCAGCGAGCCGTAGGGAATATCGCGAGTGAGCATATCGCGGCTGACGGCGACGATCCCGAACTTGGTGCGGGCGCCGGTGGCCGTGATGTCCGGTGTAGAGTCTGTCTGGCTTTCGAGCGAGTTGTACGCGGTGGCGCGCAGAGTGTAGCGCGGATTGGCGACCGGTCCCAAGGGAACGGGCGCACTGGTTCCGCTCAGATCCCTGGGTTCCTCGAGAAGGCTGACCTGAGGCGCGACCTGCAAGGCTACGCCATCGGGAGTTGGCACGCTGAAAGCGGTGATTAGGACGGCCATCACTACGCCCAAGACGCAGAGCTTGCCGCTGATGTGGAACGCCATGCAACCTCCCAGCGTGAAAATCTTATCATTCCGGGGTGCATTCTCCGGTGAATGGGTTACAGCGACCTATTCATTCTCGGTGGTAGCCCACTCTGCTGCGGCTACCCGGCCGTGACCACTGCCGCCGTTATAATTGGCCGCGATGAGCGAGCGACGCCCCCGCGACAGCGATTATCCGGCACTGGCAGGCATTCGGAAGCAGCCCGTGTTGCTCTCGTGACCAGCGATTCGTTCGGATTCGGGGTGCTGAGTCGAGAAGGCGCCGCCCGCCGCGGACGCCTGAGCACGCCGCACGGCACTATCGAAACGCCGGCCTTCGTGGCGGTCGGAACCCAGGCGACGGTAAAGGGGCTCACCACCCGGTCGGTGGCCGAAAGCGGCATAGGCGTGCTCTTCGCCAACACCTACCACCTCTTTCTGCGGCCCGGTGCGGAGGTCGTGCGCAGGCACGGCGGCCTTCACCGTTTCATGTCGTGGGACGCGCCGCTCATGACGGACTCCGGCGGCTTCCAGGTGTTCTCGCTCGGCGCCGGGATCGAACACGGCGTGGGCAAGGTGTCCACGATCTTTCCCGGCGAGGAGTCCCGAACGGCCGCCTCCGAAAGAAGGCGCGGCGCCCCGGCGCACCCGCTGGTAGAGGTCGATGAGGAGGGGGTCCGTTTTCGGAGTCATATCGACGGCAGCGAGCAGTACCTCAACCCGGAGATATCGATAGCGGTACAACGGGCGCTGGGGGCCGACATGGTGCTCGCCTTCGACGAGTGCACCAGCCCCCTGCACGATCGGTCCTACACCGAAGCGAGCATGGAGCGCACCCACCGCTGGGCGAGTCGGAGCCTGAACGCCTTCGGCGATGGTCCGGCGATGCATCCTTACCGGCAGGCGCTCTACGGCATCGTCCAGGGCGGGGCCTTTCGTGAGCTGCGCGAGCACAGCGCGGCTTTCATCGGCGGCATGCCGTTCGACGGGTACGCGATCGGCGGCAACCTGGGGAAGACGCATCAGGAGATGTATGAGGTGATCGATTGGACGGTACCTCACTTGCCCTCCGAGCGACCTCGCCACCTGCTTGGTATCGGTGACGTGCCGGCCATCTTCGAAGCGGTCGAGCGAGGTTGCGACACATTCGACTGTGTCAGCCCGACGCGAAACGCCCGCAACGGCGGACTGCTGGCCCGGTACGACGACAGCGGACGCCCGCTCGCCAATTTCCGGCTGAACCTGCGTAATGCCCGCTTCGCCGACGACCTGGGGCCGGTCGAGCCTGGTTGCGACTGCCTGACGTGCCGCACGGTCTCGCGCTCTTACCTGCGGCACCTTTTCAAGGCAGGCGAATCGCTCGGACCCCAGCTGGCCACAATCCACAATCTGCGCTTCATGACCCGACTGTTCGAAGACATTCGCCGTAGTCTCGAGTCAGGAAGCTTCTCGGATCTCAAGTCTGAATGGCTGGCTCCGGAAAGGGAGGAAACGTGAACATCATCTCCATCGTCATCGGTGTCGTCGCCTTGCTGGGCGCCCTCGTCGGCTTCATCCCCCTGTTGGGATGGTTCAACTGGCTGGTGATTCCACTCGCCGTTATCGGCCTGGTAGTAGGAATGCTGGCCCGCGAGAACGGCGGGCGCAACGTCAACGGGGTGGTCCTGGTGCTCGCTGTGCTGCGGCTGATAATCGGAGGCGGCATTATCTGAGCCGAGCTTCTCCCTGCCGAGCTTCTCCGCCCCGACGATGTACGGCCGTCAGAAAGTTCGGTCGATCAGGTCGATGACCGTGCCGTCGTTGGTTTCGAAGCGCACGATGCCCACGCCTGGCACGAAGTAGAGATCGAGCGACGTCTGGGCGCCCGAGCTCGTGGTCGTCACCTGGCGGATCTGAAGTGCGTTGAAGCGACCGGCGGGGGTGTTCACGCCCCGGACGGCCACCACCTCGGCGGTAAGGGTGATCTCGAATCCGCTTACCCGGGTGCTGCTCTCCCAACGGCGGCCAACCGAGAGCGGGCCGGGGGCGTAAACCTGCAGCGGTGGAATGTAGGAGACGATCTTTCCGCCGGTGGCGCTTCCCAGGCTGCTCACGCCTTCGTTGAACAGCAGATAGTCCTCTGAGACCGGGGTGCCGTCGAAATAATGGGTGAGCACCATGACCTCTATCCCTTCGAACTCGCGCGGCCCGGAGAGCGTCTGGGTTTCACCGCTGCTGTAAGTCCAGCTCAGGCCGTCCGAGCTCGGGTAGTAATTCTCGTCCTGCGCCCAGGTCGTACCCGCCAGCAGCAGGGCAGCCAGCACCAACAGCGAAAACAGGCGCGCTGAAACCGCTGTCGAAGCTCCGGGCAGGCTCATTCGTCCTCTCGCCGCAACTCGGCGGCGCGTTCCGCGGCCTGCTCTACGGCGTCGATGAGGGCATAGCGCAATCCGTGACGTTCGAGCGCCTTCACGCCGGCGATTGCGGTGCCGCCGGCCGACGATACCTCGTCTTTCAGCCTCGCCGGCTCCTCGTCCTCCAGCAGCCTGGCGGTCGCCAGCAGTACCTCGCGGGTGAGCTCGCGCGCCACCGACCGGGGAAAGCCGACACGAACTCCGCCATCGGCGAGTGCCTCGGCCACCACGGCCGCAAACGCGGGCCCCGATCCCACCAGGCCCGTGAACGCGTCGAATAAACGCTCTGGCAGGCGGTGCACCGTGCCTACGGCCGTGAACAGCCGCTCCGCGAACTCAACGTCGGCCGCGGTCGCCTCACTCAAGAAGGCCAGCGCGGTAGTGCTGAGGCCGAGGCGAGCGCCGAGGTTGGGCATTGTCCTCACCACCCGGCGGCTCCCTACGCGCCTGGCGATCGCCTCGGCTGGTACCCCGGCCATCAGCGAAATGTAGGAAGCTGTCCGCTGCGCGATCAATGGCGCGATCTCCGGGAAGGACTGCGGCTTCACCGCTATCAGCACCCGTTCGGCGCGGTGTACGCCTTCGTCGTCGAGCGGCGCGACACAGAACTGCTCACTGAGCTCGGAACGCCGACGGGGGTCGGGGTGGTAGATGCCGACTTCGTCCTGGCCCACTACTTCGGTCCGTAGCGCACCGGTCAGCACGGCAGCTCCCATCTTGCCGGCCCCGACCAACGCCAGCTTCACCGTCCGACCTCGTTGCCGGGAACGTGGGGGGCCGTTGGCGCCGCGTTGATCTCGGCCGCGTTGATCTCCGAAGCGTTGACTTCCGACGCGTCGAGCCGCTCCCCGCTGATGTTCTGCGTGCTGGTCACGGGTCATTCTACCGGCTCGGGAGGCGTCGACGTAGCGAGGCGTCGTAGTCGATGCACGAGCCATACTCCGACTACGGCACCCACGACGTCGGCCATCCAGTCCTGCAGTTCGGGACTGCGCCCGGGCACGTGCATCTGGTGGAATTCGTCGCTGAGGCCGTAGAGTCCTGCCCCCAGGACCGCCAACGGCGCTCGCAGGCCGGCGAGGTAGAGGAGTGCGGCCAGGACTGCGAAGAGAAACAGGTGCGCGACCTTGTCGACCGGAATCCACTCCGGGAGCTGTGCCGGATCGGGAAGATCGCTACGGCTCGACAGCCAGAACATGAGCAGCATCCAGGCGAGTGCGGCGGCACGCCACCACCAGACGCCAGGCGCCGACCTCCTATGCACCGCCCGGTACGCCATGCCCGCTTGCATGCTCCACCAGCTCCAGCAGCACCCCTCCGGTCCAGCCGGGATGGAGGAAGATGACTCGGCTGCCGCTATGGCCCTGCCTGGGCACCGGATCGATGAAGTCAGCTCCCGCCTCGGCGAGCCGCGATACTGCACTCTCGAGCCTATCGACGCGCAGAGCGAGGTGGTGAAGGCCACTGCCGCGCTTCGCCAGGAAGCGTCCGACCGGCGTGTCGGGTGCGGTCGGTTCCAGAAGCTCGACCTTGCCGGCGTCGGCTCCGAACATGCGGACCCTCACGCCCTGGCCGGCCACCAGCTCGTCGTCGCCGGCCGTCAGGCCGAGCAATCGGTAGGGCGCCGACGCCGCCTCCAGGTCGGGGACGGCTATCGCCACGTGGTCCAGGGCCAGCCCACGCAGCGGCTCGGGGAGCTCGGTCACGCGGCCGGAAGCGGACGGTCGCCGGTCGAGCAACGGCCGGTGAAGCAACGGCCGCTTGGGCAACGGCCGCTCGAGCAGGCGCCGCTTGGGCAGCAGCCGCTCGAGCAGGGGCCGGTTGAACTGCAGCCGAACGAGCAAGACCGTGGGACGTAACCGTCTGGGATCGAAACATCGGAGCGCATGGGGCCAGCATAGCCTCCGGCCCGGCGCTGCCGAGGCGCGTTTGCCCTTGCTGAAGCCGGCTACCCTTCAAGGGGCGGCCGATCGACGCGATCACTAAGCTTCGCTGATTTCGCCGCGGAGGTTCACCGCCATCGATCGACGAACCTGGGCCGGCGTCATGCCGAGAGTCAGCAGATAGCTCAGCTTTGCCAATGCCGCTTCAACCGTCATGTCTGCGCCGCCGACGACACCGGCCTCCGCCAGCGCCCGCCCGGTCGCATAGCCGCTCATATCGACTTTGCCACGCAGGCACTGGGTGCAGTTCACCACGACCACGCCGCGTTCAGAAGCGCGGCTCAGGGCGTCGAGGAGGGCGCCGTCGCGCGCAGGTGCGTTTCCGGCACCGAAGGTCTCGAGCACCACGCCGCGCACCGGGTCTTCGAGCAGGCGCTCGACCAGGCTCGCCGAAATCCCCGGGAACAGGCGCAAGGCGACGATTCCATCGGTGGACAGGGTACGCACTTGCAGTTGGCGTGCCCCGGGCGGTCGCAGCAGGTCGCGCCTGATACTCACCTCCACGCCGACGCTGCCGAGCAGCGGAAAGTTCGGCGACTCGAACGCGTCGAAACCGCCGACCGAGACCTTGGTCGCGCGGTTGCCGCGAAGCAGCGCGCCGTTCAGGTAGAGGCACACCTCGTTCGGCTCGCCGGACGCCGCCAGCATCATCGACGTGATCAGGTTTTCGCGGGCGTCGCTGCGCACCTCGGCAAGGGGGATCTGCGAGCCGGTCAGCAAAACCGGCTTCGCCAGGCCCTCGAGCATGAACGAGAGCGCGGAGGCGCTGTAAGCCATGGTGTCGGTCCCGTGGAGAACCACGAATCCGTCGAACCGCTGATAGTTCGTGGCTATGTCACCCGCGATCGCTTCCCACTCCGGCGGGCCGACGTTAGAGGAGTCGAGCAGGGGCGCGTACTCGTGGAGCACGTAGTCGGGGAGGTCCAGGTGGTTCAGTTCGGGCATCGCCGCCAGCCGCTCGGCCAGGTAGCCCGGAGCTGGACTGTAGCCGGAGTCGCCTCGGCGCATGCCGATAGTTCCACCGGTATAGGCGACGTAGACGATCTTGCGTGATGACCCGTTGCGTCCTGTCGGCTTGCTGGACATCGCGTCACTCTATCGCGTCGCTGAAGCGCTCGGCGCACTGTAGAGCGGCGCCCATGGGCCGCGGCGGCATCCCCGGCGTCGAACTCCGGCGCCCTCGTCGCCGCCACATGCCGTTGCCACCTGCCGCCGCCACCTGCCGTTGCCAGAGAAGCGACAAGGAGGGCCGGTCAGCGGATGCCGGGCGGAACCTGGGCCTGCGGCGGTTCGGGCAGGTTGTGCGGCATCGGCACGCCTTCGAGCCGCTTTACCACGCCGTTTTCGTTGCAGCCGACGAAGAACGGGCAGCGCAGGCACTCGGACCAGACCCGCGGGTGCAGCTCGCGGGTCTTGTCGATGAGCCGGTAGCCGCACTTCTCGAAGAAGCCGACCTCGTATGTCCAGGCGAAGACCACCGGGATGCCCACCCGCCGTGCCTCGTCCTCGCAGGCCGCAACCAGCGCGCGGCCCACACCGCGGGCTCGAGCGTCCCTGGCCACAGCGAGCCCCCGTACCTCGGCGATATCGCCCCACAGGATGTGGAGCGCCGAATTGCCGGCGAAACGGGGACCGTCTTCCGTCAGCTCCTCGCATACGAAGAAGTCGCGCAGGTTCTCGAAGATGTTCTGCATCGGGCGTACGAGCATGCGCCCGGCCTCCGCCCAGTGGGCGATATTGTCGAAGATCGCCGGCACGTCCTCGGACCGGGCGTGCCTGACTCGAAGGGCAGGCTGTACGCCGGGGAGGTCGGTCGCGGCAACTTCGCTCCCGGGTTCGATGTTCCCCGCCACTTCGTTTTTTGCTGCCTCGTTCTCTAGCGTGGCATCAGCCATGGCCGTACCCCCGGAAACGGTTCATCGTGCCTCCAGCGCGGTTCGCGCCCGGCTGATCTGGTGTTCGACCTGATCGCGCGACGTGCCGCCGTAGCTGTTGCGGGCGTCGACCACCCTTTCGAGCTCGAGCGTGTCGAACACGTCCTGCTCGATGACGTCGCTGGCATTGCGCATCTCCTCGAGGGAGAGGTCCTGGAGGTCGACTCCGCGGCGCAGCGCTTCCGCGACCAGGCGGCCTACTACATCGTGCGCCTCTCGAAACGGCATGCCGCGGCGGGCCAGGTAGTCGGCCAGGTCGGTGGCGTTGGAAAACGCCCTGCCGGCGGCGGCCCGCATCCTGTCCCGGTTGACCGTGATGCGTGGCAGCATCGTGGCGCTGAGACGCAGGCACACCGACAGCGTCCGCACCGCGTCGATGACCCCCTCTTTGTCCTCCTGCATGTCCTTGTTGTAGGCCAGGGGCAGGCCCTTCATGGTGGTCAGCAGCGCCAGCAACGAGCCGTACACGCGCCCGGTCTTGCCGCGGATCAGTTCGCTCACGTCCGGGTTCTTCTTCTGCGGCATTATCGACGAGCCGGTGGTGTGCGAGTCGGGCAGGCTGATGAATCCGAACTCCTGGCTCGACCAGATGATCAGCTCCTCGCTTAGTCGCGAGAGGTGCATCATCGTCATCGCCGCGGCCGCCAGGAACTCCACCGCGAAGTCGCGATCGGACACGGCGTCGAGACTGTTGGCCGCCACCTCATGGAAGCCGAGAAGCTCGGCGCTGCGCTGCCGGTCTATCGGGAAGCCGGTTCCGGCCAGGGCGCCGGCGCCGAGAGGGGAGACGTCGAGGCGGGTGAGTCCGTCGCGCAACCGCTCCTGGTCGCGGCTGAACATTTCGAAGTAGGCGAGCAGATGGTGGGAGAGTCGAACCGGTTGCGCTACCTGCAGATGGGTGTAGCCCGGCAGGATGGCGTCTATGTGACGGTCCGCCAGCTCCACCAGGACCGAGCGCAGGTCGTGAAGCTGCCCCTGCAATTCCAGGCTGTGCCGCTTGAGCCACAGCCTGAAATCGGTAGCGACCTGGTCGTTCCGGCTGCGAGCGGTGTGGAGCTTGCCTCCGAGCGGGCCTATTCGCTCGGTCAGCGCCCGCTCGATGTTCATGTGGACGTCTTCGAGCTCGTGCCGCCACTCGAAGCGGCCGGCCTCCACCTCCGTGCGGATCTCGTTCAGGCCGGCTTCTATCCGGCGTCCTTCGTCTTCGCTTAGGATTCCTTGTTCGGCCAGCATGGTGGCGTGGGCGATCGAGCCGGCAATGTCGTCGAGAGCCAGTTCACGGTCGACATCCACCGACGAGTTGAAACGCTTTACCAGGGCGTCGGTCTCTTCCTCGAAGCGGCCACCCCACATGCGCCGATCGGTCTTCCGCTCGCTCACCGTGCCCAGCCTTCCTGCATCTGCCAGGTGCCGCCGACGCGCTTGCGCACCACGGGCGCCACGCTACCGTCATCGACGACGTCGTAACCCAGCCGCCGGTAGTAGCCGACATCGTCACCGTCCATGAGCGAGACCGTCAGAGAGGGCACGTTGTAGCGGATCGCCAGCGCTTCTACCTTGGTCATGAGCCAGCGACCGAATCCCAGCCCGTGAGAGTCGGGCACGGTAGCGATTCGATCGAGCTGCCATCCCCGGCCGGAGGCCTCGCGCCAGCGCACCGCGCACAGCGCCCTGCCTTGCTGGTCTTCGAGCAGCAGGGCACCGCCGTGCTCGAGCCACTCCGGCATACTGTCGTCACCTTCGGGCTCGTCGGGCCGGGCAGTCGCGAACAGCGTGCGCAACCTCTCGCAGTCGGCCAGGGTGGCCCAGCGCAGTTTTGCCGCCTGATACGCCTCACCGGCAGGCGCCAGCAGTGCCGAAGGTCCTCGGTTCACGTGCCGGGGTTCTCCTGCCTGCCCGTCGTCGACTCGATCCGAGACAGCCCCAACTGACGGGCGGTCCGCAGGCGCAACGCGTTCAGCTTGATGAACCCGTCTGCGTCTCCCTGGTGGAAGACCTCGTCCTGTTCGAAGGTCACGACATCCTGACGATAGAGGCTGTTGGGCGATTTGCGGCCGAGCACGCTGACCGAGCCCTTGTACAGTCTTAACCGTGCCGTGCCGGTTACCGGTCGCTGGATGTCGTCGATCAGGCCCTGCAGCGCCACCCGTTCGGGCGCGTACCAGAAGCCGTTGTAGACGGCAGCAGAGTAGCGTGGAACGAGATCGTCGCGGAGCTGCATGACCTGGCGGTCGAGGGCGAGCGATTCCACCGCCTTGTGGGCGTGAAAGAGCAGCGTCCCGCCGGGTGTTTCGTAGCAGCCCCGGGACTTCATCCCCACGAACCGGTTCTCCACGATGTCCACCCGGCCCACCCCATGAGTGCCTGCAATCTCGTTGGCGCGGCGCAACAGGTCAGCCGGACCGAGCCGGTCACCATCGATGGCCACCGGGTCTCCTCGTTCGTACTCGACCTCCACCACCTGGCCCGCCGCCGGCGCTGCCACAGGGTCGCGAGTCAGCTTCCACATCCCTGCCGGAGGTTCCGTCCACGGATCCTCCAGCACACCACCCTCGTAGGAGATGTGGAACAGGTTGGCGTCGGTGGAGTAAGGCTTCTCCCTGGTCACCGGAACGGCTATGTCGTTGTCGCGGGCGTAAGCTATGCAGTCCTCGCGACCACGCAGGTCCCACTCACGCCACGGCGCGATCACCCGGATGTCGGGCTTGAGGGCGTAGGCGGAAAGCTCGAAACGGACCTGGTCGTTCCCTTTGCCGGTCGACCCGTGGGCGACGGCGTCGGCCCCTTCGGCTTCGGCGATCTCGATCATCTTGCGGGCGATGAGCGGCCGGGCAAAGGAGGTGCCGAGCAGGTAGTAGCTCTCGTAGATCGCGCCGGCGCGCAGCACCGGAAACACGAACTCGCTCACGAACTCGTCGATGAGGTCGATGGCGTAGGCCTTGCTGGCACCCGTTCGCAACGCCTTCTGACGCGCTTCCTCTACTTCTTCGCCCTGGCCTATGTCGGCGGTGAAGGCGATGACCTCGGCGCCGTAACGCTCCTTGATCCAGTGGAGGATCACCGAGGTGTCGAGACCGCCGGAATAGGCGAGGACGACCTTCCTTACTCCATCTGCTTTTATCGTGCCGATACCGTTCATATCTGGCATTCATTCCTCCTGGACGAAACGACCCAGACCGGGCACACCACGTCGACAACGGGGACCTACCGCTCGGGAGAGCGGATTAACGGCGTCGAGCGCGGGTCTGGGTCTGGGTTGGGCTGTGCATGTTGGTTCGCGGGGACTGCAATTTCTTTCATCTTCCGCAAAAACGATGCAAATGTATCACGGCGGTCCCAGGCGGTCAAGCGGCGGCGAGTCCTCGGGCAGCTTGCGCCCGCCTCCTGAGGAGGTCGAGGCAAGCACCGCAGTCAACAGGATGAGCGCCGCGCCGACCAGCCCGGCAGGACCGATTCGCTCGCCCAGCAGGAGGGCGGCCAGCGTGAGCGCCACTACCGGCTCGACCGTCGCCACCAGCACGGCGCGGGAGGCCTCGACCCGGGCCAGCCCGGTGTAGTAGAGCAGATAGGCCAGGTAGGTGGAAAGAACGGCCAGCACTGCCAGCAAGAGCCAGGCGAGCGGGCTCTTGGCGGCGAACTGCACGAACGGCAGGAGTCCCAGCGCACCGATCGGCAGGACCCAGGCGTAAATCGTCACCGGACGATAACGTCGCAGTATCAGCTTTCCGAAAACGTAGTAAGAGGAGTAGGTGAGGCCGGCGAGGAGTCCCCAGCCGAGCGATGCCGGGCTCACGGTTACGCCAGTGCCGCCGCCGCCCGACACCAGCGCTATTCCGAGTACGGCAAGAGGCGCGAGCACGAGCTTGCGGGCGGTCAACGGCTCGCCCAGGATGAGCCACGCCGCTATCAACACGAACAGAGGAGCGCTGTAGAGCAGGATGAACGCGAGGCTTATGCCGCCGCTGTCGATGGCGAGTATCAACGAGGCGAAGAACAGCGACACCCCGACCAGGGCGAAGCCGCCCAGCGGCCAGCCGTCGCCGGCACTGCGCAGGCGCAGCCTTCCTAGCGCCCCGGCATGCACCAGGAACACGGCTCCGCCGAGGAGGGCGCGCCAGAAGGCTATCTCCAGCGCCGACACGCCCTCGCCGAGGATCCCCTTGGAGATGAGTCCGATAAGTCCCCAGAGGACCGCGGCGGCGAAGATCAGCCAGTAGCCCGACAGGGCAGCCGGTTGCGCGGGCGGGGCCGTCAAGTCGGTTCCGCTATCGTGCCGAACGCAGCGGCCGGGTCAGGAGCGCAGGCCGTATGCCTCTACCGCCTCCGGATGGCGGCGCCGCAGGTTGCGCATGCGCCGTCGGTACGAGACGAACTCGACCACGAAGGCAACGAAGTTGACCAGGTAGATCGCCGCCAGCGCCCAAAGTTCGGTCTGTAAAGGGAGCCCGAGCGAGCGGTTCCAGCCCAGCCACTGCGACAATGCGTCCACGCTGAGGAGCGCCCAGGGGAGCAGCAGGAGGATTCCCCACGCTTCGTCCGCCAGTCCGCTGCCGGGAATAAGCAGCGCCAGCAGGTGGTACGCGCCGGTACGCGGAGCGTTGCGGGCGAGGCCGGGACGTGGAATCACCAACCAGACTACCGTGACCAGCACCCAGATCAGGAACAGGGCGAGCAGGATCTGCCAGAGGATCGTCGGCAGACCGAAGAAGCGGGTGTCGCGAAGGGCCCGCCAGGGATTCTCGAACGATCCGGCGATGGCGCCTTGCCAGGTGCCGGAGACGGCCGTGCGGAAGTCGCCGTTGCCGGGCACCGCCAGCAGCGGCCGGTCGGCCAGGAATGCATCGTGGAACGCCGAAGGGTCGGTGGCGCGGCCGAGGTTGTAGGCGGCTTCGGGCATCCCCGGTGCCAACTCCAGGGCGCGCCGGTAGAGCACGTCGTCGTCGAGCAGGGCGGCGAGGTTGTTGAGCGCCGGCGGGTAATCGCCGGCCGCGAGATACTCTTCCCGCGCCGGTCCCCGCTCGCCCGCGCTCTGCGCCGCGTAGCCGCGGATGAAAGCGGCACGCGGTCCCTCCAACGGGGCGCTGGTGACGACGTCGCGGGCCACCGGACTGGCGAGGCTACCGGTGCCGAGCGCGGCCGGTCTCTCACCGGCGGAGTCGTACCAGTGGGTGAGCCCGAGCAGCGTGAGGGTGGCGGCGAACAGAAGAACCAGCACCAGCTTCTCTGTCAACGAGTAGTAACGTATCGCCAGCAATCGGGCCCACGGCTTACGGGACGAGCCGGTTTCCCGGCCTCGCCGTATCGCGAGGGTCTGCGGGGCCCAATATTTGGCGACCAAGGTCAGATGCAGCGCCAGGATCGTGGCCACCAGCGCCGCCACGGCATACCAGCCCGACCGGCCCAGGCCGAGGAAGAAGCGGTCGAGGCTGGCCGCCGGTGAAGCGCTGCGACCGCCCTGTGCGCGCTCGCGCCACAGGTTGGCGGCGTCGCGCTGCCCCACGGCGGCGAGGCGGTCCGCATAGGAATTTAGCGCGGCGCGCGATTCAGGCGTCTCCTCGCTGCTCATCAGATACAACCAGGGAGCCCAGAAGCGGGCGGAGTCGAGATCCTCCTGTGCGAGCGCCTGCTCCATCGGTGCAAGCGGGAAGTCGTAGGCACGGTGAAGTTCGGCGTTGGTCAGGAGCTCTGGCGTGTAGCCTCGCTCGGCGAAGTCCCGCATGGCGAGGTTCATGGCGTCGCGCGCCAGCTCCTGCTCTCCCGCCTGGTGCAGCGCGCGTGCCAGGCCCGCCAGGTCGTAGAAGGTATTGGCTCGTCTCAGCGCTTGCTCGAGGTGCTCGGCGCGAGTGGCCGTGCTTCGGGTGGCAAGCCCGACGCTCAGGTGCAGCCAGGGGTTGGTGGGATCGCTCTCGAGCCTGCCCGCCGGATCGGCCACGTCGGCCTCACGCCGCAGCCAGCCGAACGGCTCCGGATCGGTGCCGAAGCGCACGGTCGAGCGCGGGCCGTCCCGGTCGACCTCGATACGCTGGCGGAGGGTTCCGTCGACGTCGCTCACGACCGAGACCGTGTCGCCGTCACCCTCCAGGCGGATAACCCGGCCAGGCATCGCAAAGCGCTCCACGGCCTGTCCCGAGCCCTTGTCCAGCAGCAGCACGCTGATACCGTGACCTACCCAGACGGCGTCGTCGGTTTCGAGCACCGCACCGGTTCCGCCTGTGCCGGCCGGAAAGTCGAAGCGCCACACTCGTCGGTCGCCCCGCATCCCCAGGATCGCGTCCCCTTCGGTGGTGATCGTGAGTGAATCGCCGGCCGCGGGTGCCGGCCGCTCCGTCGCGGTACGGTCCGGTTGCTGCTGCGCGTCGCCCTCGGCCGGCGCGCCATCATCGGACGTCTCGTCGCCAGCGTCCTGCTCCGCGCCTTCGGGCGCCTCGGCCGGCAGTTCGTCGTCGGCGTCAGCCCCACCATTTTCTTCTGCCGCGGCCGGCTCTTCGCCGGTCGCTTCCGCCGCCTCGGGATCGGCGGCCAGCAAGACGAGCGAGGCGCTGACGCCCTCACCGGTAAGCGCGAGCGTCCATTCGCCGGCGTCGGCCAACTCGAAGGTGTGGCTCAGTTCGCCGTCGCCGCCTGCAGTGAGCGTCTCCTGAACCAGGGCGTCGTTCGGGCCCTCTATCCTCAGGCGGTACTCACCGTCGGGTTCGAGCCCCGACGCCAGCAGCGTCAGCGGCTCGCCCGCTACCGGGTTCGGCGTGTCCAGCTGAACGCGTGGCGGGTCCTGGGCCAGGGCAAGCGCCGAGAGAAGAAACGACAGCATCAGCAGGGGCGCCACCGCGAGCAACGTGACGGATTTGGGCTTCACCATGTTCAAGACCTTACCGTATGGAGTTTCGCCGGTCACGAGTATTGCTTCACGTGTTGGCGGACGTCGTGCCGTGTGGAAAGAGCCGATCGGAATGACTACGGCAGCTTGTTATACTCCACGGGATGCAGCTTAGTGACTGGGATCGACTCGGTGCCCCCTTTTCAATTCAGACCGTTGCCTGGCGAATTCAGGAGCTTGCGCCAGATGGCCTCAGTGCGAGGCTGATGCCGCAGCTCCGCGCGGAGGCGGTGGTCGCCCGACTCGACGAGGTCGCGGGTCGCCCAGGATGGTCCGTGCGCTATCGCCGGTTGGGAAATGGCGTCGGCTGCGAACTGGTTGTCGACGGGGTGGCCAAGTCGGCGATCGTCGAGCCGGCGCGAAGCAGCGAGGGCCCCGAGGAGTGCGGGCGCGCCGCCCTCGCCCGGGCGGCGGAACTGTTCGGCCTGCTGCCGCCGGTCGACAGGCATGAGAGCTACTGGGTCGACTACGACCCCGAGGAGGACGTCGCCCTTACCCCCGATGCGACCGAGGTGGAGGTCCAGGGGTCCGGCGGCGTTGCTCCTGGATCTGCTCCTGTAGCTTCCCCGGACACCGTTGCGGCGGTGCCGGCCGGTGCGGACGCCTCCGAGCAGGCCGAGACCGTGAAGCCGGAGGGCCAGCAGGCGATCGACAGGTTGGTGGAGCGGCTGAAGGCTGAAGGCAGCGGCCTGGAAGCCGCGCGGTTGCTGGTGAAGTATGGTGGCTACGGCTCTGACCCGCAGGCCGCCCGGGAACTCTACGGCAAGCTGCGAGAGCTGCTCGCGAGGCGGGCCGAAGCCTCGACATGAGCATGGCCGGCAGCGGCTGGAGAACGTGATGATCAAGATAATCGCGGTTGGGGACGTCCATGGCCAGTGGCCCGAGCTTTGGCGGGTACTGAAGGCGTCGTCCGCCAGCGACAACCGACTCGAACCCACGCCCATGGTCAGGGAGGGGCGTTACCACGTGGTCTGCATCGGCGACCTGGTGCACTACAAGGACGACCTGGCGTACGCCCAGGCGGTTGGCGAGGAGCCGTTCGATCCCGGCAATCCGGATCACCTTCGCCGCGCCGCCAGGGCTCAGATCCGCGAGCTGTACCGGTTCAAGCATTTTGTCGATCTCTCGTGCGGCAACGTGAGCGTGATTCTCGGCAACCACGACGAGGCGGCCCTGAGCCACGGCTACGATCTGTCCACTCGGGGTGGACTGCGCCACGACGAGTTCAACCCCGAACGCGGCGGCATCGAGCTGCCCGCTGATCTCCAGGAGTGGTTCCGTTCGTTCACGCGCGAGAAGGTGTTCCATGGCGTGCACTTCGCCCATGCCGGCCCGTTGCCGGGGATGCAGGAGTTCGACGACTTCTTCTATCACGATCCCGACACCAAACAGTGGTGGTACAACAAGCCGGAGCTGGTCCGCCAGGCCGGCCACCGATTCGGCGTTTACGGGCATACCGTGATGAGAGACGGCATTCACATAGACAAGGAGAACGGGTTCGCGATGGTCGACGCCCTGTCCAACCTGCAGTTTCTCGAGATGATCGTCTCCGAAGACCGGCTCGACTACACGCTGCTGCAGATATAGGCTCGCGGACCGACTGCGAGCCGAGGCGTGCGCTGCTGTGAGTGCGCGCTAGAGCGAGTAGCCGCCCTGCTCGTCGTCCCGCACCAGCTCGCCGTTGCGCAACACGATAGTGCGCCGGCGAAGCTTCTCGACCAGATCGCGTGAGTGAGTGGCCACGGCAACGGTGGTGCCTTTGATGTTCACGTCGTTGAGGAGCTCCAGGATCTCCCAGGAAGTGTCCGGGTCGAGGTTGCCGGTAGGCTCGTCGCACAACAGGAGCGGCGGGTTGGTAACCAGCGCCCGTGCGATGGCGACTCTTTGCTGCTCACCCAGCGACAGCTCTATCGGGTACGCCTTGCGCTTGTGGGCCAACGACACCTGGCGCAGGGCCAGCAGGGCGCGCTGCTCCAGGTTGCCGCGTTCCCCGGTGGCGCGCAGGGTGAACACCAGATTATCGAGCGCGCTGAGGTTCGCGAGCAGCCGGTGGTCCTGGAAGACCATGCCGATGCGGCGGCGCAGGAAGGGCAGCTTGGACTCGCGCAGCTTCGCCAGGTCCTGCCCGAGGATGTACACACTGCCTTCTGTCGGGAGGATCCGCCGCAAGATGAGCGACAGCAGCGTCGACTTGCCGGCTCCCGAGTGGCCGGTGATGTAGACGAACTCCCCTTTGCGCACGCGGAAGTCGAGGTCGCGCAACGCGTGCGTGTGGGTACGCGGGTACGTCTTGGTGACGTGGTGGAACTGAACCATGCTGCTCAACTGTACCCCGCGGGGGACCTCAGTCGAAGCTCGCCGCGGCCTCCAGCAGCAGCTCGAGCGCCCGGTCGGCGGCGATACGCGTGAGCACTTCGGTGTTCGCCGGCAGATCGCTGCGCACACCCCGCCGATCCGCCACCGTCATGCCGCGGGTGTGCTCGCCCCGCAACTCGATGGCCACGTTCAGTTCTCTGCGTTCGAACAGCTCCGGGTGGGTGAGGGCCAGCACCGCGCAGGGATCGTGCAGTGGCCCCTCCTTGCGGCCGGAGAACGCGCGAGCGTAGGAGTCGCCGTAGAAGTCGAGGATGTCGGCGACGAACCTCCCGGCGCCGCTGCCGGCCGCCCTGAACCGGGCGATGGCCTGCTCGTCGATCAGGAACTGGTGGGTGAGGTCCAACGGCGCCATGACGCGCCGCACGTCGGCCCGGAACACCACGTCGGCCGCCTCTGGGTCGGCCAGGATGTTGAACTCGGCAACCGGAGTGACGTTGCCGAACTCAAGCCCTCCCCCCATGATCGCGATGCCCTGCAGCCGGCCGGCAAGGTCCGGCGCGGCCCGCAGTGCCAGGGCGACGTTCGTTAGCGGCCCGACCGCCACCAGCCAGACTCGGTCGTGCGAGCGCACCGTGTCGATGATGAAACGAACGGCGTCGCTGCCGGCCACCGAGCGGGTGAGCGTGGGCAGGTCGGGTCCGTCGAGACCGCTGGCGCCATGGATGAACTCGGCGTGCCGCCTTTCGGCCACCAGGGGACGGTCGGCTCCGGCGTGGACCCGGGTGTCGATGCCCAGGATCTGGGTGGTAACGAGCGCGTTGCGAGTGGTGTGCTCGAGCCCGACGTTCCCGCTGACGGCAGTGATGCCCAGCAGGTCGCAATAGCGGGCCGCGGCGATTATTGCGACTGCGTCGTCGTGGCCCGGATCGCAGTCGAGGATGACGGTTGGTCGAGTCATCCCGACACTATACGTGCGTCCGGCAAATAGGGCGGCCCGCACTTCGTTCAGGCGGGCCGCCCCTTCAGGTTCGCTCGAGAACCGTAGCGTGCGGCGTGGCAGCCGCTTGGAAACCTAGGAGAGAAGCTCCTTCTGTTCGGCCACTTTTTCCAGGTTCTCCTCGGCAACCATCACCATGGCGGACACGACCTTGTCTCCGTCGTCCATGCGCATTATGGTGACGCCCTGCGAGGAACGGCCGTAGGAGCTGACCTGGCCGACCTGGGTTCGGATCAGCACCCCGCGCTCGGAGAGAACGAACAACTCCTCCTCGCCGAGCACGCAGGACAGGCCAACTAGCATGCCGGTGCGACTGGTGACCTTGAGCGTGATGACGCCCTGGCCGCCGCGCCTCTGCACCGGATATTCGGGCAGGAGCGTGCGCTTGCCGAACCCACGTTCGGACACCGCCAGCAACTCGGCGGACTCCTTGTGTTCCGGCCCGATGACCGCCAGGCTCACGACGATGTCATCGCGGCGCAGGCGAATTCCGTGCACCCCCTGGGTGGCTCGACCGGTGTCGCGTACCTGCTCCTCGTCGAAGCGGATGGCCTGGCCCTCGCGGGTAGCCAGGACGATGTCGGCCTCGCCCTCGGTGATCCGCACGGCGACCAACTCGTCGCCCCCCAGCAGGTTGATGGCGATCAGCCCGGCGGAATTGATGTTGGAGTAGTCTCGGATGGCGGTGCGCTTGATCAGTCCCTTACGGGTGGCGAAGATGAAGTAGCCGTCGGCGTCCAGGTTGCGAAGCGACAGAACCGTCTGCACCGTCTCGTCGTTCTCGAGCGGCAGCAGGTTGCGCACGTGGGAGCCCCGGGCGGCCCTGTCGGCCTCCGGCAGATCGTAGATCTTCTCCCGGTAGACCCGCCCGCGGTCGGTGAAGAACAGCAGGTAGTCGTGGGTGCTGCCGACCAGCAGGAGCGAGTTGATGTCGTCGTCCTTGGCCTTCTGGGCGGTTGCGCCGCGGCCGCCGCGCGCCTGGGCGCGGTAGGCGGTGAGGGCGGTGCGTTTGATGTAGCCGCCGCGGGTCAGGGTGACCACCATCTGTTCCTCGGCAATCAGGTCTTCCTTGCCGATGTCGTCGGTGAGCTCGACTATCTGGGTGCGCCGCTCGTCGCCGAACTGCTTCTTGATCTCGCGCAGCTCGCCCCTGATGACCTTCCACAGCTCCTCCTCGTCGCCGAGGATCGCCCGCAGCCGGCCGATCTCTTCCTGCAACTCCTGGTACTCCTGCTGGAGCTTCTCGCGCTCGAGCCCGGTGAGGCGCTGCAGCCGCATGTCCAGCACGGCCTGGGCCTGCACCTCGCTGAGTCCGAAGGTGCTCATCAGCCCTTCGCGGGCGGTCGGGCCGTCGGCCGAGGCGCGGATGAGCGCTATGACCTCGTCGAGCCGGTCGAGGGCGATGAGGTAGCCCTCGAGGATGTGCGCCCGCTCGAGCGCCTTGCGCAGCTCGTACTCGGTACGGCGCCGAACCACGTCGGCGCGGTGGTCGAGGAAGTAGCTCAGCGTTTCGCGCAGCGACAGCAGTCGCGGCGAACGGCCCACGATGCAGACGTTGTTCACGGCGAAGGTCGACTGGAGCTGGGTGTACTTGTAGAGCTGATTGAGCACCAGCTCGGGGATGGTGCCGCGCTTCAGCTCGAACACGATGCGCATTCCCTGGCGGTCCGATTCGTCGCGCAGCGCCGAGATGTCCTCGATCTTCTTGGTGCGTACCAGGCTGGCGGTAGTCTGGATCAATGAGGTCTTGTTGACCTGATAGGGGATCTCGGTGACGATTATCGACGTTCGGTTGTTGCGCTCCTCGATCCGCACGCGGCCCCTCACCCGGATCGAGCCTCGGCCGGTCTCGTACGCCTGGCGGATGCCCTCGCGGCTGATGACACCCCCGGTCGGAAAGTCGGGCCCGCGGATATGCTTCATAAGCCCGTCAGCGTCGATGTCTCGGTCGTCGATCATCGCCAGCAGCGCGTCGACCACTTCCCTCAGGTTGTGGGGAGCGATGTTGGTCGCCATGCCGACGGCGATTCCGGCTGCGCCGTTTACCAGCATGTTGGGCACGGCCGCCGGCAGGATCTCAGGTTCGACCGTGGTGCCGTCGTAGTTCTCCTTGAAGTCGACGGTTTCCTTCTCGATGTCGGCCAGCATCGCCTCGGCCACCGGCGTCATCCGCGCCTCGGTGTACCGGTAGGCGGCCGCCGGATCGCCGTCGATGGAACCGAAGTTGCCCTGGCCGTCCACCAGCGGGTAGCGCACGTTCCAGCTCTGCGCCATTCGGACCATGGCCTCGTAGATCGACATGTCGCCGTGCGGGTGGTACTTCTTGATGACCTCGCCCACCACGCCGGCGCTCTTGGAGTGCTTGCGGTTCGACGCCAGCCCCTCCTGCTGCATTGCGTAGAGGATGCGCCTCTGCACCGGCTTCAGCCCGTCACGCACGTCCGGTAGTGCGCGGTCGACGATTACCGACATGGCGTAGTTGATGAAGCTCGTCTTGATCTCGTCCGTTATCTGGACCGGGACGACCTGACCCTCGTTCAAAAGAATTCCTCCTCGGAAGCTGGCGGCCGGTGTTTCCGCGACAGGGGCATACATACGGCAACACGCCGTTGCAGCCTGCCGTCATTGCCTTGGGCAGGGCCTCTGCGGCCAACGGAACAGTGTACCACCCGGCGACCCACCGCCGCAACGAGTTATGAACGGACTTCTCGCGTCCTGCACGCCATAAATCGACGACGAAAAACTCACGCCGAGCCTCGCGTCCAGTCGCTGCGGTGCTAATCTTGCCGCAACTCTCCAGGGAGGCTCCGATGGGACGTTCAAGCCGTAGCATTCAGCGCGTGAGCGACGCCCTCGCCGAACGGGGTCTGGCGCTCGAGCTGGCCAGGTTTCCGTCGTCCACCAGGACGGCGGCGGACGCGGCGCATTCGGTGGGCTGCCAAGTGGCGCAGATTGCCAAGTCGCTGGTGTTCAGGACGACCGGCGGCGAGCCGCTGCTGATAGTGGCCAGCGGGGCCAACAGGGTCGACGTGGCCAAAGTTGCGGCGTTGGTGGGCGAACCTCTGGAGATGGCCGACGCGGCCTTCGTTCGCGACCGCACCGGCTTCGCCATCGGCGGTGTGCCGCCGGTTGGCCACGACCGGACGCTGCCCACCTACGTCGACCGCGACCTGTTCGCCTTCGACCGAATCTGGGCCGCCGCCGGAGCGCCGGATGCGGTGTTCCTGCTCTCGCCCGGCCAGTTGCTCGAGATTACTGGCGGAACCGTCGTCGATGTGCGAGTTCGGTAACCCCGTTGCAAGCGTGTTGCAACTGCTCTATTGGCGGGGAGGGATAGTCGGGCCCGCCTACCACTCGCGAGGAACCGATAGCTGATCCAGGAGCCTGTCCTTGCTGACGATCGTGAGACCCTCGAGCATCGCCTGGGCCGCCAACATGCGATCGAACGGATCTTTGTGCTCCGATGCGAACTGTCCCGCTTGCCGGGCGTGGGATGAATGGATCGGTAGCTCGCCTACGCCGAGCCTCTTGCAGAACTGGTCAAAGCGCTTCTCATCCATGAACGGCGCCACCTCCGGCCACTTTCCGGCCGCGTGCTTGATGCTCATCTCCCAGACGCTCGCCGGGCTGACGAGCAACTCGTTCGAAGAATCGGAGATAAGCGACAGGGCACGGTGGCTGAGAAGTATCGGATCGCCCACGGCCCACGCGAATGCGTGAGTGTCCAGCAGGAATCGCAAACCTCAAGCACCGCCATTGAAGTCTTCGATGATCCATTGATCGGTCGGTGCCGAAAGATCGGACTCGAAACGAATGGGATGGAAACCGAGTTCCCGCTTGCCAGGCTCGACCAAGCCCGTCAGCTTCGCCACAGGCTTGCCGTAGCGTGTAATGACGACCTCGTCGCCTGCCATCACTCCCTCGATCAACTCCGAGAGCTTAGCCTTTGCCTGGTGCAACTGCAGGGTCTTCATGTTCTTAGTCTATCTCTTTTGGTCCGGATTTGTCCCGGAAGAGGCTGACGATCGATGGAGGACCGCTCCGGAAACTGGCAGCCGCCGGTTCCCAACAGACGGCTTACGGTAGAGATCAGGGCAGAGTGACGTATGGAGGCCGAGAACCAGCCGCTACGGACAGGTTATTCGCACGCGTATCGAGACTGCCGGTACCGTTCGGTATGGCCTCGCAATGGCGCACTGGTTCTCCACCGGCTCGGCCGCCCGCAGTTCCCAGGCGCCGACGAACTGGGTGCCACGCAAGGCGTCGGTAGACGTTCCAGGGTCCAGGGTCGCCTGCCTTCCTTCCCGTTCGACGAAAACGGCGCCCGAATAGTAGTTGTCCTCCGTATCGCTTTCGGCCGGCTCGACCTCGACGGTGTCCACTACTGCGTGCGAGTCGACCACGCCCACCGGCACTACGACCGGATCCCACTCTATTGCGCCGCCCGAACACTCCCCATGGTTGTACAGCGACCAGGCGATGCCCTGCTCGGGGACCACCCGCAGTTGCGCATCGGCGGGCCTGGCGGCCGGCGACTCGCCGTCGGCCACGAGGTGGAACTCGACGTTCGCCAGCACCGTCAGTGCCGCCTGGCCCGACTCCTCCACCCGGCGCGGTTCGAAGCGCGGCTCGACCGCGTCAGGCTCGGAAGTGGAAAGCATTCCACCTACACCCTCTGCCAGCGTCCAACTGAGGGTAACCTTGCTCCCCGGACAGGGATGCTCGAGATCGGTCGAGAGGAATCCGAGGGGCGGCGGCGGACTGGTGGCAACCGTGGTGAACAGGAAGGCGCCAGCGAGGATTGAGTTGGCAGCCAAGCGGACGGCTGCGATGCAGGTGGCCGAGGCTGGTCCAGGCGCCGAAGTCGGGCGAAGCGGCCGGCGTCCTGGTAGCGGACCTCGTCGAGCGCTCGGCACCGGCCGGGAGGGACCGGAGTTCAACACGCTGTAGGCAGTCAGGAAAGCCGCCACAGCCCCGACTGCGCTGGCCAGCAGGTCTGCCGGATCGAAAGTGCCGAGGGCGAATGCGCCGGCGAGAGGGAGTGTGAGGGCGGCGCCGGCCGGCATCAGCTGCGCGAGTTCGAGCAGTGCCGAAGCGGCAAGCCAGGCCAGACACGACGATGCCGCGGACAGCCTGCTGAGCGGCAGCAGCGCCAGCCCGAGCAGCGCGAACGCGTAGGTGTGAAGAGCGGACGGAAGATTGCCGGCCAACGGGAAACCCGCGGACGGTAAGTCCGGGCCGGCGGAGCTGAGCAGAGTCGGCCCTCGGCTGACGAGATAGAGGCCGAGCCCGAGCGCGAGGGCGCCGAGCGAGGCGGTCAGGAGGCGTAGGCGAACACGGAGCATGCGGGTCTCCTCATGCGCCAGCGGGAGGATATCGATCTTCTGTTCGATGGTACTCGAATGCGACCGTGATAGCTTCCTCTTATGATCGATCGCTACTCGACGGCCGAGATGAAGCGCCTGTGGAGCGAGGCCAATCGCTACCGCGCCTGGCTCGAGGTGGAGCTTGCCGCCACCGAGGCGTGGGAAGAACTCGGTGAGGTCCCCGGGGGAACGGCCGGGCGAATTCGGGCGGCGCTGGCGGACCGGCCACTGGACGAGGGGTTCGCCGAGCGGGTGGCGGAGATCGAGGGCGTGACCCGGCACGACATCGTCGCCTTCACCAGGGCGCTGACCGAACGGGTTGGCGAGGACGCCCGCTACATCCACTTGGGCCTGACCTCCACCGACGTAGTCGACACCGCGCAGAACCTGCTGCTTCGCGAAGCGATGGGGCTCGTGATTGCCGATGTGGAGACTCTGCTCGCGGCGGTGCGAGAGCGAGCCGTCGAGCACAAGCACACGCCGACGATCGGCCGAACCCACGGCATCCACGCCGAACCGATGACCTTCGGACTGAAGTTCCTCAACTTCTCGGCGGCCCTGGAGAGGGACCTGGAGCGACTCAATCGCGCTCGCCAGGGGGTCTCGGTGGCGATGATGTCCGGTTCGGTAGGGACCTACGCCCACGTGCCACCCGAGGTGGAGGCGCGCGTGGCCGAGCGGCTGGATCTGACGGCGGACCCGGTGAGCAATCAGACGGTGGGGCGCGACCGACACGCCGAACTGTCGGCTTCCCTGGCGATCCTGGGCACCACCCTGGAGCGGATCGCCGTAGAGATCCGCCACCTCCAGCGCAGTGAGGTACGTGAGGCGCAGGAGGGTTTCGCCAAGGGCCAGACCGGCTCGTCGAGCATGCCCCACAAGAAGAATCCGATCGCCAGCGAGAACATCAGCGGCATCGCCCGGTTGCTGCGCTCGAACCTGCAGGCGGGACTGGAAAACGTGGCGTTGTGGCACGAGCGCGACATCTCCCACTCCGCCGTGGAGCGCGTGATCCTGCCCGACACCACCACACTGGCCAGCTACGCCAGCCGGCGGCTCACCAGGGTGGTGCGCGAACTCATCGTCTATCCGCAGGCGATGCGCGACAATCTCGACGCGCTCCACGGGCTGATCTACTCGCAGCGAGTGCTGCACCTGCTGATCGAGCGCGGCATGATGCGCGAGCAGGCGTACGAGATCGTGCAGCGCAACAGCCTGCGGAGCTGGGAGGAGGGCGTGCACCTGCGCGAACTGCTCGCCGGCGATTCCGAGAGCACGCTGTCCGAGGAGGAGCTGGCGGTGGCGTTCGACCCCGGCTGGTATCTGCGGCACGTCGACGAGATCTACGCTCGGTTCGGGCTCTGAACTCGGGGGCTTGCGCCTAGTTCACCTTCGAGATCGATGACCTCCGGTTGGCGAGCCTGGCGAGTCCTTGCTACGGATTCGGCGAGGGGACTACAATGGTCACATGATCAAGAGTCTCAAAGAAAGCAAAGCGAAGCTTTCGGAGCTTGTGGACCGTGCGAGTGGTGGAGAGGACGTGCTGATAACGGTGCGCGGCGTAGTCAAGGCTCGCTTGACTCGTGCGGGAGCACCAAGGGGGGAGATCGACATGCGGGAGTGGGCAACCGAACTGCGGGAGCTTCATGACCGCTATTCCACGGGGCGCGTTTCGCTGGCGGCCGACGAGTTGCTCGCCGAGGACAGGGACGAGCGCTTGTAGGTGGATTACTGGGACACATCGGCCCTGCTCAAGCTCTACGCTCCCGAGTCTGATTCGCCACGATTTCTCGATTTGGCCGCGACGAGCAGCGGGGCGCTCGGCACTGCCGACGTTGCTGCCGTCGAACTCATCTGTTCGCTCGAGCGCAAGGAACAGGCAGGCGATCTGCGTGACGGAGGAGCCGAAGTCTTGTTCCAGCGTTTCGAAACCGATGTACAGGCCGGGCGCATCGTGTTGGTGCCGTATGGTCGCGAAGTCTGGAGCGAAGTGAAGAGGCTGGTGGATACGGCCTACCGCCACCGCGGCAAGCAAGTTGTGATGGTCCGCAGCCTGGATGCCATTCACATAGCCACGGCGCTGTCCATGAAAGCCGCTTTCGTGATCGCAACCGACAAACGTTTGCGTCAGGCCGCGGCTCTCGTGGGACTGAAGCTCGCACCCGCCAAGGTGCATTGAAGTCTCGCCGCTTGGTTACTGCCGCGTGATGCCCAGCATGCCCTGCTATAGTCCGGTGCGTGGAGAACCCGCCCGAAAAGCTAGGACTGATGTACGAAGGCAAGGCGAAGAAGGTGTGGCGCACCGGCGACCCTGACCGACTGGTCGTGGAGTACAAGGATGACGCCACTGCCTTCAATGCCCAGAAGCGCGGCACTATCGACGGCAAGGGAGCGGTCAACAACGCGGTGTCCGTCCGGTTGTTCGAGGTGCTCGGCGAAAACGGCGTTCCGACGCATCTCCTGGGACGTATCGGTGAGCGCGAGCAGTTGGTATCGGCCGTCGAGATAATCCCGGTCGAGGTGGTGGTGCGCAACCGGGCGGCGGGCTCGTTCGCCAAGCGTTACGGCGTCGAGGAGGGGCTCGAGCTCGATCCGATGGTCATCGAGTGGTGTTACAAGTCCGACGACCTGGGCGATCCGCCGATGAACGACGCGACCGCCGTGGCGCTCGGCTTCGCCGACGAGGAGGAGCTCGAGGTGATGTTCGAGCTGGCTATCGCCGTGAACGACCTGCTCACACCCTTCCTGCGGTCGCGCAAGCTGGATCTGGTGGACTTCAAGCTGGAGTTCGGCCGCACGCCCGGCGGTGACATCGTACTGGCGGACGAGATCAGTCCCGACACCTGCCGGCTCTGGGATATCGGCAGCGGAGAGCGACTCGACAAGGACCGTTTCCGGCGCGACCTGGGGGGCGTGGAAGAGGCCTATCGGGAAGTGCTGCGCCGCGTACTGGAGGATGTCGATGCCTGAGTTCCGTGCCGTCGTCGAAGTTATGCTCAAGCGCTCGATCCTCGACCCTCAGGGGCGGACGGTAGAGACAACGCTCCGGCGTCTCGGTCATGACAATATCAGCGATCTGCGCGTCGGCAAGCGCATCGAGCTGCGGCTGACCGGCGAGCGTGAGGAGCTCGAGCGCCAGTTGGCCGAAGTGGCCCGCAAGACACTCGCCAACCCCGTCCTGGAGGACGTGAGCTTCGAACTGTTCGAAGTGGCCGGGTAGCCGGTGGCCACTGGGCCCAGCAACTCGTTCCGCAGCAGCACACTACGAGGTGGCGACGGGCTGACGCTGCACACCCTGGCGTGGCTGCCCGAGGCCGAGCCTGTCGGGCTGGTGGTGATCGCCCACGGCTACGCCGAGCACTCCGCTCGCTACGAGAGGCTTGCAGACGCCCTCTCGCGCAACGGCTTCGCTGTCCACGCAATCGACTTCGCCGGTCATGGGCGCAGTGCCGGGCGCCGCGGCTTCGTCAGCTCGTTCCAGGGTCTGGTCGCGGATCTGGCGGCCTTCGTTCACCGGGTCCGGGCCGAGCATCCACACCTTCGTTGCGGACTGTTCGGCCACAGTGCAGGTGGCGCGGTCGCCGCCGCACTGTGCGCCAAAGAACCGGACATCGTAGACGCCTTGCTGCTCAGCTCGCCCTACCTGGGCCACGGGGAGCCGGTAGGCGAGGCTCGCTTGCGACTGGTGCGGCTGCTTGCCGGTGTGTTCCCGCGGCTGGGTGTCGGCCGCGTCGACGCCAGCCGGCTTTCGCGCCTGCCTGCCCAGGTACAGGCATATCTCTCCGATCCGCTGGTCTTTCGGCGGAAGACCTCGGCGCACACCGTGATCCAACTGTTCTCGGGCTTCGATGTCGTCGAGCGGGCAGCGAGCATCACAGTGCCGCTGTTGGTAATCCACGGTAACGAGGACCGTATAGCCGATCCCGGGGCGAGCCGGCTTCTGAGCCAGCGGGTATCGTCGACCGATGTCACCTTCGAACTGGTGGCAGGCGGTTATCACGAACTGCTCAATGACCTGGGGCGCGAACGGATCGTCGAGCGGGTGGTCGACTGGTTCCAGCCGCGTCTGAGCGACTGACGGACTCCGTCTACACCTGCTCGAGCACGCGCAGCACCAGGAATTTCAGGTAGCGGCCCTCGGGAAAGTTTGCGGGCACCGGATGGTCGAGCGGGTGACCGGCTTCGTGCACGATCTGAGCCCTCACGCCCGCCTCGGCGGTTGCCTCCGCCACAACCTGCCGGAACGCTTCCGGCGACACCTGCGCGGTACAGGACGAGGTAGCGAGCATTCCTCCGGGAGACACCCTCTTGAGGGCGCCGACGTTGAGCCGGCGGTACGCGCGCAGGGCCGCATGGCGGCTGCGCTTGGCGTGGGCCAACGACGGCGGGTCGCACACCACCAGTCCGTAACCGTGGGCGGCGTCGCCCGCCAGGTAATCGAACACATCGGCGGTCAGCGTCTCGTGTTGCTCGTCGCCGAATCCGTTCAGCGCGACGGTACGCTCGGCGTCACGCAACGCCGGCGCCGCCAGGTCGACCGACAGGACCCTCGTGGCTCCGCCCGCGAGCGCCGCAACGCTGAAGCCGCCGTTGTAGGAAAAGAGGTTGAGTACGTCGAGGCCCCCGGCGATGCGCCTCACCGTCGCTCGGTTGTCGCGCTGGTCCAGGAACAGTCCGGTCTTCTGACCCTCGTGGAGATTCGCCAGCAGCCGCAGGCCGTTTTCGTTGACCGTCAGCTCGGGCGGGGGCAGTTGACCGTAACGGCTCTCCAGCCCGGTCTCGCCGCGCTCGCTCACTCCCCGCAGGTCGAGGGCTGTGGTCAGTGCCTTGAGGATTTGCGGCAGCGCCGTACGAACGCCCTGGGAGTACACCTTGAGCACCGCCTGCCGCCCGTACCGGTCGACGACGATGCCGGGCAACCCGTCGCCCTCGCCGTAGATCAGCCGGTAGGCGTCGGTGCCCGCCTGCTGCAACCCTGCGCGCAGTAGGGTCGCCTCCTGCACGCGAGCGCTGAACCAGTCTCGGTCCGGCTCCAGCAGGCGGCTGAACAGGCGAACGGCGATCGCACCCTCGGCGTCGTAGAGGCCGTGGGCCATCGCCCGGCCCGCCTCGACGCGCACCCACTCGCCCGTCTCGAGCGTGTGCCGTGGCAGGGCGTCGCGATAGACCCAGGGGTGTCCGGCGGCGATGGGACGCTCCAACTCCCTGCCCAGGCTGAGCATCTTCGGCATCAGCTGCCCCTGCCCCGGTCGGCTGCGGTCTCCTGATCGCCGGTTACCTGCCCTAATCCGGCCAGGCGACGGGCTCGCGCCAACAGCTCATCGAACATCGCCGCGGTAAGTCGGCCGGTATTGGTGTTCTGGAAGCTCGGGTGGTAGCTGTCGAGAAGTGGCAGGACGCCCGTGACGTTATCGAGGGGATGGAGTGAGCCGTGCCCGAACGGGTGCTCGCGCTTCACCGGCTTCGCACCGCGGTAGCGCAGCAGGTCGAGATAGCTGTCATGAGCGATGCTCCCCAGTGCGACGACCAGACGGGCCCGTGGCAACTGCCTGAAGTCGTAATCCAACCAACGCCGGCAGTTCTCCAGTTCACTCCGGTTGGGCCGATTGCCCGGTGGCACGCAGCGCGCCGACGCGGTAATCCACACTCCCGACAGCGTCAGGCCATCGTCGGCTCGCTCGGCTTGTGGGCCGGACGCCAGGCCCGCCCGGTACAGCGCGGGGAAGAGGAAGTCTCCCGAGGCGTCGCCGGTGAACATCCGCCCCGTGCGGTTCGAGCCGTGGGCGCCGGGGGCCAGCCCAAGCAGGATCAGCTGCGCGTCGGCATCTCCGAAGCCGGGCACGGGTCGGCCCCAGTAGCTCTCGGACCGGTACGCGCGGCGCTTCTGATGCGCTACCGACTCCCGGTGCTCTACCAGCCGGGGGCAGGCCCGGCATCCCGCCAGTTCGGGCGGAAGCGCGTTCATGGCGTGAGGGTGTCGCGGATGCGGCCGAGAGCCCTCATCAGGAGCCGTCGGGAAGTGGCGAAGTTCAGCCGTGCGAAACCCTCGAGGCCGGGCTCCAGATCGGGCCCGAAGTCGACCCCGGAATTGAGCCCGACCCGCGCCCGCTCAAGGAGGAAGTCGGCGGCAGGCCCACCCAGTGCGCTGCCGCGGAAGTCGAGCCACGCGAGGTAGGTTCCCTGCGGCGCGTGCAGTCTGACTCCCGGCAACTCCCGGGCCGTGAACTCGAGCAGGGCAGCGCGGTTTCCGCGCAGGTAGTCGAGCGTACCGTCTAGCCAGGAGTCTCCCTGGCGGTAGGCAGCCAGCGTGGCCGCCTGAGCCAGGACGTTGCCGGACGCCACCAGACCGCTGGCCGCGAGCCGCAGCCGCTCCATCAGCTCCCGATTTCGGCTCATGGCGAAGCCGATCTTCAGCCCGGCGATATTGAACGCCTTGGTGGGGCCGTAGAGGGTGAGGGTTCGTTGGGCGACTTCGGCGCCCAGCGCCGCGAATGGCACATGCCTAAGCTCCCTGCCGACCGAACGCCCGTTGGCGGCGGCGTCTCCCAGCACGAGGTCGGCATGGAGCTCGTCCGATACCACCCAGAGCCGGTGTCGCAAGACCACCTCTGCGAGGGCCTCCAGCTCGTCGCGCCGGAAGACCCGGCCCGTGGGATTCTGTGGGTTGCACAGCATGAGCAACCGCGTAGACGGTTTCACCGCTCGTTCCAACCCCTCGAGATCGAACTCCCAGCCCTCCTCGCCCTCGCGCATCGGGTTGTAGACGAGTTCGCGGCCGTTCCCGTGCACGGCGGACATGAACGGAGGGTAAACGGGCGGCTGGACGATCACTCCCTCCTCCGGTCCCGCCAGGACCGAGCATGCCAGGTTCAGTCCCGGGATGATCCCCGGCAACGCCTGAAGATCGTCCGGTTCGAGCGACAACCCGTGCCGTTCGGCCAGCCGGTCGCAAACCGCCTCGCGCAGCCCCGCCAGGCCGGTCATCGGCGGGTAGCCCAGGTCGCCCGCTGCCACGAAGTCGGTGACCGCCCGGAGGATCTCCTCAGCGGGCGGAAAGTCCATGTCGGCGACCCAGCAGGCCAGCACGTCCTCGGGAAAGTGGCGCCACTTCACCGACGGGCGGGCACGGAGCGTTTCTTCGGCGAGAGCGTCGAACGGGTGACTCATGCCGGAGTCTACCAGGGCGGATAATGCGTTCCCCAGCCGCAAAGGTACACTCTCAGCATGCAGGCCGAGATCGTCACTCCTCAGTGGGCCACTCACATCATCTCCGACCACACGGACATGGACCGCTCTCCGCATCCGGTAGATGCGGAGAAGGTCAGCTCCTTTCGGCTTACACTCCCCGACGACGTCTACTTCGAGTACGCCTTCATGGACGGGGACGGGCGCACGCGCGCCGACCCGGGTAACCCGGTGAGAGGCGACAACCCCTGGTTTCCGGAGGTGAGCGCGTTGCTCGGTCCCGCCTATCGGGCCAGCCGCTATGCGGACCTGCCCGACTCGCTCGCGAACGGTCGTCTCGATCGCCACCGGCTGGAGAGCGAGCCACTGGGCGGGATGCGGCGCGTGAGCGTCTATACGCCGGGCGGCCACGAGGACGAAACGTTGCCGCTGGTGCTGGTGCACGACGGAACGGCGTTCCTGAGGGTAGCCGGCCTGCCCAAGGTGCTCGAGGCGCTCCTTGCCGAGGGACGCATACGGCCGGCGCGGCTAGCGTTCGTCGAACCGGTGGACCGCACCAGCGAGTACGGCTTCTCGGCGCCATACCGCGAGTTCACGCTGGACGAGCTGATCCCGTTCATCGAAGGCAACTACGCCGGTTCCTCCGAGCGGGTGGTGATGGGCGTGTCACTCGGCGGCCTGGTGAGTGCGGTGCTCGCCCTGCTCCATCCGGAGGAGTTCGACACCGTGGTCACTTTCTCAGGGGCGTTCAAGGGTGGACCCGAGAACCGCGACTTCTACCGAGGGGATGGATCCTGGGTCGTGGATCGGCTCCGCGAGGGATCGTCGTCGCCGCCGCGCTGGTACGCCGATGTCGGCACGATCGAGTGGCTGACCGACGTGAACCGAGAAGTCGGCCGGGCGCTCGAGAGCCGGGGCAGCGAGCACCGCTACGCCGAGCGCAACGCCGGCCACAACTGGGTGAACTGGCGAAACGGGCTTGCCGCGGCGCTCGAGTTCGCGCTCCAGCCGTAGCAAGCGTACCGGCGCTCTCGTACACGGCGACCGCGCTAACATGGAGCCATGAAGGCAGATACAGCTACCCGCTATCGGATCGAGAAGGACACGCTCGGCGAGGTGAAGGTGCCCGCCGACCGCTACTGGGGAGCCCAGACCCAACGCTCGCTCGAGAACTTCCGCATCGGTGGCCAGCCCATGCCGCTCGAGATCATCCGGGCGTTCGCCGTTCTGAAAAAGGCGGCCGCGCTCACGAACGCCGAGCTCACCGACCTGTCCGACGAACAGGCGAGTCTCATCGGCCGGGTGTGCGATGAAATCGGCGCCGGCGAGCTGGATGAGCACTTTCCGCTGGTGGTGTGGCAGACCGGATCCGGAACCCAGACGAACATGAACCTGAACGAGGTCATTGCCAACCGGGCGAGCGAGATCGCCGGCGAGGAGCTCGGATCCAAGAAGCCGATCCATCCCAACGACGACCTCAACCGCTCGCAGTCGTCGAACGACACCTTTCCGACGGCGATGCATATAGCTGCCTACACGGCGCTGGCAGTCCAGGTCCTGCCCAGCGCCCGCGAACTTCAGCGAGCGCTGGCGGCCAAAGCCGAGGAGTTCGCGCGGATCGTCAAGATCGGTCGCACCCATCTAATGGACGCCACGCCGCTCACGCTGGGTCAGGAGTTCTCCGGGTATGCGGCGCAACTGGGGAAGAGCATCGAAGCGATCGAGCACAGCCTCGGGCACCTGTCAGAACTGGCGCTCGGTGGTACGGCGGTTGGTACGGGGCTCAACACTCCCGCCGGTTTCGCCGAGAAGGTCGCGGCCCAGATCGCCGAGCTTACCGGTCATCCGTTCGTCACGGCCGACAACAAGTTCGAGGCGCTTTCGGCGCACGACGCGGTGGTCGAGGCGTCCGGTGGCCTGAAGCGGCTGGCGGTGAGTCTGTTCGCCGTAGCCAACAACATCCGCCTGCTCGGCTCAGGGCCTCGTTGCGGCATCGGCGAGTTGCGGTTGCCGGAGAACGAGCCCGGCTCGTCGATAATGCCGGGCAAGGTCAATCCGACTCAGGCCGAGGCGCTGACGATGGTCTGCGCCCAGGTGATGGGTAACGACACGGCCGTGTCGGTGGCCGGAAGCCACGGCCACCTTCAGCTCAACGTCTTCAAGCCGGTGATGATCTACAACCTGCTGATGTCGGCGCGCCTGCTGTCCGACGCCATGGACTCGTTCAGGGAAAGGTGCGTGCTGGGCATCGAGCCCGACGAGGCGCGCATCAGGGCGCACCTCGACAACTCGTTGATGCTGGTCACCGCCCTCAATACCAGAATCGGCTACTACAAGGCCGCCGAGATCGCCCAGGAAGCGCACCGACGCAACCTCACGCTCAGGGAGGCGGCCATCGAACTGGGACACCTCAGCGGCGAGGAGTTCGACCGGCTGGTGGTAGCCGAGCAGATGGTGGGCTGAGCCGGACCGGCACCGTAGAAGGCAGGCGGGTGAGCCTAGCGGGCGCGCTCGTCGATTACCTCGGCGTCTTCGGGGATATAGGTCACGTCCTCTACCGAGATGCCCTGGTCTCGCTGGAAGTCATCGATGAACAGTTCGGCCACCATGCTTCCGTCGTCGCCGAACAGAACGAGCTCACTTGGCACCCAGGTTCCCTCCTGCACCGTCGCCAGCACATGGTCCAGCGCCGCGCCCGTCTCCTTGTTGTCCAGCCGGAGGTGGTAGAAACCCGCTTCGTAGCTCTCGACCTCGGCGTCCCAGCCCGCGAACAACTTCTCGAGGTCGAGGGTCAACGTTGGAGCGCCGCCTTCGCCTTGCCCGCTGATGAAGCCACCGAGCGCGTCGGGATCGTTGGCGTCGAACACCGTTACCTGATTGGTGAGGAAAATGTAGTTGTAGACGGCTTCATCGTCGAACACGACTACATTGTCCGCCAGCGCGTCGGGTTGGATGAAGTCGGCTCGTGCCGCACGCTCGCCGGGAATGAGTTCTACCTCCACCTCGAGGGCGATCGCCGTCCCGTCCGGGTCGATCAGTCGGCCCGTCAACAGGAAGCTGGCGTCCCTGGTGGCTTCGGCCTCCTGCCGAATGTTTGCCAGTACCTCGTCGGCGCCGAGATCCTGAGCCAGGGCGGCCCCCGCCAGCAGAACGGCCGCGATAGCCAAATGTTTGGTCAGAACGATCCTCATTACGTCTCCTTTGCTTCACCGGCGTGCCTCGAGCCGGTTGCTTTCCGCCTCCAAGTTTGAGCGCAGGCGGGACCACGGTAAGCCCACAGTAGATGAAGGAGGCTTAAGTATGCGCACACGCGCCCGCAAACCCAGGTGCTACGCTCCGGATCACGCCCTGCAGAACCCCGTCCATCAGGACAAGAAAGGAGAGGGTGCATGAAACGAAATCTTGGCCTTCTACTCCTTACAGTACTTCTCGTCGCTCCCGCCTGGGCACAATCCCAGGATGGAGTTGTCTTCAGCCCGCAATCTATCGTCGTGAACCCGCGTCCCGGGTTCGAGGTCGATGTGTTCCTCGAAAGGGGCAACGGTGGCGATATCCCCACGTTCCAGATCGGTGAGGCGATCCGCATCGGCGTCCGGGTATCGGAGGACAGCTACGTCTACCTCTTCAACGTCAGGCCGAACGGCGAAATTCATCAGCTTTTGCCGAACCGTTTCGACGACGCCGGTCGGAACAACCGGATGCAAGCGGGGGAGACGCGCTACTTCCCGGCTCGCAACGCGCGCTACACCTTCAATGCCGAAGCTCCCCGTGGCCTGGACAAGGTGATAGCTGTGGCGTCGCGCACCGAGCTCGACACACGCGAGCTCGCGCGCTTCGAGGAGGATCCGAACTTCGCCACCTCGCAGCAGGGTGAGGAAGGCTTCGCACGCAGCCTGTCGATAGTCGTTCGGCCGATCGAGCAGAACAACTGGGTCACCGACACCGCCCTGCTCTACGTCGGCAGTCGCCCGCAGCAGGCCGCGTACGGCACGTTGGCGGTGCGCTCGAGCCCCCAGGACGCGCAGGTGTTCGTCGACGGGGAGTTCGTCGGGTACACGCCGGTGAACTTCGGTACCCGGCCGGGAAGGCACGATGTCCGCGTGGAACGCAGCGGTTACGACGAATACCGCGAGTCGGTCAATGTGCGGCCGGGAAGTACCACGACGGTCGACGCGCGTCTTTCTCAGGTCCGTCGTACCGGCAGCGTGTCGTTCGAGAGCGAGCCACGCGACGCCGAGGTGGTCGTCGACGGACGGTTCGTCGGAACTACCCCTACCGGCAGGATCACTCTGGAAGCCGGCAGCTACGAGGCCCGCTTCCGCCGCCCCGGCTATCAGGATGCCTTCGTCAGTTTCGATGTCCGTGCCGGCGGCAGCCAGACGGTGAACGCCCGGCTGCGCAGCCAGGCCGGTCGCCTGCAGGTGCAGGCGAACGTCGGAGGCGCAAGGGTCTTTCTCGACGGAAGCTCGGTGGGTACCATCCCCAATGGCACCGGCATACTGTCCGTGGACGACCTGCAACCGGCCAGCTACGAGCTGGTGGTCGTTGCACCCGGCTTCCGGACCTTCGTGACCGACGTTCAGGTGCGCTCCGGTGACACGACCGAGATCAGAGTTCGGCAGGAACGACGCTAGTCGGTCCACCGGTATCTCTGGGCGCCGTTCGACCTTTGGTCGGCGGCGCCCTCGTTCATCCCGGGCCGGCGGTAGCGGAGCCGCCGCCTTGCGGTAGAATGCGCCGTCATCATGGACGGTGCCTATCGCAAGATCACGGCGGTCGTATTGGCCGGGGGAGACCAAGGCGACCGCCTCGCTTCGGCGGCAGGGGTGGCCACCAAGGCCCTGGTGCCCATCGAAGGAAGGCCGATGGCGTGGTACGTCCTCAGGGCTCTCGAAGCCAGCAGGTCGGTATCGGAGACGATCTTCGTCGGCCCGGGCAGCGACGGTTTGGGAGGGGGACGCCTTCGGGCGGTTCCTGCCGGCCAACGATTCGCGCAATCCCTGGCCTTGGGCCTGGGTGCAGCGCTGGCCGTTACACCGGACACTCCGATGCTGGTGACGACGGCGGACGTGCCCTGGCTTTCACCGGAAGCGGTCGATCGCTTCGTCACTGCCGCCGGTGAGGCAGAACTAGCCTACCCGATCGTTCCGGAGCGCGCTGCGCTGGCCGATTTCCCCACGCACAGGCGAACATTCGTGCGCCTCAAGCAGGGGCGCTTTACCGGAGGCAACCTGATGCTGTTGAAACCGCAACTGGTAGGTCCGTTGCTCGAACTGATCGACCGGCTGTACCTGTCACGAAAGAATCCAGTCGCTCTTGCCGGCCTGATGGGTCCTGGTACCCTCCTTGCCCTCATGTTCGGGCGGGCCGATCTCAACCGTCTCGAGCGCCTGGCGAGTGAGCGCCTGGGCGGGTCGGTCCGGGCGGTAGTTACAGATGACGCGTGCCTGGCCGCCGACGTCGACCGGGGCGACCAGTTGGGTGAGCCGCCGGTAATTCCAGCCGTCCGGCACGCGGCACGATGAGACGTCCTTCCCAGCTGCGGCTGGCGGCCTTCCTTGCCGGCCTGGCAGCTGTCTCGTTCGCGTTGCTCGCCTCGTTCGTGCTCTACCTGTTGTTCGGTCGGCAGGGCCGTCTGGGCTTTCACGACTTCAACCTGCCCGGCATCGCCGAGGGACTGCTCTTCGTGATCGCCCTGGTGAGCGCACTTCGCTACCTTCGTTCGGCACTGCGCATGCCTAGCCCGACCTTGCTGTCGTTCGGCCTGGTGGCGCCACCGCCGGCGCGCAAGGTGGCGGCCGCGGTTCCCGTCGTGGAGAGCGCCCAGAACATTCAGACGCTGGCCGAGAATCGCATCGTGGTGGTGGAGGAGCAGGGTGTGCCGGTCGGCGTTACCGGGGTGAAGCGTGAACGGATAACCTCGTGGGAAGAGCTGGTGAAGATCGACGGCTCGGTGGCGGTGACCGACCTGCGGCGCGTGCTGGCGCACGAGGCACTCGTGGTGGTGATGGAAGGGGAGAGCGTTGCCGGAGTCGTCACCCAGGAAATGTATCTCGGAGGGTTATGGGGGACCGTTCGTTGAGACGTGCGAGGCTCACGGATCGGGAGCCGGGCGCGCGAAAACCATCGCCGAGCCGGGTCCCAGCCGGGCGCCGAGGGCGGGTCCGATGACCTGCATGCGGCCGTGCGCGATGTTCAGTCCGCCGCTCTCCACGGCCGCGCGCAGTCGCGCCAACTCGGCGTGATCGGAGCTGCCGTTGGCGATCGTCACCAGAATCGGCTGGTCGCCGAAGCGCCGATGCAGCGTGGTCGCCAGCGCCCATGGGACATGCTGCGCCCGCTGCCAACCCAGTTGCGACAGCCGTCCGTCGGCGATTCCCACGAGCGGCCGGTGGCCCAGCGAGCGGTGCCGGCGCTTACCTATTGCATCGAAGAGTCCGGAACTCGGGCCCCAGGTGCCCACAGTCGGACTGAAGACGCCGTACAGGTCGCTTCGGATCCGTTCGGCAGCAGCCTTTACCGCGGCGGCCGTGGCACCGTTTCGAGCGAGTTTCGCGGCCTCCAGCACAATCTCAGCCAACCCCGCCCCGGCCTGGCCGGAGTCTATGAAGGTCACGTTTTCCTCGATGCCCAGGCGCTCGGCTGCGCTCCGGGCGTTTTCGAACGTTTGCGAGAACCGTTCGGACAGATGGATCGACACGAGGCTTTCGAACCTCTGGAAGCTGCGACGATACGCCTCCATGAAGTCTTCCGGCTGAGGCGAGCGAACGGCCGGAAGCACCCCCTGGTTCGTCATCCAGTCGTAGAGGGTGGCCGGATCGAGGTCCCGCCAGTCCAGATACGTCTCATCGCCTACTTCTACCCGCAACGGCACCGCCTCGACACGCACCCGTCTCAGCGTAGCCGCGGGCAGGTCACAGGTCGAGTCGGTTACGACCCCCACGAGCATGTCCGCAGTGTACGACGCGCGCCGCGCGGAGCCGCAGCTATGGCCGGTTACTGCCGTCCGGCGCCCGGCGCCGGACCAGGGTCGAGTGGCACTGCTTTGCGAGACACTGCCTTGCGAGACCGTTCCGCGGTCATGGCGTTTCGATGAACATCGCCGTACTGCTACACAGCGGGGCCGGCGGCAGCGGCGTGGTGGCGACCGAGCTCGGGATCGCTCTCGCCAGGCAGGGACACGCCGTGCATTTCGTGGCCGACCGGGTGCCGTTCCGGCTCGGCGAGGCCGGCTGCGGCGACACCTACTACCACGAGGTAGAGACGCTCAGCTATCCGCTGTTCAACGCGCCGCTCACCACCCTGTCGGAAGCGTCGAAGCTCGTCGAGGTGATCGAGGAGGTGGGCATCGACCTCATCCACGCCCACTACGCCGTTCCTCACGCGACGGCAGCGGTGCTGGCGCGCGACATGACCCGCCAAAATCCGGCTCCGGCGATAGTGACGACCTTGCACGGCACCGACGTCACCCTGGTCGGCCTGCAACCTGCATATCTGCGCACCACCCAGTACTCGATCGGACGCTCCGACGTAGTGACGGCTGTCAGCCGCTACCTGGCCGATGCCACCCGCAGCGAGCTGGGCGTCGCTCGCGATATCCGCGTGATTCCCAACCCCATCGACACCCAACGCTTCACTCCGGGGCGCGACCTCGAGCTGCGCCAGCGTTACGGAGCGGCCGACGAGAAGCTGCTGATCCACGTTTCGAATTTCCGGCCGGTGAAGAGAGTCGGCAATGTCATTCGGATATTCGCCGGGGTGGCCAGGGAGTTGCCGGCGCGCCTGCTGATGATCGGCGACGGACCCGACCGGCCCGCGGCACTGCAGCTTGCCCGCGATCTCGGCGTGTCCGACCGAGTGGCTTTCCTCGGTTCGTTCCCGCGGGTCGAGAGCCTCCTGGCGCTCGCTGACCTGTTCCTGCTGCCGAGCCGCAACGAATCGTTCGGCCTGGCTGCGCTGGAGGCGATGTCCTCCGGGGTGCCGGTCGTGGGCAGCTCGTCGGGTGGCCTGCCCGAGGTAGTCGAGAACGGGCGCAGCGGCTGCCTGCGTGAGGAGGACGATGTCGACGGGATGATCGAGTGCGCCGTTGCCCTGCTGCGAGATCCGGACCTGCACGAGCGCTACCGGTTGGCCGCGAGGGAGCGGGCGGTAAGCGAATTCTCCGGCGAACTGGTGGTGCCTCGCTACCTGGAGGCCTACCGAGCCGCGCTGGAGGCGAGCGGCAGGTAGGGGGTGGCGTCCGCGTCCCAGGCAGGGGCCGGCACTCCTCGCCACAGTCTGGTCTCAGCCGCCAACGCGATCATCGCCCCGTTGTCAGTCGAAAGGCCAGGCGGCGGCAACAGCACCGTGAGGCCACTCTCCGCGAGGCGTGAGCGCAGGCGCTCGTTTGCCGCAACGCCGCCGGCAACCACCAGTGTCTCACGGCCGGTCTGCCGCGCCGCGCGCAAGGTAGTGCCGAGGAGGCTGTCGACGGCGGTTCGTTCGAACGACGCCGCGACGTCGGCGGGCTCGGCCTCGGGCTGACGCTCCAACAGGGTGGCGACGGCCGTCTTGAGGCCGCTGAAGGAGAAATCGAAGCCCTCCTGGCGTTGCATGGGCGCTGTGAAGCGGAAGGCTTCAGGGTTGCCCTGCCGAGCCAAGCGGGCCAGCTCGGGCCCACCCGGGTAGGGAAGTCCGAGCAGCCGCGCCACCTTGTCGAACGCCTCGCCGGCGGCGTCGTCGCGGGTTCGGCCGAGCTCGCGGTACTCGCCCCACGCCGCGACGTCGAACAGGCTCGTGTGGCCACCGGAAGCGACCAGGCACAGGAACGGCGGCTCTGCTTCGCCGCCGGCGAGTGCCGAGGCGATGTGACCCTCGAGATGGTGAACGGGCAGAAACGGTATTCCGAGGCCCCAGGCGAGTGTCTTGCCGTAGTTGAGGCCGACCAGCAGCGCACCTACCAGTCCCGGTCCGAAGGTAGCCGCCACCGCCTGGAGCTCGCCCACCTCCACCTCGGCCTCTGCCAGCGCTCGGCCCAAAACTTCGTCGATCACCAGCAGGTGCTCGCGGCTCGCCGCCTCCGGAACCACACCGCCGAAGCGGCCGTGCAGGGCGGCCTGCGAAGCCACAACGTTGGCGGCCACCCGCCCATCCCTGGTGATACCGATGCCGGTGTCGTCGCAAGAGGTGTCTATGCCAAGCACCACTGCCATCGGTCCAGGGTAACACCGGCGAAGAGCGCGCTAGACTGGCGTGATGACCGTCCTGGAGCGCTATCACGCCATGACCGAGGTGGCGCTGCCTCACGGCCGGCTGGTGATCAAGGCGGGAGTTCGAGGCTATCCCGATACTCCTCCCGCCGGCCGGATCTTTCGCGAGGTGCCTGGAGACGACCGGCGGCCGCTGGTGGACGCCAGCGGCACGGCGGGTATGGTCGCGCTGGCGGCGCTGCAGGAGCGCGCGCCAGTGGGCGGGACCGCGAGATCGCCCGAGAGCCGGCCCGAGAGCTGGCCCGAGAGCGGAAGGACGCGCGGCGGCGCGCCCGCCGAGGAGTCGAGAACGGGGGAGGGTGCGCCGGTGCCTGCCGGTGTAGCAATCGTAGAGCAGGTGCTGGTACTCGAACCGTCGATGGCAGCCTTGCGTTGCGCCCGGGTCACGCTCTCCGGTAGCGGGCGCCAGGCGACAGCCGGACTTCCCTGGGACCTGCCGCCGGGCCTCACCTCGCGGCTGGCGCTGGCGCCTCCGGGCGACCGCGGCAACGCCCGCGTGATCGCCGAGATAAACGCCGCGGCACAGGCGCTGGCGCCAGACGGCGTGCTTTACATCGCCCTGCACAAGGATCAAGGCGCCAAGCGCTACCAGAAGGTCGTTGAGCGGCTGTTTCGCTCCACCGCCGTTAGTGCCCGCGAGCGCGGCTGGCGGCTCGTGGAAGCGCGCGAGCCCGTCGGCCGTCCGGGACAGGATGAGGAGATGCCGTCGCCGGCGGACGCACAGTCGTCCGCCGGAGCGTCGTCGCCCTGGCGCCGCTTCGAAGCCGGCGGGCTGAAGCTGGAGGCTCTCGCCGGCGTCCACTCGGCCGGACGGCTCGATCCCGGCACCGAGGTGATGCTCGGACAGGTTCCCTGGGGGAAGCTGACTGGCCGGCGGGTGCTCGACCTGGGTTGCGGTTCGGGGATCATCGGTCTGCTCGCCGCCCGGGCGGGCGCTCGGGTGGTGGCGGTGGACGACGACCTGGCTGCGGTGGCGAGCGCTCGCCGCAACTGCGAGCGGCTGGGCCTGGAGATGGACATTCGCCACTCCGATGTCGACAGCGCGATCGCCGGTGAACGCTTCGACGTGGTGCTCAGCAACCCGCCGTTTCATGTCGGCAAGGGCGTCCGCCTGATGGTTCCGGAGGCCTTCATCGAGGCGGCCCGGGCCCTGCTGGTTGCGAGGGGTGAGTTGTGGCTGGTCGCCAACCGAGACCTGCCCTACGAGCGGTTCATGGGTGCGTGGGCCGGTGTGGAGCGCTGCGCCGATCAGTCGGGGTTCAAGGTGCTTCGGGCACAACGCTGACGCACGACAACGTAACGGCCTGGTAACCGGGCGCCGTCTCGAGCTCCAACACCTTGCCGGCCGGCCCGGCGTAACGCTCGAGCGCCGCCCGCACTCCGGCAAGCGCAGCGTCGCCAGTCACCGCGCCGACAGTGGGCCCGGAGCCTGACAGGAAGGCGGCAAACGCGTCGGCCTCGAACGCTTCCGCAAGGCAACGCTCGAAGCCGTCCATCAGCGGGGCACGGTAGGGCTGGTGGAGCACGTCGAGGCTGGCGGTGCGCAGCAGCTCGGGGTCGTCGGTCGCTACTGCCAGTGTCCACAGTGCGGCCCGGCTCGAGGTCTTCACCACGTCGGCGCGCGAATACTGCTCCGGAAGCAGCCGCCGGGCCCCCTCGGTGAACAGCTCGAAGTCGGGCACCGCGAACAGCAGGTGCCAGCCGCTCGGAACCGGAAGCGACCGGGTGCGGTAATGCCCGGCGGAGTCCCTGGCCGACACGGTAAAGCCGCCATAGACGGCCGGCCCCACGTTGTCCGGGTGCCCCTCGATGGCTGCCGTCACCTCGAACACGCCGTCACGCCCGAGCGCGCCGTTCAGCAACAGGTCCGCCGCAGCCGCACCGCCCACCAGTGCAGCCGACGACGACCCGAGCCCGCGGGCCAGGGGAATCGGATTGTCGACAGCGAAGGCCACCGGGAACGGCTCGCAGCCGGCCGCCCGGCAGGCCGCTGCGAAGCCCTGGTGAAGCAGGTTGTCGGGACTGTTCGGAACGCTGCCGTCGCCGCGATACTCGAACTCATCGCGCTCGCTGCGGCGCACCGCGATCTCCAGATCGAGGCTGAGAGCCAGGCCGAGCGTGTCGAAGCCGGGTCCGAGATTCGCGCTGGTGGCGGGAACGCGAAGCGTCGCGTCGGGGCTCGACATCATGACGGGAAGGGTATCACGGCTCTTCTCCGCTGAGCTCCCGCAGTGCCCGAGGCAGATGGTCGACCACGTCTCCTGCGATCATGCCGATGCCCAGCGCTTGGCCCGCCAGCCGGCCCGCCAGGCCGTGCACGGCGACCGCCGCCTCTACTCGCGCTGTGAGCTCCCCACCGGCCGCCAGGAAGGCGCCGAGAACGCCGGTAAGCACATCACCGGTGCCACCGGTGGCCATGCCGGGATGACTCTCCGGCAGGATCCCCGAGTCACCATCGGCTCCCGCGACAACGGTGCTGGCGCCCTTCAGCACGCACACGGCGTTCCATTCGCTGGCGATCCTGGTGGCGGCGCCGAGCGGGTCCGCTCGAACCTCGTCGCCCCCTTCGAGCAGTTTCGCCGCCTCGCCGTGGTGCGGCGTAAGGACGCAGCGGCCGTGGGCGCGAACCGCCTGGCGCAGGGCCGGAGACGGTCGCAAAGCGCCCGCGTCGAGCACCCAGGGAACCGTGCGAGAGGCGAGCAGTTCGGGAAGGTGATCGACGGCGCGCTCGTCCAGCCCCGGGCCCGCCACCACCGCCTGGCACCGGCGCCCGTCGATTTGGGCAAGGGCAGTCAGGGGTTGCTCGGCCCAGTCGAGAGCGCTGAACACGACCTCCGGCCAACCGGCAGCCAGCCGCGCCTCGGCGGCGAGCGTCACCAGGCCGGCTCCCGCCCGGTATGCGCCTCTGCAGGCCAGTTCGGCGGCCCCGAGGTACCGGGGGGAACCGGCCAGCACCAGGACAGTTCCGACCGTGTACTTGTGGGGGTCCGGGCCTCGCTCGGGAATTCCCGCCCCGGGCTGGGCGTCCAGCAGGCGCACTCGTGATGCGCGCCGGAGGATGTCGAAGGGAATGCCGATCGGGACAAGCTCCTGCTCTCCGTAGGCGGAGCGGGCGGGTTGCAGGGCGCTGGACAGCTTAGCGCCTGCGAGCTGAACGGTGACGGTTGCCCGTACATGGGGCCCGGGCGGCAGCGGCCGGTCCGAGCTTACGCCGCTGGGAACGTCGATCGACAGTACCGGCAGCCCGCTCTCGTTCAGCGAATCGACGATGTCAGCCAACTCGCCTTGTAGGGCACGTGTAAGGCCGCTGCCGAACATCGCATCGACCACCAGGTCACTGCTTTCCAGGGCGAGCTCGAGCGAGCCGCGGTCCAGTGGGCCGGCCGCCAGATGGGCGAGGCAGGCGGTTCGGGTGGTGGCCGCGTCGCCGGTGGGAGGTGCGCCGGCGAGCTCCAGGACCGTCGTTTCACGGCCCATCATGTGCAGGTGGCGGGCGGCGACGAAACCGTCGCCGCCGTTATTCCCCTTGCCGCACAGGACGAGGATGCGCCGGCAGTCGGGAAAGTTGCGCAGTACCGAGTCGGCCACCGATCGGCCGGCCGTCTCCATCAACAGCAAGCCGGGGACGCCGGCTTTGGCCGCGGCCTGGTCCGCCTCGCGCATCTCTGCTGCCCGGTACAGCTTCATGTGAAGAGTCTACCGGTCGTCGATCGCCGATGGGCCTCGGCGGCGGCGACTTTTACGAATTACACTCCGTGACAGGATACGAGCGTGCGAACCTCCAGAACGCCCACAGGAGCGACACGAATGCGATCAGGAACGCCGCCGCGAGAATCCGCAACCAGGCACTGTCGTCCACCGCGATCACGGTCACATACAGCCCGATGAACACCAGAGCGTAGGCGCCCCGCCGGAAGATGTGCCGCGGCCGGCACATCGCCTCGATCTCGTTCCGGATCAGGAGGCTGGCAACGAAAGTAGACACGAGCACCCACATGGGGACGAAGACCGCGAGCAGCTCGACGATCGAAGCGAGCAGGTCGACGAACTCCGCGCCGGCCTGCCAGGTCAGAGCCGCGATGGCAGCAACGATCAGGAGCACGACGACTGAGATTCGACTCTCGATAACCCTGATTCGGGGTAAGGCTGCCGCTCGAACTCGGAACGCCGGCAGGATGTCGAAGCGCTCGAAGAGAGCCGTGCCCTCGCCAGCGTTCGTTACGGCGGCCTCAGCGGTATCCCAGTCGCTATTCATCGATCAGGAACGACACGGCCTTGAACGAGGTGTTGAACTGGCCGGCAGGCAGCTTCGGATTACTCTCGGAAAAGTCGGAGGACATCGTCTGAACCCCGAGGTAGTAGGTCGTGCCTGCAGTGAGTGACAGGCCCGAAAAGGTGTAGGAGTTCGAGGTCGTGTATGCCCGCAATGTTCCGCGAGGGAGGTGGCCGTTACTATCCGTGTACAGCTGAACGTAGTAGGAGGCTGCCGAAGGTACCTCCGGCCAGGTTGCCGCGACTACGTCGTGCTGCTTCAGCACCGTTTGCGGATCTGGTAAAACGAGAACGTCGTCGGACGCTACCTCCAGGACCTCCTCATAGTTGCGCCCGTCGAACTGAGTCGTGAGCGTGTAAGTGCCGTCGACAGCGTCGGCGGTAAGGTTACGCCAACTCCATTTATTCCCGGCGGTCGTGAAGAAAGACGTGGTGGTGAGGGATTGGTCGGCGTTCCAGCCATCCGGACCGGTAATTGTCACTTCGATCTCGCCGTCCGCCGGAGCCTGGTCGAGGTCGAAGAGGTAGATCAGGCTCAGCCCGTTGCCTGTCTCATAGGCAAGGGTACCGGCACTCGCTCTGAAATCGGTGGTGTCGGTTCCGGTACCGGTTGTCGTAGTGCAGGCCGACACGAGCAGCAGCGCGATGGGAATGCTCAGAAGCAGCCATGGTCGTCTTGTCATGTACCTCTCCCTCCTAAACGCTGCACGTCTTCAAGTACGTGTCTAGCTCGTCGCCATAACCGTCTCGGCGCTGGATCTCATTGTTGAGAGTAATGGACACATTGCGCAGCGAGCTATCCAACTCCTGCACATCCTCGCTGATTTCGGCGACCAGCGCTTCGGCCGCTTCCAATTCCGCCAAGGCGGTCTCATACGACAGGCGCAGCATGTCTATGTTGCCTTCGACGTCATCCAGCCGCTTACCGGCATCGTCAATCGCCACGAACCCGTCATAGACGTTGTCGCCGATAACTACTCCTTCAAGGCCCGCCCCCACGCACGCCGCCACTTTGCTCCAGCCCCAGCGCTTGATCTTCTTGCACCCGGCGGCGAGTCCGCCTACCTGGAAAATTTCCCGAACGATGTTGCCCTCTTGCTGCAACCACTTTTGCGAGTCATCGATGTGCTGATCCAGTTCCCGCTGCACTTCGTCCCGCCGGTCCTCGAGAACCTTCATCGCGGCGGCAACCTGTTCGAAGCGAGCCTCGTGTGCCGCTAGGCCGGCTTCCGCTTCACCCAGTTCAGCGGACTTCGCGGTCAGGTCCATGTTGAGCTGAAATTGAAGCTCGGTTAGCGCATCGACTCCCACTTGTACTCCGGCGATAGTCTCCTCGAGCTGGTTGATATATGCGCTATCGCACTCGGTGCCGGCGTCGCCGCCGCCTTGATCACCGTCGCCGGAGTCGCCATTCGCTCCGTCGTCTATACCACCACTCGAACCGTCGTCTGAACCGTCGTCTGTCCCGTCGTCTGAACCGCTGTCGGTGCCGCCGTCACTTCCACCGTCCGAACCTCCATCGGACCCGCCATCGGAACCGCCGCCATCGGTGTCGCAGGGGAAAAGTGGTTCGCACTCGATGTCCGTCAGCGGCTCCAGGCTCGTCCCCGCGAGTTGTGAAGCTACTGGGTATTCAATGGGAGCGAATGTCAGCAGTGCCGACAGCTCGTCTGTACCCACCGACCTGCCGGCGCCTGTCCACTCGACACCATCGCGGTTCATGTATCCGGATGCACCGGTGAGGCTGAAGAGGTTCACGTAGGCTACTTCGATCTCGTCGGGTGACGCTTGGCAGATGCCGAACTCGTCGTCATGGGTATCGATGTGTGCCGTCAGCGCCGAATGGCCCACATAGATCGTCCTGCTCGCCTCCGGCTGGCCGGGAGGGGAGTGACATACGGGATATCCGTCCGCGGCATAGTGCAACAGGTGGGCCGACTGCAGGGTGCCGTCGGCTTCGAAGCCGAGCATGAGGAGAGTCGGAATGTCCTCGAACCGGACTTCCATAACGATCCGATTCTCGGTCGCTGCGCTCGTTGCCTGGTTCCAGAGCGGGTCCCCTCCCAATGTCTGTACTGCTTCGGTTGCCAGTCGGACTTGCGCGGTGTCCTCGGACTGCGTCCGCAACACCGACGGCGAAAACTCGGGGACCGTAAAGCTGTAGTGAAACTCGTCCTGCAGCGACAACTGTCCGGCGGAACGCACTCCGCTGGAAATCACGAACTCGTGGCCGGTATGGGGATCGAGATTACCGCTCCATTGAAACTCAGCCACCGTGTTGTCGCCGTTCCAGAGTGAAGCTTGAAGCTCGAGCTCCGGTGCCGACACCAGTTGGACCTTTCCCTCGAACGAGGCGGGATCCATCGGAGCAGAAAACGTCACCTCGATCGCCTGCCTCACCTCATTCTTCGCTTGAATGCCGGAGTAATTCGCGCTGGAGATCGCCTGCTCGCCGGACAGAACCGTATTCTGGTCCGAAAAGTATGAGTCGCTCGTAGTGCCGTTGCAGCCGACCACCAAGAGGGCCAGGACGAAACTCGAGACGATGTAGTTGCGAAACATCACCATAACCACTCCTCTCCGCGGCACCGTACGAGGCCTTTTCTTACAGAAAATGCACTCAAGAAAGCCCCTCCCTTTGTGAAGGGGATGAGTGATGAATTGAGTGCTGCCTGCTAGGGCAGTGTGTCTACACCTGCGAGAGAATGTGGTATAGTGTAGTCCATGGGTGACGGCGACAAACGCCATAAGGGGGCGGTTGCTGAATTGCGCTACCACCTGATCTGGGTACCCCGTAGACGCCGCAAGGTGCTTGCTGGCGCTGTCGCCGAACGACTTGAAATGCTGCTGAGAGAGAAAGCCGCAGAGCTTGGCGTGGAGATTGAACACCTGGCGATTCAACCCGACCATCTCCACCTGTTCGTGAACGCGCCGCCGTCTTTAGCGGTAGCGCAGATTGTGTTTCGGCTCAAAGGTTATACCTCTCGCATTATTAGGCAAGAGTTTGCGCACCTTAAACGGATGCCGAGCATGTGGACAACGAGCTACTTTGCGAGCACGGCGGGCAAAGTCTCAGCATCCACCATTGAGCGTTACATTCAGCAGCAGAGCACCCGAGCATGACGACGCACCGCAAGGTCTACCGCTTCCGGGTTGACCCAACCCCGGCTCAGGCTGAGCAGATGTACAGCATGGCGGGCGCCAAGCGGTTCGTGTTCAATTGGGCCCTGGCACGGCGCAAAGACCACTACGCCGAACACGGTGAGGGTCTTTCGGCGAAGGTGCTTTCGGCTGAGCTGACCGCTCTTAAGAAGCAGCCTGATAGCGAGTGGCTTAAGGGTGTGGATTCGCAGCTTCTACAGCAAGCCCTGAGGGATGTTGATCAAGGGGAGCAAAAACCGTGACAAGGCCCGCTTGACCGTCGCTCGAGTACACCTGAAAATCAGGAACCAACGTGCGGACT
>JBBDRK010000010.1:55537-59735 GCA_040905465.1 Trueperaceae bacterium | reverse complement strand
CGGGCAGCGGATTTTAAGTCCGCAGCGTCTACCATTCCGCCATCCCGGCAAGCGGCACACAGTATACGTCAGTGGCTAATCCCTCGCCCAGTCGCGTGAGCGCTCCAGCGCGCGTGTCCAGTCTTCGCGCAGGACATCGCGCTCGGCGGCTGCCAGTTTCGGCTCGAATCGGGCCTCCTCGCGCCACTGCCCGGCAATCTCCTCCCTGTCGCTCCAGAATCCCACTGCCAGGCCGGCCAGGTAGGCGGCACCTAGCGCCGTCGTCTCGACTACCTCCGGCCGAATCACCGGAACGCCCAGAAGGTCGGCCTGGAACTGCATGAGCAGGTCGTTGTGCGCGGCGCCGCCATCCACGCGCAGTTCGCTCAATTTGCTGCCACAGTCGTGTTCCATCGCCGTTACCACGTCGGCGACCTGAAAGGCGATGCTCTCTAGCGCCGCCCTGGCGAGGTGAGCCTTGGTGCTGCCGCGTGTAAGGCCCAGGATCGCGCCGCGTGCATACTGGTCCCAATGGGGAGCGCCCAGGCCCGAGAATGCCGGTACCAGATACACTCCACCGTTGTCCGAGACGGTACTGGCCAACGCCTCGACCTCGGCCGAGTTCTCGATGACGCCAAGCCCGTCACGCAGCCACTGCACAACGGCACCGGCGATGAAGATCGAGCCTTCGAGCGCGTAGGTGGCCGCGCCAGCTTGTTGCCAGGCCACCGTGCTCAGGAGACGGTTCTGCGACTCTATCCGCCGGGCTCCGGTGTTCATGACCATGAAGCAGCCGGTGCCATAGGTGTTCTTCCCCTGGCCCGCCTGGAAACACGCCTGACCGAAAGTGGCCGCCTGCTGGTCTCCGGCAATCCCTGCCAGCGGCCGGGGTTTGCCGCCCTTCTCGAGAACAGCTTCGCCGTAGACCTCGGAGGATGACCGGACGACGGGCAGCATATCGCGCGGAATATCGAAGATGGCCAGTAGCTCGTCGTCCCACTCGAGCCGGTCGATATCGAAAAGCATCGTGCGGCAAGCATTGCTGACGTCGGTAATGTGGTGCTCGCCACCGGTCAGGCGATAGGCCAGCCACGAATCGACGGTGCCGAAGAGCAGTTCGCCGGAGCGGGACCTGGCACGCGCTCCCTCGACGTTATCGAGAATCCAGGCGAGCTTGGAGGCGGAGAAGTATGCGTCTAGCACGAGACCGGTCCGACGCTGGATCAGGTCCTCGAGCCCGCGTTCCTTGAGTGAATCTATGTGCTGTGCCGTCCGGCGGTCCTGCCAGACTATCGCCGGATGGATCGCTCGGCCGGTGGTGCGCTCCCACACCAGGACGGTCTCCCGTTGATTGGTGATCCCGATCGCCGCAACATCAGCAGAGACCGCGCCGGCCTGCGCAAGCGCCTCGGCCGCTACCGACGACTGGGAGGTCCAGATCTCTTCCGGGTCGTGCTCCACCCAGCCGGGACGGGGATAGTGCTGACTGAACTCGCGCTGGGCGGTCGCGCGCGGTCGTCCCTGGTGATCGAACAGGATGGCTCGCGAACTTGTGGTGCCCTGGTCCAGGGCGAGGATGAAGTCGGCCATTGCTACCTTTCGCTCGAGTTGGCTGGAGTGTCAGGGGGCGAGCAGGCGATCGTCTACCCGGATGCGCGCGTAGCTGCGGTCGCCGGCGAGGACGCGTTGCAGTCGGGCGCGCTCCCTGGGCAGCGCCTTCGTCGCATTGCCGAGATGGCTCTCGAACCGCCCGACCTCGAAGTGGCGCGTCAGTCTGCGTGTCAGATCCGACAGCAGTACGTCGCGCCGGGAGAAGACCTGCAGGCTCATTGTCGACAGGGCCGGAAACAGATGCAGAACGGCGTTCGCCTCCGCTCCCAGAACAGCGGCACTGAAGCCGTCATCATCGTCCAGCAAAACCGACTCATGGGGAGCGCGTTCGCCTTCCAGGTTGCCGTGCAGATCCAGGAGGTAACTCTCCACCTCGGCGTGGCTTACCGGCACCGCGGCCTTCGAGCGGAAGGCGTCGACGATGAAGCGCCTGCCGTAGTCGAGTGAGTCCATGCCAAAGCGTATCAGATGCGAGGGCCACTCGATTCCCGACGCCCGTGCCTGAGTCTCGGTCGCCATGAAATTGGGCCGATTCTCTCGGGCTTCCGTCGCAGTTGTGCCGCTCGTACTACTGGCCGCGGATCTCCTGGACTGCCCGTTCCAGCGCCGCGGCCACGTCTGTCTCGGCGGATCCGGTGATCGCCGAAAGCGCTTTGGTCATCGGCTGCCAGACCTGTCCCATCTCCGGGATGTCGACCATCGGCTCGGCATTGCGCAGCGCCGCGCCGAAGCCTGCGACATCAGGATCGTCGTCCACCTGTGCGACGGCCGCGATCGATGCCGGAATCCGGCCGGAGAGTCGCGAAAGCCTTGCCTGGGCATCGGGTCGAACCAGCCACTTCGCCAGATTGGCGGAGTTCGCCTTGGCGGCGCTGAACTGATTGAGAAGCACGCCCTGTACGCCCATGAACCCGCTCCATTCGGTGCCGTCGGATCTCGGAGGCACCGGGACGACCCGGAGCGGAACTCCGGCGTCGTGAAAGCGGCTCAACGCCCAAGGCCCGTCGTAGGTCATCGCCAGGGCGCCATCGACGAACAGTCGGTTGGCCACGTCGTAATCGGTTCCCGCCTGAACCAGCCGGTGTTCGTGCCGCAGTGACTGCAGCTCGCTCGCCCCACGTATCGCGCCTTCGTTGGCCAGACCGATGTCGCTGGCATCAAAACCACCGCTGCTGTCGCGACCGAATATGTAGCCGCCGTAAGAGTGTATCCAGTTGTACGAGTAGTAGAAGTTGTTGATGTCGAACATGAAGCCGAAAGTCTCGGCGGTGGTGAGTTCCTGCGCCAGCTCGATCAACTCCTCGTAGCTGGCGGGGATCTCGGGCACTAGATCGGTGTTGACGATAAGGGCCGGTCCCTCGACCCACAGCGGCAGTCCGAAGAGTTTCCCGTCGATGCTGTAGGCACGTCGGGCCGGCTCGGAGAGGTCATCGAGGTAGGCCGGGGTAGCAAAGGAGCTTATGTCCGCGAGCACGCCGCCTTCCGCCATCTCACGGATCTGGTCGTGGGGAACGCCCACCAGCACGTCCGCCGCCTGACCGTCAGGGGCCGACAGCAGTGTCTGCTCGCGCAGTTCCCCGAGTGTCAGCTCGACTATCTCGACGTCGACATCGAATGCGTCCGTGAAAGAGTCGGTCTCCTGCTGTAGCCACTCCAGCGACAGGCCGGCGAGGGTCGTCCAGACGGTCACGCTCTGAGCGACACCGGCGCCGCCGAACGCTAGTACCGCCAACAACGAGAACAGTGTCTTCTTCACGATGAGCTCCTCTCGACTCTGCGCCCCACGGGACCTCGACACGCGGATGCCTGACCCCGCGCGTTCGTGCCGAATCCATTGCCATGCGCAACGTGATTCTACCTTTGCGTCACCCCGCTGTAAACCTGCCGTCGCGAGCGAATCAGCCGTCCAGCAGGTAATAGAGCCCGTCCGCTCCCCTTCTGATGCGGCCGCCGAGCTCGAGCCGCGCAAGCCTGGCCAGCAGTTCCGGTGTCGTCAGGCCGGAGGCCGCCAGGATGGCGTCGAAGGAGGCGCTACCAGAGGCGAAGAGATTTCGGCCGCCCGCTATACCCGGGATCTCGCCACTTGCTCCCGACGCGACGATCAGGCCCAACTCGTCGGCAATGTCGTCGGCCGAGAGCAGGATATTCGCACCTTCCTGGAGCAGACGAAGGTTGCCGGCAACAAGCGCGTCACCGGGACGCCCCGGCATCGCGAACACGCTCCGGCCCTGTTCCAGAGCGAAGTCCGCGGTCAGCAAGGCGCCCGATCCGGAACCGGCTTCCACGACAGCTACAGCCTTGGAGAGTCCGCTTATCAACCGGTTACGGCCAACGAAGTGGCCGCGTCGGAGGCTGGTGCCCGGCGGATGTTCGCTCAGCAGGCAACCGTTCTGGCACAACCGTTCAGCCAGCTTCCGGTTCACCGGCGGATGCACGTCGCGCAGGCCGCCGGGAAGGATTGCGATTCCGACACCAGCGTTAGCGACCACCGCCTTGTGAACCTCGGTATCTATGCCGGTGGCCAACCCGCTCACCACCACGGCTCCGGATCTTGCCAGATCGCTCGAGAGCCTGTGGGCGAAGGCGAGGCCGTGACTGCTCGGTTTCC
>JBBDRK010000010.1:0-55437 GCA_040905465.1 Trueperaceae bacterium | reverse complement strand
ACCAGTCGGCTCAGGGTACGGGGCCCGATTCCTGGCGTGAGCGCCAGAGCCAGAACCGCGTCGCTCGGTCCGGTCATCGATCGATGTTAGGAGGCGCTCCCGGTCGGGCAACCTCGAAATAGGCAAGTACCGGTCCGGTGTGGGCCGTCACCGCTCGAGAGGTTGGGCGGGCGCGCTCTATACTCGAAACAGTCGGGGGTGAGCGGCCACCAGAGTTGGGGGCCGCAACCGATCACAGCCCAGCAGCGTGCCGGGACGAAGGTGGAGGCTCTTCCCTCTTCGCCCAAGCCAAGGAGGACGAAAGGGAGCGAAGGGGGCAGCAGATGCAGTTCCGAGACAGAGAAGAGGCAGGTCGCCGCCTGGCGGCGGAACTGGTGGCGCGAGCACTGATCGGGGACCATCCCCTGGTGCTGGCACTGCCGAGAGGTGGGGTGCCGGTCGCGGCGCCGGTGGCGAGCGAGCTCGCCGGCGAACTCGACGTTCTGGTCGTCCGCAAGCTCGGGCTACCGGGCCACAGCGAATTGGCAATGGGAGCGGTAGCGGCCGGCGGCGTGCGGGTACTGAACGAGGACATCGTTCGCTCGTTCGCGGTCGATCCGGGAGTCATCGAACAGGTGACCGAGCGCGAGCGGGCGGAGCTGGACAGGCGTGAGCGCCTCTACCGTGGGGAGAGGGAGCCGCTGAACGTGGTGGGCCGCGAGGCCGTTCTAGTGGATGACGGGCTTGCCACCGGCGCGACCATGCGCGTGGCCGTCGCCGCCCTGAGAGCCAAGGGGGTCGCCCGGATAATCGTGGCTGTACCGGTGGCCGCGCCCGAGGTATGCCGGGCGGTCGCCCAGGAGGCGGACGAAGCCGTGTGCCTGGAAACCCCCGAGCCGTTCAATGCCGTGGGCCGTTGGTACCGGGAGTTTCCACAGACCTCCGACGATGAGGTCCGGAGCCTGCTCCAGGCGTCTCTTCGGCAATCCCGGCGACTATCGCAACAACACGGCGTCGGGTAGCCCAGCGCCTCGCCGGCGTTCGCCTCAGGCCAGTTTCCAACGGCTGCCTTCGGCACTGTCCTCGACCACCACGCCGAACTCGCCCAAACGGTCGCGAATGCGGTCGGCCGCAGCGAAGTCGCGCCTCAACCGGGCCTCGTGCCGCTGCTCCAGCAACAGTTCGAGCACACCGCTCAGCACGTCTGGGTCGGCGTCGCGCACCGCGGAAGAGGTGGGTGCCATGCCCAGAACCTCACCGAACAGTTCCTCGAACATCGCCCGTGCCGCCCCCACGTAGCCCCCCGGCGCACCCTCTTCCAGCCGGCGGTTGATCTCGCGGGCAGCGTCGAAGAGGGTCGCTACGGCTTGCGGGGTGTTGAGATCGTCGTTCATGGCGTCGGCAAATCTGTTCCGAAACTCGGCCATCGCATCGCCTTCGCCATTGATTGTGCGATCGTCGTGTTCCAGCAGCAGCCGGTAGAGATCCTGCAGCCTGCGCAACCCGTGGGTCGACCCGGTCAGGCTCTCCTCGCTGAAGTCGGACACGCTCCGGTAGTGCGACCTGAGCAGATGAAACCGCACCGCCAACGGGTCGAACTCGCGGAACAGCTCGTCCAGCGCCACCACGTGACCCTTCGACTTGGCCATCTTCTCGCCGCCCAGGGTGAGCATGTTCCAATGCATCCAGTAGCGGGCGAAACGCTTGCCCGCGCCGCGCGACTGAGCCAGTTCGCACTCGTGGTGCGGAAATATCAGGTCGAGGCCGCCACCGTGGATGTCGAACTCGTCTCCCAGGTATTTCGTGCTCATCGCCGAACACTCCAGGTGCCAGCCCGGGTAACCTTCGCCCCACGGACTGGGCCACCGCATCAGGTGACCCTGATCGGCACGCTTCCACAGCGCGAAATCGCGCGCATCGCGTTTCTCCGACCGGCTCTCCACGCGGGTGCCTTCGAGGAGTTCGTCGGGATCCCTTCCGGAGAGCTCGCCATACGACTTCCAGGACGGCACGCTGAAGTAAACACTTCCTTGCGATTCGTACGCCAGGCCCCGCTCCAGCAGCTCCTCGATCATCGAGATCTGCTCGGTGATGTGTCCTGTGGCTCGCGGGGTGATGTCGGGCCGGCGCACCCCCAGGGCCGCCATCGCGTTCTCATAGGCCCAGAAATACTTGTCGGCGACCTCCATCGGCTCGAGCTGCTCCAGTTTGGCGCGACGCAGCAGCTTGTCCTCGCCGTCGTCGCCGTCGTCGGTGAGATGACCTACATCGGTGATGTTGGAGACCAGCCTCACCCGTAAACCCTGATGCTCGAGCCAGCGGCGCAGCACGTCGAACACGACCGGACCCCGGGCGTGGCCGAGGTGAGGATCGGAGTAGACCGTCGGACCGCAGAAGTAGATGCCCACATAGCCGGGCGTCACCGGTTCGAACGTCTCCTTGCGACGGGTCATGCTGTTGTACAGTTCCAACGACATTCCGCGAAGTCTAGCATCTGGTTCGCCCGGCCGCTCTCCCGTCTGGCACCCGCTGGGCGTAAACTTCCAGCCATGGCCCATACCACCGTCGCCCGTCCGGGTTCCGCAACCGAGATCGTACGGGATTCCCGGTTTCTGGGCTTCGCCGATTCCGTTTCGTCCGCCGCTGAGGCCTTGGAGCTGATCGAGTCGTTGCGACAGACCCACCCGGACGCGAGCCATCACTGCTGGGCCTACCGGGTCGACACCGAAATGCGCTTCTCCGACGACGGCGAGCCCGGCGGTACGGCCGGACGGCCGATGCTCGAGGTCGTGCTCAAGCGCGACCTCGATCGGGTGGCGGTCGTGGTGGTGCGCTACTTCGGTGGAACGCGCCTGGGAGCGGGCGGACTGGTGCGGGCATATGGCGGGACCGCCGCCAAGGCGCTCGACCTGGCGGGGAAGAGGCTGGTCGAGGACCGAGTCGAGCTGACTGTGCACGTGCCGTTCCCGGCGCTGGACGTCGTTCACAGGCTTTTTGCCGAAACCCGCGGCGCCCTGGCCGGGGCCGGCGAGTTCGACGTCGCAGGCTGTCGCTTCGACCTCGAGCTCCCGGCAGAGGAAGCCGACGGCTTCCGCGAGCGGCTGGCAGAAATCACCCGTGGAGCGGCGACTTGCGAGTTCAAGACCGGTTAGCCACTGAAGGTCAGGTCATACTCGGTAGGGAAGGGAGGAGGGCATATATGACTGCTATCAGACTCGGACTAACCGGCCTGCTGCTGGCCGCTATTTCCGCCTGCGCTCCGACCGCGGTCGATGAGCCGGCGGGCCCGCTGGTGGCGCTGATCAACGCTCCGGCCGAACAGCGCGTTTCTATGGTGGCCGCCACACTGCAACAGGAGGTCACGGGCGTAAGGTCGTGTTGCTCCTTCTCTTTCGCTCGCTCGCAGCCGGTACGTTTCCAGGAGACGCACCGCGACCTGTTCGGTAGTAGAGCCGCTCCACAGGCGGCCTCCCTGGCACGTAATCTCGGTGCGAGGCTGGCCGTGATGGCAGGTGCTCCGCGCTACGAGCGAACCGTGGAGTCGGTCGATGGGGGTCGCGAGGTCCGCGGAGTGGTGCAGCTACGCGCAACCGTTCTCGATGCGGACAGCGGCGAGCAGTTGGGGACGGTCGGATCACTGACCTTTCGGGACCGACGGCTGGAGGGGGAGGACCAACAGTTGCCGGAGGTGGAAGACGACCCGTTGATGATCGACCTCACGCGACAGGCTGTCTCGGATCTCGCCCCGCATCTCGCGGCGCTGCTCGAAGACCTGTCGGAAGACTTCGCTACCGGAAGTAGTTTCTGATGATCTCCTGGTACTCGAGCGGAATGCGCCCTTCGGTTACGGCCCGTTCCACCTCGCGGCGGTAGCTCTCCGGAGCGGCGCCTTCGGGCAGGTCGGCATCGTCACTGCCGGGTAACTGGATGGTGCCGCCAGGCGTGATCGGCCCGGACCTGAGATCGCCTTCGAGGAACAGCGTTTCACCCTCTCGTCGCTCACCAGCTTCGGAGGCCCGCTCGGGAGACGGCTGGCCCCCCGCCCCCTCGCCGAGTCCGGCCTCATCACCGGCGCCGTCGTCGGCGCGACCAGGACCAGGCTCGCCGGACTCTTCGGCGCCCGGGGTCCGATCTTCGTCGCCGGCGCCCTGCTCGCCCGACTCACCGGACTCGTCCCCGTCCTCCGGCGGCTCTTCGGCCCCGGCCTCGGCGAAGGGGTTGCCAGGATCCTCGCCCGCCCCCTGCTCGCCCTCGCCTTGGTCCTCGCCTTCCTGACCGTCCTCGCTGCCTTCATCCGCCCCCCGGCGCAGCTCGTCTCCGGCTCTCGGTTCGTCACCTTCAGCCGCCTCGCGGGTCCGCTCGCGCCGGGCGCCCTCTTGTGCATCGCCGGCGCCGCCACCGGGCTCCTGCCGTTCCTCCCGCTCGACTTGCGGCCGCTCCCGCACGTTGCGGAGAAACCGCTCGAGCGCTTCGCGCTCACCGGCTGCGCCATCTTCTCCGAAATCACCGTCAGCGGCCCCGGGGTCGGCTCCGGCACCGGCAGTCCCAGGATCGACTCGCGATCGCTCCTGCTCCGGCAGCTCAGGTTCTCCTTGCTGCTCGGCGTCCTCGTCGCCACGTTCCGGCGTGCCCACAGGGCTTCCGTTCGCCGGTTGCGAACCGCCGACGTTCGGTCCGCTGAAGGACACGTTCGGTAATGCCGGCAGCAGGAGGGCGCCGGCGGCCAGCGCCAGCACCGGCAGCCACCACGCCGAGTGGCGAGGCTCTTCGACGCCAACGACGCTCTCCTTGGCCCGTTCCAGCAACGCTCCTTTCATGCCGTAGCGGTCGGAAGCGACTTCGCTCTCGACCGTGTTGTCGACCGTGGTGTCCACCGTAGTGGCTATCGTCGTCTCGAGTGCCGTCTGGTACGCCAGGCCCGTCCGCCGGCCGATCCATCGCAGCGCCCAGGTGTCGCTGCCGGCCAGTGGAACCAGCCAGGCGGCGCCTGCCGCGGCTGCGACCGTCAGCGCTCGGACGGCAAAATCGAGGCCCATTGCCCAGGTGATCAGGGCGCCTGCCAGCGCGACGAGAGCGGAGATCGTCAGGTGACGATGGCGGTCGCGGGCCCGTGCCAATCGCAGGTGGACGTCCAACTCCCGGTTTACCGGAAGCGACGGCTGACGGCGCCGGCTCGGCCTGATCATGACGCCATCTTGCCGGTCGCCGGCGTGAACGAAACCAGGCAGATCACGAGCCGACCTCGCGCGAAGGCCTCAGCAGGACCAGGAGGAGGAGGGCCGCGAGAGACAGGAGTGTCGCCAGGTGGTACCAGGACACCCTGACCGCACCCGTGAACGGGTTGAGGATGTTCAAGCCGGCGGCGACGTCGAACGCCACCATACCGACCAATGCGGCGGGAACGATCACCGGCGCCAGCACGCGCAGCCGAACGAGCCCTAGCAGGCCGCCCAGCAGCAGACCGACGGCAAACATCGCCAGGGCCGAAAGTGGGGGCAAGGCCAGGAACCAGGCGACAGGCGTAGTCGGATAGGAGGCGGCGTATGCAGCCAGCTCGAGCGGAAGCGCAAGCAACGCGAAGCAGCCGAGCATGGCGGCAACCAGGACCTTCTCCTGTCGGGCGGCGCGGGAGTAGTTGATGCCGAAGCCGATCCCCAGCAATCCGATGCCGGCCGCCCTGGTATAGGCGAGCGAAAACCAGGAGTCGTTCGATACCGAACCGGTCGTTGGCCAGGAGGCCAGCAGGGCGAAGAGCAGTGCGATCAGATAGAGAGCGAGATACTGTTGAGCCTCGGGTGAGGCCAGTTGGCGCGTCAGCGCGCGCAGGGAGTTCATAGTTCGCCCCCGAACGGCGGTAGCGCCACCAGGACCCTTCTGCCGTCGCTCGCCAGCGCAGTTCCCTCAGGCAGGTAAGACAGAAGCGACGTGTACGACTCCGGCAGCCAGCCCTCCTCGGCGGGTACCGCCCGGCGCTCTTCGTCGGGAGCGAGCGGAAGCTGGGGGCCAACACCCACTACCAGGACTCCCGTCAGTGCCCGCTCGCCCCGATTGACCAGGAGTTCCCCCTCCCAACCAAGCGAGCCGGTCGCCAGAACGGGCCTGCCGGTGAGAATGGCACGCTGCCAGCGAGCCATCGGCAGGCGCGTGCCCAACGTTCCCACGGCGAAAGACGACCGGCCGAGGAGCCGCATCGGCCGTCCCAACTGCACCGTGCCTCCCGGCAATGACCGAAGTGCAAGGGTGTCGAGCGACACGCCCAGACCACCGGCAGCAACCACGACGGCGCGGCTCTCTTCGAGCAGCGGCCGTTCGGGTCGAAGCAGGCTCCAGCCCGCGCCGGCTGCGAGGATGGCCACCACCAGCGCGGCCGGCAAGCCGGCATCACCCCCGAAGCGCAGCAACACCAACACCAACAGCGCGTAAAGCGCACCGGCGGCCGTGATCGTGATCCGGGACAGTACCGGCGGAAGCTCCTGCGGGTGCGCGGCGGCCAGCTCACCGGCCAGCGAGGCAACCGGAAATCCCGCGAAGCTCGTGAGCGCCTGGCCCACCTGCTCGGACCGGACCGGGACCAACCAGCCGGCGCCGAGACGAAGTGGCCCAGCTTCCACCAGTTCGGCCAGATCGGAATGAGTGGCGGGAAGTGGCTCCGTGAGCAGCACTACCACTCCGGCGCCTGCTGCCGCCGCCACCGACTCCACACTGGGCGCCGCGGCAGTTCCGTCAATCAGCAGCGCATGAACACCGGCGTAGGCCGCGGCACTGGAAGGCAGCGCGGAGGCGGCCATCTCGTGAGGACGGGCATCGTCGGGAAGCGAAGGGAGCCAACTGCCTGGAACGGAGCTGACCAGCAGCGTTAGCGGCCTCGAGTCTCGTTGCCGTGGGTTGAGCGTCCCCGAGGCTACCGTGCGGTCGGGGGAACGAACGGTCCAGGCGATGGAGCGCCAGTCGGGCACGAACAACTCGTCCTCGAACACCCGCACGCCGCGACTCGCGGCAACCGAGGCGGTGTAGGTGGTGAGGATCGGCCCGCTACGCAAGGTGCCCTGGTCGAAGACCACCTCCAGCTCGACCGGCGGCAGATCACGAAGCACCAGCCTCAGCGGGTTCCAGGCTTGCGCCACCACGGCCCCCTGCATGCCGAGCTCGAACTGGGCGCCGCCCGACTGGGCAAACGCCGCCGAGCCGGCCGGAGCCAGCGAAGCCAGCAGCAACAGCTGAGCAAGGCGCCTGAGCATCACCTCAGAGTGTACCGGCTGCCGGTAAAGCCGGTTGCGCGCGCTACCTGTCGAGCTGCGGGCGGATGTGGATCACAGGGAGCCGTTGGGCAGAAACACGATCGCGCTTACGATGCGCCGCTCCCGTTCGCGGTTGAGTACTTGGCCGCCGGCCATGAGGGTGGCACTGGAACCGCTGTCGAGCCGCATGGCTTCGCTCGCTCCCAACGCCAGGAAGAGCGGCACGAGATCTTCGGCGCGCATGTCGTCGGCAACCAGCAGGAGGATCGTGCCGTCGGGTCTGATACCGATCGCCGACTGCTGGGTGTAAGCGTCCAGTATTCGCGCCCCACGAGAGAACTCCTCGCGATCGGGTTCGAAAGCAGGTCGGCCCGCCTCCACCAGCAACGGACCGGCCTCGACCGCGTAACGAACCGTCTGGAAGGCGCCGGGCTCGAACTCGACCTCGATCGACGCCGGGGCGCCGGGATCGATCAGCGCGAACGCCCGGTCCGTGGGCGGATACACGACCACGAAGCCGTTCTCCGGCACCGTCACGGGGCCGACCCGGTTGGCCACGATTCGGCCGTGCTGTGCAACCAGGGTACCGCGGCGGCCGCTGCCTACCAGGGCGCCGGCGGTCGAGTGGACCTGAATTCCGCCGTCTGCGGACGGCGAGCTTCGCCGGTAGAGCTGCCCGGCGACGCGCACATCGACCCGAGCCGACACCCGCCTCATCACCGGGCCGGCAAAGCCGAAACCGATACTCGCTCGATTGCGCGATGGCAGCGATTGCAGGCCGTAGTCGACCCGCAACAGTCCGATCGCCTGGTGCGTACGCGTGTCGAAGTAGCCGGCGTTGATTGCGGCGAACGCGCCGTCGGCGAGCTCGGAGAGCGGTCGCGCGATCTCGGTCGTGCCGACGACGCGAAACTCGCCTGCGCCGGGCACTATCTCCAGGAGATGGACGAGGCTCTGTCCGGACGGCGTGGGAGCGCCGAAAGTCCTGTAGGTTACGCCCTCCCTGAGGGTCTCGGTGCGCGCCGGGATCCTCTCCGGTCGCAACGGCACCACGTCCACCACCAGCCGGGTGGGTGCCTCCAGGGCAAACACCCGGTAACCGAGTTCGGGACCGCGCAGCTCGAAACGGGTGCCGTTGGGCGCCTCTAGCAAGCTGACGTCGATCCCGTGATAGGGGTCGGGTTGCTCCGCCGGCAATATCGTTCTAGGGAGGTCGAGGACCAGGACATCTTTCGCGCCGAGCCGTCCCTCACGCTCGAGAGGTCGCAAGGCGATAGCGGAGGGGAGCTGCGGAAGGTCCACCACAACCCTTATCTCCGAATCGCCGCCGAAGCGCACCCCGGCAACGAGAGGCGCCGTCCACTGGGCGTCCTCGCCCGCTGCGGGCGCCGCCGCCACGGGAGCGAACTCCAGTCCGAGCCGGCTACGGTTGATCTCCTCGACATAGAGTTCGTCATCGGTTCGAATCGGAGCGGGGGCATCGGAGCCGGACAGCCAGCCGAGGCCGGCGATGAAGGTGTCGCTCGCCTGGCCGGTATCGATCGTCACCGCCTCGCCGGCGAACCGCACGAAAGCGTCGGGAACGCGGTACAGGGTCGAGGATTGTCCGATTGCGACGGCCAGTACGAGGGCGGCCATCAGCAGGGGGGCAAGGCGTGTCACGAACCACAGTCTCCGTTGCCTGAGGCTTAGGTTGATGAGCGTCAGGGGGACGGCGTTTCGTGAAGGAGTGCAAGCAGCGGTTCGAGCTCCACGCCCGCCCCCAGAATGTGGGTGAGTCCCAGGGACATCCTGTGCGCCTGGAAGTCCAGAAGGTTGAAGGTGAGCGCCCCGAAGTTCAATGCTTGCTGCCTCAGGGCGGTCACACGTTCGGGCCGCAGGTCGACCAGGCAAAGGTGAGGACCCATCGCCTCAGGAGGAACCTCGGCCGACGGCTCCGAGCGGATCAGCAGGTCGGCTTCCGCCAGAAAGCCTTCACTCCGGGGATCGGCCAGAGCGCTAGTGACGACCTCGGTCGATGCCGCGAGCCGGGGCAGGCTCCGTTCCGCCGCCGGACGGTTCTCGGAGAGAATCACCACCTGGGCCACGCCCATGCTGGACAGTTCGCGAGCGATTGCCGATACCCGCCGGCCGGAGCCGAGAAGTACCGCCCGGGCGCCGCGAGCGTCCCAGTCCGCCTCCGCCAGGAGCGAACCGATCGCCCTGCCCACGTTGTATTCGCCGATCAGGCCGCCGGCGGCCACGCTTACCGTGTCTACTGCTCCGACCTCCTGGGCGTCCAGGCTGTAACGCTGCAACAGGCCCGAGGCGGCCTGTTCGAACTCATCGTCGAGCAGGAGGGCACCCGCGAACGCGAGCGGCACTAGCCCGCTCAGAACCGCTTCGACGGGTCCCTCGTGGAGCGGGTGGAGATGAAAGCGACCAAGTGGATCGCGAAACCGGCCTATCGCGTTCAGCAGGGCCTGGTCACGGCCGAGTACGCCGACAATGTGCATGGGCACAAGTATAGCCGCAGGAGCTGCCGGCGCAGCCGCGGCCCTGTGGTACATTGCGGCCATGAAGGACCGGTGGAGCCACGCCCTGGACGTCATCCGACGGTTTCGGACGATCGGACGGCGAACGCCCCGTGCCGGCCGATTCGCCGGCGGCAGCTAGGTTCGAACCGACGATCAACCCCTTTAAATCGAGGTGACTTATGCAGGTAATACTTCCCGACGGCAAGCGTCTGGATGTCGCGGACGGAGCCACCGGACGCCAGGTAGCCGAGGCGATCGGTCTCGGGCTGGCGCGCGCTGCGCTGGGCATGAAGGTCGACGGACAACTCGCCGACCTGCTGTCGCCGCTCAGCGACGGTGCCGGCGTGGCCGTTCTGACCGGCCGTGACGACGAGGTCATCAGGTTGGCCCGCCACACCCTGGCGCACGTGATGGCTCAAGCGGTTGCCGAGTTCTTCGTGGCGCAAGGCTTCGACCGCGCCTCCGTGAAGATGGGGATCGGTCCGGTCGTCGAGAACGGTTTCTACTACGACTTCGACCTTCCCCGCTCGCTCACTCCCGACGACCTGGCGGAGATCGAGGAGCGGATGCGCAAGATCGTGGATGCAGACCTGGAACTGCGGCGCTTCGAACTGCCGCGCGCGGAGGCTCTGGAGCGCTACCGGCGCCAGGGCGATCCGTACAAGGTCGAGTTGATCGAAGACCTGCCGGCGGACGCCCCGCTGAGCTTCTACGAACAGGGGGGCGAGCAAGGGTTCACCGACCTGTGCCGCGGCCCACACCTGCCGCGAACTGGCGCCATCCCCAGGCACTTCAAGCTCATGAGTCTCGCCGGCGCTTACTGGCGCGGCGACGAGAAGCGGCCGATGCTGCAGCGTGTGTATGGCGTCGCCTTCGGCAGCGCCGAGGAGCTCGAGCATCACCTGTGGCAGCTGGAGGAGGCGAAGAAGCGCGACCACCGCAAGCTGGGCGCCGAGCTCGAGCTCTTCACCCTCGACGAAGACGTCGGTCCCGGCCTTCCGCTGTGGCTGCCGCGCGGCACGGTGATGGCCGACGAGATCGAGAACCTCGCCAAGGAGATGGAGTGGAAGGCCGGGTACCAGCGGGTGCGCACCCCGCACCTGGCGAAAGATCAGCTGTTCCGGAAGAGCGGACACCTGGAGCACTACGAGGAGGACATGTTTCCGCCGATGGAGCTCGACGAGGTGCGGTACTTCCTCAAGCCGATGAACTGCCCGTTTCATCACAAGATCTTCGCCACCCGGCCACGCAGTTACCGCGAGCTGCCGTTACGCCTCGCCGAGTACGGCACCTGCTATCGCTATGAGGATCACGGCGCGCTGATGGGGCTGATGCGGGTGCGGAGCCTGCAGATGAACGACGCCCACATCTACTGCAGCGAGGAGCAGTTCGAGGACGAGTTCATGCGGGTGATCGGCATGTACCTCGAATACTTCGAACTCTTCGGCATCGACGCTTACGTGATGCGGCTCTCGCTGCACAGCAAGGAGGGGCTGGGCAAGAAGTACGTCGACCAGCCCGAGCTGTGGGTGAAGACCGAGGACATGGTGCGCCGTGCCCTGGTCAACGGCGACATCAACTTCATCGAGGCGGAGGACGAGGCGGCTTTCTACGGGCCCAAGATAGACGTGCAGATTACCAGCGCCATCGGCCGCGAGTTCACCCTGGCCACCAATCAGGTGGACTTCGCGCAACCGGCCCGCTTCAATCTCGAGTACGTCGACGATACGGGAGCCCGGCGTACGCCGCTGTGCCTTCACCGGGCGCCGCTCAGCACCCATGAACGGCTGATCGGCTTCCTGATAGAGCATTTCGCCGGCGATTTCCCGCTGTGGCTGGCGCCGGAGCAGGTGCGTATCGTGCCGATCGCCGACAGGCACAACTCGGGTGCCCGCGAGATCGAGGAGCAGTTGCGCGCGGTGAAACTCAGGCCGTTCGTCGACGACCGGTCGGAGCGAATGAACGCCAAGGTGCGCGACGCCGAGTTGCTGAAGGTGCCCTACACCGTGATCGTCGGCGATCAGGAGTTGGAGGGCGGGACAGTGTCGTACCGCTCACGCAAGGAGCCCAATCGCAACGGGGTCGACCGTGGCGCATTCGTCGAGCACCTGCTGGCTCATGCCCGGGGACGCTCGCTGGAGGTAACACCTCTCAGTTGACGTCTTGGGGCTTCCGCTCGACGAGCGGCAGCCCCAACTGGACAAGCTGGCGATTCCGACCGCTCAGGCGGCCGCGAGGATCGTAACGCTCTCGATCCGGTCCGGCTCTTCCTTCGTCGCTCGACTGGGATCGACGCGCCGCAGTTCGCCGAGCACCTCCTCGCCTTCGACCACCCGGCCGAACACCGCGTGCCGGCCATCGAGCCAGGGCGTGGCCTGGAAGGTGATGAAGAACTGGGAACCGTTGGTGTCGGGTCCGGCGTTGGCCATCGAGACGGTTCCGGCGGCCTCGTGCGTGAGTGACGTCTCTATCTCGTCGGCAAAGGTGTAACCGGGACCGCCGCGTCCGGTTCCGGTGGGATCGCCGGTCTGCGCCATGAAGTCTTCGAGCACCCGGTGAAAGGCTACCCCGTCGTAGTAGCGGTTCAGGGCCAGGAACACGAAATTGTTGACCGTGCGCGGGGCCCGGTCCTCGAACAGGTCGATCACCATGCGGCCCTTGCTGGTCTCCAGCACGGCCCGGTAATCTACGCCGGGCTCCAGTACCTGCTCGGCCTCGCTAAAGGTGGTGACCCGCTCGCCTTTGGCGTCGAGCGGACGATGTCCTTCTGTTTGGTTGCTCATCGTGACTCCTCCTCGTCGCCTCGCTCGGCGACCACGATAGTTACGCTCTCGATGGAATCGGGGGCCGGGAAGAATCCGGCCGTCGGTACTCCCCCGACCGATCCGACTACGCCGGTCATCCCGCCGATGTTGAATGTCTGACCAACGGCCGGAACCGCCCCCAACTCCGCCTCCAGATGGTCCTGCAGGCTCCGCTCGGGCGGTCCCGACAGGGTAACGCCTGCCTCCGCGAGCTCAGCCAGCGTCCCATCGAAGCGCAATACCGCCGACGGCGTGTTCGGGTCGATCCGCTGCAGTTCGGACAGCACCTCGTCACCCTCGATCAGCCGTCCGAACACGGCGTGGCGGCCGTCGAGCCACGGCGTGGCCACCAGCGTTATGAAGAATTGCGAGCCGTTGGTATCGGGCCCGGCGTTGGCCATCGAAAGGGTGCCGCGCTCATCGTGGCGCAGGCTCGGCTCGATTTCGTCCTCGAAGGTGTAGCCGGGCCCGCCGCGACCGGTCCCGCTCGGATCGCCGGTTTGCGCCATGAAATCTTCCAGCACCCGGTGAAACGGCACGCCTTCGTAATAGCGGTGCAAGGCCAGGAACACGAAGTTGTTTACCGTGCGCGGCGCCCTTTGCTCGAACAGTTCGATCACCAGGCGGCCCTTGCTGGTTTCGATGACCGCGCGATAGTCCAGTCCTTCTTCCAGCACGGGGGCGGCCCCGCCGAAGGTGAGCTCAGGCTCCTCGGTCAGCGGCGGGAGCGCCCGGAAGCCGGGAACGACCCGGTTTCGGGCAGCCTCATCGGCGGCCGCCTGGGCAATCGCTCCGGCCGCCTGCTCGGTCCTGCTGCGACTGCTGTCGAGCCACAACCCCCCGGCGACGATCAACAGCGCTATCAACGCAACAGGCACAACACGTCCCATGTTATCCTCCGGGCGAAATCCACGGGCCCCAGTGTACGCTGCCCGGGCCGAAGAGGGTGCGCCGGGCGGAACGCGGCCGGAGTGCGAAATCTGGCGTGGACGAGCGAGAATTTCCGTAAGTTTCCCGTCAGGGGTGGCGATTAGGATAGCGCCTATGAAGTTCCACGAGATGCTTGCATCCTTTGTCGAAAAGGGGGCCAGCGACATCCACCTCCACGCCGGTCTCAAACCGATGATCCGCGTGAACGGCCGGTTGATGCCGGTGAGCGACAGCAAGCTCCCCGCGCGCGCCACCGATGGGCTGGTTGACATCATGTGCAACGAGCGCCAACGGGAAACGTTCTCCGAGATGAACCAGGTCGACTTGGCGTACAGCGTCCCCGGCATCGGGCGCTTCCGCGTCAACCTCTTCCGTCAGCAGGGGACGGTAAGCGCGGTGCTGCGGGTGATCAACTCCAGCGCCGAGGAGCTCAAGGTCGTAAGCCTGCCGCAGGAGGTCCTCGAGTACTTCCGCGACCAGGAGAAGGGCCTTGTGCTGGTCACCGGACCCACTGGGTCCGGAAAATCGACCACGCTCGCACGAATCATCGACGAGATAAACAAGGCCCACAACAAGATGATCATCACCGTCGAGGACCCGGTCGAGTTCCTGCACACTCCCGACCAGTCGGTGGTGGTGCAGCGGGAGATCGGCCAGGACGCCCCTTCGTTCGCGGGCGCGCTTGTCGCCGCCATGCGCCAGGATCCGGAAGTTATCCTGATCGGCGAGATCCGCGATTACGACACCGCCGCTGCCGCCATCTCCGCCGCCCAGACCGGGCACCTGGTGTTCTCCACCCTCCACACGCTGGACACGGTACGGACGGTGAACAGGGTTCTCGAGCTGTTCCCTCCCCATGAGCGCGAGACCGCTCGGATCCTCTTCGCCGAATCGCTCGTCGGGATCGTTTCACAACGGCTGCTGCCCCGTAAGCCCAAAGGCAGGGTGGCGGCGATGGAGATCATGAAGGGAACCTTGCGAATCAAGGACCTCATCAAGGACGAGGATCGCTCCAACGAGCTCTACGATGCGGTTCGTGACTCCAAGCTCGATGGGATGCAACTGTTCGACGACCATCTCGCCGAGCTCTACGCCCAGGACCTCATCGAGTACGATACCGGGCTGCACTCGGCTACCTCGGCTCAGACTTTCAAGATGGCCGTCACCCAGATCGACCTGCAACGCAAGGCCCAGGCGCAAGCCCAGGCCGCTCAGCAGCCGGCCAATCCGGTCGGCTGAGCAGAATCGAAGAGCGGCCTCGGGAGCGGCGGTGACTGACTCCCTCTCAGCAGGGTAAATATCAGAAGGGCACGTCGGCCGCCGCCGGGGGCGTTGCCTTGGGCGCCCCGTAGTGGGGAGTCGCCCGTGCCGCCAGCAGGGCGTCGCGGTCGAGGGTAACGCGCGTTCGTATCCAGGGGCAGCTACGTTCCAGCGACTCGAGGCTCTCCTTGTCGACCCGGATCCCCTCGGGAGCGTAGGTGACCCGCCCCTCGGCTGCGAGAAAGCGCAGACGCACGGGCGTCACCCCAGTGTGCTGGTCGAGCAGCGAGCGCAGCTCCTCGAGATGGTGACGGCTCACGTCGGCCAACTCGAACTCCACTATCGCCATCTCTGGCAATTGACCGCGCGCGTCCCAGCGGATCAACCGGTCGGCAACCAGTCGCACGGCGTCGCCGTCTTCGGAGAGCTCGGCAACGAGGACCGCCGGAGCGTCTTCAACGAGCAGGTCGGCTATCGCGTCGTATGTTCGACTGAACGCGACTATTTCGCGTGCTCCACTCTCGTCCGCGATCTCGAAGCGCGCCATCATCGTGCCCTTGCGGGTGGGCCGCTTGGAAACGCTTTGAAGCATGCCGGCCAAGGCGACTCGAACGCGGCCGCGCGATCCCGGCTCGCGGGGTTGGGCGGCGAACCACGACTCCACCTGGTCGACGGGGCAAGACGCTGCGTCCGCCAGGCCCGGATATGATGCCATCGGATGCGACGAAATGTAGATGCCGAGAGACTCCTTCTCGAAGCGCAACAGATCGAGCTCGCCGAGCGGCTCGCCGCCGGTCATCTGCGGTGGCTGCAATTCTTCCGCGCCGAACAGGCTGAACTGTCCATGGGCCGCCTGCTCTCTCTGCGCCGAGCCCCACTTGACGGCCTGCTCGAGGTTGCGCAGGAGGCCGGAGCGATCTCCGAGCCGGTCGAAGGCGCCTGACTTGATCAGGTGTTCCAACGCGCGGCGGTTCACCAGCGTGGAGTCGATCCGTTTGCAGAAGTCGAAGAGATCCTTGAACGTCCCGGCCCGGTCGCGTTCGGTGAGGATGTGGTCGACGGCGGCGTCGCCGACGTTCTTGATCCCGTACAGCCCGAAGCGGATGACCTCGCCGACCGGCGTGAAGTCGTTGCGCGACTCGTTGATGTCGGGCGGCAGGACGTCTACTCCGAGGTGGCGCGCGTCGGCCACGTACTGAGCCACCTTATCGGAGTTGGCCCGTTCGACGGTGAGCAATGCAGCCGTAAACTCGACAGGGTAGTGCGCTTTGAGGTATGCTGTTTGGTACGATAATACCCCATAAGCGGCCGAATGTGACTTATTGAACCCATAATTTGCAAACTTCTCGAGCAGATCGAAGATACGGTTCGCCTCGGCCTTGCCGATCGCCTTGGCTGCGGCGCCCTCCTCGAACAGCTTGCGCTGCTTCTCCATCTCGGAGACCTTCTTCTTGCCCATGGCCCGGCGCAGGAGGTCGGCCTCGCCCAGTGAGTAACCGGCAACCGCCTGGGCAATCTGCATGATCTGCTCCTGGTAGACGGGGATGCCGTAGGTCTCCTCGAGGATCGGTTCCAGCAGCTCGTGCGACTCGGGGAAGTCGTCGAAGCTGACGTCCTCGCTGCCGTGATGGCGGCGGATGTAGCTGGGGATGTTTTCCATCGGGCCGGGCCGGTAGAGGGCCGAGACGGCGATGAGGTCCTGGATACGCCGCGGCTTGAGCTTCTTGAGGGTGTCGATCATGCCGGGGCTCTCGAACTGGAACACGCCGGCAGCGTCGCCGCGCGAGAGCAGTTCGAAGGTCTTCTCGTCTCCCGGCGGGAAAGTGTCGGGATCGAGTTCCACGCCACGCGACTCGCGGACGATCTTCACGGCCGCCTCGATGAACGACAGCGTGCGCAGGCCGAGAAAGTCCATCTTCAGGAATCCGAGCTCCTCGACCGAGCCCATGTCGTACTGGCAGACCACCGGGCCGTCTCCGCTGCGGAACACCGGGGCGAGCTCCTGCACCGGATCGCGTGAGATGATCACGCCGGCAGCGTGCACCGAGGCGTGCCGCGTGAGACCCTCGAGGCTCTGGGCGACGTCGACGTACTCCTTAGCGCCGGCGTCGTAGAGCTCGCGCATCTCCGGCACCTCTTCGAGTGCCCGACCGATAGGCACCGAACGCCCGAAGACCACGGGGATCAGCTTGCTCACCTTGTCGGCGTCGGCGAACGGGGCTTCGAGTACCCGGGCGGCGTCTTTGATAGCGGCCCGTGATGCCATGGTCCCGAAGGTGGCGATGTGGGCCACGCGGTCGTCACCGTACTTGCGACGGACGTAGTCGATCACCTCGCCGCGGCGAACGTCGGAGAAGTCGATGTCGAAGTCGGGCATGCTGATCCGGTGCGGATTGAGGAAGCGCTCGAACAGCAGATCGAACTCGAGAGGGTCGATGTCGGTGATCCGGAGCGCGAACGCGACGATCGAACCCGCGCCGGAGCCACGACCGGGTCCCACGGCGATCGCCTGATCCTTCGCCCAGTTGATGAAGTCCGAGACGATCAGGAAGTAGTCGGGGAATCCCATGGCGATGATCACGCCCAGCTCGAACTCGGCACGCGCCAGGATCTCGACCGCATCCTGGTCCTCGCATCGACCACGGAGAGCGTCGAGATGCGGGTACTCGAAGCGGTCGTAGGTCTCGTCCGCCGACTTGGAACGCCGGCCTTGCTCTCCGAGTCGGGCGAGTTCCAGCAACACCGTCTCTAAAGTCAGTGTCTCTAAGGTCCGTGTCTCAAACGATTCCCCGTCGGTGGCCGGCGACTCCACGCCTCGCGCGACCGTCAGGTACTGCCGGTACAGCGCCTCGTCGATTCGCGCGTAGCGCGACATCAGGCCCTGGTAGGCATGAATCCGCAACTGCTCGGCCAGGGTGCGGCCCTCCGGAATCGGCAACTCGGGCATCTGGTAGATGCGCCTGTCGCCGATCGGCAGAGTGACGTCGCACATTTCGGCGACGCGCAGCGTGTTCGACAGCGCACCGGGATACTCGCTCTCCGGTATCACCGCCGCCATCTCCTCCGGAGTCTTGACGTAGAACTCGTCGCAAGGGAACCTGAAGCGGTTCGGATCCGACAGGACGGTCTTGGTCTGGATCGCGAGCAACGCTTCGTGGGCTCTTGCGTCGTCGCGGCGTACGTAGTGCCCGTCGTTGGTAGCCACCATCCCCAGGCCGAAGCGCTCCGCGAACGACTTCAGTATCGGATTAAGGCGGCGCTGTTCCTCCAGGCCGTGGTCCTGAAGCTCGATGAAGAAGTCCTCGCCGAAGATGTCGAGGTATTGGCGCAGGGCATCCTCGCCGGCGTCTTCACCGATGTCGAGGACGGATCTGGGAATCTGCGCGCCGAGGCAGCCGGACAGGGCGATCACGCCTTCGCTGTGTTCACGCAGCAGCTCATGGTCGACTCGTGGCTTCATGTAGAAGCCCTCCAGCCAGGCGCGCGAGTTGAGCTTGCAAAGGTTGCGGTAGCCGGTGAAGTTCTTTGCCAAGAGCGTCAGATGGAAGTAGCCCCCATCGAGCTTCGAGGAAGGCTTGCGACGGTCGAACCTGGAACCGGCCGTTACGTAGGCCTCGAACCCGATTATCGGCTTGACCCCGGCACCTTCGGCAGCCTTGTAGAACTCCACCGCCCCGTGCATGTTGCCATGGTCGGTCATCGCGACCGCCGGGTTCTCCGGGCTCACCTCTTTTGCCCAGGCAATCAGGTCTTTTATTCGGGCGGCGCCGTCCAGCAGGCTGTAGGCGGTGTGCTGATGGAGGTGGGCGAAACTGCGCTGCTCGGGAGCCATGCCTCAATGGTACCGTCTCCACCCGCCGCTCCGGATGTGTCGCGGTCAGCTCGGCCGGGTCGCGATATCCTCGCGCCATGGCGCACGGCTCGTGACCGGAGGAGAGTATGACGCGGTAGTGGTCGGTTCCGGGCCGAACGGACTGGCGGCCGCGATCACCCTGGCTCAGGAGGGGTGCGCCGTGCTCGTGCTGGAAGCCGCCGACGAAGCGGGAGGCGGACTGAGGTCGTCCCAGCTCACCCTACCGGGCTTCGTTCACGACGACTGCGCTTCGATCCTGCCCCTTGCCGCCGCCTCGCCGTTCTTCCGCTGCCTGCCGCTGGCCGCGCACGGACTGCGGTGGCTCACGCCGCCCGCGCCGCTGGCGCACCCGTTGGGCGGCGCCGAGGCAGTGCTGTTGGAGCGCTCGCCGGCGACCACGGCCGAGGGGCTGGGCGTCGACGGACATCGCTACCTGCGGCTCATGGCGCCACTGGTTCGTGACCAGGAAGCTCTGATCGGGGACCTGCTGGGCCCAATGCGCCTGCCCCGGCGGCCGTTGGCCGCCGCCCGTTTCGGACTGCCGGCGCTGCTGCCGGCCGCTGCTCTGGCGCGCGGGCTCTTCCGAGAGGTTCGCGCACGGTCGCTCTTGGCGGGCCTGGCGTCACACTCACTCATGCCGCTCGAACGTCCGGCGACCTCGGCCTTTGCGCTGATGCTCGGGATGCTGGGGCATACTACCGGCTGGCCCCTGGTCGAGGGCGGTTCGCAATCGCTGGCGAAGGCGCTCACCTCGCATCTGGCGGATCTGGGTGGCGCCATCGAGACCGGTAGACCGGTCGAGTCGGTAGACGAGCTCCCTCCCGCGCGCCTGGTGTTCCTCGACGTGACTCCGCGTCAACTGGTTCGCCTGGCCGGGCACCGCTTGAGCCCCGGTTACCGGCGCCAACTGGAGCGTTACCGCTACGGTCCCGGCGTCTGCAAAGTCGACTACGCACTCGACGACGTCATCCCCTGGTCGGCAACGGAGTGCCGACGGGCAGCGAGCGTGCACCTCGGGGGCACGCTCGCGGAGATCGCTGCGGGGGAGAGAAGCATCTGGCGGGGCCGGCACAGCGCCTCTCCGTTCGTCCTGCTGGCGCAGCAGTCCCTGTTCGACCCGACCCGCGCGCCGCCGGACAAGCACACCGCCTGGGCTTACTGTCATGTGCCGCACGGCTCGAATCGGGACGTGTCGGCGCAGATCGATGCACAGATCGAGAGGTTCGCGCCGGGCTTCGGGCGGCGGGTCCTGGCTCGGCACGTGCGGACCGCCAGCGAACTGGAGGCGTACAACCCGAACTACGTGGGCGGCGACATCAACGGCGGGGTACAGGACCTCGGGCAGCTTTTCACCAGGCCGGTGCTGCGCAGGGTACCCTACGCCACCTCGCGGCCCGGACTCTACCTCTGTTCTTCGTCGACACCGCCCGGTGGGGGAGTCCATGGTCTCTGCGGATACCACGCCGCTCGAGCCGCTCTGCGGGGTTGACCTCATCGTGCGATTCACGGCCTGATCGCTCGATCAAGATATGCCCCCGGAACTGTTCTGCCGGACCGCGGCGCTCGTGCAGCACGGCATTTTTGGCTCATATCGCGTTGACACCGCGAACGTCTCCATGGTACATTCGCCTTTGCTTCGGCGCCGTAGCCAAGTGGTAAGGCAGAGGTCTGCAAAACCTCCATTCACCGGTTCGAATCCGGTCGGCGCCTCCACCGAGACAAGCTGATCGAACGCGGGTCGGCACTGACGCAGGTCGGGATGTCGCACGGCCTGCGTTATTCGTGGAGAGTCCCAATGCGTCGGCAACCTCGCAAACAGGCGGGGGAGCTGGTCCTCTCGAGGCATCGGCTCAGTTAGGGATCAGTAGACCCGGCGGTTCCGGGCATCCCGGTTGCTTGACAAGTGCGGCGCCACTGGATTTAATGGTTCTTCGGACTGTCGCAGGCGTGATCGGCGAATACTTCGCTTGCCCGCGAAGTTCCGACGGAAGAAGCGGTACCGGCATAGTGCACAGGCGCGTAGCTCAGTGGGAGAGCGCTACATTGACACTGTAGAGGTCGGCAGTTCAATCCTGCCCGCGCCTACCAACAAAGTTAAAGAAAATCCCCTCACTGACGGACTTTATTAAATAACTCGGAGAGGGGATTCTTCTTGAAGTGTTAAAGATAATTCCTACCTCGCCTACCACTAGCCGACCACCGAGATTTGTTTGCGCTCATTTGTTGGATATAAACCGTAAGGCATCGAAGAGGGGGGCTTCTTATAGAGACGGGTACTCCCACAAACTTGAACGGCGGCTTTTATCGCTCGACTTACACACGCGGCGCCTCGGCTTGGGCTATATTGAACTCAGGATGGCAAAGAGAGCGGCGAAGCACGTTGTGTTCAGCCAAAGCAAGGGCAAGTGGTTCGTAAAGACGAGTGGGCAGACGATAGCGGCTCGGTCGCGTGGTTATAACACGCAGAAAGAAGCTGTTGTGGCCGCGCGTTCCGTGGCGAAAAAGGAACGTTCTGCCTTAGTCATCCACGGACGTGACGGACGAATCCGCGACGTCGATACGTACTCAAGAGAAGCATCGGCTAAGAAGCTGGTCCCAAGTCGCTAGTAATCATCAATCCTTAGCTTGAAGTTTACGAACTCAGTCGCTCCATATAGGTCGGGGAATAGTGACTGGTGGTTGATGTTCATTGCATTTAGTGAGCGGAGAATATACTCGCGATTCTTGTTTGGAAGTACGAGCTTCAGGAGCAGAACGTAATCCTCGTCCTCGTCGTTGTAGTTCTCTTCCACCCACTCAGCTAGACCTTGACCATTGGGGGAGCGGGTAAACAGTCCTCCTTGACTTACCAATCTTGGATTGTCCCTATATAGAGGTTCCACGAAGTCTACGACGGGAGGGCGCGCGCTCCCTATGTCCTTCTCACGAATCTCGTCAGACTTCTGTGCTACGAGGGGTCGATTCAGACCGTAGATGGCCCTACCCTCACTATTGTCACAGCTTCTAAGTTCTTCGGCGAATGCGAAAAAAGCAGCCACAAATGGAGATGCAGTCCAGTCGAGCAGGGGAGTGCTGAGTCCGTGATGTTGGCCGACGGCCCACCAGTTGTTTTGCTCTCGTTCCTTATGGGTAGGACCTAGTGGTGCATTTTCGTTGCTCCCGTTTGGCGGTTCTCCTTCGTCAGACGAGGTGAGGTCATCAAGGCGCACTCTTTCTTCAAGTTCTTGAGGATTCAGTCGGCCCCTTGCGGCAAGCTTGAAGCGTCGTAGATGTTCGAATCTCACGGTCGCCGCCGCCTCGTCGCTGAAAGGGTCCATTCTGAGTGCCTTGAACTCGCGGTCCAGACTCGGCTGTAGTGGCCAGCTTTCACAACATTGCCCCCTCCACACAAGGTCAGGGACTATCGACAAATTCTCGTGGACGTATGCGAGGAAGTCCTTCCAGGTTGGTAGATGAACTTCACCTACGCTCCTTTGGAAGTGTGTCGACGTGAAATTGTAGTTGGCCTTCGGGGGCATCTAGGTGAATGTACCAAATGACGTTACTCGGTTGACGGAGCCGTGAGGTCGTCAAGTATGGACGAAAACTGTTCCAACGCTGCCTCTAGGTTTTCCACGATTTCCGCCGCCAGTACTTCTGGTGCGGGAAGATTCTCTGAATCCTCAAGGCTTTCGTCCCGAAGCCAGAAGATGTCCAGGTTCGCCTTATCCCGCGCAATAAGCTCGTCGTAACCGAGTGACTTGAACCGCTCGGCCTCCTCGCGCTGCTGACGGTCCTCAGGCTTATAGCACTCGATGAAGTTCTCAAGGTGCTTCTTCGACAGCGGATTCGTCTTGAGAGTCAAGTGGACATTCGTGCGAAAGTCATATATCCAGAGTCTCTTCGTCCAAGGTTTCTCTGAAGCGGGTTTACGGTCGAAAAACAGGACGTTGGCCTTGTCGCATTGAGCGTAGAACATTCCAGTTGGGAGACGTAGCAGAGTGTGGACATCTCATACAGCGACGGCGGTTGCCTGCTGACCTTGACTAGGGACGGTGCGTCCGAAACAGTTAGGGTAACCGGCTACAGCTACACGAACATGGGTGTGCAGGCTGAAGTAAGGCTCCTGCCCTCTGGAATGCAGTACGAAACTCGGGTGTACGAGCACAGGGTCGGTTCGGATTGCAGCCAGGACAATTGGGTCTTGTTGGAAGCCTCTCATTGGGACGGCGAAAGACTTAAGTACGAATATGAGTGGGACCAGTACGGAAATATGCCGGGGCGCGTCGAAATGAAGTGGGTAGAGAAATTTAGGGGCGAATACTATGAGCCTCAGAACCTCAGTGTAATCACCATTCGCTATCGGTGACCTACCGCGTCGACGTCTCGACGAGCGTGGCGAGTTGCCCCACGACCGTGCCCCACCCGTCGTAGAAGCCCAGTTCTTCGTGCATTTTTCGATCGGCGTTGTTCTTGTGCATCACGTAGGCAACGTACTCGGTGCCCTGAGGATGGTCCTGCAATGTGATGATCGCAGTCATGAAGGGCTGCTCAGCGGGTCTCCATCCGCCCACGAGAGCGTTCGTGAAGACGATCCGCTTGCCGTCCTCGACGTCCAGAAAGCAGGCGCTCAGGTGCGGCGCAAAATCGCCACCGTTCTCGCTTACCGTGTCACGAATGACCCGCCGGGACGAAGCTCCATGTCCACGACCCTGCACTTGGCCGGAGCTGGAATCCACCATTTCTCGAAGCTGGAGCGGTCCGTCCAGGCGTTCCAGATCGCTTGCCGGGACGACTTGATGACGCGGGAAATCGTCAGGTCGAGATCGGAATTCAGCGGTTTGCTCATTTCGACAGTTCCCTTTCCTGGGCTGTGATGACGAACTCCTCGAGTCTGTCTGTGCGGCCTTCCCAGATGGTCCTTTGCGCGGCGAGCCATGTGTCGACCACGGCGAACGCCGGCTTCTCGATGACGCACGTGCGCACTCGCCCTTCCTTTCGCGTTCGGATCAAGCCGCTTCGCTCCAGAGAACGAACGTGCTTCAGGAAGGAGGGCAAGGCCATGCCGGTAGGCCGCGCCAGCTCGCTGATGCTGGCCGGGCCCTTGCCCAGCCGTGCCAACACCGCCCGGCGAGTAGGATCAGCGAGCGATTGGAAGATATTGTTCAGTTGCTCTGAATGCTTTTCCATTTGGCTAAGTATAAACAGAAAGTAACAGTTAGCGCAAGGGCTAACTAAGACTGCCCAGTCAGCGGGTACCCAGCGGTGCTCGACGACCCGGGCGTGACGTGGCACGATAGCGCCGTGACCAGCAGACCAGCCCGGCAGAGGTTGCGCGACCTCACACGACTGTGCCGCGTCCGCGACCGGATCGACCGGGAGTACGCGCAACCGCTGGATGTAGAGGCGCTGGCCCGTGGCGTGAACATTTCGAGCGGGCACCTCAGCCGGCAGTTCCGGCGCGCCTACGGCGAATCGCCGTACGCCTATCTGATGACGCGCCGCATCGAGCGGGCGATGGCGCTTTTGCGTCATGGCGATCTCAGCGTAACCGAGGTCTGCTTCGAGGTGGGCTGCTCGTCGCTGGGCACCTTCAGCACCCGCTTCAGTGAACTGGTCGGTGTGCCGCCAAGAGTATCGGCGCCGGGAGGCGCGGGCAACGGCAGGGATGCCGCCCTGCCTGGCGAAGCAGGTCACCAGACCGATCAGGAATCGAGAAGCGCCGGCCCCCGAGCCGCAGCTAGAATGACTGCCATGAACATAACCATCTTTGAAACCTTCCTCCCGCACGACGACCCGGACGCCTCCCTGACCTTCTACCGCGATACTCTCGGATTCGAGGTTCGCAACGACGTCGAATACGCGGGGATGCACTGGATTACAGTCGGCCCCGCGGACCAGCCCGGCACGTCCATCGTCCTGTACCCGCCGTTCGCCTCCCCCGGAATCACCGACGACGAGCGCCGCACCATTGCCGAGATGATGGCCAAGGGTAATTACGCCATGATCAACCTGGCCACCCCGGACCTCGACGGCGTCTTCGCGCGGCTGGAGGCCAGCGGCGCCGAGGTCGTCCAGGAGCCGACCGAACAGCCGTACGGGAGACGCGACTTCGCCGTCCGCGATCCTGCCGGCGACCTGATCCGAATCAACGAGGTCCGTTGAGCTGCGCCGGCAATCACAGGCAAGACCCACTACACCTTGACGGAGCGACCGCTTGCAGTTTTCCGGCGCTTTTGGCTAGGCTCCGTGTGGCCGCGAAACGCGAGCTGTAAGAGGGGAGCAAAGACCGTGTCCCGGAACAAGCAGACCGTCGAGACTTACCTGGACGGTTTTCGCAAGAACGACCACGCGCAAATCCTGGACTGCCTGACCGACGACATCGAGTGGACCGTCTTCGGTGGCTTCCACCTGACCGGCAAAGAGGCGTACGAGGCGGCAATCGAGGGCCCGGGCTTCATTCCGCCGCCACAACTGGAGGTCGTACGCATGGTCGAGGAGGGTGATGAGGTCATGGCGGAGCTCACCGGGTCGGTGAAGCGCGACACCGGAGAGGTGATGCGCATGTCGATGGCCGAGGTGTTCCGCATGCGCGACGGGAAGATCTGCGAGCGCCGTGCCTGGGTGATCGAACTCAAGGAGAACGACTACCGCTGAGACCGCTGGCGGTGAGGAAATATGAGCATGACCGCGAGGACGATGAGACTCACGCCGACGTTTCGAAATCGCGCGAATCCGCCGGCTTTCCCTCGCTGCGGACCGCCTGTGCCGCCGCCTGGGCCCTGTTGCGCAGCCCAATTTTGGCGAGGATGCTGCTCACATGATGGGCGGCCGTCTTCCTGCTGATCGACAGGCGCTGGGCGATCTCCGGGTTGGAGAGCCCGAAGCCTATCAGCCGGAACACCTCCATTTCACGTCTGGTAAGCACACCGGCTTTCTTCGGGCCGATCCTTGCAACCGCCCCCGTGGAACGCAAGAGCGCCGCCGCTACGTCGATGTCGCCCGCGCCGAGCTGTTCGAACGCCGCCAGCGCTGCCTGAGCCTCGGCTACCGCGGGTTCCGGCTGCGTAGCTGAAAGGTGATAGGCGTATGCCAGTCGAGTTCGCGCCGCCTCCACCGGCAACGGCAGACCGGCGTAAAGTGTCAGCGCCCTTTCGAACTGTCTCGAAGCGACGGTCAGCTCCCCACGGGCCGTCGATAGCCGGGCGCGGGAAGAGGCCGCCCGCGCCTCGATCAGCACTTGGCCGTACCGGCGCGCAAACTCTTCCAGACGTTGCGTGGCGTCTTGCGCCGGCCCGAGTTCACCGTGTGCCAGGTTCGCCTGGACCAGCCAGGTGAGAATCGCGGCCAACTCGACGGGCTGGCCGTCGAGGGCAGTAGTTCGCCGTTCGAGCAACGCTATGGCACCAGGATAGTCCCCTCGTGCCAGGCGGAGCCTCGCTGCCGGCAATCGCCCGCATGAGAATTGCCCGTGCCGGCCAGCAGCGCCTCCGCTTCTTCAAGCCGGCCCTGATCGAGACGAAGTTCGGCCAAGCGCGCCACCGCGCGAGCATGGACCGGGGTATAGGCGTTTCGGGAGATATGAACGGCTGCACTGAGCTAACGCTCCGCTTCTGCCCAACGCCCGGTGGTGACCAGGACGCTACCGTAGCCGCCGCGGCATCGAGCGCGAAGGAATGGACACCCGTACTCGAGCATGAAATCGTCTACCGCAGCGCACCATTGGCTGGCGCGTTCGAGATCTGCGGCGAGATCGCAGGCATCGATCATGCTGCAGCTCGTGAACACCACCGTGTCCAACCGGCTTCGCTCTCCTCCGAAGGTGCCGGCCATGGCTTCGTCGACGAGGGCGAGACCTGACTCCACTCGTGCCGAGCTCACCATCACCTTGCCGAGGTGAGCGAGAGCGCACAGCTCCAGGTCGGAGTCGTCCGCGTCGCGCGCGTAATCGAGCGTTCGCTCGGCGAGTTGTAGCGAACGGGGGGGATCGCTCGTACCGTAGGCACGTACCAGCCAAAGCCAACCGTGCATGGGGCTGGGGTCGGGCCCGTCGAGCAACCTCGAAGCACGAGCCAGCCAACCGTGGAAGGCGGCGGCGTTTCCGAAGTCAGAACCGTACGTCAGGGCCAGCCACAGCGCCGCCCAGGCCGCTCGATCGGCACTGCCGTCGCGCCGATACGCGGCGTATGCGCGCCGATAGAGGCCGACGCTCCGCTCGGTCTCCCCGAGCCACCAGAGGGCCTCGCCCAACCCCAGCAGGACGTCCGCGGTCTCATGCTTTGCCAGTTCCGCCCGGAAACCCGCTTCGGATTCGCTCCAGTACCGGGAACGATGTTCGTCTGGACCGGTCGCTTCGGTTCGGTTCGCCACCATGTCGAACTAGAATTATAGGACTATAGCGTTTCGAAAGAGCATCGACTCTCTCGCTGGCAATAGCTACCGCTTGAACCGGAAAAGTACGACGGGAAGCCTGTCGCCACCTACTCGGCGGCCAGATAGGCAAGTTGCCCGATGCTTCGCTCCTGGCAGACTCCTATGCTCGAACCAGCCGCCCCCGTCACGCACCGTCGCAGCTCTCGTCCGAAGACGAGGAGAGGGAAGGGAGCAGAATCGTGAACGATCTCAGCCTCGAAGAGCTCGAGCGTGCCGCCCTGGCGTACGAGAACATGTTGGCGCCGGCGCTCTTCCAGCAGTGGACGGGACCGGTCGCCGATGCCGCCCGCATCGCCCCTGGCCAACGGGTGCTGGACGTAGCCTGCGGCACGGGCGTCCTGGCGCGTGCGGTGGCCGAGCGTGTCGGTAGCAGCGGCTCCGTGGTGGGCCTGGACACCAATCCGGGAATGTTGTCGGTTGCTGCCGCTATCGCCCCGACCATCGAATGGTGCCGGTCGTCGGCCGAAGCGCTCCCGTTCGACGACGGCTCATTCGACGCCGTGGTCAGCCAGTTCGGATTGATGTTCGTCGCCGACAAGCAAGGCGCGGTCGACGAGATGATGCGGGTCCTGGTTCCGGGGGGACGATTTGCAGTGGCCGTCTTCGACTCCCTCGATAAGGCGCCCGGCTATTCAGCGATGACCAGCGTTGTCGAGCGCGAGGTGAATGCCGAAGTCGCCGACGCCTTGCGAAACCCGTTTTCGATGGCGGACTCGGCCGAGATCCACGCCTTGTTCAGCGGCGCCGGAATGGCAGAGGTCGAGATTACCGGCCGTGAGGGCCTTGCCCGCTTCCCGAGCGTGAGGGAGATGGTTCTGGCCGACGTAAAGGGGTGGTTCCCCATAGCCGGCATCGACCTGAACTCGACCGCAGTAGATTCGCTGGTGCAGGCCGCGGCCGAGGCTCTCAAGGGGTTCACGGCCTCGACAGGCGCCGTGGAATTCCCGGTGGCGGCCCATATCGTTGCGGGAGCGAGCGCATGACGAGGGGAAGCCCGCCGCCCGGCGACTGAGCCGCCCTGCCGGTCGAGCCGCTGCCAGTAGAGACGGTGCCGTCGGCGTCAACGGCCGGGCCTTCGTACTGCAGGCACCTCCATTTCCGTGCTGCTCGGTCCCTCGCCGTCGTTGACCACCGGCCAGGCGTCCTCCCAGTCGATCGGATCGATCAGGGCAGGGCGTCGGGTGGCGCCGTTGCGTAGCAGCGGTTCGCCGGGAGAGATTGCGTGATACACGATCCAGTCGCGGCCATCTTCGTCTTGCACCACAGCGTTGTGGCCCGGTCCGACCCAGTCGTCGTTGCGGAAGAGAACCACCTCACCACCACCGTAGCGGAGGTCCCGACCCATCGCATCGACGTATGGGCCCAGCAGCGAATCGGAGCGACCGACCCAGGTCAGGTAGGTGCTGGTCGCGCCCTCACAACAGGAGCCCGACGAAAGGAACAGATAGAAGAAGCCGTCCCGCTCGATCAGGTACGGTGCCTCGAAGCGTCCGTCAGCCAACAGCACAGGCTCACCCGCGGGACTGCTTCCCGGCTCGTCCAACTCGACGGCGTAGATGCCGTGAAAGCTGCCCCAGATCAAGGTGCGCTGCCCACCCTCGTACCATACGAACGGGTCGATCGAGTTCCTGACACCGATATCGAGCGAGCAGAAAACCGGCCTGCCAAGGTCCTCCCAGGGACCCGCGGGCTCCTCGGAGGTCGCGAGGCCGATACAGGGGTTGCTGTCGCCCCACTGCGAGTAGGCGTAGTAGAGGTAGTAGCGGCCCTCGAAGAAGCTGAGGTCCGGGGCCCACAGGAAGCCACCGCCATCCTTCCACGAGGGCGGAAGTGCGAACGCGTCGCCGACGAACTCCCAGTCGATGAGGTCGTCCGACACGAAGATCGGTAGAAAGTGCTCGACTCGGCCGTCCCAGCTGTCCTGCGTCGCCACCAGGTAGAACCGGCCGTCCTCGGCGCGGAGCAGCGATGGGTCCGCCGCGGTGGGCGTGACTATCGGATTGCGATAGGTGCCGGTTTGCGTGAGGGCCGTTCCCGTGAGTACGAGCACCAGAAGTGCGGTCAGGAGCGATGCAAGCAGTGGCGGCAAAGATCTGGTCCGGCGCACGTTCAAACCTCTTCACTGGCGCCAGCTCCGGCGCGTTCCCGAAAGACGGCGGCCGCCGGAGTCTCCTGGCGATCGGCAGTGGTTGGCCGCAGATGGAACAGGCCGGCAGGACAGACGTAGCCGTTGCGTTCCTGCAGCAGCGTGTTCCAGTCGATGTGATCGAACAGCGGCCACCAGGTATAGCCGATGACCTGGGCGCCGTCGCGCCTGGCCGCTGCGATCTCGCTCAGGTTGTAGTCGATCCAGTCGCGCCGCTCATCGTCGCTGCCTGAGTGGCTCGACTCGGCAATGAAGAGCGGCAATCGGTATCGTTCTGCGTATTCCAGCAGCGTTCGGCGGACACCGAACGGTCGCTCGGCCTTGCGGATGGCCGGCCACCCCTGGCCATCCAGGTAGAGGTCGTGTTCGGTGTCGGGATAGTAGTCGAGGCCGACGACATCTATCGCGACCGGCTCCTCTGCCAGCGCACTGGGCGGATAACCGGCCTGAACGAGCCATTCGTGGGTTTCATGGCCCGGGACGGCCAGCCCCAGCAGAAGATCGAACGCCGCATAGCGCTCGCGGGTCCGCTGGGCCGCCTCGTCGGTGAGTTCTGGGGCGGTGGCATGAAAGGTGTCTGCTCCATCGTTGAGCCAGATCTCGGCGTCCGGGTTGACCGCTCGTATCTCTCGCACACCGCTGCGGATTCCTTCCACGATCGGGTGCAGCAGCCTGACGAACCCTCCGCGGCCGCGAAGGTGGGGCGGCCAGATGCCCCAGCCGGCTCTGAAGTAGGTGCTGATGTAGGGCTCGTTCAGGGGGGTCAGCTTGTCGACGGTGCCGCGGTAGCGGCGGGCGAATGCGCCGCAGAAGCGGGCGAACGCCGGACCGAAGCCTTCGTCCAGAAAACCGTCCTCGAGCCAGGCGGGCACGCCGAAGTGGACCATGTCCCAGATCGGTTCCAGGCCCAGCCGCGACAACTCGTCGACGACCTGATCGCACCACTGCCACTCGAACCTGCCGGGCTGCGGCTCAAGCTCCGGCCAGGTGATGCCGTAACGCACGGCGCTGGCACCCACCGACCGGGCCAAGAGCAGGTCCTCGCGCCACCGCTGCCGGTGCTCGGTCCAGGTGAGCTCGTCCACTCCCATGTCGGGTATGAAGGCGTTCTCGATTCCGACGATCCAACGCAGCTCGGTCACCGTGAATCTTCTCCAGGCCCGGCCGTTTCACTCATCCTTGAGACCGGTAAGCGACATACCGCGGATGAAGTACGGCTGGGCCACCAGGAAGGCGATGAGCACCGGAATGCTGGCAATCGCGGTGCCGGCCATCAGCTTGCCGTAGGTGGTCCAGTAGCGGCTGGAGAAGGTGGTGATTGCCACCGGCAGCGTCTGCATATCGCCGTGAACCACGAACAACGGCCAGACGTAGTTGTTCCAGGCGGCCATGAAGTTGAACAGGCCCAGCGCCGCCATGGGCGCGATCAGGAATGGCACGAGCACGTACACGAGGATCTGCAGGCTGTTGGCGCCGTCGAGCCGAGCCGCCTCCTCGAGCTCCAGCGGTACCGACACCAGGAACTGGCGCATGAGGAACACCCCGAATGCCCCTGGCACGCCCGGCCAGATCAGGGCGTTGTAGGTGTCGATCCAGTTGAGCTGGATCATCATCAGGTAGTGGGGGATCAGGAAGATGATGCCGGGGACCATCATGCTGCCCAGCAGGATCCAGAACCAGGTCTGGCGCCCGGGAAACCTCATCCGCGCCAACGGATATGCGGTCAGCACCCCCAAGGCGACGCTCAGGAGGCTGAACGCGACGCTGGTGAACAGCGAGTTCCAGGTCCAGCGCAGGAAGGTGGCGTTGGGCGAAGCGAATATCGCCCGGTAGTTCTCCAACGTCGGCTCTTCCGGGATCCATTGAACGGGGCGAGCGATAGTGTCCGATTCGGACTTCACGGAAGTCGTTGCCATCCAGTAGATCGGCGCCAGAAAGATCATCGCCAGCAGCGACAGGGTGACGAAGCGAATGATTCCGCGAGGCATACGACGACGGCGGCTGCCGACGGCTACACCGGTACGACCGGTACCCGCGATCGTGGCCATCAGCTGTTCCCCCGACCCGTGTCCTGAAGCATCAACCGGAACTGGAAGGCCGCGATAACCAGCAGTGCCAGTCCGAACACCATCGACATCGCGGCCGCCGACGAGAAGCGAAAGTTGGTGAAGGCTTCTTCAGTGATGTACATCATGACGCTCTGGGTAGATCGCAGCGGACCGCCATTGGTTATCACGTGGGGTTGGCCGAACACCTGGAATGAAGCGATGGTGGTCGTGATGGCCGCGAACAGCGTCACTGGTGCCAGCATCGGCCAGGTCACGAAACGAAAGGTCGCAAACGTGCCGGCGCCGTCGAGTTGGGCGGCATCGTAATAGGCCCGCGGGATGCCGGCCAGCGCCGCGGAATAGAGCACCATGTTGAAGCCGACCGTCCACCACACGGTGCCGACGATGATGGGAACCCAGGCCCAGCCGACCGTGGTGAGGAACGGAACCGTGTTCAGGAACGGTATGCGCTCCAGCACCACGTTGATGAGGCCGCTGCCGTTCTCGAACATCCAGCGCCACAGCAGCCCCATGATCGAGACGGCCAGGATCGTGGGCAGGAAGAAAACGGTGCGGAAGAAACCGCGCCCAGCGATCGGCTTCTCCAGCAGCAGGGCCAATCCGAGCGCGCAGCCGATAAGCAGCGGCACGCTGACAGCGACGAAAAAGCCGGTGTTCAGCATGGTCTTCCAGAAGAACTGCGCTTGCGGGGTGCCGGCCGTGAAGATCGCAGTGTAATAGTCCAGCCCCACGAACGTCTGCCGGTCCGACAGGATATTCCAGCGATGCAGGCTCACGTAGATTCCGAAAGCTATGGGGAACACCACGAACGCCAGGAACAGGAGCGCTTGCGGCAGCAGATACAGATATGGCACCAGCGGGTTGCTGTCGTCGAGACGCAGCAACGGTGGACGACGAGCCCGGGTACTGATCATGCGGTTGCTCCTCTCGCTGGAGAAGGTGATCGGGGGCGGCCGGAGCCACCCCCTGGAGCGATCAGGTTCAGCGATCCGGCAAGCTGAGCAACCCGTCTCGGATGCTCGACGTCGCCTCGGCCGCCGCGTCATCCAGTGCGCGATCGACGTCCTTGTCGCCCAGCAGCGCCGCTTCGAAGCCGCTGTCCCAGGCGCCACGAAGTTGCGCGATGAAGGGAAAGCCGGTGAGGACGTAGCTGTTGGGCAGCGCCTCCTTGACCGCGGTCATCGGATTCGACTGGTAATCGCTGTGGTCGGCTACCTCGGCTTGCGTGGGCAGCCCGCCCGCTGCCGTCCAGGTGAGGTTCTGCTGTGCCTGCGTCATCCAGCTGATGAAAGTGAGGGCGGCGGCCTGCTCTTCCGGATCGCCGCGCCGCTGTACCGGCATGGCCAGGTGGGAGGCTCCACCCCAGACCCGGTAGTCGCCGGTACCGAGGTGGGGAAAGGGGGCGATGCCGAAGTCGAGCCCGGCCTCCTGATACTGACTGACCATCCACACCCCGTTGAGGTTGATGGCCGCCTTGCCCTGCCGGAAGGCAGCGATTTCGCTTTCCTCGGTGGCGTTGGCGGGGGAGACCGAGTGCTCGGTAACGAGGTCGACCAGGAACTGGACGGCTTCCTTACCCTCGTCCGAGTTGAAGTTGACCGGGAAGTCGTCGGATGCCGGGCCCACGAAGGTGACGCCGTTCTGGGCAGCCACCGAGTAGGCGATGGTGCCACCCATCCAGGGGGTCGGCACGCCGGCTGCCCAGCGCGCCAGGTTGTTCCGGTCGAAGCCCGCGTCGCCGGGATGCCGGCCGGAGGTGTCGACGGTGAGCGCCCGAGCCGCTTCCAGGAAGCTTTCGCGATCCTGCGGTGGATCGTTGGGGTCGAGTCCGGCCTCCTCGAAGAGTTGCGTGTTGTAGTACATGACCAGCATTACCGAGTGGACCGGCACGCCGTACACGGCGTCGTCCACCATTCCGATGCTCCACAGCGACTGGAAGAAGCGCTCCGGCTCGATCGAGTGCTCGGCGAGCATCTCGGGCGTGAGCTGCTCGAGCGCTCCCCGCAGGATGAAGCCGGTTATGACGTCCTCGTTCACGGCGACTACGTCCGGAGCGCGACCGGCTGCCACCGACGGCTCGATCTGCTGGAACAGATTTCCCCAGGGGATCGCTTCCGCCTGTACCTCGATGCCGGGATGGGCGGCGTTGAAGTCGGCCACCAGGCCCTCCATGATCGGCAGGTCGGGTCCGGTGAAGCCGTGCCAATAGTCGATGGTTACGGATTGTGCCAGGGTGACGCCGGCAACCAGCAGCAGTGTTGCCAGGGCGATAGGGAAGCGCAAAAACCGGTGACGCTCGTTCATTGTTACCTCCAGGGTAAGGACACGGCGAAGGGCGGTGGGGACGGATTGAATCGAGGGTCGCTCAGATTGCGCCTCCCTTCCCGACGGTCTCGGCGAGTTCATCGAGCGGAACCTTGGGGCGACGGTCCGCGGTGAGAAGTCCGTTCTGTTCCTGAAAAGTGTCGGCGAACTGCGTGTAGCAGAAGCCGATGACGATGTCGCTGGTGCGCAGTGCCCTGACCAAGCCGGAGAGTTGCTCCAGCAACGACTGGGCACTGTCTGCCTCGCTGTAACCCCATCCGCCCTGCTCCCCGCCGAAACGGATCCCCCCGAACTCGGACACCAGCACGGACTCGGGTAACTCGTGGTCGTCCAACTGCAATGCCCGGCCGCCGGGCCGCGCGCGGCGCCCGACTCTCGCCCATGCTTCTGCGTCGCCGTACCGCTGTTGGAGGACCGCGGGGCTGCGGCTATAGTCGTGAACGGTGAAGAGATCGCTGGTACCGTGCTCCCAACCGTCGTTGTCTATCACCACCCGGCTGGGATCGAGCGCCTTGGTGAGACGGAAGAGCGCTGCCACCAGGTTGCGCTGGGGGGCAGACCGGGGCAGCTCGGGCACGCCCCAGGACTCGTTGAACGGCACCCAGGCGACTATGCAGGGGTGGTTGTAGTCCCGCTCGATCGCTTCCATCCAGGTGTCCGTGAGGCGCCGGATCGCGGCCGTGCCGAAGCTGTAGGCGCTGGGGAGCTCGCTCCACACGAGCAGGCCGAGCCGGTCCGCCCAGTACAAGTAGCGTGGGTCCTCGAGCTTCTGGTGCTTGCGAACGCCGTTGAAGCCCATTCGCTTTGCCAGTTCGACGTCCGCCCTCAGCGCCTCGCCCGATGGTGGCGCCAACAGGCTCTCCGGCCAGTAGCCCTGGTCGAGCACCAGGCGCTGGAAGTAGGGACGGCCGTTCAGGTAGAAGCGGCCCTCCCGGACCTCGACGCTGCGCAACCCGACATAACTGTCCACTCGGTCGACGACCGAGTCTCCGCTTCGCAGCGTCAGCCTCAGGTCGAGAAGCGTCGGCCGCTCCGGGCTCCACAGGTACTCGCGCCGCGCGTCGTCGATGCCGGGATCGGGCAGCTGCACCACACGAGCGACTTTCGCGTCGACGACCTCGATTCGGTCGCGCGCCAGGCGCTTGCCGGCCAGGCTGAGCTCCATCTCGAGCTCGAGTCCTGCGAAAGCTCCGGAAACGTCCAGTTCGAGGCGCACGGCGAAAGTCGACGCGTCTGCAGTCAGCCGCAGGGAGGTGAGATGGCTGGGCGCCACGGGCTCGAGCCAGACGCACTGCCAGATGCCGGTCGTACGCGGATACCAGATACTGTGTGAGTCAGCCAGCCAGTCCTGCTTGCCCCGTGGTTGGTCGAACGCCGCCGGCGGATCTTCGACCCGTACGCTCAGAACCTGCTCGCCCTCGCCGATCAAGTCGGTAATGTCGATAGCGAATGGCGTATGACCCCCTTCGTGACTCCCCGCCAAGTGGTCGTTGAGCCAGACTTCCGCGCGATAGTCGACCGCCCCGAAGTGGAGGATGGTTCGCTTGGCTTGCCATTCGGAGGGCACCGAAAAACGCCGGCGATACCAGACGACCGGCAGTTCGCGTTCGAGCGACAGGCCGGAGAGCTGGGACTCCGGGGGAAACGGAACCTCTACCGACAGGTTCCACTCCACCGCCCGCGGGTGGCGGTCGTCACTCAGCGAGAAATCCCAGGTGCCGTCGAGCGAGAGCCAGTCGTTGCGGCGGAACTGCGGACGGGGATAGTCGAACTCGCCGGTCGGCTCATGCACGTGCCGATTCGTGACTACGGCTCTCGAACTGCTCACGTTCACCGCGTTCCCTTTCGAGTCGCCCGGCGGCGCATCGGCCGACGAGCAGATAATCTCGCGAAAGAAGTTGTTTATTATCGACAACTGTAAGCGTACTCCCGTAGAACGTCAATATCAGCAGTTCCGACGGGTTGAATGTGGGCATTTCATACGAAGATTCCTGTCATAATGGCACTGCCGTTGATAATGCCCCTGGCATGCGAGACCGTCGCCGAGGAAGGAGTCCCCATTGAATCAGTCGACCCAGACTCGCGAGCTGGTCTTCGAAACCGATGCTGCGGAGGGGGACGTTACCTCGGTCTTTCGCGCGCTCGCCTCGCAGCCGCGGCTGCGAATCCTCCGCCTCCTCGGTGACCGGCTGATGAACGTCACCGAGATCGCCGAGGCGCTGGGTGTGCCGGTCAGCACCGCCAACTCACATGTGAACCTGCTGGAGGAGGCCGGTCTGCTGCTGACAGAGCACCGGCCGGCCGCCCGCGGCTCACAGAAGGTCTGCACCCGGGCGTTCGACAACCTGCGGCTGTACCTGCCCACGGCCGCGCCGTTCGAGGGCAAGCAGATCGAGACCAGCATGCCGGTGGGAGCCTACGTCGACTGCCGCGTCACGCCTTCCTGCGGACTGGCCAGCGAAGAGGGGATAATCGGTCTATTCGACGATCCCGGTTCGTTCTACGAACCCAACCGAGTAGCGGCGCAGCTGCTCTGGTTCCACTGCGGCTACGTCGAGTACCGATTCCCGCAGCGGCTGCCCTCTTCCGCGCTCCTGCAGAGCGTGCATCTGGCACTCGAACTGTGCAGCGAAGCGCCGCTTCACCACGATGACTGGCCGTCCGACATCACCGTCTGGATCAATGAGGTAAAGATCGGGACCTGGACCAGCCCAGCGGACTTCGGCGGGCAGCGGGGCCGGCTGACGCCGGGCTGGTGGGAGACGCACAGCTCTCAGTACGGCCTGCTCAAGCTGTGGCAGGTGACGGAAACCGGCAGCCTGGTCGACGGGCTGCGTGTGTCGGACGTTCGTGTGCCCGACCTACGCGTGGGCGAGAGCGAGTTCGTATCGGTACGAATCGGAGTCGAGGCGGACGCTCGCCACGTAGGAGGAGTGAATGTCTTCGGCCGCGCCTTCGGCAACTATCCGCAGGACATCGTGCTGAGACTCAAGTACGTATGAACTCGCCGCGTCATTTCTCGGTATCGATCAGCGCCTTGAGGAAGAGTCGCTGCATGAGGACGATGATCAGCACCGGCGGCAGCATCGCCAGAATCGAAAGAGCCATCGCCTGGTTCCAGATCGGCTGTGTCTCGGCGGCGTTCACGATTCGCTGGATTCCCACCACGATAGTGAGCAGGCGGTCCTGCTGCGCCACCAGGAGCGGCCACAGGTACTGGTTCCAGCCGAACAGGAACAGGATCACGCTCAGTGCTGCGATGTGAGTCCGCGAGAGGGGAAGCAGGATACGAGTCATGAACGTCATCGGGCCGGCGCCGTCTATCTGCGCAGCCTCTACCAGTTCGTCGGGTACCGTCTGAAAGAACTGCCTGAACAGGAACGTCGCGGTGGCGGAGGCGATCAACGGCAGAATCAGGCCGGTATAGGTGTTCAGCAGCCGCCAGCGAAGGTCCACTCGAATCCCGGCGACCGCCTCGATCAGCCGGTCCAGCCTGGTGAACTCCAGCAGGGCCTGAACCGGCCCCATCACGTTGGACACCACGTCGTAGGTAGGCACTATCCGGACCTCGACCGGGAGCATCAGCGTGATGAAGATAAGGAAGAAGAACACCATCCTGCCCGGAAATCGAAAGTAGACGATAGCGAAAGCAGCCAGGAAGGACACGATGATCTTGCCAAACGTAATGCCAAGCGCCATGATCAGCGAGTTGAGCATCATCTGGGTAGCGGGGATGCGACCGGAGCGCAGCTCTCCTTCGAACAGCACCGCGCTGTAGTTTTCCACCAGCCTGTTGCCCGGGAGCATCGGAAACGTGCCCCTCATCAGGTTCTCGATCGGGTGGGTGGAGGCGACGAAGGCTATCCACAGAGGGAACAGGGTCACCACCACGCCGATGATGAGGATCAGGTGCGCCAGGAAGGTGAGCCGGGGATGGCGCTCGACCATCAGTAATGCACCTTCTTTCCGAGGTATCGGAACTGAACGAACGTCAACCCGATCACGATGGCCATCAGGATGACGGATTGCGCTGCGGAACTGCCCAGGTCCTGCCCGATGAAACCTGTGTTGTACACCTTGTATACGAGAATCGAAGTAGCCTGAATGGGACCGCCCTGGGTGGTCGCGTGAATGACCCCGAACGTGTCGAAGAACGCGTATACGGTGTTGATCACGATCAGGAAGAAGGTAGTGGGCGACAACAGCGGGAAGACTATCGCCCAGAACCTACGGACCGGCGCCGCCCCATCGATGGCCGCGGCCTCGACGAGCGACTTGGGGATCGACTGCAGCCCGGCGAGGAAGAACAGGAAGTTGTAGCCGATCTGCTTCCAGGCCGAGGCGACGATGACGAGGATCAGGGCGTCGCGGCCCCGGAGGTAGTGGTTCCAGTCGTAACCGAACGAGTCCAGGACATAGGCGATGATTCCCAATGAGGGATTGAACATGAAGAACCACAAGGCGCCCGCGACGGCAGGGGCCACCGCATAGGGCCACATGAGCATCGCGCGATAGCCGTTGCTGCCGCGCACGATGAAGTCGACGGCAGTCGCGAACAGCAGCCCCAGGCTGAGGGCCAGGAAGGTGACGGTCAGGCTGAAGATCAGCGTGACCCCGAAGGACTGCAGGTATAGCTCGTCTTGAAATAGGCGGGTGAAATTGCCGAAGCCGACGAAGGTGGTGCGGAGCCCCCAGGCATCCTGGCGCAGGAACGCCTGGAAGACGGCGCGCCCGGCAGGCCAGAGGAAGAACACCGCGGTGATGAGCATCTGCGGCAGCAGCAGCAGGTAGGGAAGAGATTTGTGTTTGAAGTAGGTACGTTGGATCATGAAGGTCTCTTCGGCAAGATAAACATCGGAGCACTGGCCCGGGCGCGTTCCCTGGTTCGAGAATAGCCTGCTGCTCGAGGAAGGATCGGGGGCGCCGGCATCAGCAGGCGCCCCCGGAGGTTACGGGTCGATCAGCGGTTGGCGGACTCGAACTGTCGCAGCAGCTCGTTGCCGCGGCGCACGATGTCGTCGATCGCCTGCTCAGGAGTCTTGACCCCGGACCAGACAGCCTCGAGCTCCTCGTCCATCACGTCGCGGATCTGGACGAGGTTGCCCAGCCGCAGGCCGCGGGAGTTGCCAGTAGGCTCGTTGAGCGACAACTCCTCGATGGCGGTGTCGGTGCCGGGGTTCTCGTCGTAGAACCCCTGCTCCTGCGAGAGCTGGTAGGCGGCCGTGGTGATGGGAACGTAGCCGGTGAACTGGTGCCAGTCGGCCTGGACCTCAGGAGAGGAGAGGTACTCGAAGAACTCGGCGACTCCGCGGTACTCCTCGTCCTCGTGACCCTGCAGCACCCACAGGGTGGCTCCGCCGATGATCGAGTTCTGCGGCTCGCTGCGCACCGAGGTGTCGATCGGCATCATCGTCTGACCGAACTCGAACTCGGCTCCGGTGTTGATGGCGCCGTAACCGGCGGAGGAGTTGAAGTAAAAGATGCACTCCTGGTTGAGGAACAGCGGCTGTGGAGCGCCCGCGCGCCCACCGTAAACGAACGCATTGTCGGCGGCCATGTTCGAGAGGCGCGTGATGTGATTGAGGATCGCCTCGTTGTCGATGGCCATTTCGGTATCGAGTCCGGCGTAGCCGTTGTTCTCGGTGGCGAACGGCAGGTCGTGCCAGGCCGAGAAGTTCTCGAGCTGGACCCAGGTCTGCCATGCGGTCGTCATGCCGCACGGATAGCCGCCATCGACGGCGGCGCGGGAGGCGGCTTCGAGCTCGTCCCACGTGGCTGGAACCTCGAGACCAAGCTCATCCAGCGCCGACTGGTTGTACCAGAGCACGGGGGTGGACGAGTTGAACGGCATCGACAGCAGGTTGCCGTCGTTCGAGACGTAGTAGGAGATCACTGCGGGCAGGAACGCCGACTGGTCGAACGGGACGTCGTGATCGGCCATCAGTTCGAAGACCGGGTAGATCGCGCCCTCGGCGGCCATCATGGTGGCGGTGCCGACCTCGAACACCTGAACGATGTGCGGCTGCTCCCCTGCCCGGAAGGCGGCGATGGCACCGGTCATCGTCTCGGTGTAGCTGCCTCGATAGACTGGGACGACCTCGAACTCGTCCTGGCCCTCGTTGAAGCCGGCCGCGATTTCGTTGAGTTTCTCGCCGAGTTCGCCACCCATGGCATGCCACCAGATGACTTCGGTCTGGGCAAGAGCGGGAGCGGTCATGAGAGTAGCCAGGACCGCGGCAATCAGCAGACGTGGTTTCAGCATTCTGCATCTCCTTCCGAATTGCCGATCCGAGACCGAAATCGGCGGGCGTAAATTGTTGCGCCGTAACGATAATAACTCACGGACACGAGATCTGGATAGTCACATGGCGCGGCCACGTTCTCGACTTCGGCTTGCCGAAACCGGTAATGCTGGTGCGATGTCGCAAGTGCGCCGTGCAACCGTAACCGCCCTGGCGGCGTCAGTAATCGTACTGGCCGCCAAATTCGCCGCTTTCGTGCTCACCGACTCGGTAGCGTTGCTGTCCGACGCGGCTGAGTCGCTGGTGAACGTAGCTGCCGCGGCCACTCTCATCTACGTCGTGAGACTGGCCAGGAGGCCCGCCGATTACGAGCACCCCTACGGCCACGCCAAGGCGGAGTACCTCTCGGGTGCTCTGGAAGGGAGTCTCATCCTGGTGTCGGCGGGCGTGATCCTGGCCACGGCGGCCCCGCGGCTCTTTGCGCCCGCGCCGCTGCAGAGCGTCACTACCGGTCTTCTCGTGGTGGGGCTGGCAACCGCGATGAACGCCGTTACCGCCTGGTACCTGCGCCGCGTTTCCGGCAGCCGGAACTCGCCGGCGCTGGCGGCCGCCTCGCGGCACCTGGTCACGGACGTGTGGACCTCGGCGGGAATTCTCGCCGCCGTAGCGGTGGTGCAGGCGACCGGCCTCACGATCCTCGACCCGCTGATCGCAATTCTCGTGGGGCTTCACATCATGCGCGAAGGCTGGAGCGTGACAACGGGAGCCGTGTCCAGCCTGCTGGACGTTCGCCTACCGGAGAGCGAAGAAGAGTCGCTGATGCAGGTGCTGCAGGAAGCCCCGAGCGTCCTGGGATTTCACCGCCTGCGCTCCAGACAGTCGGGGTTCGATCGCTTCGTCGAGGTGGACATCTTCGTGAATCCGGAGCTGGACGTGCTCGAGGCTCACGAGATCGCGTCACAGCTGGAACTGCGGATTTCGCGCGTTCTGCCCAACCTCACGGCGACTCTGCATATCGAGCCGTTTCTGGAGGGCGAGCGGGACACTACTCAGACGCCCAGAGACGAATTCGAGGAGGGTAGCGCACCACCGAGCAGGCGGCCTTGAGCCGCACCACCGGACAGGCGGCCTTGAGCCGCCGCCGGATATGGCGGCCTCGGGCCCACTCGATCGCCTTGTCCGGCGGATGACACCTCGTCAGCAGACTTCGGTCAGGTAAGCCTGTAGTCGCAGCGGTTCGATTCCGAGGTCGCCGAACAGAACTCGGGGAAGGCCGATATCCCCGATGAACAACCGGCCCACCGATCCGCCCGGGGCGATCCCCTGCTTGGCGACTCCGACCGACAGAGTGATCGACGCCCCCAGGACGGCTCCCGGCACGCCGCCGTCGTCTACTCGCATTCCGGTGGGCGCGTCGAGCGACAGGACAGGGCAACTGCCTGCCAGGTTGTTTACCACCGTGATCACGTCGAGCGTCCGACCCCGCGGCGGCCCCTCGAGCCGAGTGCCGATTGCGGCATCTATAACGCAGCCGAACTTCATTTTCGGCAGACTGCTCTTGATCCTGACGGTGTCGAAGTGGCGCAGGAGTTCAAGCTGTTCTCGCGGCGTCCCCGAGTAGTTTTCGTACTCGTGGGTCGGAACGACCCAGACTCGGCGGCCGCGAGCTCCCAGCAGGCGGGCGGTCGCCAGGCCACCGCTACCGTTGTTGCCACGGCCGGCGACCACCAGGACGGGACCGTCGGGGGCGAAGGCGTCCACCAGTTCGGCCATGTTTCGGGCGGTATGCTCCACCAGCACCCGATTGTCCATGCCGTACTTGCCGGTGGCCAGCATCAGGAGTTGCTGCATCTGGGACGCGTTCAGCTTGGGCACCTCGGCCCAGGAAACGGTCGGGAAGTCGACAGCCGTATGCTCCATCAACTGTTTACTCCAACCGCGCCGAAACTCGCCGTGCTGAAGACGTCCTGCACGTCGTCGAGGTCCTCCAGGGCGTCGAGGAACGCGAGAACCTTGTGAGCGTCGCCCTCCGCAAGCTCGGTCTCGACCTGTGGCACCTTCGTGAGCTGGCTGATGGCCGCCTCGATTCCGCCGGACTGCAAGGACTCGGTAACCTGAAAGAGCCGAGCCGGAGCCGTGTAGATGGTGAGGCAGCCGTCTTCGACCTCCAGATCGTCGGCGCCGGCGTCGATAGCCAACTCCTGAACACGCTCGCCGGCGTTCTCCACTACGATCACGCCCTTGCTGTCGAACTGCCAGGCGGTAGCGCCGGACATGTTGCCTCCGTGCTTGGTGAACACATGGCGGACTTCGGCTGCGGTCCTGTTGCGGTTATCGGTCAAAGCTTCCACCAGTACGGCCACGCCAGACGGTCCGTAACCTTCATAGACGGCAGGTTCGAAGTTGCCGCCCTCGCCGCCCCCGAGCGCGCGTTCGATCGCCCGATCGATGTTCTCCGCCGGCACGTCATCGCTCTTGGCGGCAGCCACGGCGTTCCTGAGACCCGCGTTCACGTCCGGGTCCCCGCTGCTGCCCTCACGCACCGCGCTTTGGATGGCTCGGATATGCTTGCTGATCACCTTGCCGCGGGCCTTGTCGTTGACGGCCTTCTTGCGCTTGATCTGCGACCATTTGTTGTGACCTGCCAAGTCCTCCTCCTATACGCACCCTCCAGTCTACCGTAGCGATCGGGTCAGCCGGGTCGGTTGTAGGCAAAGCAATGGGGAGCAACCGCCACGGCAGGCAGGTCGCTCCCCATTCGTTACTGGCGTTTCGGCCGGCGCTCAGCGCACGTAGATGTGGGTCTCGACAACGTCGCGAGTGTCGTAGGGGCGAACGTCGACCGAGATGCTCTGGGTCCAGGCTTCCTCGCCCCGCTGGTCGCGGTAGCTGACGCGCGAGGTGTCGGTACGCCCGGAGGTGAAGGAAGCACGAATCCGAAGTAGCCCACGAGGCGGCTCGACCGTGAAGATGTGCCGGCGGTCGGGACCCTCGATCGTATGCGTGGTTCCACCGCTCACGAAGATGTTGCGGGCGAATGTGTGGACGAAGCCGTCGGGGTCGATCGACGTCAGCGTGACGTAGCCGTCGCTGGTAGTGCGAATGTCGAACGCGATCGACTCGCCCACCCGGTAATTGGCGCCGACACCCCTGCTGGGTGTGAAGCGGGTTATCACGTCCTGAAGCGGAACTCCGAAGGTGATTCGACCGCGAACCGACGTTCGCACCGAAGTCTCGCCGTCTGTGAGGTAGATAGTGCAGCCGCCGAGCACGAGAGCGAGCATCGTGAAGGTGGCAAGCCGCCCGAATAGAGATCCGAGTACGCGTGGCATCATGCCCCAATGTAGCAAGCCGTGCGCCGTGCGTCGTGGGCCGGGCTTCACTCCTTCTTAAGCAACCTCTCAAGGTACCGGCCCGCCGGTGTGGTGCCGGCGGCGGCGCCCGCTGCCTCCAGCGGCGTCAGCGAACCTCCTCCGAATCGGCGGCCCGATCGTAGGAGGTAACGAAGTAGGGTAGATCGGTTTGATGATAACGGCCCCGCTCGTCGTACCAGAAGACGTACGTGCCGGCCGCCGGCTCGTTTCCTCCGGCGCTGTTCGCCGGCGACCGGGTCACCTTGCCGTCCACTATCCCGCTGAACAACTCGCTTCCTTCCAGGCTGTAGAGGGTGATGTACATGCGGGCGTTCGAAAAGTCCTGGAGATTGCGCCGAATACGGTTCTGCGTCTCATTGCGGCAACCGGCCACGAGCAGCGCCAGGACCACCAGTACCAGGACAAGAAGGCGGAAGCGTTTCATGTCAGTTTCTCCATCGCGTTCTCCTCACCGACGTTCATAACAGTACGCTCAAGTAATGTATAGTCTTCGTAGTGATGCGCACCGCCAACAACCCCTATCAGGTGCTGGGCGTCGAGCGTAACGCAGGGCAAGACGACATCAAGTCGGCCTACCGCAAACTAGCGCTGCAATACCATCCCGATCGCAATCCCGGCGACGCTCTAGCCGAAGAACGGTTCAAGGAGGTCTCGGAGGCCTACGCGACGCTCCGTGACCCAGAGGCGCGGGCGCGCTTCGATCGCTACGGCAACGCCGGCGGGCGGCCGGATTTCGAGACTGTCGATTGGCAGACGGTCTTCCGCGAAGCCGATATCAACGTGAACTGGGACATGCACAAGGGCGTCCCCAAGACCGGCAACGCCGTCTTCGACATGCTTTTCGGCGCGGTCGCCGGGATGATGCGCAGCAGCGGACTCCTGCCCGGCGAACACCGAGAGTTGACGTTCGACGTGCCGGTCACCCAGGCGCGCAGTGGAGGATCGGTCCGAGTACGCGTTCCCGGCCCCAGTATCTGCCCACGCTGCAAGGGAAGCGGCCGAGTGGCGGCTGCCGTCTGTCCCGGCTGCGGCGGCGGGGGAGTCCAACGCGGCGGGGGAGCGGTAGACGTGCAAGTCCCACGCGGCGTCCGGTCTGGAACCAGGTTGCGGCTGCGGGGCCTCGGTGGACCGGGGAACCCGCCGGGCGACGTGCTGGTAACGCTCAACGTCACGCTTCCCGAGGGCGTTTTGCTGCGCGACGGCAACCTGCACGCGGTGTTGCACCTCACGCCGTTGGAGACTACTCGCGGGGTGAAGACGACAGTTGCCGGTGTGTCGGTCACGGTACCGGCCGGTACCGCGGACGGCGCCACGGTCCGCGTGCCGGGCGGCGGGCTCGGTGGCGACCTGTTGGTCACGATTCGTGAGGACCTGTGGCGCGGATTGCGCAGGATCGGCCTGGATTGGCTACAGCAGTTGACCGGGAAAGGGCCTGTCGAACGCGGCGAAGGAGTCACGCATGGCTGAAGACAACGACCCGAAGGCGATGGACGGCGACGGCACGGCCCGCCCCGGCATCGATCAGGACAAGCCGCTGTACGTGATAAGCGTAGCCGCCGAATTGGTCGACATGCACCCGCAGACCCTGCGACTTTACGAGCGCAAGGGTCTTATCGAGCCCAGCCGGAGCGCAGGCAAGACCAGACTGTACTCGCAGCGCGACATCGACCAGTTGCGCGAGATTCGCCGGCTTACCCAGGAGCTGGGCGTGAACCTCGCCGGGGTAGAAGAGATCATCAAACTCAGGCGCAAGCTGGACCAGCTCCAGGACAACATGGAGAATCGGATCACCGAACTTCAGGGCGTTCTCCAGGACCGCATGCGCAACTTCCGTGGAGCGCTACCGTCGCCCGACGACGAGTCGGAGGATCGGTCGGACTGAGAGGTATACTGCACGGCATGCCGTTAGAGACGTACCTTGCCAAGCATCGCCAGCGACACCTCGACGAGTTGCTGGACTTCATCCGCATACCGTCGGTTTCCGCGGATCCCGACCGTTCCGTCGACGTGCGGCGCGCGGCCGAGTTTCTCCGCGAGCGGTTCCTGGCCCAGGAATTCGACTGCGACATCCACGAAACGCCGGGCCATCCGGTTGTCCTCGCCGAGCGCAGGGTGTCGGAAACCGCTCCCACGGTGTTGGTGTACGGCCATTACGACGTGCAGCCGCCCGATCCGTTGGAACTGTGGTACAGCCCTCCGTTCGAGCCGGCCGTGGTAGACGGCAAGATCGTAGCCAGGGGCGCCAGCGACGACAAGGGCCAGATCTATGCGCACGTCAAGGCAGCCGAGAGCTTGCTGGCCGAACATGCCGACGCAGCCGTCAACCTCGTCTTCCTGGTGGAAGGCGAGGAGGAGGTCAGCTCCACCAATCTCGCGCCGTTCATCGAGGCCAACAAGGAGCGCCTGAAGTCCGACGTGGTACTCATCTCCGACGGCGCAATGCTCGGTCCCGACAAACCGAGTCTCAACTACGGACTGCGCGGCATCTCCTATGTGGAGGTCCGGGTGCGGGCGGCGAACCGCGACCTTCATTCGGGCGCCTATGGAGGAGCGGTTCCCAATGTGATCGACGTTCTCGCCCGGATGATCGCTGCCCTGCACGACGAGCAGGGCAAGGTCACCGTGCCCGGCTTCTATGACCGGGTGCGCGAGATCGACGAGAGCGAGCGGAGAGCGCTTGCCGACCTGCCGTTCGACGCCGACGACTTCCTCGGCAACGTAGGCGTGAAGGCCAGCCCTGGCGAAGCCGGATACAGCGTAATCGAGCGAATCTGGACGCGTCCCACCCTGGACGTCAACGGCATCGGCGGGGGGTTCCAAGGTGAGGGCTCGAAGACGGTAATAGCGTGCGAAGCGATGGCCAAGATCTCCTGCCGGCTGGTTCCCGACCAGGACCCAACGGAGATCACGGATCTGCTGACCAAGCACCTCGAGGGGCTCGCACCAGCGGGGGTCGATGTCGAGGTGATCGACCTGCACGGTGGCTGGCCGGCGGTCGTGCCGCTCGACTCTCCGGCGCTGGTAACGGCCGGTGACGCCGTCGAAGCCGTCTGGGGCAAGCGACCGGTGTTCGTGCGTACCGGCGGCAGTATTCCCATCGTAAGCACCTTTCAGCAGATGCTCGGGGCCGACGTGGTGATGCTGGACATGGGACTGGAAACCGACCGCGTTCATGCGCCGAACGAGCAGTTCCGGCTCGAAAACTATTACCGGGGCATACACACCTCGGCCGAGTTCCTCCTGCGCCTGGCGCGCGATTAGGGTCACGTGCGCCTCACCGCGCTAACACTGCACGGCTTCAAGAGTTTCGGCAATCGAACGACCGTAGAACTCGCATCCGGAATCACGGCGATCGTGGGCCCCAACGGCTCCGGCAAGAGCAACGTCATCGACGCGCTGAAGTGGGCGAGCGGAGGTGGCCGGGCTTCGGAGTTCCGGGCCGGCGAGAAGACCGAGCTCATCTTTCATGGTGCGGCCGGCAAGCGCTCGCTGGGCTATGCCGAGGTGGAGCTGGAGTTCCGTGAGGAACGAAAGAGGATCTCGGTGTTTCGCAGCTTGCACCGTGACGGTAGCGGCAAGCTCAAGCTCAACGGCAAGAACGCCCGTTTCCTCGACATCGACGAGGAGCTGGCAGGCAGCGGGCTGGGCAAGAGCGGCCTGGCCATAATCGGTCAGGGGGAGGTGAGCAGCGTTCTGATGGCCGACCCGGCCAAGCTGCTGCAGTACGTCGCGGAGGTTGCCGGCGTCGCCCGGCTGTCAGGTCGTCGTGAGCAGACCGAGACCAGGTTGACTACCGCTCGAGACCACCTGGAGCGGATCGAAGACCTGATGCAGGAGCTGGAACGCCAGCTGTCGCGTTTGCGGGAGGAGGCCGCTGGCGCGGCCAGGCATGCCGAGCTGACGCGCGAGACGTTGCGCCTGCGCTACACGCTGGCGCGGCTGCGCGAGTCCGGCCTGAGGTCCGAGATCGGTGCTCTGACCGAGGACAGAAACGCATTGCGGCACGAGGTCGAGACGGCGCGCCAGGCGCTGGACGAGGGCCGCGAGGAGGTGTCTGCCCTGCGGCGTGCTCAAGCGGAGTCGGAGCGCGTATACCGCGAAGCGATGGCCGAGAGCGAGGCCCGGCGAGGGGACGTCCGCGTGGCACGGGCCAAGGCGGACAGCGTGAACGCCAGGCTCCACGACCTCCGACGTCAGTCGACCTCGCTGGACGAGGAGGTCGCGTCGTTGGAGCTGCTCCGGCCGCCCGAACAGCCCGATGGGGATCCGGAGTCGCTAGAGGGCGCCGAAGCTCAGGTGGAGGCGCAACTCGAGGCCGCCCTCGGCGAACGGCAGCGAACCGAGGCCGAACTGCACGAGGCGCGGAAGGAACTGGAACGGCTCCGGGCCGAGGCTTCGGCGGCGGCCCAGCAGAGTGCCGCGCTGGAGAGCAGGCGGGAAGCACTTCAGCAGGAACTGGTGCAACTGGCGGCGCAGGCGAGCGAACTCGACGAACGCTCCGGCGACGGTGGGTCCTTGGAAGAGCATGAGGCACGCTCCACCGCCCTGCGCGAGCGACAAGGCGAGCTGGAGCAACGGCTAGCAGCTGTTCGGAAGAAGCTCGAGTCAGCGCAGTCAGCGCATGCCAACGCCGTGGGCGAGGCACAGGCGCGTGGACGTGCCGCGGAACGCAGTCGCCAGGCCTTCGAGGCACGCCGGGGCTACGCCCAGGGACCGCGAAACGCCCTGTCGAGCGGCATCGACGGCGTCCACGGCTCGGTGGCGGACCTGCTCAGGGTGCCCGACGAGTACCGTGAGGCGCTCGGCGCCGCCCTGGGCAGGCGGATGGAATACGTGGTGGTAGACAACGCGGACACCGGCCAACGAGTGCTCGACTTCGTGCGCAAGTCCGGCGGTTTCGTTACCGTGTTGCCTCTCGACCTGATCGATCCACGTCCTCCGCAACTCTCCGAGCGGCTTCGAAGCGAACCGGGCGTGATCGGACTGGCGAGCGAGCTGGTGGAGTCGGCGGTGCGCTTCACGCCGGTCGTCCACCAGCTTCTCGGCAACACCACCATCGTCCGATCGATGCCCGAAGCGGTGTCGTTGGCGCGGCGGGAAAAGACCCGCCCCCGGATGGTGACCCTGGCCGGTGACACGATGGAGAGCTACGGTGCCATGAGCGGCGGGCGGCGGCAGGCGCAGGCCGGCGTGTTGGGGGCGGCGGCCGAGCTCGAAGACGCCGAGGCGAGCGCCACGGCCGCCGCGGAGCGGACCCGGGAAGCGGAGGCGGCGTTGCTTGAGCTGCAGACGGAGGCACGGACACTGCTCGATACCGAGGCAGCGCGGCGTCGCGAACTGGACGGAGCGCTTGCGGAGTTGGCGATCCGACGCGAGGGCGAAGCCGCCCGGCGCGAACTGGCAGGCGAGCTGCAGCGTCGCAGCGAGCGTGCGCGTGCGGAGTTGGAGCAGTTGGCGGAACCGATTGCGCCGGTCGCCGGCGAGCGCCTCGCAGCCGCCGACGCGGAACTGCGAACGAACGAAGTGCGGCTCGAAGCCTGCCGCGGCGAAGTCGAGAATCGGCAACGCATGGCGGCGGAAGCTCGTCAGGCGCGCCTGCTGGCCGTGGAGCGCCGGCAGGCCTACGAGGCGGCGTTGGCGCAGTACCAGCGTGACCGCGAGCGACGCACTCTCCTGGGCGAGCGAAGGGAGTCGCTGCACGGTGAGCTGGAGAGAGCGGCGGCCGCGGCAGCCGGAGCCGAGACCGAGGTGGCGGCAGCCGAGCGAGCATTACCCGCCGATCTGGCGAGCAAGGAGCAGGCTTATCGGGCCGCGGTCGAGTCTCTCGCCGAGGCCGAGACCACTCTGGCGCAGGCGGGCGAGGCGCAGTCGAGCAGGGGCGAGGCTCTGGAGCGGATAAACCTGACCCTGGCACGGCGCGAGGCGGCTTGGGAGTTGGCATCCGAGGAGCTGCGCGCTTTCCCCGGCGGGATTCCGACTATCGATGGCTCCGATCGAAATCTGCGGACGCTGCTGACGCAGGCTTCGGGCGAGCTGGAGGCGCTGGGTGCAGTCAACCATCGCGCCGCACTCGAGCTCGAGCAGGAACAGGCACGGCTGGACGGGCTCAGGGAGGAGTCGGAGAAAGCGCTCCAGGCAATCGAGGAGTTGGCGGGGACCTTGGAGCAGCTCGACCAGGAAACCACGAGCCGCCTCGAGACCGGCGCAGCGCTGTTGCGCGAAGGTTTCAGGCGTCACGTGGTCGAGCTGTTCGGCGAGAGCGCCGAGGCCGACATCGAGGTGGAGCGGGAAGAGGGCCGGCCGGTGGGGATGCGCATCAGGCTGCAACCGCCGGGGAAGCAGACCAGGCAGCTCAACCTGCTGTCTGTCGGTGAGCGAACGATGGGCGCCATGGCGTTTTTGTTCGCCCTGATGTCGGGTGGGGGCCAGCAGGGCCTGCCGATCGCGGTGCTCGACGAGGTTGATGCGCCTCTGGACGAGGCGAATATCAGGCGCTATTGCGACTTCCTTACCCGGCTCGCCAAGCGCGGCACCCAGTTCGTGCTCATCACGCATCAAAAGGCGACGTTCGAGGTGGCCGACGTCATGTGGGGAGTCACCACCGAGCAGGGCGTAAGCCGGGTGTTCTCGATCGCCCGCCACGAGGCGGCCGCCGTCGGCTGATGCTGCCCGACGAGTTGCGGTTCGAGCGGCACGAGGCGGTCGGTTCGACGCAGGATGTCGCTCGCGCCGCGCTGGGCGAGGGTCGGGACGTGCACGGCCTCGTAATCCGGGCGCAGGCACAGACGCAGGGGAGAGGCCGTCTTCAGCGCCCCTGGGCAAGCGAAACGGGAGGCTCCTATCAGACCTTGGTGCTGGCCGACGGTTCGAAGTCGTTTCAGGTGGGTAGGACGGCGGTTGCGGTAGCGGTCGGTATTGCCGAGGCGCTATCAGCCAGCGGTGTCGAAGTGGGCCTCAAGTGGCCGAACGATCTGTATCGTGCAGGCGAACGGTTCCACACCCCTAAATGCGAAGAGTCCGACGGCGAACTCGGCCGCGGACGCGACGGTAATCTCGACGGCAAGCTCGGCGGCAAGCTTGGCGGCAAACTCGGCGGAGTTCTATGCGAGCACGTCCGTGGTCACCTTCTGGTCGGCGTGGGCGTCAACGTGCGCAACCGCCCGCCTGCGGGCGCCGTCGGCCTGCCGTCGCTCGACCCCGACGAGGTCTCCGACATCGTCCTGCGAGGAATACGCGCGGGCCTGGACGAACTTCTCGCCGATCCGGCCTTGCCGGGTCGCTTCGCTCGTTTCGACCTCCTCGCCGGCCGTCGCCTACGGGTGCTGGATGGCGGCCGCCAACTGAGGGGCTGGGCCCGTGGCGTGGATGCCGACGGGCGGCTGTTGCTGGCGACCGACAGCGGGACGTCCAGGACGAGCAGCGGCCGCATCGTCGAAATCGATGCGGCCGCTGATTGAAGAGTGTTTGGCTGGCTCGCTGCTCAGGACGGGCCGACTTGCTCCACGTCTTCTTCGTTCACGTTGAACACGCCGTCCTGGGTGGCCACGACCAGCTTCTGATAGACCTCGTTGCGACGCAGCAGGTAGCCGGTCAACATGCTTCCTCGCGTCATGTGCCGGTAGCCGCTGCCGGCCAACCACACGTAGCTGTCTCGTTTCAGCCTGTAACCGCTGCTGGTGCGTGAAGCACCCGGAAAACCCGTCGGGGGCGTCGTATTCATGGCATCACTTCCACTCTCGAAAGATCGTATATATGAACTGTCCCGAGTCTAGCGCCGCCATGCCCGAATCCCCAGAGACATTTGTCCCACTTCCCACTCGGTGTCTGATTCGACGATGGTAGGTTCGGTCGAACCCAGCGCGGAAGGAGACGGTTTGGGAACCTGGATAACTCACCTTCGGCTAGCCGAGCGGCTTCTCGAGTCGTTTCCAGACCTCGATGAGACTGCGTTCGCGTTTGGCAACCTTGCCCCCGACTCCGGACTGCCCAACAAGGATCGGACCGAGTTCCTGCCGCCCAAACAAATCACGCACTTTCTCGGCCCGAACGGGGGATGGCAAGGCGCCCGCGACCTCGACTTCTACCGGCAGCATCTGCGCGGACTGGCGGTGAACGACGACCGGAAACGCTACAGTTTCCTCCTGGGCTACTTCGCGCATCTGGTGTGCGACCACTTGTGGGTCGTCCGCTTGAACCCCTGTTTCAAGCGGGACCATCGGAAGTTCTACCAGCTCGATCGAGCGACGTTCTGGCGAAAGATGAAAGAGGATTGGTACGACCTCGATTTCAGGTACCTCGGGATGTCGGAGGCGACTCTCTTCCATCGTGTGTTCCTGCCGGCAGAGCTGCCCCAGCTACCGCACTTGCCGTTCATTCCGTTGGCCTCGATGCGCCAGCAGATGCAGTTCATTCGCAAGTTCTACACAGCGCCGTCATCGCATGTGGTCGAGAGAACGTATCCGTATCTCAACGAGCCGAACCTGTCGCGTTTCATAAGTGACACTGCCGGCGCAATCGACCATATTGTCGACATCCTGTCCGCGAGCGAGGTTCCCGCAGGATTGGGCTCGTCGCTGCAACTGCTACCCGCTGATCTGATCGCTCCGTACAGGTTCCCGCTCGGTGATCCGGTGGCGGCCCTGGACGAGCCCACTCCGGAATCTGCTGCCCGCGCGCGGGAGCCCTAAAGGGCGGACGCCGGCCTCCCGGGAGGTCTCGAGACGTGGCCTTGCTCCGCCCGCATGGGCGCCCGGAAGGTACGCAACCGGAGAGCGTTGGAGAGCACGAAGACGCTGGAGACGCCCATAGCCGCTGCGGCGAAGATGGGGGAGAGCAGGATACCGAAGGCGGGATAGAGAGCGCCGGCAGCTACCGGAATCAGGATGATGTTGTAGAAAAACGCCCAGAAGAGGTTCTGGCGGATGTTGCGCAAGGTCGAGCGCGACAGCGCCAGCGAGTTGGGGATGCCGCGCAGGTCGCCGGACATCAGGATCACGTCGGCACTCTCGATGGCGATATCGGTTCCGGTACCGATTGCCAGGCCCACATCCGCCTGGGCGAGCGCAGGGGCGTCGTTGATTCCGTCTCCTACGAACGCCACCTTGCGGCCGTCGCGTTGGAGCGCCTTGACGGCCGCGACTTTACCGTCGGGCAGGACCTCGGCGAGCACCTCGTCGATACCGAGCTGGCGCGCTATCGCATCGGCGGTGCGGCGGTTGTCGCCGGTAACCATGGCGACCCGCAAGCCCATCTCGTGGAGCGCAGTTATCGCCTTCGAGGTAGACGGCTTGAGCGGGTCGGCCACCGCGATGACCGCTGCCAGTTCCCCGTCGATAGCGGCGTAGAGGGGCGAACGCCCCTGGTCGGCAAGTTGGCCGGCCGCCTCGGCGAACGGCTCGACGTCGATACCCATGCGGGCCATATAGCGGTCGGCTCCCAGCTGAACCAGGCGCTCCTGCACCGTCGCCTCGACGCCGTAGCCTGGTACCGCTTCGAACGCCTGAGTGCCGGGCAGTACGAGTCCGCCTTCTTCGGCCGCACGAACGATCGCCTCGCCGATAGGGTGTTCGGATCCGCTTTCCGCGGCCGCCAGCAGCGTCAGGACCTCGTCGCGGTCGAACCCTTCCTGCACCATGAAGTCGGTGAGTTCCGGTCGGCCTTTGGTCAGCGTGCCGGTCTTGTCGACCGCCACGACGTGAGTCTCCTGAAGTCCCTGCAGCGCCGCACCGTTTCGGAATAGGACGCCCAGCTCGGCGGCCTTGCCGGTACCGACCATGATCGACGTCGGGGTAGCGAGTCCCATGGCGCAGGGGCAGGCGATTATCAGGACCGCGACGGCGTTGACCAGTGCGATTGTGAGCGCCGGCTGCGGCCCCAGGATCAGCCAGACGAGGAAAGTGAGCGCCGCGATCGCCAGGACGATCGGCACGAAAACACCGACGACCCTGTCTGCCAGGGCCTGGATCGGCACCTTGGAGCCCTGGGCATCCTCGACCATCTTGATGATCCGCGCAAGAACGGTGTCGGCTCCCACCTGAGTCGCCACGAAGCGAAACGATCCGGTCTTGTTGATGGTGCCGCCCGTGACCGGCTCGCCTTCCTGCTTGCTCACCGGAACCGGTTCGCCGGTGATCATCGACTCGTCGACGTATGAGGATCCGCTCCGAACTTCGCCGTCGACGGGCAGGCGTTCACCTGGGCGGACGACCACGATGTCTCCGATGGCTACCTCGTCGATCGCCACTTCCCGGGTCTCACCGTCGCGTTCCACCCGCGCCGTGTCCGGCTGCAGGCTGATGAGCTTGCGCATGGCGTCCCCGGTGCGGCCCTTGGCAACGGCCTCGAAGTACTTGCCGAGCAGGATCAGCGTGATGATGGTGGCAGCCGCCTCGTAATAGACGTGAACGGTTCCCGCCGGCAGCACGGCCGGTAGGAAAGTAGCCACCAGCGAGTAGCCGTAGGCCGCGCTGGTCCCGAGCATCACCAGCGAGTTCATGTCGGGTGAACCGTGGCGCAGCGCCGGCCAGCCGCGGCGGTAGAAGCGCAGGCCGGGACCGAACTGGACGATGCTGGCGAGCGCGAACAGCAGATAGAGCTGAGCCTGCCGCGGTATCAGGTCGTGCAGCATGATCCCGAACGCCGGTACCAGCATCGTCCCCATCTCGAGCAGCAGAATCGGCACCGTCAGAGCGCCGGCGAAGGTTACGTCCCGGCGAAGGCGGGCAATGTCCTGTTCGCGCGCCTGGCGCTCGAGGTCGACCTGGGATACCCCGGACTCCTCCTCGACGACGCCGTAGCCGGCGGCGCGGATGGCGTCTTTGAGCCCGGCGACGCCGACGGTGTCGGGCAGATAGCGAACAGTCGCCTTTTCGGTCGCCAGGTTCACCGAAGCGTCCAGTATGCCGTCGGTACGCTTCAGGGCGCGCTCGACCCTGCTGGAGCAGGCGGCGCAGGTCATGCCGGTGACCGCCAGGGCCGCCTCGGCGGTCACCGGCTCGTAGCCACGACCGCTAACTGCGTCGAGCAGCGTAGCCGGTTTGGCGACCGTGCCGTCGAACACGACACTGGCCTTCTCGGTTGCCAGGTTCACATTTGCCTCACTCACGCCCTCCACCTTTTCCAGCGCTCGCTCCACACGGCTCACGCACGACGCGCAAGTCATGCCACGCACGCCGATCGTCAGTTTCTGCCGGTTTTCCGTCACCTCTGCCATACCGTGTTACCTCGCTGTCTTCGAGCCCGGGAATGCCGGGATCCGTCATTGTCCGATGTTACCATCCCACCCGGGGTGGGTGTGTAGTCAAGAGAGAACATCACTGTCCAGTACAATGTGCTACAGTTACTCAAACGCTTTGTCCCACCCGGAGTGGGGCGATGAGGAGAAACGATATGACCGAATTGAAGATCACCGGAATGACCTGCGGACACTGCCAGAGCGCGGTGGAATCTGCTCTGGCCTCAGTGGGCGGAGTAAGCGATGTACGGGTGGATCTGGCCCAGGGCAGGGCGGAGGTCGAAGGCACCGCCGACGTCGCCGCCTTGGTCGCAGCGGTCGAAGAAGAGGGCTACACGGCCGCCCCGGCGGACTCAGCCCAGAGCTGATGGACCGGACCGACACAACGAGGCGCGGAGCCACCGGTGAACTGCCGGCGGCCCAGGAGCCTGATTGCCTGCACCTCGATCCAGCGACGCGCCAGGATGCCGTGCGGCGCCTGAAGGGCGCCCGTGGCCATCTCGAAGGCGTGTTGCGGATGCTCGACGACCCGAGCGTGTACTGCGTCGACGTGATGAAGCAACTGAGCGCAGTTCAGGGCGCCATCACCAAGGTCAACGAGAAGGTGCTCCGCTCGCACATCCGCGATCACGTCTCGACCGCGATCCTGCGCGGCGACACAGACGAGATCGTCGACGAATTGATGGAAGCGCTCAAGTACCGGGCCTGACGAGAGGATCGGTTTTCGCTTCGGCAGAGCAGGGCGATCGGCCAGTGACAGTCGAGCGGATGCTGCTGGAGCGGTGCCGCTCTATGCGAGATAACGCGCTGGCTACAGGTCCATGACCAAACGCAAGCCGGCGTCCACTCGCGCCATGAGCTCACTGGTTATTCGTCGTACGCGCTCCGTCAGGTACTCCTCATCGAGCGTCACCACCTGTGTCACGTTCGCCAAGGACTCTTTTGGCAAGCCAGTCTCTGAAACCGGGAGCAGTACGTTCCCAGGGGCAGCGAGCAGGCGCATATTGGAAGTCAGTACAACGCATAGCGCCGTCCGCAAACGGCTTCGGTTGAAGG
>JBBDRK010000009.1:0-2047 GCA_040905465.1 Trueperaceae bacterium | reverse complement strand
GCGATCGACCGCATGCTGGCTGAATGCGCGCCAACACCAAACTCCTGACCTCGCACACTCGAGGCGTCCGAAGCCCCTATCCGCGTCTTCAATCAGACCGCTGGAACACTCCGCTCGCGCCCTCTCAATCGCGGCAGAGGATCCGGACAGCGAGAACTGGAAGTAGACGTCCCCTGCGCCGTACCAGCGAAGCTCGACGAGCATGGTACCAGCCGACTCCAATTTGGCGATCGCGTCGGCATACGACGCGAAGTGTAGGAACGCCGCGCCCCACTCCTGCGTGAAGGTCATATTCTCCACGTGGTCGTCCCACCGGACTCGGTTGATGATGCGTGAGTATCCGTCTTGAGTAGATCCATTGATCAGGTTCGGCTCATCGCTGAACCCGAGGTACGCCCACTCTGAATCGCCGTCGCACCCGAATCCGACCCATCCTTCCGTGTCCCCATAGGGGAAGGCCATGCGTTCGGTGGGAGAGACGCGAGTGGAGATCGCGTACGCGGTCTGCTCGCCGGTCATCTGATCGGTGGAGGTGGAGGTGCGCCACTGCGCTCCGGCAGGAGCGACTGCAGTGGCCAGTATCGCCGCCAGCGAGAGCACGAATACACCGCGCGCGTTCCATCGCTGCATGCCTCATATCCTCCGTTTCCAGGTCAGTCGTGGCAGTACGTCTATGACCGTCCGCCGGAGACCCATGCCTGAACCGCTTCATTGACGTCTTCCATCTCCCGCCCGAGCACACCGAGTAGGCCGCCCGTCCATTCGCCGTAGGCCGGCGTACCGTCCGGGTGGTGGAGCTTGGATGGAAATTTCCGGATCATGAACACGGGGTTCTCCCCGTAGCTCCATTGAGACCCCATCTCCCGGTAGTCCGCGCCGAGCACAAGGAAGACGGGCGCCCCACGCTCAGCCAGAATCACGTACTCGAACTCCCTGCCTTTATCCGAGAAGACCTCGGCGCTTTGGAATACCGCCCGCAGGAGATCAACTGGGGCGGCGCTATCAATGTCCTTCAGGTCCAACACCAGTGTCCGAGGGTTCAGCCGGTACTGGTGACGTGCCCTCAGGTCGATTCCGTCGTTGCGAGGGTCGGTTGCGAGCTCGTCTGCCACGGGCTTGCCGACAGTGACATAGTCGATCGCTACGACGGCCGCGGCGGCTAAGCAGATGAGGGCGATGACCCAAAGCACCAATCTCTTCATGTGACCCCCTCCCTGCTGCTTCGATGGAGGAGCGTCGCCGTTCGTCCCATCCGCGTATCCCCCTATCTGAGTGCTGCGCCTATCCTGCCCCGCTCACTTCCCCGACGCAAGGAGGCAGGGGATGCGGATCAGTGGCGTGTTCGAGGTGGTCAAGGCGATTCGCACCGCCGAAGGTGCTCGGGGTCGGTGAAGAACTCCCTGCACTGATCCTGTGGGAATGCTCGACCGATGAACGGCTCAGTGATCCATCCGCGCAGGCCGTTCACCACCGATTCGATCTGGAAGACGGTGCCACCCTCAACGACCCGGCTATCGAGGATGCGAACCACGGCACCCTGGCATGCGAGCCCCTGATCCGGGCGACCATCGCCGGAGAGTCGGCCGATCGGCTGCGACGGATTACCGAGGAGCCGTTGCGGCGTCGCCCACACGTTCGGAGTCGGGACTTCGAGGACGCCATTCTCGCACCCGGTGATGTGGTAGAGCCGGCCGACCTCCTGAGCATCGGCGGGATCACCATCCGCCAGCATGAAGACCGCCCCGATCACCAAGAGAACCACGCTCCATCGTTCCATATGCCCTACCTCTCTTCTTGAGACTCCAACGATCTCGCCGAGTTACTGGACGTCTTCCCCGGGGAGCTCACACATAGCTCATCGCCTTCACGTCTCGGAGCCACTCCACTCGCTCCCCGTCCGCGCTCATCGCTCCGCCGGGTCCCGAGCTCCTACCCTACTTGAAGAGCTTCCCGAGCCCGCGCCCGGTGACCTTGCCGGCCGCCCGGCGCACAATGCGCCTTCCGACCTTGCCTTTCTTCACCGCGTTCACGTCGCCGAGAAGTCGGG
>JBBDRK010000008.1:0-12641 GCA_040905465.1 Trueperaceae bacterium | reverse complement strand
GTCTATGCGAGCGGAGGCCCCTACGTCAATCCATATCGTCTAGAGTCGCTTGCTTCCCAGCGCCTCGCGAGCCTTGCCGAGCAGCACCTGCGAGTCCGGCAGGCGCGCGAGGTAGGTCGAGACCATCAGGGTGTCGACCAGCACCAGTTGAGCGATGCGCGAACTTATGGCCTCGCTGCGGTAGCGGGTTTCGGCCGAGACGGTGTGGAGGGTGACGTGGGCGATTCGCGCCAGCGGCGACCGACCGTAGCGGGTTATCGCCACCACCGTGGCGCCTGCATCACGAGCCAGCTGCGCCGCCTCCAGCACGTCCTTGGTCGTTCCCGAGTGGGACACAAACAGGGCGACGTCACCCGCTTGCAGCACCGAACACACCTGTGCAGCGTCGTGTCCGTCGCTGACCGAGTTGACCGGGATGCCCAGGCGCAGAAACTTGTGGTAGGCGTCGGCGGCCACTGCTCCCGAGCCACCCATCCCCAGGAACTCGATGCGCCTGGCCCCGGCCAGGATCTCGACCACCCGCTCCAGCGCCGATTCATCGACTATCTGCATCGTCGAGCGGAGCGTCTCTACCGACAGGTTGACAAGCGACCCGAGCACCTTGCCGGGCGAGTCGCCTTCGTCGATGTTGTGATCGAGCTGTCGGCTTCCGGGGGCCAGCTCGCGGGAGAGCTTGATCTTGAAGTCCTGGTAGCCGCGGTACTGCACATCCTGGAACAACCGCACCACGGTGGCTTCGCTCACGTCGGCCTGTTGAGCCAGCTCGGTTACCGACAGGAAGATGACATCGTCGGGATGCGCAAGGACGTAGTCGATGACCTTCTGACGGGCCGGGCCCACGGCCGAACGAACGCCGGCCAGCTTGCGCAGGATCTGGGATTCGCCGGCTTCCGTGACGCTCACCCCTTTACCGCGCCCATGGTCAGACCGCTGACGATCCAGCGCTGGATCATCAATGTGAGCAGCACCACCGGCAAGGTAATGAGCACGGCTGCAGCGCCCAGGCCGCCGAAGTCGATCTGGCCGTAGCTGATGAAGTTGAAAACCGCCACCGGAACCGGCTTGGTATTGGGACCGGAGAGGACGAGGCTGAACAGGAACTGATTCCAGGAGAAGATGAAGGCGAGGATAGCCGCCGCTACCGTGCCGGGCGCCGAGAGCGGCAGAACGACCCGGAAGAAAGTTCCAAGCCGGCTGGCGCCGTCGACGTAGGCCGCCTCCTCGAGCTCCACCGGAACGTCCTCGAAGAACGAGATCATGATCCAGATGATCAGAGGCATGCCGACTATCAGGTGGGTCATCGTGAGAGCCAGATAGGTGTCGATGAGGCCCAGCGCCCGGAAGGCCAGGTACCACGGCACCAGATAGGTGATATAGGGGGTGAGCCGGGCGACCAGAATGGCCAGCGCCAGTCCGTTCTGCTTGAAGCGGGCGATCGAATAGGCCGCCGGCAGGCCGAACACCAGGCCGATTCCGGTCGACAGCGCCGCGATTACCAGCGAATTCCAGGTGAACTCCAGGAAGTCGTTGCCGCGGATGACGTTGCGGTAGTTCTCCAGCGTCGGCTCGAACAGCCACACGGGCACGGGGCTGGTGTTGTCAACCTGGCTTCGGAGACTGGTGAGTACCATCCAGTAGAACGGAAAGAGCATCACCACCAACACCATGGCCATGAGCAGGTAGATGCCCAGTTGGCGCAGTCGGCGAGCGCGCCGGGCCGCATCGGATTTCATCGCCGACCGGTCCTGAGCAGGTTGAGCAAGATGGCGATACCGAGCACCAGGAACATCAGGAAGATGAGCAGCGCAGCGGCGTAGCCCGCCCGGAAGAATTCGAAGCCCGCCTTGAAGGCGAAGACGTTGAGTGTTTCGGAGGCGATGCCGGGACCGCCACTCGTTATCACGTAGATTATGTCGAAGGTCTTGAGCGCATCGATGCTGCGCAAGATGAGCGCCACGATTATCGCCGAGCGGATGGTGGGAAGGGTGATGAAGCGGAAGGCCTGCCAACCGGTGGCGCCGTCTATTCGGGCCGCCTCATAGAACTCCCCGGGAATCCCCTGGAGTGCCGCCAGCAGGATAAGGGCAACCATCGGTGTCCACTGCCACACGTCCACCATCACCAGGGCGGGGATGGCGAGGCTCGCGTCGGCAACCCAGAGCGAGCGGGGAAGCCCCACACTCTCGAGAAAATAGTTGAGCACTCCCAGGCTCGGATTGAACATGAGAGCCCAGATGAGCGCGATCGCTACCGGCGTCGCCACCATCGGCAGCAGGATGATCGTTCGGACGAAGCCCTTGCCGGGAAATTCCCGGTTGAACAGCACCGCGACGGCGAGTCCGAGCAGCAGCTGCGTGGGCACCGCCACCATCGTGAAATAGAAGGTGTTGAGCACACCGTTCCAGAAACGCCGGTCCGTGAAGGCGTCCGAGAAGTTCTGCAGGCCGATGTAGGTCGGCGGGCGCCCGATGAACCAGCCGTGCAGGGAGATCGCGAAGTTCGCCAGTACCGGACCCAGTATCAGGACCACGATGGCGAGCACCGCCGGCAGCGGAAACAACCACTGGGCGTTTCGGTCGAAGAAATCGCTGGAGCGTTTCAACATTTTTATGGGCGAGGCAGGTAGCCGCATGCAGGCAGGCCCCGCCTCGCCCGGACGGGGGCTCGGCGGGACCTGCGTGCGCTCTCGCGGTTACTGCGTGCGGGAAACGATCCGGTCGATCTCCTGGGCGGCCCGGTCGAGCGCCCGCTCGATGTCCTGACCCTGGAGGGCGGCCACTATCGCCTGGCCGTAGGCATCGCGCACCTCGGCGACCGGCACTACCGGCGGATTCCAGTCAGGCTGGCCGCGGTTGAACGACTCTCGCGAGGCCTGAATCCACGATTCCGGCGCGGTCGCCTGGAACTCCTCGTCCTGCCAGGACGACTCGCGGGCGGCAGGCACGCCGGAGAGCAGAGCCTGGCGCTGATTCTCCTTGGACAGCGCCCACTGGATGAAGTACCAGGCCGCCTCCGGGCTGTCGGACGCCTGATTGACGCTCAGCCCCCACACCAGAACCGCGGGCAGGCTGCCTCCCGGACCCTCGGGCAACGGAGCATATCGGGTGTTCTCGCGCACCACATCGGTGGCCTGTTCCGGATCCTCGACTATCGAGCGGAACACGTTGGCGTCGAATACCATCGCGGCCTGGCCCTGCGCGTAGAGGCTCATGACCTCGTTCCAATGGAGGTTGGCTGGTCCCGGCGGGCCGTAGTTGCGCAGCAAGTCGGCGTAGTAAGACAGCGACTGCTGGCTCTCTTCGCTCGCCAATGCCGAGCTGCCGTCGTCGTTTTGCCACTGGCCGCCGAAGGAGTACAGCAGGTTGACGATCTGGCTGGTGGCAGCGGCGCCACGGCCACGCATGGCGAAGCCCGCTACCTGGTCGCTGTGGAGCGCTTCGGCGTACTGGCGCAGCTCTTCGAGAGTCTCGGGCGGCCCCTCGAGGCCCGCTTCCTCGAAGAGGTCTTCACGGTAGAAGAGCAGGCTCGACTCGATCTGGAGTGGCAGGCCGAACAGCCCATCGTTGCTCTGGAAGGTGCTGAGCGCGCCGTCGAAGAAGTCTTCGAGGTCGAGTTCCGGCGAGGTGAGCGACGGGTCTTCAACGAAGTCATCGACGTGGCGGATCCAGTCTGCCCCCAGATACTGGGCCCCTACCTGCCCCGGCATGACCATGTACCCGTCGAGAGTAGCGGCGCCGCTGCTCACTTCCAGCAAACGACGCTGGCGGAACTGATCTTCCGGAAATATCTCGAGGGTGACGTCGATCCCGGTGAGCTCCTCGAATTCGGGCACCAGCGGCTCGAGGAAGTCGGTGAACGGGTGGCGGTTCATCAGGAACCGAACGTCGTCACCTTGGAACCTCTGCCAGTCGAATTCCTGGGCGGTGGCCAGACCGGTCGCCACGACCACTGCAACCAAAACGAAACCTGATACGACTCTACGCATATTTGCCCCAATCTGTCCGGTGAGTCGGTCTGCCTGCAGGCCGATATGGCCAGCGGCCGATCCTCATCCTGAAACTTTGCTCTCAAGCGCAACTGTACGAGCGTGAAGAACTCATGTCAAGGATGATGGGCGCCGAGTCGGGCTCCGGCCGGCGGCCAGCGCCCGAGGCTTCTGGTACAACAGGGCGGGAGACCGATGGACACGAACCGAAATTCACCGGGGATCGACCGAGTGGCGCGCGCAGTGGTGGTCATGGGTGTCTCCGGCTCCGGCAAGTCCACGGTTGGCGGTCTTCTCGCACGGCGGCTCGGCTGGGAGTTCGCCGACGCCGACACCTATCACCCGCAGGCGAACATACTCAAGATGGCGGCCGGGATTCCTCTGGACGACGAGGATCGCATGCCCTGGCTGGTCGCGCTCCGTTCCCTGATCGACGAGCACCTCGCAGCCGGTCGCTCGTTGGTGCTGGCCTGCTCGGCGCTCAAACGGCAGTATCGGCGGATCCTCGCTGAGGGCAGCGAGCGGGTCTCCTTCGTGTATCTCAAGGGCTCGCGCGAGCTGATCTTGCGGCGGATGAGCGAGCGCTCCGGCCACTACATGAAGCCGGAGCTGCTGGACAGTCAGTTCGAGGCGCTCGAGGAACCGGCGGATGCCCTGGTGTTCGACATAGACCTGCCGCCGGTGAAGCTCGCCGAGCTCGTCGCCCTGGCCCTGCAGACCGGCAGCGAGGCCCGCTGACGCTGGTCCTAGGGCGGAATCCGACTGGGCAGGGCGACTCTGGACAGGTCGTCTCGGCGGCGCGACTGAGCAGAGCGACCGGGCATCCCGATCGAACGCGCCGGCAACCTCTCCGCGACGCTAGTGGTGGTCTATGCCTTCGTAAGCCTCCAGGAACGCGCGGACACGCTCGGCGTCGTAGTCGTCTACCGGGAAACGCTCGAGCCGCGTCCAGGCGCTCAAGGCGAATTCGTCCGAGAGGTTGTCGCGGGGGGCGATGACCACCCGCTGATAGCCGCGGGCTGCCTGCTCGAGCCGTTCGATATGGTTCCGGTTCTCGTCAACGGTGCCGAACGGGTACCACAGGATCACGCCACCATCTTCCATGTTGTGGATCAGTAACTCGTCGGGCAGGACGTAGTCGTAGCTGCCCCAGCGGGCGAGGCGGCCGACGTGCCAGCCGGAGGTCGGCGGGTCGCTGTTGTAATCGGGGTGGCTGGCGCCGATGTCGGCGATGTGCTGATTGCCCTGGCTCGGGAACTCCTGGCCGGGCAACTGGCCGCGATCGACCGTGTTCAGCACCACCAACACCACGATCAGTGCCGCGGCAACCGTTCCGATCAACCACAGCAGACGCTTCGACGGACCGTTCTGGGTGGTCGGGCTATCGGCCACCGGCTCTTGGCCATTGCTCATAAATCTCCTCCGTGGCCTCGTGCCGATCGACTTCGAGACCCACTAAACAAGGTTACGACACCTGACCGCCAACCCGTGATCTACTCCCGAGGGGTGGCACCCGTGCGGTGCCACGAAGCGCTGTTGGGAACGGGTAGCGCCGACTCTTGATGGAGCCTGGCGGCGGGGCGTGCCGGCTTCATTGTACCTGTATACCTTTTCGAGAAAAGCCGTGCTGGACGCAGAGAACGACGGGGGCCCTGCCAGGGACGCGCTCCTTCGGTAGTCGACGGCGGGAGCTTGACGAGCGGCCGGGCTGTGCTAAACTTCGATCCACTTGAGCCACCAGGGAAAGCGGCTGTAGCGGGACGCCCAACCGACAATTTGCTGTGAATTCTGTGCTTCCACGGCTGGGAGGTGTCCGCGGGTATGACGACTGTGTGCCTACATGTAAAACCGACTGCGTTCGACCCGGGGATAACTCTGATGTCTGTCACGCTTCTCGGTCCGCGCTGGTCGGGTGACCGATTACACGTCGAGCGCCCCCGCGAGCTCGGACTTCCGTACAGCGACCTGGTCGGCTGGTCGGACTTCTATGGCGGCGGCCCGTGCCCGGTTCAGGTCGCCTGTGCGTCGAACGGCCGGGAGACCGGTTATCTGGTGTGGGGCGGCACCCTGGGATTGCGGGTGGTGCCGCACGATCTCACGAGCGTGGACCGGCAACTCGGAGACGTGCTCGAGCCTCGATCGGTGATGTGGATAAAAGACGTAGAGGCGCTCCCTGCCCAGGTTCGACAGGTAGTTGAAGTTCCGGTGGAGATGGCCCCGCTCGCCCCGGGCGAGCGGACGGACCGCGTGGCGGTTCGCTGATCTGAACTAGACTGTACAGACCAGTGACAGCTACGCCGCCTCGGGCGTGGCGCGAGGAGCGGTCCTAGCAATGCCCGTACTCGAAATCCGCCTCCTGGGTGGCCTCCGTGTCATCTCGGAGGGCCACCCGGCTTCAGAACTCGTGTCGTCGCGCGCACGGTCTCTGCTCGCGCATCTTCTGTTGCACCGAGAGGCGCCGCAGTCGCGTCGCCAGCTGGCTTTCCTGTTCTGGCCGGACTCCTCGGAAGCGCAAGCCCACACCAATCTCCGGCGCGAGCTCCATCAACTCCGCAAGGCACTGCCGCAGGCGGAGCCGTACCTGAAGGTCGACTCCCGGACACTGTGCTGGAGTGGCGATGAACAGTTCCGGCTCGACGTCGAGCGATTCGAGGCAGGGGTCGAGGAGGCCTCTCGCGCAACGCAGCCCGCGCAGCGACTCGATGCGCTGTCGAGGGCAGTCGACCTCTACCGCGGCGACCTGCTGCCAGATGACTACGACGATTGGATCGAGGTCGAGCGCGAACGCCTCCGGGGGCTGTACGGCCAGACACTCGAGAAGCTGGTCGCGGAGCTCGAATCGCAACGCCGCTATACGGAGGCGCTGGTCCATGGGCGGCGCCTCCAGCAACACGATCCGTTGCGGGAGAGCGGCTACCGGATGATGATGCGCCTCCACGCACTGAATGGCGACACGTCCGGCGCCCTGGCGGTCTACCAGCAGTGCGCCTCTGCGCTGTCAGAGCAACTCGGCGTCACTCCCAGTCTCGAGACCGAAAACCTGTACCGGCAACTGCGGCGCTCGGAAGTGGAGGCGGCTCCGACTGCCCGCCCGGCGACAGAGCGCAGCCAGGAATCGCTGGTAGGGCGCAGTGCGGAGTGGCGGGAGCTGCTGGAGACGTGGCGAGAGGCGTCTAGCTCGGGAGCCAGGATGGTAGTAGTGCAGGGCGAGGCGGGCGTCGGCAAGACGCGTCTGGCCGAAGAGTTGCTCGACTGGACCGCTAGCCAGGGTCTCTCGGCCGCGCGAGCGCACTGCTATCGGGCGGAGGGACGCCTGGCCTTCGCTCCGGTGGCGGAATGGTTCAGGTCACCGCCGATGAGCGCCGCACTCTCGCGGCTCGACGGTGCCTGGCTGAAGGAGTTGGCGCGAATCCTTCCCGAACTCCTGCCCGACGCGCCGGCGGCGCCGGACCCGCAAGGTCTGCACGAGGCCTGGCAGCGCCGCCGGCTGTTCGAGGCGCTCTCACGAGCAGTGATCGCCAGCCCGCAACCGTTGCTCCTCCTCCTGGACGACGCGCAGTGGTGCGACCGGGAGACGCTGGAATGGCTCCACCACCTGCTTCGCTTCGACCCGGACTCCCGGTTCCTGGTAATGCTGACGGTACGCGGCGAGGAGCGGGCCGACAACCCCGCGCTCGATGCTCTGCTGCTCGAGCTCGGCCAGCTCGGGCGGTTCGGCGAGATTGCACTCGGCCCCCTGGACAGCACGGACTCCGCCGAGCTGGCCGGCCGAGTTATCGGACGGCGGCTCGAGCAAGCCGAGGCGAGCGAGCTGTTCGAGGCGAGCGAAGGGCATCCGCTGTTCGTGGTCGAGATGGCCCGGGCCGGCTTGACCGTCGGACAGTGGCAGGCGGCAGGCGCACACGCTCGCCCGGGAGCGCTGCCGCCGAGAGTACACGCCGTCATAACGGCTCGGCTCGCACAGCTCTCTCCCGCCGCGCGGTCGCTGGCTCGCCTGGCGGCAGCCGTGGGACGCAACTTCACCTTCGAACAGCTGCTATCGGCAGCGGATCTCGAGGAGCCCGACCTGGTGGGCGCACTCGACGAGCTCTGGCGCCGAAAGATAGTGCGGGAACACGACAGCGACGGTTTCGACTTCAGTCACGACCGTATACGCGAGGTCGCCTACGGCGAGTTGGGACCCGCCCAGCGCCGGTTCCTGCACCAGCGGCTTGCGCAGGCGCTCGAACTTCTGTACTCGGAGGACATCGACACCGCGAGCAGTCAGATAGCCGGCCATTATGACCAGGCTGGACAGGTAGCCCGGGCGGTGCACTTCTATGAGCGAGCGGCCCGGGTCGCGAGGCGCGTGTCGGCGAGCCGGGAGGCCGTTCGTCTGCTTCAGCGGGGACTCGCGCTCTTGCAGCGGCTTCCTTCCAGTCACGAGCGCGACCGATTGGAGCTCTCACTCCAGTACGCGCTCTCCGCGCCCTTGAACATTGCGCTCGGCTTCGCCTCGCCGGAGCTGGAAGCGAGCCTCGAGCGGGTCAGGCTGCTGGGCGAACGGCTGGGGCAGCCGCAGGCGGTAATAGGCAGCCTGGTAGGACTGTTCGGCGTGAATTTCGTCCAGGGCAACAGTCGGAAGTCGCGCGCGATGGGGGAGGAGGCGGTGGCGCTCGCCGAGCAGCAGCCGGACCTGCTGGCTGCAAGCCATTTCGCCCTGGGTGGCGCCCTGTTCAGCCTCGGCCACTTCGGCCAGGCCCATCATCACTTCCGGAGGTCCGAATCGACAGACGATCCGACCGGCTCGGGCTCCCTGGTCTTCGGCGCCGATCTGTCGGTGTTCCGTCACTCCTATCAAGCGCACACCCTCTGGCACCTCGGCGAGACCGAGCAGGCGAGGCTTCTGGCCGAACGAGCGATCTCACGCGCCGAGGCGCTCGAGGACCCGTACAATCTGGCGCTCGCCAACGCCTACGCTGCGCTGACCCAACAGTTCCGGGGGAACCGTCCCGCCGCGCTCGCCTGCGCGGAGACGGTAAGAGGCTTGTGCGAACGCTACGGTTACGCCTATTACGGCCAGTGGGGCGAAATTATCCGCGGTTGGGCGTTGGCTCAGGGTGGAGACGTTGAAACGGGCCTCGACGAGATAGGAGCCGCGCTGGAAAGGCTTCGCTCGGCGGGAGCCCTGGCCCGCCGACCCTACTATCTGTCTCTGCAGGCCTCGGTGCTGATTGCGGGCGACCGTCCGGATGAGGCGATGGGGGTCGTCTCCTCCGCCCTGGATCACTCGGCCCGCTGCGTCGAGGTCTGGTGGGACTCCGAGCTGCTCCGCCTCCGCGGCGAGCTGGAGCTGTTGGCGGGAGGCGGGGAGATGCGATCGGAGAGCACCCTCCGTGAGGCGTGCCGGGTCGCCCGGGCGCAAGGCAGCCTCTCGCTCGAACTACGAGCGACGGTGAGCCTCGCCCGGCTGCTGAGCGAACGGGGACGAAACGGGGAGGCGCGCGCCGCCTTGACCGGCATCGTCGCGGAGTTACCGCGGGATCACGCCAGCGAGGATCTGCGGGAGGCGCAGTCTTTGCTCGGAACAGTGGACTGATTCGGGAGACGGCCGAACCTCCTTAATCGCTTTCGCTCGATGACCGGAAGGCAGCGCTGGCCGGATCCGTGACGGCGAGCGGCCACGAACGGTTCGGGAGCACCGGACCAGGACTTGCGAACGCTGGCGCGAACGCTGGCCGAACGTCGTCCCCTCTAGGCTCACCACAAGCAGGGAGGTGACTAGCGACGAGGCAGGAACGACACGGTCCGCGAAGGTTCTCTCACGAGCACGGCGACCACCCGGAAGGTGATCGCACAGACGGAGGCATGATGAACACGAAGAGCCGAACGATGAAGCCGCTTCTAGCTACAGCAGTCGTTGCCGGCCTGGCCTTGGCGGGCCTGATCGCCGCCGCCCCGGACTTGTTGCCGCCCGGCCCGACGGCGGTCTACCTGTCGACCTTCGACGTGGCCGATCCGCCACCGAACTTTCAGATCATCAGCATCGTGCTCGACTTCGAGCCCGGCTCCTGGACCCCGATGCACACGCACGGCGGGCCGGGCATAGTAACCGTGCTGGAAGGAACGGTCACGAGGCGAAACCTCGAGGGCGAGGAGCACAGCTTCGGACCGGGCGACACCTGGCTGGAGACCGGCGAGGTAGAGGCTGCCGGCAACGACACCGAGTCCACGGCGCGAGTGGTGTTCACGCTGATGCTCCCCGAGGGGGAGGATGTGACGATCCCTTACCAGGAGTAGCCGAGGCAATCGGCCAGCGACTCTCTCCACCTCTCTCCATAGCGGTGAAGCCGCGTCCCCAGTCACCGGCACCGCCGTGATCGAGGACGCACTTCCCGCCGATTCCGCAGGTCCCCTTCCCGTTCCAGGCAATGCGACAGCACGGAGGTAGCAAGATGGCCCAGGACAGAGTTCACTTCACGATCGACGAGGCGGCAGCCAACGAGTTGGGGGCGAGCCTGCGAGGAGTGCTGATCAGACCGGGCGACCGGGAGTACGACGAGGCCAGGAAGGTCTACAACGGAATGATCGATCGCCGGCCGGCGCTCATCGCACGTTGCGCCGATGTTGCAGACGTCGTTTCCTGCGTCGGATTCGCGCGCCAGAACGAGCTCGCCGTCTCGATCCTCGGCGGCGGACACAACGCCGGCGGGCTCGGGGTGTGCGACGACGGCCTGATGGTCGACCTGTCGCGCTTGAAGGGGATCAGAGTCGATCCCGAGGCGCGCACCGTGCGGGCCGAGCCCGGCTGCACCTGGGGAGATGTGGATCACGCGGCCCACGCTTTCGGCCTGGCGACGCCCAGCGGAATCATCTCGAGCACCGGCGTGGCCGGCCTCACTCTGGGCGGCGGCATGGGACACCTCACCCGCAGGTTCGGCCTGACCGTCGACAACCTGCTCGAAGCGGACGTAGTGCTGGCTGACGGTCGCCTGGTGACGGCCAGCGCCACTCAGCACGAGGACCTGTTCTGGGGGTTGCGCGGGGGCGGCGGCAACTTCGGCGTGGTCACCTCGTTCCTGTTCCGACTCCACCCGGTAGCGACGATCGTCGGCGGCCCGACCCTCTGGGAGCTGGACCAGGCCGAGGAAGTGATGAGCTGGTACCGCGAGTTCATCCTGAACGCTCCCGAGGAGCTGAACGGCTTCTTCGCATTCCTTACCGTCCCGCCCGCTCCGCCGTTTCCCGCCGAACTGCACATGAAGAAGATGTGCGGCGTCGTCTGGTGCTATACCGGCCCCGAGGAGCGCGCCGACGAGGTGTTCGAACCGATACGACAGTTCGGCCCGCCGGCGCTGCACGGCGTGCACCCCATGCCCTTCCCCGCCCTTCAGAGCGCTTTCGATGGGCTCTACCCGCCGGGCCTGCAGTGGTACTGGAAGGCGGACTTCGTGACGGAACTGAGCGACGAAGCCATCAGGCTGCACGTACAGCACGGCAAGCAGCTTCCGACCATGCACTCGACGATGCACCTCTACCCCATCGACGGGGCCGCACACCGGGTGGGGATGAACGACACCGCCTTCAGCTACCGTGACGCCAACTGGTCGGCGGTGATGGTGGGAGTCGATCCCGACCCGGCGAACGCCGACCTGATCAGCGAGTGGTCGAAAGGGTACTGGGAGGCGCTGCACCCCTACTCGGCGCCCGGCGCCTACGTCAACTTCATGATGGACGACGAAGGGCAGGCGCGGGTAGAGGCGGCCTACCGCGACAACTACCCCCGGCTGGTGGAGGTCAAGGATCGCTACGATCCCCACAACCTGTTCCACCTCAACCAGAACATCCGGCCGAGCGGGAGCACGGCGGTTGCGCCCGAACCGGTCGAACCATCCATCGGGGCTCCGCCCGGAAAGTGACGGCCGACGTTCACGGCGGGCGGCATCACCCGAAGTGATAGCCGCGACTGCAGGCGGGGGCGGCCAACGGATAGACCCTCTCCGCCTTCAGCACCGCATGCTCGCCGGCACCCTCCAGGCTGCCGTCGACCACCAGCGCAACCGCGTCGCGCAACACCTCACGACTCGCCTCCCAGACGACCGGCGATATCACTAGTTGCACCCTCGTCGGCCCGTCCTCCAGCACGAAGAAAGCGTGACCCTTGGCGGTGGGCGGCTTCTGCTTGCCCACCACCAAGCCGGCGCTTCGCACGGGAGTGCCGCGGCTCGTCTTGCGCAGCCGCACGAGCGGCGTGACGCCCAGTTCGCGCAGTCGGTCGCGTACGAAGTCGAGCGGGTGCATCTCCAGCGACGAGAAACGCGCCACCTCGAACTCCCAGACGAACCGCTCGCGCACCGGCAGGCGAGGCAACGCCGGCGCGTCGGCGACCGGCGACAGTAGCGGCTTGCTGCCGCTCTCCAACGCTCCGGCGAGAACACCCAACCGATAGATACCCTCGCGGCGCGACCCCAAGGCGTCCAGGGCGCCGGACCGCAGCAGCGTCTCGAACGTCTCGCGCGGCAGGGCCAACCGACCGTAGAGATCGTCGAGCGACACGAACGGCCCATTGCTCAGGCGCTCGAGCACTATCTGCCGCGCCGCCTCCTCGCTCACCCCGCTCAGTGCCGACAACGGCGGGCGAACGCCCTTGCCGAGAGGTGGCTGCCCGTTCGGCGCC
>JBBDRK010000007.1:39896-61486 GCA_040905465.1 Trueperaceae bacterium | reverse complement strand
GAGAAGCCGGAGTTGGCGCCGCTGATCCGGGCGGAGGTGCTGAGCGTCATCAGCGGCGGCAAGCAAACGGCCGGCAAGCCCGAGGCCGACGAGGTGGTACTCGAGGAGGCGTGATCGCGGAAATGCCGGGCAGCAAGACGCTGGAGTTGCGCGAACTGCTGGTGTACGCACTCGGCGGGCAGGTCCCGCCCGGTTTCGTCGCGCATCTCTTGCGTTCACGCCACTTGTGGGATGACGAGTTCAGGCGGCGCCTGGAAGAGCTAGCCTACGAGTTCAGGCCCGATCTGGCCGAGTGGGAGATCTCCACCGGCGAGGACGGCCACCTGAAAGAGCGCAGGGTCGCACCGGTGATCGACCGACTGCCGCCGGGGAGCGGCGCCGAGCCCGGCTGACTTATGCATGTGGCCGGCGCCACTCGAGCGGCGGTGTTGGTGACGCTTACGCCTGTAACCGTTAGCATGGGCCCTGTGATCACGACGGACCGAAAGAGCCGCCACGCCGCGTTCCCGGTGCGGTCCGCCCGGGAGTGAGCATGGTCGAGACCCAAACTGTACCCGAGTCCGACGCCGGACGCGGCGACAGCAAGCTGAACGACTTCTCCCTGGCCGTCGCCACCGCCAACGGAACGGGCAGTCAGACGGCCAATCTCACGCTGCTACGGGCTTTCTTCAAGATGGGAATCCCGGTGCACGGGAAGAACATCTTTCCCTCGAACATCCAGGGCCTGCCTACCTGGTACCACATCAGAGTAAGCCGCGACGGCTACGTGGCACGCAGCGAGCCGGAACTTCTGGTTGCCTTCAATCGCGCTACCATCCGTGAAGACGTCGCCACATTGCCCGACGGCGCGGCGGTCCTGGCCAACGCCGACCTGAAGTACGAGTTCGAGCGTGACGACCTGCTGAGCTATCGACTGCCGGTAAAGGAGTTGCTCGAAGGGACCGAGGCCAAGGGCAAGCTCAAGGACTACCTGGCCAACATGACCTATGTCGGCGCCCTGGCCCAACTTCTCGGCGTGCCGCTGTCGGTGATCGAAGAGGCGCTCGGTTTCCACTTCGGGCGACGCCAGAAGCTGGTGGCTTCGAACATGGCAATCGTCGAGGCCTCGTTCGGTTATTCAGAGCGTGAGTTCACCAAGCGGGATCCGTACCGGGTTGCGCCGATGTCGGCGACAGAGGGCCTGATCATGATGACAGGCAACGAGGCGGCCGCCCTCGGTTCGGTTTTCGGCGGGGTGAGCGTGGCCGCCTGGTATCCGATCACCCCGTCGACGAGCCTGATAGATGCGCTCCGTGGTTATCTGGCGGAACTGCGCACCGAAGAGGATGGCAGCGCCAGCTTCAACGTGGTGCAGGCTGAGGATGAGCTGGCCGCGATCGGCATGGTGGTAGGCGCCGGCTGGGCCGGCGCACGGGCGATGACCGCTACCAGCGGCCCCGGGATATCGCTTATGGCCGAGTTCGCCGGACTCGGCTATTTCGCCGAGGTGCCGGCCGTGGTGTGGGACATACAGCGGGTGGGTCCCTCGACCGGCCTGCCCACGCGAACCAGCCAGGGAGACGTGGCCTTCGTCTACAACCTGGGTCACGGCGATACCCGCAACGTAATTCTCTTCCCGTCCTCCATCGAGGAGTGCTTCGAGTTCGGCGTGAAGAGCTTCGACTTCGCCGAGCGCCTGCAGACGCCGGTGTTCGTGCTCTCCGACCTCGACCTTGGGATGAACAACTGGATGGGCCGGCCTTTCGAGTATCCGGCCGAGCCCATGGACCGCGGGAAGGTGCTCAGCGCCGCGGAGATCGACGAGCGGGGCGGCTTCTCTCGGTACCTCGACAACGACGGTGACGGCGTCCCCTACCGGACGCTGCCAGGCAACAGCGATCCGCGCTCGGCCTATCTGGCGCGGGGTACCGGTCACGACGAACACGCCGTTTACAGCGAACGGCCCGAAGACTGGCGGCACAACGGCGAGCGACTGGCCCGCAAGTTCGATAGCGCCAGAAGGCTGCTGCCCGAGCCGATTCTCGACGAGCCCGAAGGCTCCACCCTCGCGATAGTCGCTTTCGGTTCGACCCGCTACGCTATCGAGGAGGCCCGTGACCGGCTGGCAGTGGCGGGACTGACGAGCGCCTTCCTGCGGCTGCGTGCCCTCCCGATCGGCGAGAAGGTTCGTGAGTTCGTGGGGCGGCACGACCGGATCGCCGTCGTGGAGATGAATCGTGACGGGCAGTTGTGCGCGATCCTGCGAGGCGAGTTGCCGGAGTTCGCGACCCGGTTCGAGTCGATCGCCTACCTCGACGGCATGCCGCTCACCGCCGAGTGGGTGTCGGCGCGTCTCGATGAGCTGGCCGCCGGCGACCGCAAGGGAGAGCAAAGTGGATAGGGCAAAGGCGATCAAGTCGAACGCCGTCGGCCTCGCCAAGGCCGATTACGGCGGCGGTCCCTCGACCTTGTGCGTCGGCTGCGGTCACAACTCGATAGCCAATCAGGTAATCCAGGTGGCTTTCGACTTGGCGCTCAAGCCACACGAGGTAATAAAGCTTTCCGGCATAGGCTGTTCCAGCAAATCGCCGGCCTACTTCCTGGGGATGTCGCACGGATTCAACAGCCTCCACGGCCGGATGCCCTCTCTGGGCACCGGCGCCCTCATGGCCAACCGGGGACTGCGCGCGATCGGCGTGTCGGGCGACGGCGATACCGGGTCGATCGGGCTGGGGCAGTTCAAACATCTGCTGCGCCGCAACGTCCGCATGACCTACGTGGTGGAAAACAACGGCGTATACGGCCTTACCAAGGGACAGTTCTCGGCAACCGCCGACGAAGGCCAGGAGCTGAAGTATGCCGGTCAGAACGAATTCCCGGCGATCGACATCTGTCTCGAGGCGATAGCGGCGGGTTGTGGCTTCGTCGCGCGCAGTTTCGCCGGCGACGCCAAGCAGGTGCGTGAACTGCTCAAGGCCGCGCTAAGCCATCGCGGCACGGCCGTCGTGGACATCATCAGCCCCTGCGTCGCCTTCAACAACGAGGACACTTCGACCAAGAGCTACGGCTACGGCCGCGAGTTCGAGCGGCCGCTACACGAGATCGGCTACGTTCCGATCGCAGAGGAGATAGTTCTCGAGGGCCAGGAGCCTGGTGAGGTGCGGGTGGTGGAGCTACACGACGGTTCGAAGCTGACCCTGCGCAAGCTGGAGGAGGAGTACGACAGCTCCGACCGACCGGCCGCCATCGATCGACTGCTGCGCGCCGAGGAGGACGGCGAGTTCATCACCGGCCTGCTCTACTACGATCCATCGCGCCCCGACCTGGCCGAGGCGAGCCGAATGGTGCAGACGCCATTGAGTGAACTCAGCCAGGAACGGTTACGCCCGCCGCCGGCTGTACTCGACCGGATAATGCAGCGTTACGGCTGAAGTCGCCGAGTCGGATGGAAGACCCGCGGCTCAGCCGCGGAAGATGAAGTAGAGAGCGGCCAGCACCAGAACCGCGATTACGGTCACGATCACGGACACGGCCGGGGCGGAGCGATTTCGCGGTGGCTGGAACTCGTTCACTTCCGGCGTTTCGTCGCCGAGCCGTTCTCGCGCCGGCGCTTCCGGGTTGTAATCGGGTTTGCTGTCGTGCGGCGGCGGCGCCTTGCCCTTTGCCATTACCGTCCCCCTGCACCGAGTATCGTGGACCCGACCTCCGACGAATGTGGCCGCAGCGCCGGTGGCGCCCGAGGCCGGCCACCGCAGTCAATACAGCTGCAACGGTCGCTCCGCCGGCGGCAGGACCTCGCCGATGCGCGCCGCCCTCGGGAAGCGCGGTCGAATCGAAGCGAGCAGCTCCTCCGCGGCGTCAGGGCGCACGCTGAGCAGCAGGCCGCCGCTCGTCTGGGGGTCCACCAGAGCCAGCCACTCGGTCTCGGCGAGGCCTTCTCGTCCCGACACCTCAGCACCGACATAACGAGCGTTGCTGCCGTGCGCCCGGTTCACTATGCCGCGCCCCAGAGCCTCCACCGCGTTCTCGAGGAGAGGGACACCGCCGGCGTCGATCGCCAGGCAAACGCCGGAGCCGCGTGCCAGGTGCAGGGCGTGACCGAGCAGTCCGAAGCCGGTGATGTCGGTAGCTGCATTCACCGATGCGTGCAAGTCGTCGGTCAGCTCCAGCCGGTTGAGCAGCTTCATCGAGTCGATGGCTTCGGTCAGGTCCGCTTCTGTCAGCTCGTCGTTCTTGAGGGCGCCGGTCAGCGTGCCTGTGCCGAGCGCTTTAGTCAGCACCAGCTGGTCTCCCGGGCGGGCGCCACGGTTGCTCCACATGCGCGCCGTGTCGACGAATCCGGTGACGCTGAATCCGAGCTTGAGCGTGTCGTCGTCGATCGAGTGACCACCGACCAGCAGGGCGCCTCCTGCGTTGATCCGTTCCGTTGCCCCCGCCATGAGCTCGCCCAAGACCTCTTCGGGAAGGACGGCGGTCGGGAACGCCAGCACCGTAAGCGCCGAAACCGGCTGACCGCCCATAGCGAATACGTCCGACAGGGCGTTGGCTGCCGCCACCGCGCCGAAGTCGCGAGGGTCGTCGAGGATCGGGGTGAAGAAGTCGATAGTCTGCACCATCGCCCGGTCTTCGCTGATGCGCCAGACGGCGGCGTCGTCAAGGAAGTCGGTACCCACCAGAAGATCGGGGTGGCTCTGGCGCGGCAGTCCGGCAAGCAGTCCGGCCAGGCTGCCGGCGGCGAGCTTGGCGGCGCAGCCGCCACGGTTTACCGTCTTGGTGAGCTTTACGGTTCGCGCGCTATCCATGCTGCAAGTTCCTCTCGTGTGCCCCGTGCCAGAACCGGCCGCTGCATCTTTTCCACCGCCCGGCGGTAGAGCGGGTCGTAATACTCGTTCAACAGCGGGCCTATGAACGGCTCGAGCGCCTGCGACTCGCGCCACTGTCCGCCGCTCATCGTCCCGTCGAGCACCGCTACCAGCCGGTCCACAAGCTCGGAGCCCAACCTCCTGCGCAGCCGGTGTGTCGCGCCGGTCAACTCAGCGAGCGCCCGTTCCGGACCGAGGCGCTCGGCCGGTTCGACGATGTACTGGCAGTGGATCCGCTCCACCCGCTCGCGCCAGGTGGTCTCGAGCACGAGCTGCGGACCCCGGGCGATTCTCCGGAAGAGCGGTTCCGGCAGCTCCACCGAGCCGACCCGCCGCGATTCGTCCTCGAGCAGCAACGTCGGCGAGGGGCTCAGAAGTACGCGCGCAGCAAGCTCGTTCTCGAACGTCTGCTGGGCCGGTTGCTCGCCCCTGGCCCCGAAGGCGCTGCCGCGGTGACGCGCGAGACCTTCCAGGTCCAGCGCCAGCAGCTTCGGGGAGCCGGCCAGCGACTCCAGCAGGTCGGTCTTGCCGGTACCCGTCATTCCGCTGAGGACGAGGGAGCGCCGGCGCTGCAATGAACTCTCGAGACCGGAGACCAGGTGCGCACGCAGCGCCTTGTATCCGCCGGAGACGACAGGAACTGTCGGCTCCGCCAGGAACTCCTGAGCAAGGCTCGACCTCATTCCGCCCCGCCAGCAACTCACCGCGGCCGGTTGCCCGCTGGCTACCTCCCGCCAGGCCGCCACCCGACTCGACAGCGCCTTGGCGGTCAGCCGGTAGCCCAAGGCGACCGCCGCTTCCTGGCCCGACTCCTTGAATGCAATGCCCACGCGGTGGCGCTCGTCATTCTCGAGGATGGGGATGTTCACCGAGCCGGGCAGGGCGCCACGACCTACCTCGACCGGTGCTCGTACATCTATGACGACGAAACTCGGCGATCCGGCGCCGGGACGATACACGTCGGCGGCTGTGATCTTGTTGCCGGGCAGCTTCGTCACGCCCCTCAGGTTAGCGCGCTCTCGGCGCTTTCTCTGTCCGTTGCCGGCCCCACCGGACATGGCAACGCCCATGACGCACGGCCGCCCCGCCGGTTCCCGGCCGGGCAGGTTCTGGTACGCTTTCTGAGTTGTGTGGCGGCGGAGGTATGTTGGCCGACCGCCCGGAGATGAGGGGGAACGATGCACGCTGTCGTCGACGCCGTGGATCTGGTCAAGCGCTACGGCGAAATCGAGGCGGTGAGCGGCGTCAGCTTCGCCGTACAGGAGGGCCGTTTCTACGGCCTGCTGGGGCCGAACGGCGCCGGCAAGTCCACCACCATGCGGATGATCTACCAGGTGACGCCACCTACGTCCGGCAGGCTGGAAGTGTTCGGCCTGACGAGTGGCAAGGAGGCGCGCGCGATAAAGGAACGCATTGGCGTGGTGCCGCAGATCGACAACCTCGACGACGAACTGTCGGTCGAGGACAACCTGCGTATCTACGCACGCCTTAACGGCATCACCGGTCGCGAGGCAGAGAGCCGCGCCCAGGAGATGCTCGAGTTCGCCGAGCTCTCGGGCCGGCGCAAGGCTCAGGTGCGACAGCTCTCAGGGGGAATGAAACGGCGACTCACGCTTGCCCGCGGCCTGATGAACTCGCCTAGGTTCCTGGTCCTCGACGAGCCAACCACCGGACTCGACCCGCAGGTGCGGCTGTCCATCTGGGAGAAGCTCGATGCCCTTCGCGCGAGAGGCATGACATTGCTGATGAGCACTCACTACATGGATGAGGCCGAGCGCCTGTGCGACGAACTCCTTATCATGGACCACGGCCAGATCATTGCTCAGGGGGCCCCGCGAGACCTGATTCGCGGAAATCTGCCGCCTTACGTGGTCGAGGCGCGAGTGGCGCCGGGGGCCGACGGCGCCCTGGCACGCTTCGCCGAGCGGCACGGGGTGGAACTGGTTCGCTCCGGAGAGCGGGCAAGCCTGTTCGTTGCAGACGGAGTGGCCGCCGTTGAGGCCCTCCAGCGCGACGAATTGGGCGGCGACAAGGCGTTCGTGCGCCCCACCAACCTCGAGGACGTGTTCCTGAACCTCACCGGCCGGAGCCTGCGGGAGTAGCGGTGAAATCGCCTGTTTCATTCAGCGCCGCTTCACGGGTTTGGCAACGCAACCTGTGGGTCTACCGAACCCGTTGGCTGTACGCACTTCTGCCCAACTTCTTCGAGCCGCTGTTCTACCTGCTGGGCATGGGACTGGGACTCGGCTTCTACGTGAGCGCCGGCGGTGAGTTCGGCGGAAGCTATCTCGCCTTCATCGCTCCGGGCCTGGTCGCCGCTTCCGCCATGAACGGCGCCTCCTTCGAAACCACCTACAACGTGTTCATCAAGCTGCACTTCGCCAAGCTTTACGACGCCTTTATCGCCACTCGAGCGAACATGGAGGACGTTGCCCTGGGCGAGTTGATGTGGGCCGTGACGCGCTCGCTCATGTACGGCAGCATCTTCTTGCTGATCACGCTGTTCTTCGACACGCCCCTGACCTGGCGGATCCTGCTGGCGCTTCCGGCGATAGCACTGATCGGCTTCTGCTTCGCGGCCATCGGCTTGGCATTCACCTCGGTGATCCCCATCATCGATGTCTACTCCTACTACTTCACGCTCTTCCTCACGCCGTCGTTTCTCTTCTCAGACATATTCTTCCCTGTGGCGGACCGCTTTCCTCCCGGCCTGGTGGCGGTAGCCGAGCTGACTCCGCTCTACCGGTCCGTGCAACTCCTGCGCGGGATCATAATGGGCGACCTGCATGGCATCTGGATAGATGTGGCCTACCTGTTGCTGGTGGGGTCCGCGCTCGCTACGTTCGCCATCTGGCAGATGCGACGCAAAGTGGTGCGCTGAGCCGCCAGGAGGGTGCCGGGCAGCACCTTTCGTATCGGAACGTCCCAGATCTGGCGAGGTACCTGGTTCTCGGTGCCGGGTTCGAGTCGCCGCGGCCACTATCAGGCCACGCGCGTCGCACCCGCCCTCATGGCAGTCAGCAGTCCGTCAGGGCCCCTGCCGTGTCGCAAGACCAGGGCGATCATCAACGCCGTCACGTAGTGGAACAGCGGGAGCCCCAGGGCGAAGCTAGTCCCCAGGAGTCCGTAGACCAGCAACCGTGCGCCGAGCGAATGTCCCGTCATCTCGTCCCCCCCAATACGGTCCGACTGACCTCACTGTTACGAGTCGCCGGGACCGGCGCTGTAACCGGAACCGCCATCGCCGCTCGCAAGCCGTTCCCGAGTTGGCGCGGCAACGGCATGGGGCGCCGGTTGCCGCGGTACCGGGGGTGGCGGGCCGGTGGACGGCGGCGGGTGTGACAGGTATCGCTGTATGCACGCCGGCAAAGGCGGAGCATACGGGTGAGCAGGCGCGCAGGCTCGTGGGGTCGGGCCGGAGATGCGCGCCGGTCTCGAAGCGTCACGGCAGCGGGTGACGTGGAGGGCTTCTCGGCTCGTGCCGAGGAAACGGGGGGGTTTGTGACCATGAACAATTCGGGTGTCCGACTGATTCGCCTGCCGTTCCTGGTGCCGCGCTGGGTGGTAGCGCAGGTGCTCTTGCCAGAGCGGGTGTTCGTGAGGCGCGGTGCGAAGCTGTCGCGAAGGCTGCTGGCGCATGAGCTCGTGCACGTCGAGCAGCTCAGGAGGATGGGGCTCTTGCGCTTCTGGTGGACCTATCTGGTCCTGTTGATTCGCTGCGGCTACCGGGAGCATCCGATGGAGTTCGACGCGGTCGTTCGCTCGGCCGAGCCTCGCTTCCTCGATTGGGCCGATGCCGTGATGTTCGCTCGCCAGCGACCGGAAGCCGCCCGGCCGCGAGTCCGGTCAGGCAGGCCGGTCGACCTCGGATAACTGCCTTTTGGCAATACCCTCCGGCACCGTGAAGTAGAACGTGGCGCCCTCGCCGGCCTCTGAGGTCGCCCAGACCCGGCCGCCGTGGCGGGCTATCACGCGCTGGACGGTGCCGAGTCCGATGCCGCTGCCCTCGAAGCGGAGCGGGTGGTGAAGGCGCTGGAACGGCAGGAAGAGCTTGTCGGCATAAGTCATGTCGAAACCGGCGCCGTTGTCCCGCACGAAGAACGTCTTCTCGCTCCGGTTCTCCACCCGGCCCACCTCGATGAGAGCCTGGTCGCGCTCGCGGGTGAACTTCCAGGCGTTGTTCAGGAGGTTCTCGAGCGCGATTCGCATGAGTTGCGGGTCGGCCTGCAGCGACAGCCCCGGCTCGACCCGCAGCTCCACTTCGCGGCCGGGCTCGAGCTCGCGCAGGCCGGTCACGATCTCGCGTGCCAATGCGGCCAGGTTCACGGGAGCGGTGTGCAGTTCCGCCTGGGAGATGCGCGAAAGCATCAGCAGTGAGTCGATCGTGTCGCCCATTCGCCGAGCGCCCGCCCGGATCCGTTCCAGATAGCGGCTGGCGGTGTCGTCGAAGCTGTCGCCGTAGTCCTCGAGTAGCGCCTGGGTGAAGCCGTCGATCCCGCGCAGTGGCGCCCTGAGGTCGTGGCTGGCGCTGTAGGTGAAAGCTTCCAGCTCGCGGTTGACCGCCCTCAAGGCCGCCGTTCGCTCGGCCACGCGGTCCTCGAGTTCCGCGCGTATCCGCCGCAACTCCTCCTCGTTGCGCCTTCTCTCGGTAACGTCCCGGGCCGTGAGCGAGACGGCGATCACCTCGCCGGCATCGCTGCGTACCGGCACGAAGGTCAGGTCGGCAGTGAACGTTTCGTTCGCGCCGCGCCGGCACTCGGCTTCCTCCTGCACGACCGGCGTTCCTGCCTTAGCCAGGTCAAACCAGCGCCGCATCGACCGGCGCGGCTTCCCGGAGGCAAGGTCGTCCAGGCGCAGATTGGCTGCTTCTTCGGACGAGAAGCCAAAGAGGCCGACTGCCCCACGATTCCAGCTGGCGATGCGCGACTGCAGATCGAGCGAGATGATGGCGTCCTGCGCGTGCTCGAGTATCGTAGCGAGGTACTTGTCGGAGATCACCAGCTTGCGGTATTCGGCGCTGTCTACGGTCGGGCGCTCTTCGCTCAGGCGCAGATTGATCTGGGTGAGACTGGTGCGCAGGTGACGGCGCTGCCGGCTGGCCCTGGCGGCCGACTCGAGAGCGCTCAGCAATGCTTCGGATCGCGATTCCACAATGGACCAGTAGGTGCCTATCATGGGTGCCAGCGCCATCTGGCCGCGGAACTCGGCGAGCTGCTCGCGGTCGACCACGAACAGCATGTGCGAAAGCGGTGCGAGTGGGTAGATGCGGCGCGCGACACGCAGTGGCACCGGGGTACCCGAGCCGATGACCACGGCAAGCGGCGGTTCTCCCTCACGCGTCATCTGCCTGAGACACTCCTCCAGGTTGTCGGCGCTGCAGAAGTGAGCATTGAATTCGGACGCTGACGAAAGGGCCGGCGGTAACTCTCTCGGCCGGTCGCCCGCTTCCGTAATCCATAATATAGTCTGGGGGTCATGGTTGCTCATTGTCGGAGACCTTAGAGGATCGGGAGCCCGAGAAGCGCCCTGCCGGTCCACAAGCGTAAGAGGTCGGTCGTGGGGGACATCACCTGACTCGCCCTGGCGTCCCGCAGAAGCCTGGCCATCTTGCCGTTTTCGCGATACTCGATGCCGCCTCCGAGCGACATCGCCTCGTTGGTCACCCGCACCGCGATTTCGTCCATCTCCGCTTTCGCCGAGAGGATGGCGGGAAGCGCCCGGACGTCACCCGCGTCGCCAAGCCGAGCGGCGTGATAGATGAAGCGCCGGCCCTTTTCGACGTCTGCCCACAGCCGTGCCACCTTCTCCTGCACCAGGGGAGCCTCGGCCAGCGCCTCACCACTGTGGGCGAAACGTCGGGTGCGCACGTGGGCGATGGCCTCGTCGAGAGCGGCCTGGGCTATGCCCAGATAGGTTCCGGCCATGGCCATGATGAAGTAGGGGACGACGATCTCGAACATGTACCAGGTCTGGTCGCCTTCTGCCCCCAGCAGGTTCCGGGCGTTCACGCGCGCACCGTCGAGTTTGAGGCTGCGTGCCGCGTTCCCACGCATGCCGAAGCCCTTCCAGGGCTCGCCCCAGACTGTCCCTGGCGTGTCTTTCTCCACGACCAGCATATTGAACTCGCCCGGCGCAGAGCGGCCGGTGGTGGTCATGGTCGAGGTGACGTACGAGTCGGCCTGCGCCCCGCTACTGACGAACTGCTTCTGACCTCGCACCGTGAAACAGTCGCCGTCGCGTTCGATGCTCGTGTCGGTGAGGTAGAGGTGCGATCCGGTGCCGGCCTCGGAAACCGCCAGGCTGGTGACGTGCTTTCCGCGAGCGATCGGCAGCAGGAAGCGCTCCTCGTGATCGGGGGTGGCCTTGGCCGCCAGTACCGCGGTGGCGACGTTGTGCATGCCGAAGCAGAGGCCGGACGACGAACAGGCGCCAGCGAGAGTCTCGGTGGTGAGCAGGAGGCCGATCAGCCCCTCGCCATGACCACCTAGACGCTCCGGAACGTGCAGGCCCAGCAGGCCGGCTTCGGCCAGGGCATCGAAGGTCGCCTGTGGCCAAACCGCCTCCGCGTCGACTCGGTCCGCCCCCGGCGCCGCGACATCCATGGCCACCGCAGTTGCCTGGTCCCGCAACCTCTGCTTTTTCTCGGAGTCGATATAGGCGACGCTCACAGCCCGATTATGACCTACGCCCTAGGTTCGGAAAGTATAGCGGGTCGCGCCGTGGCAGCCCGGGCGTCACCTGTCCGTCCCGTCCGCTAGCGTCCGGCGCCGACTCACTCGAGCAGGCCACAACTCGAAGGAGGTGGATTACCCCTGTCCAGGCCCCGCATCCAGGCGATCGACTGCTCGAACGCCACCGGTCGGGTCTCTCGGTGGCGAACGTTGGGGAAGCGCAGGTATTGCACGTCGCTGCCTCTCGCGCACAGCTCCCGAACGAATCTCGTCTGGCTGCTCGTCCATACGATCACGTCGTCTTCGCCCTGCACGACGAGAGAGGGCAACCCATGACCCTTCAGACCGGTGCGGTTCTGGCGCAGGATTCGAGCGATTGCCGGCAGGTCCTGCTCGAGGGTATGGCCGTAGAGCGACTCCGCAAACGAGCGACTGTATACGCGATTTCCGTCGAACGGATAGTGTGCCTGGACGACGTCGACGCACATCTTGCCGGCCGCCAGCTCGAGCCCGCCCAGCCACCGCGGTGCCAGCACCGAGGCCGGATCGAACAGCTCCGAACCGTAATCCTGCCGGTACGAAAGCACGATGTAGGGGGCGTAAAACGGTCCCTCCCGCAGGAGGCTCTCGACGTCGGTCGTGGCACCGAAACCAAGGATCCCGTCCAGGTCGAGCTCCGGTGCATAGGCGGGCTGCAGGTCGGCCGCGGCGAATGCGGCGTGGCCGCCTTGTGAGTATCCTCCCAGGAACACGTTGCGACGGCCGGCCGGCGAGCCGTCTCGGTCGTCGAAAAACGCGTCGTCGAAGGACGGGTTGCCGGAGAGCGTGCTTTCGAAGAACGCCTGGACGGCGCGGACGGCGTCAAGCATCACTCGCGCCTCCGCCTCGGCGTTGAAGTACGACTGTAGCCGGTCGGGATCGTTGAATCCGAGATAGTCGGGGATGATGGCGGTAAATCCCCGCCCGGCGTAGGCCAGCAGGTACGGTCGGTATTGGCCCAACGGGTGCGGGTAGACAGATTCTCGAGTCGGGGCGCAAGCATCGGCGACGCCGGTCGTCCCCGAACCGAATACGTAGAGAGGCCTCGCCGCCGGGCGCTCGACTATCGGAACGAAGAGCTGGGCGGCAACCTCGGCCGGCTCACCATCGAGGCCTATGGTCCAGTAGTGAATGCGGTAGCTTGTCACTCCGTTCTCGACGATCGGCGGTCCGTGGCGGCCGAACAGCGGCGTTGCCAGCCGCTGGATTTCGAACGGGCCGGTAGTGCCCTCGTTGATCACGTCGATCAGCGTTCCCGGTGCGGCCGGCGCTCCTTCGACCGCTTGCGCGCTGGCCCAGGGAATCATCAGGACGGCGACGGTAGCGACTAGCGTCAGGCTTGATGGCTTGAGCCGAAATTGAGGCATCGTGCTCCTCTCAGGGGCCGGTCGGTATGTCGGCGCAGTCGTCGGCGGGCGTGGACTCGCCGGATGCCACCAGGCGCATCCAGTCGATCGCCGTGCCGAAACCTATATAGCGCGTCTCATGCCGCGTCCGAAGGTAGTTGGGGTAACGAACGGCGCTGCCCGCCTGGCAAAGCGCGACGACGAAGCGGTTCTGGGAGTCGATGTGTACCACCGGGTCGTCTACTCCCTGCAGGATGATGACCGGCAGTCCGTGGCCGGCCAGCCCGGCGTCGTTCTCGGCGAACCACTCCGCCACATCGGGGTAATCGCGTTCCAGCGTTCTTTCCCTGAGCGCCGCGGTGAACTCGGGCCGGAACAGACTCTGCGGTGAAGCCGGATAGTAACTCTGCGCCTCGAGGATGCAGAGTCGCTCGGCGTCGCTTGCCAGGCGCGACAGGTACGGCTCGGCCAGCATCCGTGCCGGGTCTATCCGGCCCGGTTCGAAGATCAAAGAGCTGTACACGACCCAGGGGGCCACGAAGGTGAACTCCAGGAAAAGCGAGCTCATGACGGTGGTGGGCCCGAAGCCGACTACGCCGGCGAGATCGGTGTCCGGGGCATACTCGGCGTGCAGGTCGGCGGCCGAGAAAGCCGCGTGGCCACCTTGCGAGTAGCCGGCGACGAAGGCGGGCAGCGAATTGCGCCCCTCGCCCAGTGAAGCCAGCGCCTGCTCGCTGGCGCGAATGGCGTCGAGCAGGGCACGACCTTCCGCTACCCGGTCGAAGTACGGTTGGATCACCCCGACGTCGAAGAAGCCCATGTAATTGGGCATTACCGCGGCGAATCCCTGTCCGGCGAAGGCCAGGGTGTAGGCGTTGTAGGTGCCGTAGCTGCCGCCTTCGACGAACGGACGCGAGGGTGCGCACGCTTCCACCAGACCCGTCGAGCCGGGTGCGAACACCAGCAGGCTCTCCGGCATCGCCACCTCGACCGGTACGAACAGTTGAGCGGTGATCTCGGCCGGATCGCCGTTTGGCCAGACGCTGTTGTAGCGGATCAGATAGGTATCTACCGAAGTCGTGGCCGCGGGCGCGGACTCGCCGTTGGATCGGAAGCGGCCCGCCACGCGCGCGTCGACCGCTTCCGCCGACAAGGAGCCGGTGCTGGTGATGTCGAGCAACGTGCCGGGCTGAGCGGCGCTCCAGCCCAGCGCGAGCAGCAGCAGATAGAGCATCAGGCTGAGAACTGGCCGGCCAGGTCGATCCCCCTTCACCGGTCCGTGTTTCACCGGTCCCCGCTTCATTGGGCTCGGTCCCATCGGTTGCTGCCTCTCCGGCCGACCGTCATTGGTCGGTGCCTTCCGTTTCCCAGTACTGGCTGAGGTACCGCTCGGGTATCTCCCAGATCACGACTTCGGGCTTCGCCGAACGGTAGGCGTCGCCCTGCAGGTAGTCGAGCATCGGCCGGTAAGGGCCCTCGCCCTCTTGCGCGGCCACAAGCACGTCGTTGCCGAGCGCTTTTCGCAAGGAGCCCGCGAAGTTCCAGCGGTCGTCCTGACTGTAGGAGGTGCCCACCAGCGCGACTGGCAGTTCGACCGCCGCGAACAGGTCGTCGCCGGGCCCCTCCGACCGCTCGGTTACCCGCCTGGCAAGGAGATCGTCCTCTGGGCCGAGCGGATCGTAGAACGGGCCGAGCGGCAGGAAGCCGGCGAGGTCTCCTCGATAAGGGCTCGGGTCGAGACGGTCGCTGCCGAAGTGGACGGCGCCCAGCCAATCGTAGCGACCGAGCCCAGCTATCGTGGCGGCCACCGCACCGGCGGCCGTGGACGCTCCGTACGGCGTCCAATGGGTGTCGGTCCGCAGGAACACAGGCTGCTCGGACTTCGCCCGCTCCAGCGGTTCGAGCAGATCCACGGCGCTCAAGCCTGCCGCCCGAAGCCCGGCGAGCGCCTGTCCGTAGAGCGACCGTGGGCCGGCCGGCAACCGGTAGCGGCCCAGATGTTCGGGGTAGAGCCGTGCTTTGGCCGGCAGCAACGCCACGACCAGATCCACGCCGTCGTCGGCCAGGCGTTTCTGCACCGCTGCGGCCGCCCCGAGATTGCTCGACAACGCCGCGGCTGCCGTTTCGGCTCGAGCCGGAAACTCGAACTCTTCGCTGGAGTAGAGCCAGCCGTCGCTGCCCACCAGCACTCCCTCGCGTCCCTGGCGAAACAGGGCGTACTCGAGCACGCCCCACACGGTAGTAGCGGTCCCGAGCAACGGTGACCGCCGATCGAACGAACTCTGGTAGGCGGCGGCCCAGCTGCCGTCGAGCAACGGCTCATCGGGCGCGGTAAGAAGAGCTGGGTTGGCGAGCGAGAGGATGACGCTGGCCGTGAGGAACAGCGCCATGAACCACCCGGACAGTGGCTGTCGGCCGTCGCACGACGTTTCGCCAGAGTCGTCGCTGCCGCGATAGTTGATCGGGCCTGTGCGCTGCGCCATCAGCCGCTCGCCTCGGTGGGTGTGGCATCACTGGCGTGTATCGGTACTGCCTGCATCAGTAATGCCCCCATCAGAACCGCCCCATCAGAATTGAAAGTAGAGAAATGGGGAGAAGCTGTCGGCTACTGTCCTGAGCACACCGAGCAGAAAAATCGGGATGAGCCCGAGGGTGAAGAGGTTGATTGCCGCTCGCGACCCCGCAGCATGAGCCGCAGCGGGAGTTCCAGCGCGGGCCGCAACGGGATTCGGAGCGTGTGCCGCAGCGTGCGACGGAGCGGGAGTTGGAGAGTCTGTGGCGCCAACGCCGCCGGAAGTCGTTGCGGAGCCGGACAGCACGTCTCTGCCGGGAGCGAACCAGGCGATCAGGCAACCTGCAACCAGCGCGGCAACTGCGCTCAAAGGTATTCGCCACGCCAGTTCCGGAGTAAGCGGAACGCCAGCCAGGCCGGTCAATCCCCGGTACATGGCGACGGCCGGGGCGAAGCCGTCTGCCCGGAAGGTAACCCAGCCGATGGTAACGAACAGGAAGGTACGGGCAACGGCCAACGGCGCGGGGATGCGCCGCAAGACGCCTCGCTCGCGCAAGACGCGCTCGCCGATCAGCAACAGGCCGTGCCAGGCGCCCCAGGCGACGAAGGTCCAGGCGGCTCCGTGCCACAGGCCGCCCAACAGCATCACCAGTGCCAGGTTGAGGTAGGTACGGCGGCGGCCACGGCGGTTTCCGCCAATCGGAATGTACAGGTAGTCGCGAAGCCAGCGCGACAGCGAGACATGCCAGCGCAGCCAGAATTCGGTAATGGTGCGGCTGCGATACGGCATGGCGAAGTTCTCCAGGAGCTTCAGCCCCATCATCCGGGCGAGCCCTATCGCCATGTCGCTGTAGCCGGAGAAGTCGAAGAACAGCTGAATGCCGAAGGCGAGCGCCCCGAGCCAGGCTTCGGCGAGCGTCGGCTGGTCGAGTGCGAACGCGGCGTCGGCCAACGGCGCTACCATGTCCGCCACCAGCACCTTTTTGCAGAAGCCGATCATGAACCGTTGCGAGCCGGCACTGAAGTCGGCGAAATCCGCCCGTGGCTGGCCGAGTTGCGGCCCCAACACCTTGAAGCGGACGATCGGGCCGGCGATCAGTTGTGGGAACAGGGCGATGTAGGCTGCCACGTCCACGAACCGTTGATCGCCGGTGACGTCGCCGCGATGGCTGTCCACCAGGTAGCTCACGCTCTGAAACACGTAGAAGGAGATACCGATGGGCAGCAGCACCTGCCAGGCGCCCAGGCCGCTTCCTCCGAGCGCGATGAGCAGGTTGTCGAGGCTCTCGATTCCGAAGTTGAAGTACTTGAAGTAGGCCAGGGTCCCCAGGTTTCCCAGCACTCCCAAGGTCAACAGTGCCCGGGCGCGGACGGGCTGGTGTTCGTTTGCCAGCGTCAGCGACCTTCCCACCAGGTACGTGAAAACGGTGGTGGCTACGAACAGCGCCAGGAAGTCCAGCCTCCACCAGCCGTAGAACAGGTACGACGCCACCAGCATCCAGGCGGTACGCCGGCTCGGTGGGATGAGGTGGTAGATGCCCAGGAAGAGTGGCAGGAAGAGGAGGAGGAAGACGCTGCTGGTGAATACCATCCCTCTGGCGCCTCAGGGCTCGGCGCCTGCCCGGGCGTAGACGAGTCGAGGTTCCTTGCCGGCCGGCAGCACGATCACCGCGTGGGCTTCGCCACGACCGTAGAGTCGCGGCTCCAGTGAGGCGAGCAGCTCCTCACCATGGTGTACCGCCAGCCCGACCTCCGCCTCGCTTATGGCGACGCTGGCAGCCGATTCGGCCGCGACGTCGGTGAGCACGTCGCCGCCGTCTTGTGTGCGAAGGGAGAGTGCGTCGCCGGCGGTCAGGTTGTAGAACGTGAGCAGGCCGCGAGAGATGTCGCGGAGCGGCTCATCCTCCAGCAGCAGCGCGCGACCTTCGAGCGCCACTACGGTGATGAACCCTTCCGGTGAAGCGGAAATCGCTATCTCTTCGCCGGCGAGAGTTACCAGGTGTTCGCCCGGCGGCAACTGTCGGTATGGTGAGACTTCGGCGTAGGGAAGGGGCTGCCACTCGCTTCCGTCGACGCTCATCGTCACCGGGCCCCGGCTGTCGGCGTTGATCAGCCTCAGGTAAGCGACGTCGCGGGGCGCCTCGGGTCCGTAGAGCCCCTGAGCGGCTGCGGTCGCCGAGACGGCCAGCACCGAAGCCAGCACGAGCGTCGCGACCGGGCCGGGCATGAAGATTGCGGCAAGCCGGCAAAGGCGTGCGCCGGGATTGCCGGCAGCATGTCGACACCCGGCGCCGCTGTCGCTCTCTTGTGGCATCTACGATCCTCCGAGGGCGCCGTTTCGGTTGCGGAGCAACCGGCTTGCGGCGGTTCCTCTCAGTCTGACCGAGTCGAAGCCGCCGCTTCCGTGCCATTCATCACGTGTGGAGCGTCAGTCGCACCTGGCGGCAGCCACTGCACGCCCCCATCCGGCCCTGAAGGCCGACCCGTTCAGGCTCGCATCGCCCGCTTGTTTACGCCACCTTCGGCGATCTTGGTTAGTTGCTTGTCGGTCCGCTCTTCCTCGTCGAGGGTCTCCTTGAGCAGCTTCAGAGCCTGGTCGTGGCCGAGTTCCTCGGCATAGGTACAGGCGGAACCGTAGGCGGCGATCTCGTAGTGCTCCACGCGTTGCGCTGCGGCGATCAGCGCTGCGTCGAGGGCGTCGTCGGCACCGCCCTCCTGGAGGATCTCCTCGCCCTCCTTGATGAGGCCCTGCATCGCCTTGCAAGTCTTGCCTTTGAGGTCGACACCCATTTCGTTGCCGATGCGGCTCAGCCGTTCGAGATGCTCCTCGGTGGCCTTGACGTGCTTTTCGAAGGCGTCCTTCAACTCCTTGGAGGAGACCTTGCCGGCCATCTTGGGCAGCGCCTGGGTCAACTGGTGCTCGGCGCTGTGAAGGTCCATCAGGTGATCGCGAAACACGTCCTCGAGACTGTTCAGTTTCATCTTTTCCGCCCCCAATCGATTCGTGCGCCTCGCCGCTTGCCGGCGGGCGTTGCCGCAAAGTAGCCCACGGGTGAGCGTGCGTCTGCTTGCTCGGCCATAGTCTCCGGCGCCGAAGCCGGGTTCGCGTTCCGTCGGCAGGCTTCGAAGGCGTCGGTGAAGACGTCGGTGAGGAAGTCGGTCTCTTGGGCCGAAACGAGAAACCACGCTGACGCCCATCGGCCGAAAAGCCGGCGAGATTCAGCCGGTCCCGCCGAAAAGGTACTCGCTGGCGTCGCAGACTGGCCGGTAGCCGAGCTGCCGGTAGACTCGGTTCGAGGTCGGGTTGGCCAGGTCGGTGAAGAGGCAGCAGAACTCGCGGCCCGCTGCGAGTTGCCGCCGGCTCAACTCCGCTACCAGGGTCCCGGCGAACCCCTGGCGCCGCTTCTCGGGAGGCGTGTATACGGCGCTCACTCTGACTCCACGGGGTGTAGGGCTACCCACGCCCGCCATCGAGACCGGGTGGCCGTCGACGTCCCAGAAGTAGAGTTGGCGTTGCGGCGAGCCCAGCCAACGGTCGACGGTCTCGGAGACGTCGGTCGGCTTGCCTGGCAGCGCTTCCGCCAGGAACCCGCTCATCCAGGTCGAGAGTATCGGTCGATCGGATTCATCCGCGCGCCGGACGACTCCAGGCACGTCGGCCACGGGGGATACCCGGTCGAGGCGGTAGATCCTCTGACGCTGACCGGGACGAACCGGGATGCTGGTGGATCGTATCCAGCCGACGGCGAACGCGTCGGCCACGGTAGCGGGACCGAGCACTCCGGTCAGCCCGCGCGCCAGTCCCGCATCGGCCAGGAGCGGCTGCAGCGCCTCAAGGTCGTCGCAACGGGAGAGCAGCAGCTTGTGCGGCGGCGTACGCAATGCGACGAGGGCGGGTGCGGCGCCGCGCAGGCCGGACTCACGTTCGACGATCGCGAGATAAGGGTTCTTCCACTCTCCGGCACGGATGCCGCCGATCAAGCCGAGCAGCAGTGAGTGGGCCGCCTCGTCCTCGAGCAGGAACGGTTCCGCCGCTTCGGCGAACGCGTCGAGATCGCCGAAGCGGTGCAGCGAATAGGGGCTCATGGGGCCAGTCTAGGCGAGCAGGTCGATGGGGTGCACCAGCAGCGGGCGCGACGGGCGGCAGCAGGCGCGACGGGTGGCGCGGCCGACAACTCGGGCGGCTACCAGACCGACACGCTGATCCGGCCGTTCTCCAGGGAGATTTCCTCGCCATCCAGGAGAGTGTAGTCGCCGCTGATGCGCGCCCCGATCCAGTACGAATCGCGACTGATGATTTCGGCGAGCTGGCCGCCGTAGTCGGCGCCGCCTATCTCCACGGGCGTCGAGTCGTTCACAGGCAGCGTGATCTCCTTGGACAACTCGATGTTTTTGGGCTCCGAGACCGCGACGCAGTCGGAGGCGGGCGCCTCGGTCCGGCCGTAGATCTTGATCGTCACGCTGTCGGCGAGCAGGTTGCTGCTCGAGTAGGTTCCGTCGGCCCGGTAGGTGGCCGAGGAGAAGCGTACCGGCGACGATTCGCTGCCCTTGACGTAGCAGATCATTCCGCCGCTGTTGCTCGCCCGAATCACGACGTCCCTCACGCCCACGCTGAAGCTGGGGCCGCTGCAGGCGACCAGGAGCAGCGCGACGGCGATGGCGATCGTGAGCGATCTGAGGAGGGGGAGGCCGGCCGCGGGTTGCCTGGCTGTCCCGTTGCCGGGTCCGGTGCGAGAGTCGGTCATGCGGGCCAGTATTCACCCGATGCACGGTGAGGTCTGTTAGCAATCCGCGTTCGGCGAGAGGCGGCCCTCTGCCCCAGCCGGCGGATTGCGGCAACCGCTGGGTGGCCGCAAACAGAGGTCGCCGACCGGTCCCTGGCACCCCACAAGCGATGCGGTGGGAGCAAGCAAGCGCCCCACCGCTCCCTCGAGGTGAACCTACTCGGCCAAGGCGGCTTGCTGCTGTTCGTCGCCGATCAGCACCAGCCGGATGTGATAGTGGGCCTCGGCCATGCCCGGATGGCCGCCGTTGAAGCTGACGTCCACGTGCTCTATTCCGGAGGCCCCGAGTGTCTCGAAGGTCCCGCTCGCCAGGTTCTCCCAGTCGGTCGAGTTCTGCAATTCCGACAGTGGAACCATGAACACTACCTCGACGAGATTACCGTCGTTGCCGTATGAGAGCCAGGGCCCTACCGGCGCATCGTCGGGGTGGATGTACAGGGCGCCGACCCCTGGGATGAATTCGGGTAGACGGACGATCTCGCTCACGCTCACGTAGCCGTCGGGCAACGGTGGGTTCAGGTCGTTTTGGGCGCTCGCAACCGCGATCAGGCTCGAAATCGCGACTGAAAGCAGCACCAGTTTCAGCTGCTTCATCTATAACCTCCCTGCGAGTCACCTTGGGTGACCCGGGTCGAGCGCGCTCCCTTCGACAGTAGCAGCAATACGGTAGTTTGACAAGTGACAAGTGGCGAAAGTGTCTGAATGTTAAGATGCAGCACGATAGACGGCCCAGGGCCGCTGACAGGAAGGGCCAGGAAGGGCGAGCGAAATGGCGGATACCCGCAGCGAGTTGACTCACAGACTGCTCGAACACAAGGACACGGGGCTCACCGTCGATGAGTTGAGCCGCGAGCTCGGCATCACCCGTACCGGTGTGCAGCAGCATCTGGTGGGGCTCGAGCGTGATGGCCTCGTCACCCAGGTCGACCGGCGCAGTACCGGCGGCCGTCCCAGTCGAGCCTACGGCCTTACCGCGCAAGGGTACGAACGGTTTCCGCGAAATTACGCCATGCTGGCGCAGGGTTTGCTGGCGACGGCCACCGAGACGCTGGGGGAAGAGGCGGTCGAGCAACTGCTCATGGCGATGGCGGAGCGAATTGCCGAGGACGCCCGGCCGCGCCTTCAGCATGCCAATGGGGATGACCGCCTCGCTGCCGTGATCGAACTCATGAACGAGATCGGTTACGACGCCGCTGCGTTGCCCGGCGCCGACGGCATCTCCGCCGCAAACTGCGTGTACCACAAAGTGGCCGAGCAGACGCGGGCGGTTTGCCGCTACGACGTCAAGCTGCTCTCACTGCTGCTCGGCGAACCGGTGGAACACAACTGCTGCATGCTGGACGGCGACGGCCGCTGCACATTCAAGCTCGCCCTCGCTGGCGACGAGTGAGTGTCGC
>JBBDRK010000007.1:28364-39796 GCA_040905465.1 Trueperaceae bacterium | reverse complement strand
GGCGACGGCCGCTGCACATTCAAGCTCGCCCTCGCTGGCGACGAGTGAGTGTCGCTGACGCCGTGGAGACGAAGCGCGCGGACAGTCTCGCGGGTTCGGCGGGCTCAGGCCCTGCATCGTGCTTTACTGCTTGCGGAGGAACCGAATGTTTCGACCTTTTGACCTGATTACTCGCCGTACTCGAGCGCCGCTCGGGCCCGTGCCAAGAACGGCAATAGTGGCCGGAATTACCGCCCTCACCTGTCTCGCGCTCGGCCAGGCGCAGCCCGCCTGGCACCCGGCCGACGATGACGGTCGCTTTGCCGGTTCCCACGCCGCAATCTCGGTCGCCGCGGCTCAAGGCTCGCAGGCCGGTGAATTGCGCATCGGATGTCCCGTGGATGATCCCGGTCTGCCGTCGGTCGTGCTCGTTACCGAACTCGACCTCGGGTCCGGCCCGCGCGAGGTCTACACCCGTGTACTCGGCCTCCGGTCGACCGATCGTAACGAGTGGACGGCCAACGGGCCGGAGATCGAACTCGCCGGCCTGAACTCCTCTTTGTTGCTGGCCGAAGTGGCGGCGTCGCCGTCAGCCCGTGGCCTGTTCCTGCGCGTCGAGGGTGCCGGAGGGGGTGCATGGACCATCCCCCTGGAGGGCTTTCGGGAGGTATTCGAGGCGCTCCCCTGCACGGCGTCTTTTCGGTAGAGGACCCGATGCGTTGGCTGGCGGTCCGCTAAACTGCCGTTGACAGCATCACAACCGCCCAGCCCGTCATCGGCGGTCTTATGTCCGCTCGGGAGAGGAGGATCGTGGCCAAGAAAGCGTCAGGAAGCAAAGTCAGAGAGGTCTTGAAGGAGCGCCACCAGCAGCTTCTCGAGGATTGGGTTCGAGAGCAGCTTGCGGCTCCCTTCCGGCGGCCCGATCTCATGGGCGAGGGAGAGCTGCTCCGCGAGTCGAGCGAGATTCTCGATCACCTGCAATCGGCGGCCCTCGAAGGTGGTCTCGACGACCTCAAGTCCGATGTATGGACGCCATTGCGTGAGGCGTTGGACGACTTTTCGACCTCTCGGGCGCAAAAGGGATTCAGCCCTTCCGAGGTTGCGACGTTTGTGTTCTCGCTCAAGCAACCGCTCTTCAGCGCCCTGCGAAAGGCCCACGGCGACGCCACTGAGGGGCTGGTCGACGACATCTGGCTCGTCACCAGACTCCTCGACGATCTCGGCCTGCACACCAACGAGACCTACATAAAGAGTCGTGATCGTGTCATCGAACGTCAGCGACTCGAGATGATGGAACTGTCCAGCCCGGTGGTAAAGCTCTGGGACGGGGTGCTGGCACTGCCGATCATCGGCGTCCTCGACAGCGAACGTGCCCAGGTGGTGACCGAAAACCTGCTCGAAAAGATCGTCGAGACCGGGGCCACCATCGCGATCATCGACATCACCGGCGTTCAAACCGTCGATACCCTGGTGGCGCAACACCTGCTCAAGGCTGTGGCAGCGGCCCAGCTCATGGGAGCGGACTGCATTATCAGCGGGATTCGCCCGCAAATCGCTCAGACTATCGTGCATCTCGGCATAGAGTTGCAGGGCGTTACCACCAAGGCGACGATCGCCGACGCGCTGGCTGTGGCATTGCATCGGGCAGGCTACAGGGTCGAAGGGACAAGGGCTTGATTGGAGAGAGTGCCATGGATCGCATTCCGATCCTCAAGATGGGCGAGTTCCTGCTGGTCACGGTTCAGGTGGACATGCACGACCGGCTCGCATTGAGCCTGCAGGAGGATCTGGCCGAGATGATCTCACGGACTGGGGCACGAGGAGTGCTGATCGAAATCTCCGCACTCGAGATCGTCGACTCCTTCATCGGCAGGATTCTGGGGAACGTAGCCTCGATGTCTCGCGTTCTTGGCGCCGAAACCATGATCGTCGGCATGCAGCCGGCCGTGGCGATAACATTGGTCGAGCTGGGCATTTCCTGGAAAGGTGTGCGGACGGCGATCAATGTAGAGAAGGGCATGGAGACTCTTAGGGCGACTCTGTGGGAGACGCCCGGCATTGGCGGCTGATCAAGGCGTGGCGGTCCAGCGGATCGAGCAGCACGCAATCGACACCGCCTACGATGTAGTTCATGCACGCCAGGCCGTTCGGAAGGCCGCGGTAGAACTGGGCTTCAGTCTCATCGAGCAGACAAAGCTCGTAACGGCGGCCAGCGAGTTGGCACGGAACACTTTCGAGCACGGGGGAGGCGGCACAATGACACTCGAGGTTATCGACAAGGGTGGACGCCGGGGTCTCAGGATGGTCTTCGAAGATCGAGGCAACGGCATTCCCGACATCACCCTCGCGTTGAAGGACGGCTACACGACCGGAGACGGGTTGGGACTGGGGCTCGGTGGCGCCAAACGGCTGTTGGGTAATCTGGAAGTCGTGTCCAAGGTGGGGGAAGGCACCAGAGTTACGGCGGTCAGGTGGAAGTGACGGGCCGAGCACGAAGCAGGCGATGATTCCGCTTCGCGTGGAGGTGGCCGAGGCCAGCCAGGTGAGCGAAGCACGGCGGCGGGCAACGACGTTCGCGCTAGATCTCGGTTTCCCGCAGGCGAAGCTTGGCCGGCTCGCTCTTGCGGTTACCGAAGCCGCATCGAACCTCGTCAAGCACACCCCCCACGGCGGCGAGATACTTTTCCAGCATCTGGTATCAGACGGGTACGTCGGCCTCGACGTGTACTCTCTCGACGACGGTCCGGGCATCGCCAGCACCGTAACGGCGATGGGCGACGGTTTCTCCACTGCCGGCGGTGCCGGCACCGGCCTGGGTGCGATTCGCCGCCAGGCGGACTTCTTCGATCTGTACTCACAGATGGGACGAGGGACGGTACTCGTTGCGCGATTCTGGTCCGGTTCGGCTCCGCGGCGTCCGGAGCGGCAGAAACTCGATGTCGGCGGGGTGCGCGTCGCACGCCCGGGCGAGAATGTATGTGGCGACGACTGGGCCACCGGCGAGGAGGACGGCCGAACTCTGGTGATGATCGTGGATGGGCTGGGCCATGGAATCTCGGCCAGCGCAGCGGCGACCGAGGCGGTGCGAGCGTTTCGGAAAAACCTGCGGTTCGGGCCGGAAGATCTCATGCGTTCGCTGCACGGCGCCCTTCGCTCCACCCGCGGCGGCGTTGCCGCCGTTGCTCAGATTTCTGCCGGCCGCGACGAACTCGCGTTCGTGGGAATCGGCAACATCGCCGGGTTCCTGTGCCGGGCGGGCACGCAACGCAGCATGGTGTCACATCCGGGGACTGTCGGACAGGAGCTGCGCAAGGTACAGCAGTTCGGCTACCCGTGGTCCGATGACGCCGTGCTCATCCTCTATTCCGACGGACTGACCAGCCGCGTCGACCTGTCTAAGCACCCTGGTCTGGCCGGCAGGTCTGCGGCATTGATTGCGGGAGTTCTATACCGCGAATACCGGCGCGGGCGCGACGACGCTTCTGTCGTCGTGGTGAAAGAGGCGCGGGGATGACGAGCCACTCGCTCCTCAGCCTCGGCGTTCGCCAAGAGCACGACGTGGTGCTGGCCCGCCAGCGTGCCCGGCAGATCGCGGCGCTGCTCGGCTTCGGCAGCCAGGACCAGACCCGGATTGCCACGACCGTCTCCGAACTGGCACGTAACTCACTCCAATATGCCGGAGCCGCCAGGGTCGTATTCGCGCTCGCTCAGGAGGCACGGTCGCAGGTCCTCACAGTCGAGATCAGCGACACGGGTCCCGGGATCGGTGACCTGCCGGCTATCCTGGCCGGGCAGTATGAATCCAAGTCGGGGATGGGCCTCGGACTGATCGGGGCCAGACGGCTGATGGATTCTTTTCGGGTCGAATCGACGCCCGAGACAGGTACTACCGTGGTGGTGGGCAAGAACCTTCCTGCGACGGCCACGCCGGTAACCTCGTCCGGCCTCGAGAGAATGGCTGCCGAACTGACAAAGCGTGCGCCTCGAACTGCCCTGGACGAGGTCCAGCGGCAGAACCAGGAGCTGCTGCAAACGCTCGATGCCCTCGAGCGGAACCAACAGGAGCTGGTCCGGCTCAATGCCGAGCTGGTAGACACCAATCGCGGAATAGTGGCCCTCTACGCGGAGTTGGACGAGAAGGCGCAGGAGCTGCACCTCGCCAACAAGATCAAGTCGCGGTTCCTGACCCACATGAGCCACGAGTTTCGCACGCCGCTGAATTCGGTGATCGCACTGGCTCGTCTGCTGCTCGAAGACGCCGATGGCGAACTGGCGGATGAGCAGGCAAAGCAGGTCGGCTACATCCGCCGGGCGGCCGGGGAGTTGCTCGAACTGGTAACCGACTTGCTGGACCTGAGCAAGGTCGAAGCCGGGACGATGGACGTGAGGATCGAGCCGACCAGCATCGCCGACGTATTCAGTACCCTCCGTGGCATGTTCATGCCGTTGCACGCCAATCCGAAAGTCGACCTGGTGTTCAGCGAGGTAGGCCACTTGCCGCTACTGATGACGGACAAGGGCAAGATCACCCAGGTCCTTCGCAACTTCATCGCCAATGCCCTGAAGTTCACCGAGCAGGGTGAGGTCCGGATATCCGCCTGGGTCGAGGACGACAGACAGGCAGTACTTTTCTCCGTGGCGGACACCGGAGTCGGCATTGCCGCGAAAGACCTGGAGTTGGTCTTCCAGGAGTTCGGGCAGGTGCCGAACCGGCTTCAGGACGGAACGCCCAGCAGCGGCCTGGGCCTCGCGATCTCCCGCAAACTGGCCGAATTACTGGGCGGGACCGTCAAGGTGCAGAGCGACCCGGGGTCGGGTTCCACCTTCTCGCTCGCGGTGCCGCTGGTGCTCGAGAGCGGGCAGGGCGCACGGGGAAACACGTTGCTGTTGATCGACGACAACGATGTCGAGCGCTACCTGTTGCGGGGTCTGTTGGAGGGGACAAGCTTCGAGATCATCGAGGCTGCGAGCGGAGCGGAGGGGTTGAGGTTGGCCGAGTCGGCAGGGCCGGCGGCGATCTTCGTTGACCTGCTCATGCCTGACCGAAGCGGGGTGGAAGTGCTCAGGGCGCTCCGGCAGAGCGCGGCAACGAGTGATACCCCGATCGTGCTGGTAACCTCGCAGGAACTGAACTCCGAGGAGATGGAGTTGCTCGTCAGCCTGGATGCCGCATTGTTGCCCAAGGAGGTCTACTCGGAGCGCGACGGAGCCGGAACCGTGAAAGAGCTTTTGTGGAAGGCAATGGGGAAGAGTATCGACGTTGGGAGCGTTCGGCCCGATGAGTGAAGAGCGTGAGCAGCGGATACTGGTGGTAAACGACAACGAGATCGGGCGTTACGCAACCGTCCGTGCCCTCCAGCTTGCCGGCTTCGCGGTGTCGGAGGGCGGCAGCGGAGCCGAGGCATTGGCGAAGGCGGCTGAACGCCCGGACCTGATACTCCTCGACGTGAAGCTCCCCGACATGGACGGGTTCGAGGTGTGCCGGCGCTTGAAGGCCGACCCTGATACGCTGCTGATTCCCGTACTCCACCTCTCAGCGACCTTTCTCGATGCCGAATCGCAGGTGCGGGGCCTGGAGAGCGGGGCAGACGGCTACCTCACCTATCCGCTCGAGCCGCCCGTCTTGGTGGCCACGATTCGTGCCCATCTCCGAGCGCGCAAGGCGGAGGAGGAGGTTCGGCGGCTGAACGAGCGGCTCGAGCAGCGGGTAGCCAAGCGAACGGCGGAACTCGAGGCGAGCAACCAGGAGCTCGAGGCGTTCAGCTACTCGATATCGCACGACCTGCGAGCTCCCCTACGGGGAATCGACGGATTCAGTCATGCGCTTCTCGAGGATTACAGCGATCGCCTGGACGAGGTCGGCCGCCAGTACCTGCGGCGTATCCGCGATGGCGCGAGCCGTATGAGCGAGTTGATCGACGACCTGTTGAACCTCTCGCGCATGGCCAGGAGCGCGCTGCGCCGCGAGCAGGTCGACCTGAGCGGCCTGGCGCAAAGTGTGATCGACGGGCTGCGGGCCGCTGACCCCACCAGAAAGGTAGACGTGCGTATCGAGCCGGGGGTGGTGGTGGAGGGTGACCGTGGGCTCCTGCAGACCGCCCTCGAAAACCTGCTCGAGAACGCCTGGAAGTTCAGTCGCAAGCACGAGCCGGCGTTGATAGAGTTCGGTACCAGGAGCGTGGATGGACAGACCGCATGCTTCGTGCGGGACAACGGCGCCGGATTCGACATGCGTTACTCCGACAAGTTGTTCGTGGCGTTCCAGCGTTTGCACATGAACGACGCCTTCGAAGGAACCGGCATCGGCCTGGCCATCGTCAACCGGATAATCCGTCGTCACGGCGGCAGGGTGTGGGCCGAAGGCGACATCGGCAAGGGGGCGGCGTTTTACTTCACAGTGCCTGCCAAGGGGTAGCTGTCGGATCTGGATCGAGAAATGTGGTGGGCGATGACGGGCTCGAACCGCCGACCTACCGCGTGTAAAGCGGCCGCTCTACCAGCTGAGCTAATCGCCCATATGAAGCGAGGAGGCGCTCGATGTCGGCTCCTCCTCGAATCTTGGTGACCCCTACGGGATTCGAACCCGTGCCGCCACCTTGAAAGGGTGGTGACCTAAACCGCTAGTCGAAGGGGCCGCTATTTGGTGGGTCGTGTAGGGCTCGAACCTACGACCCGCTGATTAAAAGTCAGCTGCTCTACCGACTGAGCTAACGACCCAGCAGCCTGCGCAGTATATAAGGGCCGTCGGAGTGCGTCAAGCGCTTGTGATAGAAACCTCCGAGTGCCGATTGGCGCTGCCGATTTCACGCCCGGACGCCGTTCCCGGAGGCTGATCGCGAGGTGTGACGTCACCCGGCGATTGCTCGGCAAAGCTTGTCAGGCGCCCCTTGCGAGCGTGCGCCGTACCGCGGCCAGACTCTCCTCGTTGGCCAGCACCAGCAGCCGGTCGCCTTGCTGGATGGCCGTTGCGCCGCGAGGAACAATGAACTTGTCCTCGCGGCTTATCAGCACCACCAGAGCGGCTTCCGGCAGGTGCAGGTCGACGATGGTGCGGCCGATAGCCGACGAGTCCGGGGCAACGGGAACCTCCACCAGGTCACTGTCCAGGTCGGCCGTCTGCTCGAGCTCGATGGGATAGCGACGGGGGTCCTCGTCCAGCGGCGCGTCCGCGCCCATCCAGCGGGCAACCAGCGGAATCAGTGGCGCCTGCAGCAGCACGGACGTGAGCACGATGAAGAAGACGACGTTGAACAGAGTGTCCGCATTGGGCACGTTGCGAACCAGCGGGTAGGTGGCCAGGATGATCGGTACCGCTCCCCGCAGGCCAACCCAGGAGATGATCCCCTTGTCACGCCAGGACATCCGGAATGGGAGGAGGGCGACGAACACGCCCAGCGGCCGGGCGATGAAGATCAGGAAGAGCGCCAGGGCCAGCCCGGTCCACACCACCGGCTGCAGTTGCGACGGGAACACCAGCAGCCCGAGGGTGATGAACATGGCGATCTGCATGAGCCAGGCCAGTCCGTCGTGGAACCGCTGAACGCTGCGTTTGTGGATGAAGTCCTGATTGCCCATGTAGAGGCCGGCCAGGTAGACCGCCAGGAAGCCGTTGCCGCCCGCGACGGCGGCGAGGCCGTACACCACCATCACGATCGCCAACGACAGGACCGAGTAAAGCCCGTCGTAGGCGAGATCGATTCGGTTGATGACCCAGACCATCAGCCAGCCCACCCCCAGGCCGAGAGCCGCGCCGATGACCATCTGGAAAGCGAAGAGCGGCACCAGGGTGGCGACCGAGATGCCTGGAACCAGCATCAGGCCGATCAGCCCAACCGTCAGGAAGATCGCCATCGGGTCGTTACTGCCGGACTCGAGCTCGAGCACGCGCTTGATGCGCTCCTTGAGACCTGCCCCGCGCGAGCGCATGACGGAAAACACCGCGGCCGCGTCGGTGCTCGAGACAATCGCGCCCAGTAGCATGCCCTCGAGAAAGGTCACGTCCAGCAGCCAGGCCGCGAACGCGGCCACGCTCAGGGCTGTCAGCAGAACGGCCACGGTGGACAGGCTCAGGCCGGGCAACAGGACCGGACGAATGAAGCGCCAGCTCGTGTCGAGACCGCCGGAGAAGAGGATGAACGACAGCGCCACGACTCCGAGAGCCTGGGCCGCGCCGACGTCGGCGAACTCGATGCCGCCGATGCCCTCTGACCCGGCCAGAATGCCGACCAGCAGGAAGATCAGCAGAGCCGGGAGCCCCAGCCTGCCCGACGCCTTGCTCGCGAATATTGCGATCAGCAGGAGGATGCCGGAGGCCACGAGAATCTGGTCTATCGCCAAGGTCAACTCAAAGCTCCTACGTGAGAACGAGCCCGGTCCCGTTTCGATCCTCGAAGCCACGTTGCCTGGCCGGTGCTCCTCGGATCGCCGCTGTCGTCGCTCTGCTCCGATTGTCGCACGCGAGCGGAAGGCGAGGAGACTGAGTCGAGCGAGGGCCTCTATCCACCGCTCTCGGCCTCCGTTTACGGGTGATACAATGAGTACGTAAAGCTTAGTGAATTCTGGCACAAGGGAACAAGCTGTCCTTGGAGCCGGACTTCGCGCGATGTCGAACGACTGGATGGAGGGGAGAGCCGAGTGTACGAAGGCGTGCTGATCATGTTCCTGGCGGCCGGATTCATTGGTGCTGCCGCCTTGCTGGCAAGCGCGCTGTTGGGACCGAAGAAGGCCACCGAGACCAAGCTGGCGGCCTACGAATCGGGTGTTCCTGCAACTGGCTCTGCCCGCGAGCGCTTCCCGGTTCACTTCTACCTGGTGGCGATGCTGTTCATCATCTTCGACATCGAGACGGCGTTTTTCTTTCCTCTGGCGGTGAAATTCGGTGCTGCGCCGGAGTTTCTGTTCGTGCAGGCCACCATATTCGTTCTCATTCTGGCAGTGGGTTACCTGTACATCCTGAAAAAGGGTGTGCTGAACTGGAAGTAGGGTATATGGCTCTCAAGGATCTGTTCGAGAAGGACGTGCAGGAGCTCGAAAGCGAGGGCATCCTGATGACCAGCCTTGCCAAGCTGGTGGCCTGGGGCCGGTCGAACAGCCTGTGGCCGGCGACGTTCGGATTGGCCTGTTGCGCGATCGAGATGATGCAGTCGACCAACAGCCGCAACGACCTGGCGCGGTTCGGCTCTGAGGTGTTTCGGGCAAGCCCGCGCCAGGCCGACGTAATGATCGTGGCCGGCAGGTTGTCCAAGAAGATGGCGCCGATCATGAGGCGCGTTTACGACCAGATGCCCGACCCCAAATGGGTTATCTCGATGGGCGCCTGCGCCTCGTCGGGCGGCATGTTCAACAACTACGCGATCGTGCAGAACGTCGACTCGGTCGTTCCGGTAGACATCTTCGTCCCAGGCTGTCCGCCGCGGCCCGAAGCCCTGGTGTTCGCTGTCATGCAACTCCAGAAGAAGGTCCGCGGCGAGGCCTTCGACGAGGAAGGGATCAAGTTGCCAATGGTGGAGGGGTGGTCGCGCTGAAATCGACGGATACCCCGCCCGGCGCGGCTGTTCCCACCGGCGGGCAGACCGGAGCGGCAGCGGCGCTCGAAGCCATGGGGGCACGGAGACATGAGTTCAAGGGGATGCTCTCCTACACGGTGGCCCCCGACCGCCTCGTCGACGCCCTGAACGAGGTGAAGTCGTCCGGCTTCGAGCTGCTCTCCGACATCTTCGGCATCGACTGGTTGACCTATCCGGGTCATCGGGGACAGCGCTTCACGGTGGCCTACAACCTCTATAACCTCGCCGCCGTGGAGCGGATCTTCGTGCGGACAGAGGTTGCCGATGGTGAGAAGCTGCCCACGGCCACCGGGCTGTGGCGCGCCGCCAACTTCATGGAGCGCGAGGTCTTCGACATGTTCGGGGTGGTGTTCGACGGACACCCGGAGATGCGCAAGCTGCTCACTCCGGAAGATCTCGACGGGCATCCCCACCGCAAGGACTTTCCGATCGGCGAGACACCGACACTGTTCAACGACGGACGCTATCTCGATCCCGCAGCTTTTCGCGCGTCGATCATCGGCAGCGACAGCGGCCTCACCGGCTGGAAAGGTGGCGCCCGCAAGGGCGTTCGCAGCGAGCAGGAGCTCGAGCTGGTGGCGCACGAGGTGACCGGCCAGTCCGGAGGTGGCGAATGACGGTCGAGAACGCCGGTTACGTCGCCCGGACCACCGCTGTGGAGCGCCACGGCGAGTTCGAGACGCGTCACATGAGGGTCAACGTCGGGCCCCAGCACCCCTCCACCCACGGAGTGCTGCGACTGGTGGTGGACCTCGACGGCGAGCGGATCGCCGCCATCAAGCCGCAGATCGGCTATCTCCATACCGGTTTCGAGAAGACCATGGAGAACCGCACCTATCAACAGTGCGTGACCTACTCCAACCGGATGGACTACCTCCACGGCTTCGCGCACGACCTGGCGTACGTGCTTGCCGCCGAGAAGCTCATCGACGCGCGGGTCCCTCCCCGGGCCCAACGGATCCGCATTATCCTCAACGAGCTCAACCGCATCGCCAGCCATCTGGTCTTCTTCGGCACAGGCGTGCTCGACCTGGGCGCGCTCACCCCGTTCTTCTACACGATGCGCGAGAGGGAGAAGATCCTCGACATCTTCGAACTGGTGTCGGGCGTCCGCATGAACTACGGCTACTTCCGGGTGGGCGGCCTCTCGCGCGACGTACCCGACGAGTTCGTACCGATGGTGAAGGACTTCCTCGCCATGTTTCCGCGGATGATGGAGCAGTACCGCGACGTGTTCGTGGGTAATCAGATCTTCATCGACCGCACCCGAGGGGTCGGCGTGCTGAGCCGCGAGCAGGCGCTCGACTACGGCCTGACCGGGCCCAGCCTCCGTGCCTCGGGCGTCGAACTCGACTTCCGCAAGGCGCAGCCTTACGGCGGCTACGATGATTACCGCTTCGACGTGCCGACCTCGAACGCCGGCGACGCGCACGCGCGCTTCATGATGCGTTTCGAGGAGCTTGGCGAGAGCATGAAGATCATCGAGCAGGCGTTGGAGATGCTCGAGCCCGGTGCGGTTCGCGACCCCGACCGGCGTATCAGCCTGCCTCCGCGCAGTGAGCTGGAGACCTCGATGGAAGCGGTCATCTTCCACTTCAAGCTGGTAACCGAAGGCTTCCACCCGCCTCGCGGCGAGGTGTACGTGCCGACCGAGAGCGCTCGCGGCGAGCTCGGCTACTACCTCGTGAGCGACGGCGGTTCGATGCCGTATCGGGTGAAAGTAAGGGTTCCCAGCCTGATCAACCTGCAGGCGCTCGAGCCCGCCTGCATCGGCGGGCTGTTCGCCGACATGGTCGCCAACATCGCCAGCCTGGACCCTGTGATGGGAGACGTCGACAAGTGAAAGCGGTCAAGTGAAAGCGGTCAAGTGAAGGTGGTCAAGTGAAG
>JBBDRK010000007.1:0-28264 GCA_040905465.1 Trueperaceae bacterium | reverse complement strand
GGTCAAGTGAAGGTGGTCAAGTGAAGCTCCCCAAGATCGCCGCGCTGCGGCCGAAATTCGGAATCGGCATCGTCATCGGCGCCGCTATCCTTCTCGTCTCCAGCGCCAGCGGCAGCGATCCGGCACTGGGCCTGGTACTCGGCAGCGGAGCCGGCATCGCCCTGGGCCTCACGCGCGGCGCCGGGCCGGACGGCCTGGCGGGCGGAGACGATGAACGTCCGGGAGATGGCGACTGATGCACTGTCGAATGCCCGGCCTCGCCCGGGGAGACCGCCGTGGTTGAACTGAACACCGTCCCGCCGTTCTTCGCCGACAAGCAGGAGCGACTGGCGGAGATCCTGGAAAGCTATCCCGAGTACGGCAGGCGCAGCGCGGTCATGCCGCTGCTGTGGGAGGTCCAGCGAGCCGAACGGCATGTCGGCGAAGCCAGGGTGGAGGAGATCGCCGAGATCATCGGCATCCACCCGACCGAGGTACGAGGCGTGATGAGTTTCTACTCCACCTACCATGATCATCCGGTGGGACGCTTTCACCTGCAGGTGTGCGCCACGCTCTCCTGTTCACTGGCCGGTTCCGACGAGCTCTTCGACTACCTGGTGGAAGAGCTGGGGATCGTAAACGGCGAGACCGACTCGCGGGGCCGGTTCAGCCTGCAGAAGGTCGAGTGCCTGGGGTCTTGCACCACCGCGCCGGTGCTGCAGGTCAACGACACCTTCTACGAACGGGTGAGCCGCTCGCGTTGCGCCGGCCTGCTCGCCAAGCTGCAACAGGATGAGCAGCCCGAGCCTTGGCTCGAGCGTGGCGGGGATGCGGCCGCGAGTACTGAAGGAGAGCACGAAAGAGGGCGAGGCGGTGGGCGGAACTCGGGTTCGGAAGCCGGTTCCGCCGGCGATGAGGGAGGATCCCGGTGAGCGACGCAATCGCCGAACGGCCGGCGCCGATCGTCTCACGAAGCGATCCCCGGTTCGAAGTGGTGCTGTACCGCCATGTCGGAACACCTGACGCCTGGACGCTCGACTACTACCTCGGTCACGGCGGATACGCCTCTGCCCGGAAGGCGCTCGAAGGCATGACGCCCGACGAGGTGGTAAACGAGATGAAAGCTTCCGGGCTGCGCGGCCGCGGCGGCGCCGGCTTCCCGACCGGAGTCAAGTGGTCGTTCATGCCCAAGCCCGACGAACGCCAGCGTTTCATCGTCTGCAACGCCGACGAGTCGGAGCCCGGTTCCTGCAAGGACCGCTACATCATGGAGGACGACCCGCATCAGCTGATCGAAGGGATGATTCTCGGCGGTTACGCGATAGGCTCCACCAAGGGCGTGCTCTACGTCCGCGGTGAGTACTGGCTGGCCTACGAGCGGCTGCTGCAGGCGATGGCCGATGCCCGAGCGGCCGGCTACCTGGGTGAGAACATCTTCGGCAGCGGCTTCGACTTCGACCTGATCCTTCATCGCGGCGCCGGCGCATACATCTGCGGCGAAGAGACCGCCTTGATGAACTCGTTCGAAGGGCTGCGCGCCACTCCCCGACTCAAGCCGCCCTTCCCGGCCCAGGCCGGCGTCTACGGGCTGCCGACCACCATCAACAACGTCACCACGCTGGCATCGGCAGTGCACATCATCGCCCGCGGCGCCGCCTGGTTCTCGACCATGGGAACCGAAGACTCCAAGGGCTTCCATCACGTGCAGCTGTCCGGCCCGATAGCCCGCCCCGGCGTCTACGAGGTACCCATGGGCATCACCTACCGCGAGATCATCTTCGACGTCGGTGGCGGGCCGGCAATGCCCGCCAAGGCGTTCATCCCCGGCGGCACCAGTTGCCCGCTCTTCCCGTTCACCGATGAGTTCCTCGACACTCCCATGGAGTACGCCTCGGTCGCCAGGAAGGGATCGATGCTGGGCACCGGCGGGTTGATCCTCATTCCCGAGGAGAAGTGCATGGTGGATGCCATGTACAACGTCGTACGCTTCTACGCGCATGAGTCGTGCGGCAAGTGCACCCCTTGCCGCGAGGGCGTGGCCACCTGGTTGCCGCAGATGTACCGCAAGCTGCTCGAGGGCCTGGGCGCCCCCAGCGACCTCACGCTGATGGAGGACATGGCGCGCAACCTGCGCGGCACGGCGTTCTGCCCGTTGGCCGACGCTTGCGCGATACCGGTGCAGGCGTCGTTCAAGTATTTCCGCCACGAGTACGAGTATCTGGTGGAGCACGGACGACCGAAGTATCCCAAGTCGGACTGGTGGCAGGCATGAAGGACAGCCCCGCATGAAGGTAACCGTCAACGATGTATCCCTCGACCTGAAGCCGGGAACCAGCGTCATCGACGCGCTGTTCGCCGCCGGTTTCGATGTGCCGTACTTCTGCTCTCAGGAGTACATGTCGCCGATCGGCGCCTGCCGGATGTGCCTGGCGCGGGTTGGAGCCCCCCGCAAGGGGCCCGACGGGCAGTGGATTCCCGACGATGAGACGGGCGAGCCGAAGATCTTCTACTTTCCCAACCTGATGGCAACCTGCACCACGGCGGTGATGGAGGGCATGGTCGTCGACACCGTATCCGACGACGTGGTGAGCGCCCAGAACGGAATGGTCGAGTTCACTCTCATCAACCACCCGCTCGACTGTCCGGTGTGCGACAAGGGTGGGGCCTGCGAGCTGCAGGACCGGGCCTACGAGTACGGCACCGGCCTGTCACGCTTTCAGTTCGACAAACGTCACCAGGAGAAGCACGCCGCCCTCTCGGAACTGATCACCCTCGACCGCGAGCGCTGCATCCACTGCAAGCGCTGCGTGCGCTACTTCGAGGAGGTGCCGGGCGACGAGGTGCTCGACTTCATCGAGCGTGGTGGTCACACCTACATCGGTACCGTCGAGGACGGTCTACCCAGCAACTTCTCCGGCAACATCACCGACATCTGCCCGGTGGGAGCGCTCCTCGACACCACTAGCCGCTTCCGCGGCCGCAACTGGGAGTTCGACCACACTCGCACCACATCGCTCGACGACGCCTCGGGCAGCGCCGTGATAGTGGACGCGCGCACCGGCCGGATCGAACGAGTGAAGGCCGGACTCAATCCCGAGGTCAACAAGACCTGGATAGACGACTCCACCCGGTTCGGCCATGAGTACGTCGACGCCGAGGACCGCCTGCGGTCGCCGCTGGTGCGCCGCGGCGACCGGCTGGTGCCGACCTCATGGGAAGACGCGGCGAGCTTCATCGCCGAACGGCTGGCCGGCATCGACAACAAGCAGGTCGGCATCGTCTTGCGCGCCGATGCCACTCTGGAGGAGGGCGTGGCCGCCAAAGCCCTGGCCGAGCAGTTGGGCACCGGCAAGCGCGACCATTACCCGCGCACGGCGGCGTCGTTGCTGGCCGGCGGCAATCCGGCGACGCTCGAGGAGCTGGCCGTGGCCGATGCGATATTCGTTGTCGGTGACCCGACGGAAGAGGTTCCGATCGTCGACCTGCGGATCAAGGACGCGCTGAAGGGCGTGCCGTCGCCCGAGTTGCTCGATCACGGTGTTCCGATAGCCGACCTGCGCCTCAAGGAGCGGATGCCCCGCAAACGCCAGATCCTGACCGTGGCCGCGCCCTACCGGGTCGACCTGATGAAGCATGCGGGAACGGTGGCCGTTTACCCGGCAGGCCAGGAGAGCGAGCTGTTCAACGCCTTGCGTAGACTGGCGAGCGAGAACGCGAGCGAGAACGGCGTATCCGGCGACAACGCCAGCGAGCCGGCCGGCGAGCCCCCCGAGGCCGGCGACGGAGGATTCCCCGCAGTACCGGGCATGAGCGACGAGACCGCTCGCGGTCTGGTGGAGCGTCTGAAGGACGCCAAGCACGCCGTGGTCGTATACGGAGCCGCGGTGCTGGCCTCACGCGAGGCCAGCGAGGCGGTACTGGCCTTCTCGCGGGCGGTCGAGGCAAAGACCATGGCCTTGCCGGCCATGGCCAACTCATACGGGTTGGAGGCTATCGACCTGTTGCCGTCGCACGCCCGCTACGGCTATCCGGAGATGTTGGCCGGGGGGGAACTCGAGGCGTTGATTGTCTCCAATCTCGACCCGGGCGCAAACCGCGAACTGTCCGGCAGGCTGGCCGAGCTGAAGCTGCTGGTGGTACACAGCAGCTTCCCGAACGAATCCACCGAACTGGCACATGTGGTGCTGCCGGCCAAGACCGGCTACGAAAAAGACGGCACTGTCGTCAATCTCGAGGGCCGCGTGCTGCCTGTTTACAAGGCGCCGGTCGACGGTGGCGCAAGCGAGGACTTCACCGGAGTGGTAAAGCGACTGGGTGTCGCCCTGGGCAACCGGATGGACGGGCGCAGCGTCAGGAGCGCCAGGCGGGTTCTCAAGCGCTCGCTCGGCATCGATCCCGCCGCGTTGCCGCTGGGTGGTGAACGGCTGAGCCTGCGGGCACGTGCCACTGCCCGAGTGAGCGTTCGCGGGCCCGATCGCCAGCCGGGAAACCTGCTGCTCATACCCAGCATGATTCGCCACGAATACCTCTCTCGCAATCCGCACCTGCGCGCCGCCCACGGCGAAGCGCCGTTGCGGCTGAACCCGGCGGACGCTGGTCGTCTCGGGCTCAGAGACGGCGACACGGTGACGGTCCCGGTCGACGGCGTCGAGCGTCGGGCCGCCGTGATGGTAACGGAGAGCGCTCCCGAGGGCCTGCCGCTGCTCCCCGCCCTGCCAGACCAGCCGGCGGGGTCCGCCACTGCCGACTTCAAGGCCCTGCGCAAGGAACGCTTCGCGCTGGAGGTGGCGTGATGGATCCGCTGTGGGTGACCGCCGCCAAGGCGCTGGTGATGTGCGGCGTGTTGCTGGGTGCGTTCGCATACATGACCTTGGTCGAAAGGCGCATCCTGGCTCGCATGCAGCACCGCCTGGGGCCGACCCGGGTCGGCCCGCTGGGACTGCTGCAGCCCATCGCCGACGCACTGAAGTCGGTATTCAAGGAAGACATTACGGTGTCCGCCGCCGATCGACTGGTCTACTACCTGGCGCCATTCATCAGCATCACCTTCGCGCTGTCGGCGTTCGCGATAATTCCGGCCGGCCCGGCTGGCAGCCTCTTCGGCTTCGACCCATGGGTGCTCGACCTGGACATCGGAATCCTCTATCTGTTGGCCGTAACCAGCATCGGCATCTACGGCATCTTCCTGGGCGGCTGGGCGTCCAACAGCAAGTACCCGCTGTTGGGGAGCCTGCGTTCGTCCGCCCAGATGATCTCCTACGAGTTGGGCCTGGGCCTCAGCGTGCTCACGGTCATAATGATCGCCGGTACCCTGAACCTGCGGGAGATCGTCGACCTGGGCGTATGGGCGGTCAGCCCCTGGTTGTGGCCGGGCCTCGCGGTCGCTTTCGTGACGTTCGTGATCTCCGGCATCGCCGAAGTCAACCGCACACCCTTCGACCTGCCGGAAGCAGAGCAGGAGATTGTAGCCGGCTACCTGACCGAATACTCCAGCATCAAGTGGGCGCTCTACCAGATGGCCGAGTACGTGAACATGATGACGGCCGCGGCTTTCATCAGCACCCTGTTCCTGGGCGGCTGGCGCGGCCCGGCGTTTCTGGACGCGGTGATACCGGGCGTCTCGCAGTGGCCGTTCGTCTGGCTGATCGCCAAGATGGCTATCTTCATGTTCCTGTTCATCTGGCTGCGCGCCACCTTGCCGCGGCTGCGCTACGACCAGCTCATGCGCTTCGGCTGGATCTACCTGTTCGAGGTCGCGCTCGGTGCGGCGCTCCTGACCGCGGCGGTGATCGCCTTTGTACTTTGAGCAAAACGTACGCACTGGAGGTGCGTTATGAGTGTCATCAGTATCGCCAAGGGAATGGGGGTGACGCTCGGCCACCTGTTCAAGAAACCGGTCACGGTGAAGTACCCGGAGGATCCGGCCGACATCAAACCGCGCTTCCGCGGCCGTCATCACCTGCTCCGGCATCCCGACAGCGGCCTCGAGAAGTGCATCGGCTGCTCCCTGTGCGCGGCGGTGTGCCCGGCGTATGCAATCTATGTCGAGGCGGCCGAGAACGACCCGGACGACCCGACCTCGGCCGGCGAGCGTTACGCCAGCATCTACGAGATAAACATGCTGCGCTGCATCTTCTGTGGGATGTGCGAGGAAGCCTGCCCCACCGGAGCGGTCGTGCTGGGCCACGAGTTCGAGCTGGCCGACTTCCGCTACGACGACCTCGTCTACGGCAAGGAGGACATGCTGGTGGGCGTGACGGGCTCCAAGTGGCAACGGCGCGAGGCCGAGAAGAAGGGCAAGGCCGTCCATCTGGGATTTCGTTCCGGTCCCCGGCCGGAGCTCGAAGGGGTCGACCACTGATGATCGGCTTCGTCATCCTGGCGGCCGTGATGATCATCGGCGCGATCGGCGTGGTGACCCTGCGCGAGCCGGTGCACGCGGCGCTGTCGCTGGTGGCCACCCTGCTGACCCTGGCCGTGACCTACATAACCCTGCAGGCCCACTTCTTGGCGGCCGTGCAGGTGATCGTGTACGCGGGCGCTATCATGGTGCTGTTCCTGTTCGTGATCATGCTGCTCAACGTCGGCAGCGACGACAGCGGCACGGCGAAGAGGTCGCAGCTACCGGGCCTGAGGCCGGCCGCCTACCTAGTTAGCCTGCTTGCCGCGGCAGGGATCGCGGCAACCGCGTTCCTCGACCCCCGACAGCTGCCGACGCGCGAGCTCATAGACGTAGCCCTGGCCGGCGGGGGCGCCGACCGCGTCGGCGAATCGCTCTTCAGCGACTTCGTGCTCGCCTTCCAACTGGTTGGAGTCCTGCTGCTCACCGGCATCATCGGCGCCGTCGGCCTGGTGCAGCGCCGGGCAGCGGGCGACCGGCCGCATCACGATGCCAGCGAGCATCGCGACAGGGAACTCACCAATGTGTAGGCCGGCCTGCCTCGACAGGAGCGCCTGAGTGGTCGGCACCGAATATTACGTTGCGCTCAGCGCCGTGCTGTTCGCCATCGGCGCGGTAGGAGTGCTTACCCGCCGTAGCGCGATACTGGTCTTCCTGTCGGTCGAACTGATGCTCAACGCCGCCAACCTGGCGCTGGTCGCTTACTCCCGGCAGTGGAGCGCCGCCGGTCAGGCGGTAGCCATGAGCGGCCAGAGCGCGGTGTTCATAATTCTGGCGGTGGCCGCAGCCGAAGTCGCTGTGGGCCTGGGGATCCTGGTGGCCATATTCCGCAACCGCTCGAGCACCGACGTCGACGCGCTCTCCGAGGTCCGCTACTGATGCCGGAAGAATACTTCTCCAATCCCCTCGCCTGGGCCGCCTTCGCACCGCTGGTGGTGCTGGTCGGCTCGCTCGTCAACGGCCTGTGGGGCGCTCGCCTGAAGGAGCCGCTACCCGGTCTGTTGGCCACCATCGCCACCGGCGTCGCCTTCCTGCTCTCGCTGGTGGCGTTCATTGCGTTACTGGCCCAGCCGGAACGCGCTTCCGAGGTGAGCCTGTGGCCGTACCTCGTCGCCGGCGAGCTGCAACTGTCGCTCGGCTTCGTACTCGACCAGCTCAGCGTTCTGCTGATGTTGGTCATAACCGGGGTCGGCCTGCTCATCCACCTCTACTCGGTGGGCTACATGCACGGCGACGCCGGCCTAAGCCGCTACTTCTCGGCGCTCAACCTGTTCGTCGCCGCCATGCTGATACTGGTGATGGCCGATTCCTACCTGCTGATGTTCGTGGGCTGGGAGGGCGTCGGCGTGTGCTCGTATCTGCTGATCGGATTCTGGTACGCCGAGCGGCTGAACGCGGACGCGGCCCGCAAGGCCTTCATAGTCAACCGGATCGGCGATACCGGCTTCCTCCTGGCCATGTTCCTCGGCTACCGTACCTTCGGCACGCTCGACATCGCCGCGATGAATCAGGCCGCCGGCAACCTTGCCTACGGCTCCGCGGTGCTGACGGCTATCGGCCTGCTGTTCCTGCTGGCGGCTGCCGGCAAGTCGGCTCAGCTTCCGCTGCAGGTCTGGCTGCCCGACGCCATGGCCGGGCCGACGCCGGTCTCGGCCCTGATCCATGCCGCCACCATGGTCACTGCCGGCGTCTATCTGGTTGCCCGATCGGCCCCGCTTTTCGCCCAGGCGCCCGACGCCGCTGCCGCGGTAGCCTGGATCGGAGGGCTGACCGCGCTGGTGGCGGCCTTTGCTGCGATGGGTCAGACCGACATAAAGAAGATCCTCGCCTACTCGACCATCTCACAGCTCGGCTTCATGTTCGCGGCTGCTGGGGCCGGAGCCTACACGGCGGCGGTATTCCACCTGTTCACCCACGCCTTTTTCAAGGCGCTGCTGTTCCTCGGCGCCGGCTCGGTGATTCATGCCATGGCCGGCGAGCAGGACGTGCGCAAGATGGGCGGCCTGGGGCGGTTGATGCCGGTAACCGGCGTCACCGCGCTTGTCGCCACGTTGGCGATAGCGGGCGTACCGCTGCTGGCCGGCTTCTTTTCCAAGGACGCGATTCTGGCCGGCGTGTACGGGAGCGAGTGGCTGCGCGACTACGGTGGGATGGGCCTCTACGTCGTGCTGCTGGTGACCGCCGCCATGACGGCGTTCTACATGTTCCGCTGGTACTACCTGGTGTTCGCCGGCCGTTCGCGCCTGGCTACCGACGTCGAGCGCAGGGTACACGAGTCTCCGGCGGTGATGACTGTGCCGCTGGCGATTCTGGCGCTGTTCAGCGTGGCCGCCGGCTATCTGGGCCTCCCGGAGTTCGCCTTCCCCAACTGGATCGGTTCGTGGCTCGAGCCGGCGGTGGGAGCCGAGGTGGCGTTCCTGCATCCTGCCGCGGCCGTGGAGTGGAGCCTGGTGGCGCTCTCGATCGCGGCCGCCGGTCTCGGCCTCGGGCTCGCTTACTGGACCTATCATCTGCGTTCCGGCCGACCCGGCCAGCGCTGGGGCAGCGGCGCGCTCGGCCGCCTCTCGCGCGAGGGCGCAGGGTTCGACGCCCTTTACAACAGCACCATCAAGGCCGCCGCCGAGGGCACCGCCGACGGCTTGGGGGCTCTAGACCGTGACCTGCTCGACAGGGGCGTCAGCGGGACCGGTGGCCTGGCCGGACTGCTCGCCCGTGCTTCGCTGGGGCTGCAGTCGGGCTACGTTCGAACTTACGCGATGACCATGCTTCTGGGAGTGCTGGCTCTGGTTCTGCTCCTGATCCTGAGCTCACTCTTCGGAAGTCTTCCGTTGCAAGGAGTGCCGTCATGATCCTGGCAACCATCTTGATTCCACTGGCGGCTGCCTCGTTGCTGGTCCTGGTGCCGGCGCTACGTGTGTCGCGCGCCCTCGCCCTGGCCGCCTCCATCGCCACGTTCGTGTTCAGCCTCTTCCTGAGCGGCAGCGCCGGCATAAGTCGCGCCTGGATTCCCGGAATCGGCGCAACCTTCACGCTCGACCCGACGGGTGCGGCTTCGGTCCTGGTGATGGTGGCGGCACTCACCATGATCCCGGCCGTGCTGTGGGCGGGATTGCGGGTGGAGTCGCGCACCAATATCTTTCTGGCACTCCTGCTGGCGATGCAAGGCTTCCTGAACGGCCTGTTCCTGGCAAAGGACCTGCTCCTGTTCTACGTGTTCTGGGAAGCGACCCTGATACCGAGCCTGTTCATGCTGGGCGGCTGGGGCCTCGAGCGCCGCCGCGAGGCGATGGTCAAGTATCTGCTCTACGCGGTAAGCGGCTCGTTCCTGATGCTGGTGAGCATATTGGCGCTCAAGCCTCTCTCCGGCGCCGTCTCCTACCAGTTTGCCGATTTGCTGGCCGCCACGCCGGCGATTGGACTAGAAGCCCAGATGTGGCTGTTCGCGGGATTCGCCGCGGCGTTCGCAGTCAAGTTGCCGCTGCTGCCGCTGCACTCGTGGCTGCCGGACTTCCACACCCAGAATCACCCGTCGGGAGCGGCCGACGTGGCCGGAACCCTCTACAAGGTCGGCGCCTTCGGTTTCTTCGCCTGGGCGCTGCCGCTGTTGCCGCTGGCTGCCGAACGGTGGAGTCCGCTGCTGCTGGCGTTGGCCTCGGTCACCGCCCTCTACTGCGCGGTCATCGCTACCCGTCAGACCGATCTCCGGGGTCTCCTCGCCTACGCCTCGCTTTCGCACATGGGAATCGCCGGTGCCGGCGTGTTTGCTCTGGAGATCAGTGGAGCGAACGGCGCGATGTACCTGCTGGCGGCGCAGATGTTGTCTACCGGCGGGATGTTCCTGCTCGCCGGCATGCTTCATGCCCGCGTGGGCACATTCGAGTTGAGCGCCTACGGTGGGCTGGCTCGGAGCGCTCCGGCCCTGGCCGGGACGAGCCTGTTCGTGCTGTTTGCCAGTATCGGGGTACCGGGACTGGCTAACTTCCCGGGCGAGTTCCTCAGCCTGCTGGGCGCGTTCGAGGCCAGTGTGTCGGCCGCGGTGGTTGCCGTGGCGGCCGTGATCGCTGCCGGAGTTTACGGTGTGAACCTCTATCAGCGCATCTATCAGGATCGCCAGGCGTCACAGGTGGGCGATCTCGGGCCATTCGAAGCTCTGGTGCTGGTTCCGATCGTCGCCGGCATCCTGTGGCTGGGGCTGGCGCCAGCGCCGCAACTGGAGCGGATCGAGGTGCAGTCGCGGGTGATGCTGGGACAGCCGCCACCGGCGACGCAAGTCGGGCACACGGCCCTGACTCCCGGTCCGGCCGGCGAAACCGAGGAGAAGCGATGAGCCTTCCGCCGGTCCTCGACATCAACTGGTTGGCGATCGCGCCACCCCTGACCCTTCTGCTCACGGCCGGATTCGGCCTGATGTTCGCCCTCTATCAGAAGGACGGGCGCGCTACCGGCCTGCTGGCGCTCGTCGGGCTGGCCAGCTCCGCCATCTTGAATCTAGCGCTCTTCCAGAACGAGCGTTTCGGCCTGGGTGGGGCAGGCTTCGGGCTTAACTACCTGGCCGACCTGCCGGCGACCTCGTTCAACTTCGTCATCATCGTGGGTACGGTGCTGGCGGTGCTGATCTCTTACGACTATCTGGAGCGCACCGGTCTCGATCACCCCGAGTACTACCCGCTGATGTTGCTTTCGGCCGCCGGGGCGATGGTGATGGTGGCCGCTGGAGACCTGATAACGCTGCTCCTGGGCCTGGAGATCACCTCTCTGGCCGTGTACGTGCTGTCGGCATGGCGGCAGGGAGCACGCGAGAGCGAGGAGGCCGGCATGAAGTACTTCCTGCTCGGTGCTTTCGCGTCCGCGTTCCTGATCTACGGAATCGCTCTCACCTACGGCGCCAGCGGCAGCTTCCACTATGCCGAGATCGCTTCGGCGTTGGGCGCAGACGGTTTCTCGTCGCTGATGCTGGCCACTCTCGGCGGGATGCTGGTTGTGGCCGGCCTGGCTTTCAAGGCGTCGCTGGTGCCGTTCCACCAGTGGGCCCCTGACGCCTACACCGGCGCGCCCACCGCCGTAACCGCATTCATGAGCGTGGTGGTCAAGACCGCTGCCATCGGCGCGCTGTTGCGGGTGGCGGCGAGCTTCCTGCCGGAACTGTCGCCGGTGGTGCTGGAGGCACTCGCCTGGGTCGTCGGCCTGACGATGGTGATAGGCAATCTGGCCGCCTACATGCAACGAGGCGTGAAGCGCATGCTGGCCTATTCATCGGTCGCTCATGCCGGCTACCTGGGCCTGGCCGTGCTGGCCGTCGACAGCGGCGGTATGCAGGCGGCCATGTGGTATCTGATGGCCTATACGCTCATGACGGCAGGGGCGTTCGCGGTGCTGACGCTGCTGGGCGACAGGCTGGACCACGGAGACGAGCTCGAGCGCTTCGCCGGCCTCGGTCGCACTCGGCCATGGCTGGCCGTTGCCATGGCCCTGTTCATGCTCAGCCTGGCCGGCATCCCGCCGCTGGCCGGCTTCGCCGGCAAGGTCATGGTCTTCGGTGCCGCCCTGGCCGGCGGACACTACGCGCTGGCGGTCATCGGGATCCTGACCAGCGTGGTGGCGGCGGCTTACTACTTCCGGGTGATCGGCTACATGTACTTCCACGATCCCGCCTACCAGCCGCCGCGAATCGCCAGCCCCTTCACCGGCTCGGCGCTGGCGCTGGCGGCGCTAGGAACGCTGCTCTTCGGGTTGTTTCCCGGCTGGTGGTACGGACTGCTGGAGGTCGGCTCGCAACTGCTGGCAACCCGGTAGGTAAGTCCTGCGGTAGGTGGCGGACAGGCGGCGTCCTCCGGGGCGCCGCCGCTCTCGTCTCACGGCAAGGCGCAGTGGGCTACGATGGACTGATAGTGGAGCTGGAGTTGATGAAGATCCTCGTCGTCGATGACGAGGAGGCCAATCTGGTGGTGCTGCAGTCGGTCCTACAGCGCGACGGCTTTACCCAATTGCTGGCTCTTCAGGATCCGCGTGAGGTGCTCGGCTGCTTCGAGAGTTTCGAACCGGATCTGCTCATCCTCGACTACCGGATGCCGCATCTCGATGGGCTGGCGGTAATCGAGGCGTTGCGGCCGGTACTGAGCGAGGACAGTTACTTCCCAATCCTGATGCTGACGGCCGATGACAACGCCGACGTCAGGCGCAAGGCACTGGCCGGCGGGGCCCGGGACTTCCTGACTAAGCCGCTGAGCGCTGTCGAGGTGCGGTTGCGGGTGAGGAATCTGCTCGAGGCGCGCCGCTTCCACTTGCAGTTGCTCGATCAGAACAGGTTTCTCGAGGAGCGAGTGCGGGAGCGGACGGCGCAACTGGAGCATGCCCAGATAGAAATGCTGGTTCGTCTGAGCCAGGCGGCCGAGTACCGCGATGAAGGCGCGGGCGAGCGTGTCTGGAGGGTCTCGCGCTTGGCTGCCATGCTGGCCAAGCGTCTGGGCGCCGGCAGCGAACGGGTGGACTTGATCCTGCGGGCCTCTCGCCTCCACGACGTTGGAATGATCGCCATTCCCGACGGCATCTGGCTCAAGCGCGGCGAGCTGTCGGCGGCCGAGGCGGAGATCGTCGAGTTGCATACGGTACGGGGTGCCCAGCTTCTGTCCGGAGGCCAGTCGGAACTGATCCGACTGGCTGAAGCTATCGCCCTCACGCACCACGAACATTGGGACGGCAGCGGCTACCCGAATGGGCTAAAGGGCGACGCGATACCGTTGGAGGGGCGAATACTGGCCGTGGCCGATGCCTACACGGCGGTGACCGACGAAGCGCACTCAGGCGGAACACGGGGCGTGCGGGAGGCGGTGGACGGCATCGTCGCCAAGGCCGGGACCGAGTTCGATCCACAGGTCACCGAGGCGCTACGCGCACTGTTCCAGCGCGGCGAACTCGACCCTGAGGCCTGAGCGGCCGTCCGCCCCCTCGGAACTACTCGTCGCGCTCGACCGGCAGGCCGGCGCTCTCCCAGGCCAGGATCCCTCCCGCAACGTTGACGGCCCGGTATCCCCGCTCTAGCAGCACTCGGGTCACCTCGGCGCTGCGGCTCCCGCTACGGCACTGGATCATCAGCTCCCGGCCGGCAGGAAGCTCTTGCTGGTAGCGCTCCAGGAACTCCGACATCGGCAACAGCCGGGCGCCCGCGATGTGCGCCTCGTCGTGTTCGTGCGGCTCACGCACGTCTATAAGGTTCTCTCCCTCGGCCAGCCGGCGGCTGGCTTCTTCGACATCTATCTCGGGCACTGGTCGGTCCATGACTTCCACTATAGCTATCGGCAACCGTCCTTTTTGTAGAGTGTGGCCCATGCACTCCTACGCTGACCGCTACCTGGCCCTGCTCGGCGACCAGGATCCCATCGAAGTCCTGCAGGTCACGCCCTTGCGAGTCGAGGAGCTGGTCGAGGACCTGGCGCCGGCGGACTACGCGCTCAGCTACGACGAGGGCAAGTGGACCGTCCGGGAGATCCTGGCGCACCTGGCCGACATAGAGATCAGCCATGCGTTTCGGTTCCGACAAACCCTGGCCGAGAGTGAACCGGTGCTGCAGCCGTTCGATCAGGACCGGTGGGCGCAACGGTATCGGCGGGCTGATCCCGCGCTCGCGCTATCCACGCTCCGTGCCGTGCGTTCCTGGAATCTGGCGCTGCTGGCAACGCTCGATCTCGACGGCTGGCTGAAGGAGGCCTTCCACGCCGAGCACGGGATGATCTCGCTCGACCTGATGGTGCGCGTACTGGCCGGCCACGATCTCAATCACCTGGTACAGATCGAGCGAATCGCCGGTCAGCGCTAGCTCGTGATAACATTCCCGGGTTATGGCTTCTGAACGTACATTCGCAATGGTCAAGCCCGACGGCGTGCAGCGTGCGCTGGTGGGTGAGGTGGTTCGCCGCATCGAGGCGAAGGGCTTTCGCATCGTCGCCATGAAGATGATGCAGATTCCGCGCGAGACGGCCGAACGGCATTACGGCGAGCATCGCGGCAAGCCTTTCTTCGAGGGCCTCGTATCGTTCATCATCGGCGGTCCGGTGGTGGCGATGGTGGTAGAGGGGGAGAACGCGATCGCCGAATGGCGCAAGATGATGGGCGCCACCAACCCCGCCGACGCGACGCCCGGCACCGTCCGCGGCGACTTCGCGACGACGATCGATGAGAACGTGGTGCACGGTTCGGATGCTCCGGATACTGCTCGACGCGAGATGGAGATCTTCTTCGGAGGCGACGACCTCCAGTAACTCCGAGAATTCGAGGTGAGGCATGCCCCAGCTTTCCGAGAGCATAAAGAGGCTAAAGGCTTCGGCCACGGTGGCTTTCAACACCAAGGCCAAAGACCTCGCCCGCAGTGGCGTCGATGTGATTGCCATGACCGCCGGCGAGCCCGACTTTCAGCCTCCCGAGCACGTGTTCGACGCGGTGCGAGACGCACTCGCACGGGGCATGACCAAGTACACGGCGTCCGAAGGAACGTTCGAGCTGCGTCAGGCGGTGTGCGACAAATTCGGCCGCGAGAACGGCCTGGGGTACTCACCAGATCAGGTGATGATCTCGACCGGCGGCAAGCAGGTCCTCTACAACGCCTTCATGGCCGTCCTGAATCCCGGCGACGAGGTTATCGTTCCCGCTCCCTATTGGGTCTCCTATCCCGCCCAGATACAGCTTGCCGGAGGCGTGACCGTGCCGGTGCCGACTAGCGCCGATGAGGGCTTCGTGCCCGATCCTCGGGCGCTGCGGGACGCTATCAGCGATCGCACCCGGGTGATACTCGTCAACTCGCCCTGCAATCCGACCGGAGCCGTCTATCCCCGCGAGGTGATCAGGGAGATCGTGGAGCTGGCTGCCGAGCGCGATATCTGGGTGTTCGCCGACGACCTCTACGAGCACCTGGTGTACGACGGCGAGTTCACTGCGGCAGCGGCCTACGCTCCGGACAAGACCCTGATAATCCACGGTGCATCGAAGGCGTACGCCCTCACCGGTTGGCGTATCGGTTACGGCGCCGGCCCGGCGCCGCTGATCAAGGCGATGAACCGCCTTCAGGGCCAGTCGACCAGCGGCGCCAATGCGCTGGCTCAACACGCCGTCACCGTGGCGCTGAACGAGGTGGAGAAGACCGCGGCCTTCATCGAAATGACGCGCAATGCGTACATCGAGAGGCGCGACGTGCTGGTAGAGGGGCTCAATCGCCTGGGCCTGAGCACTCCCAAGCCTCAGGGCGCGTTCTACGTGATGACCGACCTCACGCCGATCGACGCGGACGAGACCGTCGCGGCTACCAGGTTGCTGGAGGAGGCGCACGTCGGGGTCGTGCCCGGAACCGATTTCCTGGCGCCCGGCAAGGCCCGGCTGTCTTACGCAACCAGTCTGGAAAATGTGCGCGAGGCGCTGAGGCGAGTCGAGCGCCTGCTCGTCACCTGAAGCCTGCCGGAACGCGCGCCGGTCGGCGTTTACAGGAGAACCCAGAGAACCGCCAGGACCGCGAGCACGACCACCAAGGCGATCACCAGCGGCTTCGACGGAGCCTTGGGTCCCTGCGCGTGGTCGAAGGCCGACGGTGGAAACAGCTCGTCCTCGCTGGCTGCTTTCGACCGTTGCCCGCCGCCGAACTGCGTCTTCCAAATCTCATCCTGCTCTGACCTGCTGCTGTCACTGGGAGGACTGTAGCCGGCGATTTCGTCGACTGGCCCCGACGGCTCCGGCTTCGGTTCCGTTGGCTCCTCGGGCGCTGCGTTGCGCCGTGCGACCGGTTCGGACGGTCGAATCGAGGCATCGAGACCGGCCTCGCGGAATCGCCGTGCGACCGTCGCCGCGGTCGACTCGGGGACCGGTTTGGTTACCTCGGCCGGCAGTCGGCCGAGTAGGGAGTCGAGCTTCGGGGAGTCGAGTCGGAGGAGCTTGGCCAAGCGGTGCCTGTCTTCAGTCGACGGCTCCATCTCCGGAGCATCTACGTACACGACATACATGTCTGCCACTTTCACTCCTCCTTCCTGCCGGCACCGCCGATTCGTTCCGTGGGTGACGTGTAGGCCATGATTCCATGGGTGCTTCGGATGCCGATGTGAAGTATCGCTCCCGGCGCACATGCGTCACCGTGCCGCCTATCGTTGTTCGACCTCGGCCCATCCGGTAGGCTGGCCCATGAGCCAGAGAGACGAACGCAAGCCGGGCGAGGAGATCGAGGCCGACCCCGACACCGTCACCGTACAGGACAATGCGCCTGAGGAGGAGGACGGTTCGCGTCCGGGCAGCGATAACCTGATCTACGCGAACCCGGACAAGTGGGCGATAGGCAGGGAATTCCTCGAGCGTTACACCGGGACGGCGCCGGAAGGATTCCAGAAGCAGATCATCCTCACCAACTTCAACTACTACATGGAACGCTTCAAGATTCTCTGCGACGACGCGGAGGTGTCCGAAGGCTCAGCCATGACCGCGGCGCACAGCGAAAAGCAGGGCGTGTCCATCATCAACTTCTCGATCGGCTCGCCGGTCGCTGCGCTGATCATCGAAGTGCTCGCCACCGCCGACCCCAAAGCCACCCTGTTCCTGGGCATCTGCGGCGGGCTGCATCGCTCACTTCAGGTAGGCGACTTCGTCCTGCCAACCGCGGCGATTCGCGATGAGGGCGCGTCGCGGCATTTCATGCCGCCACAGGTTCCTGCCTTGCCGACCTTCAAGGTCCAGAAGTTCGTTTCGCAGATCATCGTGGAAAAGGGCCTCGACTACCGCACCGGCGTCGTGCACTCCACCGACTACCGCTTCTGGGAGTTCAACGAGCGCTTCAAGTCGCAACTCTACGAGGAGCGCGCACTGGCGATCGATATGGAAACCGCCACGCTCTTCTCGGTCGGCTTTGCCTCGAAGGTTCCGATCGGCGCACTGCTGCTGGTGTCCGACCTCCCTCTGCGAAAGGGCGGCATCAAGACGAAGGAGTCGGCCCGAAAGGTGTTCCGAAATTACACCGACCTGCACATCGAGATGGGGATTCAGTCGATGAGCCAGATCGCCGACAGGGGGGAGCACATTCGGCACTATCGCTGGTGATCCTGTCGGCGGGAAAATTATCGCTGATCTGAGCGCTGTTCCGCGGGGCGCGAACTCAAGGCAGGCTTGTGCTGGAGTGGGTCGATACGTCGAAAGTATTTGTGGGCGCGAGTCAGACAAATTCGCTACACTAATTGACATGTGTAGGGCTTTTGTCTGGTGGTCCCTGTGAGCGACGCGGAATCGATATTCAGAGAGCATGGGGGGCAGATGCGCATGAGCGAGGCGCTCGCTGCGGGGCTTTCGAGGTATGCGCTCTACAAGATGCTTGATTCGGGTCAGCTTGAGCGGATCAGCCGGGGCGTGTACCGCTTGACCGACTTGCCGTCGGTGAGCGACCCGGATCTGCTGGTAATCGCGGTTCGGGTCCCTAGGGCGGTTGTTTGCTTGGTCTCGGCAATCGCGTTCCATGGACTAACCACGCAGGTTCCTCACGCCGTCTGGATAGCCCTGCCACGGAGTGCGGAGACGCCGCGGCTGGACCACCCTCCGCTGTTGGTGCACCGATTCGCTTGGGAGGCATACGAGGCCGGCGTGGAGGAGCACGTTTTGGACGGAGTAACGGTTCGGGTGTACGGTCCGGAGAAGTCGCTCGCAGACCTCTTCAAGTTCCGCAATCGTGTCGGGCTGGACGTGGTTCTGGAGGCACTTGACCTGTACCTGGAGCGGGGCCGGCCCGACGTGGCCGTACTGATGCAATACGCGCGGATTTGCAGGGTCGCGCAGGTGATGCGGCCATACCTCGAGGCGAAGTTGTGACGGCGGGTCACAACCTGGCGGCGAGCGTGAGGCAGCGGCTCCTAAACGTGGCTCGGAGTGGTGGGCGGCCGTTCGGAGAGGTGCTGCAATACTTTGCTATGGAGCGGTTCCTTTATCGCCTCTCGCAATCCCGGCACGGTTCGCGTTTCGTCCTGAAGGGAGCCTTGGTGCTAAGGGTGTAGGACTCCCCACTGGGCCGACCGACCATGGACATCGACCTGCTAGGTATGACGCCAAATGATGTCGAGTCGATTGGGAGGCAGGTTCGAGAGGTTTTGTTGGAAGTGGCGGTGGAACCGGACGGGCTCGAGTTCGACCCCGAAACGATCGAGGTCCACCGGTGTATCGGCTGACGACAACTTGTCAGGTATAGCTGCCGTCGTTCTCACCGACGTAGCGTCCAGTTCTTCAAGGGGCAAGGTCTCTGGGGCCAATACAGGTTCGGATGATTTCAGCTTCGACGTGCTTGCAACCTTGGATAGAGGCAACGGCGTCGGCTACGGCGCCACCTACACGGCTACCGATCTTGCCGGAAATTCGGCGAGCGCCAGCGATTCGGTAGCGGTAGAACCTGGCCCGCCGACCACCGGCAAGGGCGCCAGGAATGCTGGAGGCAAGGCAGAGTAAGGGGTAGTGAGCGTTTGCCTTCCGGCGAGACTTTGCCGGACCTAGGTTTCGGAATTCCAACAGCACCTGCCTTCGAGACACTGTAGGATTGCCATTGGTGCCGGAAGGTCAGCGGTACCGAATCCTTGATCTCTGATTTCATCACCACCTATCTGCTACACGTTCCCTACTCGAATCAGAGGCTCCCAGCCATCTGAGAGGCCCTCAATGCCCCCGTCGTGTCAATTCCGAGCCCGCAAGTCCCTCCCGAAATCGATGCTCGGCCTGTTCGCTGTCTTGCTCTGCGTTTTCTCGCTGAACTCGTGCGCCGGGCAGTTGTCGGATGCAGGTGTTCCCAGTGACCCCGGTGTCCCAGACGAGCCTGGAGGTCCGGAGGAGTCAGGCGCGGCCAGAGTAAAAGCGATAGAAGCAGGTCTCGGACTGTTGCCGGAGAACCCACGCTACTTCGAGTACAAGGGCCTGCCGATGGTCATGTTCGGTCACCAGGGCGGGCTCTCTCCCGTTCCCACCGCAACCTTTCCGGCTGAAGTGGTTACTCGGGCTGCGCGTTACGGTAACTCGCTGTTCACGGCGGCGCATCCGCAGTGGGTCAATGCCTCTCACGACGAGTTGCTCGCGACCCTGCAGGACGACACCCACTGGCAGCACCTGGAGGAGCTGGCGCGGACCGCCTACGAGCACGATCTTGTGCTGCGCATCTACTTCTGGAGCTACAAGTGGAACTACCAGGACCAGAAGTATGCAGGGACCGACATGCTGTGGAGCGACCCTGGCCATGACGGCGGGGTTGTCACTGGCGGTTGGAGCAGGCGTGAACTGCACGAACTGGCCATCGAGCGGGTGGTGGAAGCCACCTGGCAATACCCCAACGTCGTCTACAACTTCATGTGGGAGTACAACACCAAGCGGGCACAGGATCCGAAGGGCGAGTTCCACCGCTGGTGGGTGGGGCGTCTGAAGGAGGCGGGCAGACAGATCGATCCCGACACCACGCACCTCATCTCCATCGAAGAGGGACGGCCACTTCCGGGAGACGAAACCGCCGACTTCGAGTCCGACCATAGTGCCGACTTCATCGAGGAAGAGGATGGCAACGGCTTCTGGTACTCCTGTGAGACTGGTCGCGACGAGGTGCTCGATTACGACGTCCCCCTGGTCTTCATCGCCAGCGATTACCCCTTCGCCGACAACGACTTCAGTGGCTGGGAAGACGTACCCTACTGCAACCGTCACCGCAGCAACGGCACGGTCGCCGACTACCCGATAGAGCCCGCTGACGTCCGTCACATGCTGACGGGCGGCTTCCACCCGGCGGAGGCGTGGGCGCCGGCTCGCTTGGACACGCTCGACTACTACCTGCAGGCGCGCTGGTACATGGAGAACCGGGGCGTGCTCGACACCGCCCGCCCCGGCACCTCCCTCACCGGCACCTTGGCGAACGTTCCGCCCTACCGGCCCTCGCAACGGCCCTTCCTGCTGAACCCGGAAGGCTTCATCAACGGGCGTGACGGAGGACGGTACGCAGCGCTGTACCGGCACCCCCAGGGGCTTCCACCCGCACAGGCGGAGGTCTGGATAGACGTGAACAACGACGGGCGATTCTCGCCCGATCCGGCCGCCGGCGAGCGGTTCGAGATGGCGGCGCAGGGCGATGACTTTGCCGGAGGTGTCATGTTCACCGCCCAAGGGCCGGAGGACGCCAACTACGTCTTCCGCTTCGCCGACGAGAACTGGAATCCGCCCGAAACCGGCGGACTGGTGCCCGGAGTGTCCAACGGGACCTCTTACGGTCACCTGGGCGGGGAATGAGGTGCTGAATCTCGGTGATCGGCCAGTAGAACGGCAGGTCGATCACTTCGTTGAGCGGGTTTCGGCGGTCGAGTTCGATCCGAATCACGTTGTTCCGGTCCCGGTAGGTGTGTCGCAGCGTTTCCCAGAGAAACCTGGCGGCAGCGGGGTGTCCGGGTGAGAACCAGAACCGGTGGACTGTCAGTGTCTTGAGGAGTCCGCTCCAAGGTTCGCCCTCACGTGCTCGGGACGCCAAGCGGCAAGCTGCGCGGCCAGGCCGCGTCGCCGGTACTTTGGATCTACGACCGCTGCCGACCTACCCGTTATGAGCAGCTAGCATCGACGGTGGCGCCGTCGAACACCTCATCCACCAGGTCGAACAGGACCGAGTCGTATGCGGCCAACTCGTCGCGAGTGTCAACGTGATTGTGCACTCCATTGGGCGGTTCCGCAGCGACGTTGGCGTCGAAGTAGCTCTGCACGCCTTCCGCCCAGTAGTCCTCGGGATTTGCCGCCGCATAGGTGTTCGCCCACAAGCCGGCGTTCATGGCGCCGTCGTACGCGTCTTCGACCCGCCCGGAGAACGTGCCATCGACCGCCGCCATGGCGAAATCCTTGATCGTGTGACCGAACTCGTGCACGAGTATGCTCTCTCCGGAGTAGCGAGCACCCGCGTAGCACAGGAGGTTCTCCTCCCCTGAAGAGGTAAGCGGTCGCTCCCGGGTTGCGCCCAGTCCTCGGCTTCTCTCGTCCCAGTCGACCCCAGGAAATGCGCTGTCCAGGTCGGCGTACTCCGGCATGTCGGTTGTCACCTGATCGACGCCGATCACGCCTATTCGCAGGTCTATCGATTGGAGGCCGGCTATTGCCGTTTGGGGGAGTGGACCGATCATTTGCGCCACGATCTCGCCGGTAGCGATCAGGGCTTCGTTCGGAACCTCGGCCGAGGAGACGACATGCAGCCCGGAAACATCGCAGTACTTGACGTAGAACGTGTTAAGGCCCAACTCTGCGGCGGGTGCTGAGGGTACGCAAGTGTCGATCAGGGCAGGGTCGCCGAGTTCCGGTTGGGCAGCGGGACTGCAGCCGACGAGGAGCAGGATGGCGAGGCCGAGCAGGATGGGCCGGTGGTCTAATGTCATCGAAGCCTTTCGCATTGCTTGATCGGCGAGGTTTTGTGCCCTCGCCAGGGAAGTCGGCCCGTCGGAAAGGCCCAAACCAGTCTACGCACCCGAGAGAAGAGGGTAGCGAATGGCTCTTTACACAACCGTGCTGAGGTTGACCCGTTGCGGAGACTGTCGATGGCGGAGCAATGGCACGATCACGCAGACTCGCATGAGGACTTGCACCAGAGAAGCGTCCGGGATGTTGTAGCCAATCGGCAGCCGCCGCCGCTCAGCGAGTTCTCCCGAGTAGTCCGAAGATCGGAGCCAGTACACCCGCCGGCTTGGGCCGTGCCTTGCTCAACTGGTCGTTGGCAATGGGAAGGGTCCGGACCTCCTCGAAGGTGACGAAGGCGTGGGGGTTGATCTCGGCGACGAGGCGCTCGACGTCGCGCATATGCTTTCGGGGGATGACGCTGAACGCGATCCGGACGGTACCGTCACGCCCCTCGGCATTGATAGTGGTAGCGAAGTACCCTCGGCCGCGCAGGGCGTCGGTTACCTGGGGGGAGCCTATCGGCGCGACTATCCTGAGTAGCGTCTTGCCGAGAGCGAGCCAACGCTCGAGCGTCGATCCGAAGATCGTGCCGATGGCGAAGCCGCTGGTGAATGCGAGGATCTTGTAGGGGTTGTTCAGGTCGGTGATCACCTGGCCCGCGGCGTAAACCCAGACGAGGGACTCAACGAACGCCAGTGCACCGGCCATTAGGCGGTTGCCGCGTACGAGCATCATGATCCGTAGTGTCCCGGTCGAGATATTGATGAACTTCAGGGAGAAGATCAGCAGGCAGGTCAGGAAGAGTTCTGGTGTCATTTTGTTGGGATCGACAATCTGTGAGCGGTTTGATGCCGGAGGAGCAACCTGGGCGCCAATCGTTGCGGCGACGGAACATACTAGCAGCGAATCCGCGTACGTCTAGCCCTCTACGAACACTTCCCGCGCGGTCCGCCCGCGCTTCCAGAAGACTTGCGTTAGATTGGACGTAGTGAGCGAAGCGTGCCGTGGCTAGACGAACCAGAAACAGCGCGACGCGGTCCTCGGCGGGGACACGCTCTTTGCGCCGTCCTCTTCAGCGGCACCTGCTCGGCACCATGTTCGATCCGACCAAAACGCTGGAGCGCGTGTTGTCGACCGGTACCGTCGTGCGATTGAGGGTCGAGGAGATAGACGACTCGACGGTAATGGTTCATGAGGCGCGCAGGCGGCGTCGGCAGGGCACCTGGCTTCGTTGGCCGGAGTTCGAAGGCGTGCAGTCGACGGAGCAGCTATGTCTCGAGCGGTGGCACGCGGTGCGCGACACCTGAGGAACCGACGATCCAGTCACGTCGCATCGGCCTGACCGCCGTATAGCACGAAATTCGCTTTGCGTCATATACTGCGCCCTGTCCTGATCGAAGGAACCGCCATAATGAGGAGCGATGCGCCGCATCCTCCACATCGACGCCGATGCCTTTTTCGCAGCCGTCGAGCAGCGCGATGACCCACGCTTGCGCGGCAAGCCGATCGCAGTGGGCTACGACACCGCGCGAGGCGTGGTCGCTACCGCCAGCTATGAAGCGAGGCGATTCGGCGTGGGGTCAGCGATGCCGACGCGCATGGCCCGGGAGCGTTGTCCGGAGTTGATCTTCGTGGCGCCGCGCTTCAACGCCTATCGCAAGGCGGGCGAGCAGATTCGAGAGATCTTCTTTCGCTATACCGATCTGGTCGAGCCGATCAGCATAGACGAAGCGTTCCTCGACGTAACCTCCCCCAAGAAAGGACCGACCAGCGGAACCCTTATCGCCAAGCGGATAAAGGCTGACATTCTCCGGGAAACGAAGCTGACGGTGAGCGCCGGCGTCAGCTACTGCAAGTTCCTGGCGAAGCTCGCGTCCGGCTGGAGCAAGCCGAACGGACTCACTGTCTGGACGCCTGAAGTCACCGACGGCATTCTCGAGTCGTTGCCGGTGGAGCGAATCTTCGGCGTGGGACCGCGCACTGCGGAGAAGATGCATTCATTGGGAATACGCAGCGGGGGCGATCTGCGCCGTCAGACGGAGGACTTCCTGACCATCCAGTTCGGCAAAGTGGGGAGGCACTTCCACCAGCTGGCTCGTGGAATAGACGAACGGCCGGTGGATCCGACTTCGGTGCACAAGAGCGTGTCGAGCGAGGAGACGTTCGACAGCGACCTCCATACCGTCGCCGAACTCGAGCTGGCGCTGCCAGCCTTGAGTGAAGGGGTGGCGCGGCGCCTGGAACGAGCCGGAGCGATGGGTCGCGGCGTGGTTCTGAAGGTGAAGAGTTCCGATCATGCCATCACCACCCGTCAGACCCTCTTGCCCCTGCCCATTCGCACGGCCCCGCAGATCCTCGAGGTGGCGCGCTACATTCTTCACCAGAAGTTCGTGCTGGAGAAGCCGGTTCGGCTGTTGGGAATCGGTGTCTACGAGCTGCAGGAGGGTGAGTTGCTGCAGCCCCCGCTCTTTCCGGATTGGAACCCGGTGGGGTGGCGTCCTCCCGTTCGTTGAGCCGGGGCACCACACTGCCTGGCACGACAAAGGAGAGAGGCCGGCGCCCCCGTGCCGGCCTCCTCTCTTTCGGTGGTTCCGCTGCCCCCGTAAAAAGCAGGATATTACGGCGGGTCGATCGCCGAAAGAACCTGTGGATTCGGTCCAGTGGTTGCAGGTGTCACCGCCGTTGAGCCGTGGCCGTGGGTCAAGCGCTTATCGCTGTTGCAGCCGACACCGGCCGCGGGCCGGTAACCGATTTTGATGCCGAAACACGAGGTAAGAGGCCCAGTCGCACAACCCTGAAGCTCACGCCGACGACCTTTCCTGTTGATCGGCTGAGTCTTGATCGCCTGAGTCGCTCTCGTCGGGTGCCGCCAACCAGCTCTCGGCCCAGTCCGAGATCGCCGAGACGGCGGCCTGTAGCGACCGGCCCTTGTCTGTCAACTGGTACTCGACGCGCACGGGTGTCTCCGGGAGGACGATCCGTCGCACTACCCCCTCGGCCTCCAGCTCCTTGAGTCTTTCGGACAGCATGCGGTCGCTGATGTCGGGGATGCAGTTCGCCAGCTCATTGAAGCGGGTACGGCCCTGCAAGAGAAGGATCAGTATGGCGCCAGTCCAGCGTCGGCCGATCAACTCTACGGCGTGATGGTAACGGGGGCACACCTGTTTGATGTCCTGCTCCATGGAGTTCAGGTTAGCACGAATCACTGCGTTAAAGTTCAGTTACTTGACAAAGGTAAGTGGTGAAAGTATAGTGCCTTATCGGAAGTAAGCACGGGCTTACCCGAGTAGCCAACGAAGGAGAATCACATGGAAGATATTGCTCTGCTCGTTCTGCGAGCGGTATTCGGTTTGCTTCTGGCCGGCCACGGAGCCCAGAAACTTTTCGGGTGGTTTGGCGGTCCAGGCTTTCGCGGCACGACAGGTTGGCTCGGTAGCCTGAACCTGAAGCCGGCACCGCTCTGGGGAGCGGCCGCGGGGATGAGTGAGTTCGCCGGCGGCGTATTGCTGGCGCTCGGCTTTCTCAGCCCGGTTGGCGCCGTCGCCGTCATTGCCGCCATGGTCATGGCTATTCTGCTGGTGCACATCGGCAAGGGGCTGTGGGCGTCTAACGGAGGGATCGAACTTCCGCTGGCTATCGGCGCGGTAGCGTTTGCTCTGCTGCTGAGCGGACCCGGTCGCTACTCCCTCGATGCGGCGCTCGGCGTGAGCGTTCCATCGGTCGTGGTGTACCTCGCCTCCGGCGCCGCCCTCGTCAGCGTTGTCTTCGCCCTGATCAGCCGCCGCACGTCTGGCTCGGTCGGCCAGGCCAGCGAAGCGTAGGAGGCGAACCGTGGAGCTCACGGGAATACACCACCTCACGGCCGTCACGGCCGACGTGCGCCAGAACTACCGGTTCTACACAGATGTACTGGGCATGCGGCTGGTGAAGCGGAGCGTCAATCAGGATGACGTGAGCGCCTACCACCTGTTCTATGCGGACGGTGCCGGAAACCCCGGCACCGACCTCACGTTCTTCGACTGGAAGGTGCCCAGGGAACGGCGCGGCAACCGGACCGTCAGTCGCACCTCGCTTCTGGTGCCGGCTGGCGATTCGATCGAATGGTGGGCGGCCAGGCTGGCTGGGAAGGCCGGCAGCGGTGAAGTAGTGGAACGCGACGGGCGAGCGACACTCGATTTCGAGGACCCTGAGGGCCAAAGGTTGGCGCTAGTGGCTGCTCCCGCCTCCGACCGGGAGTTCCACGCCTGGGACGGCAGTGCTGTGCCCGCCGAGCACCAGATACGGGGCTTGGGACCGATCGAGATCAGCGTCCCCGAGCTCGCGCCGACCGCGATGATTCTCACTCGAGTTCTCGGGATGCGCGGCGTTCGTGCCTATCAGGACCCCGTGGACCCGTCACAAACGGTTCACGTTTACGAGATGGGTGCCGGCGGCGCCGGCGCCGAGCTGCACGTGGCGGTTCGTCCCGGTTTACCGGCGGCAAGCCCCGGTGCGGGTGGGGTGCATCACGTGGCGTTCCGCGTGCCGGACGACGACCGGCAACGGGACTGGTTGGAGCGGCTCGATCAGGTCGGAATGCGCAACAGCGGAGTGATCGATCGCTACTACTTCAAGAGCCTCTACTTTCGGGAACCGAACGGGATCCTTTTTGAGATCGCCACCGACGGTCCGGGGTTCGCGGTCGATGAAGACCCCGAAACACTCGGCGAGAGAGTGGTGTTGCCCCCGTTTTTGGAGCCGCGCCGCGAGCATATAGTGGCCAACCTGCAGCCCATCGAGTAGTGGGCCGGGCCGGTTCGCCGAAGACGACTGACGCAGAGCCGACAGACGCAGCGACGACAGTCACAGTCAACCTTGATTGGGAGGAAAGAGCATGAACAAACCCAGATTGGCAATCGTTTACTACACGACCTACGGAACCAACTACGAGATGGCGAAGACCGCCTCCGAAGAGGCCAAGGACGCTGGAGCCGAGGTTCGCCTGCGCAAGGTGCGCGAGACCGCACCGCGGAACGTGGTCGAGGGCCAGGAGGGTTGGGTGGCCCAGGAGAAGCGCACGGCGGACATCCCGGAGGTGTCGCCTGCCGACATGGAGTGGGCAGACGCTTACCTGTTCAGCACGCCGACGCGCTACGGCGTTCCGGCCAGCCAGATGCGAGCTTTCATCGACACGCTGGGACCGCTGTGGCTCGAGGGCAAACTGGCCAACAAGGCGGTTACCGCCATGACCAGTGCTCAGAATCCACACGGTGGCCAGGAGACTACCCTGCTCAGCCTCTACACCACCTTCATGCACTGGGGAGCCGTGCTCGTGCCTCCCGGATACACCGACGCCAGCATCTTCGCGGCAGGCGGCAACCCTTACGGGGTCAGCGTCACTGCCACCGGTGAGGGGTTGAACCAGCAGGATAAAGATGCGATCCGCCATCAGACCCGACGGCTGCTGGAGATTACGGGAAGGCTTAACAGCGAGTCCATTTACGACCGGCAGGCCGCCTGAGTTTCGCGGGTCGATAGTCCAACTAGAATCGGGGACGCGAGCAGTCATCTGCTCGCGTCGTTCCGTCGCCGTCCAAATGAGGTGGGCCCAGTTCAGCGACGCCGGGCCGCTGTCTCCTCGCTTCGATCGGTTGGCGGCGGCGGCTCCGGCGACAGTTCACCGATTGCCTGGCGCTCCTGTGCGCTCATGTTGTACTCCAGGGCCGCCAGTGACGGCTCTAGCTGTTCTCGCCTGCTGGCTCCGATGATCGGAGCGCTCACCGCCGGGTGCGATGCCACCCAGGCCACGGCCAAAGTGGCCGGGTGCACGCCGGCGTTTCGCGCGTACGCCACGAACCTCTCGGCCGTGCGGTAATAAGCGCCGTCACCGTAGCGCTCGGCATACATCTCGTTCTCCACCAGCCTGCCGCCAGTGCCGCCGCTCTCGACGCCGCTCACAACACCGCCCGCATCACCATCGCCGCTTCCGTACCGGCCCGTGAGCAACCCGGCTCCCAGCGGGCTATAAGGGATCACACCGAGGCGCTCTTCCAGGGCAAGCGGTAGGATCTCGACCTCGGCCTGGCGCTTGACCAGGCTGTACATCGGCTGGACGAGCTCGAAGCGAGCCAGATGCTCGCGAGAGGATATGCCAATTGCCTTGGCGATCTGCCAGGCCGCCCAGTTGCTTACCGCCGGGTACAGGATCAGCCCGCGGCCCACCAAGTCGTCGAGCGCCGCCAGCGTCTCCTCGATCGCGGTGGTTCGGTCGAACTGGTGCACGAAGTAGAAATCGATCCTGTCGGTTCCCAGGCGGCGCAGGCTGTCCTCGACCGCCCGCACGATGTGGCGGCGCGAGAGCCCCGCCGCGTTGACATCATCGCCCATCCTCCCGAAAACCTTGCTGTTGATGACGAGTTCGTCTCGCTCGCCGGCTATCAGTCGGCCGAGGATCTCCTCCGACCGGCCGCGTGAGTAGACGTTGGCGGTATCGAAGAAGTTGATGCCCCG
>JBBDRK010000006.1:6493-12857 GCA_040905465.1 Trueperaceae bacterium | reverse complement strand
CATGAGGGCCGCTATACCCCTCCGACCGTAGCCACCGGCGGTCACTATATTTGACACTTGTCCCTAGCTGATAAGTCACGTATACTTAGCACTATGAACATTCGGGTCAGGCTGGGTGACTACCTGGCGCAAAAGGACATCAGCGCCTACCGCCTCGCGCAGGAAGCCGACAGAAAGCTCGCGAAGAATACGGTTTACTCGATGGCCCGCGGAGAGACCAAACGGGTCGATCTCGAGACCCTCAGCACGATCATGATTGCGCTCGAACGCCTGACCGGCGAGGCCGTTACCTTCGATGACCTGCTCGAGCGCGCCGGCGATACCAGTGCCTCCGGCCTTCCCTACACCGGTGACGCCGAAACCGACGCCATCCTCGACGATCCCGACACGGCGGCACGACTGCTGGCGCACAAGCAGGCATTCGAGGGGCTGAGTCACGAAGAGCGCAAGAAGAAGATCGAAGCGATGCTCGACAGCGGAGAACTTGTCCCGCTCGAGCGCATTCTGGCCGAGATTGCTTGAAGCGCTACCGGGTCGCTCTGGACAAGGCAGCAAGGCAGGACCTCGATGCCATCCGGGACCGCCGGACACGAAAAGCGATTGTCGAGCGAGCCCTGAAGCTCGAGCAGGAGCCCGAACGGCAAGGCAAACCCTTGAAGGGCGAGTTGCAAGGGTACTACAGCCTGCGCGCAGCCGTTCAGCGTTACCGCCTCATATATGAACTGCAGTCGGTCAAGGGTCTTGTCGTGATCGTTGTCATCGCCATCCGCAAGGAGGGCGACAAGGGAGATGCTTACAGCGTTGCCCGAAGGCGCCTTGGGAGATGACTAGCCTAGCATAGGGTTCCTCGTGCGGTTCGGACTACTGGCGGTAACACTCGAGCGCCCCCCGCTCCTGACCCAATCTGGACAACCCCACTCGTAGACTTCGATGAGGTGTCCAAGCACCTAGTTCGCGGAATGACCCGTAGTCGCTAAACGTCTGATCAGGGAATGCCCGTATACGCCGCTGCTCCCAGACACCTTAGCTGGGTCTAATTAGGGTACACACACGATTACGGCATCATTGCCGTCTCGAACAGCTCTTCGACCCGCACCTCTTCGGCCGACTCGACGTAGGCCGTGTCCATCTGCGCCAGTTGCAGCCTGCCGGAGACGTCGTCGTTCACGCCGTGCCACCAGGTGTAGTGGTCGATCACCCAGATGCCGCTCTCACGGGCGCCGTTGCCGGAACCCTTGATGCCGCCGAACGGCATGTGCGCCTCGGCGCCGTTGGTTGTGTTGTTTATGGAGGTCATCCCCGCCTCGATCCGCACCTTGAACTGGTGCACCCACTCCCGGTCGTTGGTGTAGATCGCGCTCGACAGACCGTAATCGACCGCGTTGGCCACGTCGATCGCCTCGTCAATCCCGTCGACCTTCACCAGGTTGATGGTGGGGCCGAAGATCTCATCCTGGAACTGGCGCATGCCGGGCTTCACGTTCTCCCAGACGGTCGGCCAGCCGAAGAACGACGCTTCCGGGTCGCCCTCGAAGCCTGCCGGCTTGGAGTCAACGGTGATCCGGCCCTTGCCGTGGAGCAGGGTTGCGCCGTCCTCCTTGCCCCACTCGTAGTGCTCCAGCCAGCGATCGAAGAACCGCTGGTTGATGAACGGGCCGTACAGCACGTCGGGGTGCTTCAGCGGGTCGCCGATGCGGATCGCGCGCACCGCTTCCAGGAACCCCTCCCTGAAGCGGTCATAGACCGGCGCGTCGACTAGCACGTTGCCAGCCGAGGTGCAGCGCTGACCGCCGGTTCCGAAGGCGGAGAAGAGCGCTCCCTGGACCGCGTTCTCCAGGTCGGCGTCGCGCATCACCACCAGCGGGTTCTTGCCTCCCAGCTCCAGGGTCGGGTGCTGCAGGTTACGGCCGGCCACCTCGCCGACATAACGGCCCACGGTCGTCGAGCCGGTGAAGGCGATCTTGTCGACCAGCCCCTCGTTCATCATCTCGATCAGGTGCTGACCGGCGGCGTCCTTGCCGCCGCCGAACACCACGTTCATCACGCCTTTGGGCACGCCGGCGGCGTGGAGGATCCGCACCAGCGCGTAAGCGCAGGCCGGCGCGTCTTCGGACGGCTTCCACACCACGCAATTGCCCGTCAGCAGCGCCGGGATGATCTTCCACGACGGCACCGCCACCGGGAAGTTGCCGGCGGTAACGATTCCCACCACCCCCAGCGGGCGCCGGTAGGTCATCAGCTCCTTGTTGGGCATCTCCGAGGGCACGGTCTGGCCGTAGAGGCGCCGGCCTTCGCTCTGGAAGAACTCGCAGGTGTCGATCGCCTCCTGCACGTCTCCACGGGCCTCCTTGAGGGTTTTGCCCATCTCACGACTCACCAGCCGCGACAGCGCCTCCTTCTCACGGACGATCGCCTGTCCCGCCTGACCGATCACCTGCCCGCGGATCGGCGCGGGCGTGCGGGACCAGCCCACGAAGGCTTCCTTGGCGACGCGGCACGCTTCGCGCACCTGGTCGACCGTCGCTTCCGGGAACACCCCTACCAGGTCATTGAGATTGCTGGAGTTGCGCGACTCGAAAGTGGCGTCGCCGGTCACTTCCTTGTTTCCTATCAGATGGGGGTAGCGTCTGCCCACGGCCGTGTCTGCCATGCTCTGTTCCTCCTGGTTGCTGGAAATGGTCGAGGTCCGCCGGAGCGGCCCTCGCGCGCCGGAACGCCGCCTTACTGCGTCCGGTCCGACGCTCTGGGACTGTGGGCCGATCGTATCACGGGTTCCGCGGGCGTTCCGCCCCGGACGGACGTTCGTGCCCTGGGAGCTGCGGCGAGCTAACCTGGCACTCGTCTGGTCAACTGCATATCGAGTTCAATTCGGTCTGCTGTTACTCGTGGCGTGACGCGTCCGCGAATACCTCTTTCGAGCCGAATGAAACCGTAACCCTCCATCATCTTGAGCGTCCGCGACAGGTTCGACTTCGCCCGGCCTGTCATTTCCGCGAGTTCACCAAGCGATGCAGGTGCCTGTTCGGCAATTACCCGCAACAGTTCGCGGTTACCATCGGATAGCACCTTGGCAAATGACTCCATCGAAGTAAACCAGACGGTCGGCGTCTCCGCTGAAGTACGCTCCTCGCCCTCGGCGATTCGGATGGTGCGCTCCTTCATCTCGTGATAGCTCGCGATCCCTACCTTCAATGTTTTCACTTCAACACGCCCCTCTCCCTAGAACTTCGTCGACTACCAGTAATTGGCCGTCAAGATCCAGAAGTGCATTTAGTCCCACGTCTGCGCGCACACGTTAGATGTTATCACACGCTGATAACTCGGCTGGAAACCCGGCGTTACCATGCCGCCGACAGGCACACTGCTAAACTCATGGCGAGATGGGTTTCGAGAAGCTCAAGGCACGCTGGAGACGCGAGCGACGGCAGCGGCGCGGGCAGGCTCAGGCGCGCCGCGACGCTCTTCGAAGCAAAGCCGTACCGGTCTTCGAGCGCTTTGGCATCGAGAAGGCCTTCCTCTTCGGTTCGGTCGCCAAAGGCGCAAGCCGCACCGACTCGGACATCGATCTCTTGGTGACGCCCCTAGAGCAGGAAAGTTACTGGGATTTCCGGCGGGCGCTTCAGGTGGCGCTGGATTACGAACTCGACCTCTACACCCAGGCGGACGATCCTGTTCTCGTCAACAAGATCAAGGAGCGCGACGAACTTCTCTATGATGCCAAAGCTCGAGTTACTTAAAGCCGATATTCGAGACCAGCTACAAAAGGTCGCCCGGCTGGAACGGGAGTTTCCCCCTCAGGCCTCCTCCAACTGTGCCGCCAGGCTGGGTAGCCGGATGGTGAACACGCTCCCCTGCCCCGGACGCGAGCTCACCGCCAGCTCGCCTTCGTGCCGCTCGACGATTCCGCGCGCCACCGTCAGCCCGACGCCCGATCCCTGGCCCGGCGAACCGCTCACGTAACGCTCGAAGATGTGGGCCTGCTCCAGCACGTCCAGCCCTTGGCCCTCGTCGCGGACCGCCAGCTCGACCCGCTCGCCGGCCTGTTGTACCGAGATGGTCACCCGGCCCACCTCGCTGGCCTGTACCGCGTTCCTTACCAGGTTGCGGACAACCTGGGTGAGGCGCTCGCGGCTGCCGAGCACCTCGCTGCCCGGCTCGCCCTCGACCTTCACGCCGGGATATTGCAAGGCCACCCGGCTGGCTACGTCGAACAGATCGAGCGTGCGCAGTTCCAGCGGCAGCTCCAGTTCACCGCGCGCCAGGGTCAGGAGGTCCTGCGAGGTGTAGAGCAGTTCGTTGGCCGCGTCCTGGGCCGCCCGGTACCGAGGGTCGTCCCGATCCTCCGCCAGCGCATTCAACTGGCCCGCCACCACCGACAGCGGTGCTGCCAGCTCGTGTGCGACCTCCGCCAGGGCGTCGCGCTCCGACTGGCGGCGGGCCCGAATGGCGTCCAGGGCGCGCTCGAGGGCCGTGGCGACCCGGGCCACTTCGTCGTCGGGACCTTGGTGCGGCTGCATTACCGGGTGAGCGGGATCGAGCTTGTCGGCCTGCTCGGCCAGATGCTGCAACGGCGAAAGCGCCCGCCTCAGAGTCTTGAGGCTCACCTGCAACACCAGCAGGATTATCACGGCGCCGCTCACCAGCAGGCTGCGCACCAGAACCAGCCGGCCACGGCCGATCTCGGTAGCGTCGTAGCCGATGCGAATGGTACCGATCTCGTTGCCGCTGGGCAACCGCCACGGCACCGCGGCGGTGAGCAACACGATCCCCTCGTGCTGGACCAGGGTGGGCTCCTCGAAGTAGGGCATCGCTTCGGCGGTGTCGGGTGGCAACTGCACCGCTCCGTTGGTCGACACGAACTGCACCCGTGGCCCGCCGGCCGCGTCCGCCACCCGGGCGCCGACCTGCGATCCTTCGACCAGGAACTGCACGCGCTCCAGGTCTCGCTCCAGCAACTCCTCGAGCTGCCGGTACTGCAACCGCCCGAACAGCGCGATCGCCAGCACCCCGAATGCGAGGATCGCCACCAGCAGCGTGACGGTAACGAGGAGGCTGAGCCGGAAGCGGAGCATGTGCTCTAGCGGACCAGGTATCCCTTGCTGCGAACGGTCTTGATCACCTCGTCGAGCCCGACCGTGGCGAGCTTCTTGCGCAGGTTGTGGACGAACACCTCGATGGTGTTCGACCCTGGCTGATCGGGGCCGTAGAGTTGCCTCTGCAGGTCGTCCTTGGAGAACAGCCGGCCCCGATGGCCTATCAGCAGCCGCAGCAGCTTGAACTCCAGCTCGGGCAGAACCAGTGACCGGCCCTCTACGATGCAGGAGTTGGAAGACGGGTCCAGCACGAGATTATCGTAGCGCAACTCGCCGGCGTTGCGCTCCCGCTCGCGCAGCCTGGCGTGCACCCGGGCGACCAGCTCGTGGATGCTGAACGGCTTGGTGAGGTAGTCGCTGGCGCCGGCGTAGAGCCCTTCCACCCGGCTGTCGACGTCGGCCCGGGCGGTGAGGATCAGGATGCTCGCCTCGGTACGGCCCTGCAGCCACTCGGCCACCTCGATGCCGTCCATGTCCGGGAGGTTCAGGTCGAGGACGATCAGATCGTACGGCTCCTCCTCGGCCAGGAACAGCGCCTCGCCGCCGGTCGTTACCGAACGCATGTCATAGCCGAGTTGCCCGAACTGCTCCTCGAGCAACGCAACCAGGCTCTGGTCGTCTTCGACCAGCAGCAACCTCGCTACCTGTCGCCTCATGGTGTCCAGAATAGCCCGCTCCCCGCCTCGGTTGTTACATACGCGCGAGTAGCGCTACACCACGTTCGCCGGCACGGCCGGAAGTGAATCGACGTTCGCGCTGTCCTGGTTATCGTCGGGGGGTGCGTTCCGCGGCTCATCGGGCACCTCGTCGGGCGGTGCCGCCGGCGGTCCGGCGGGCGGTCCAGGTGGCTGTCCGGCAGGCATTTCGGTGGGTGCATCGGCAGGTGCATCGGCGGGCGTTTCAGCAGGCGTTGCGCCCGCCGCCTCGCCGGGCTCCTGGTTGCGCTCCTGGTCGCGCTCCTGCCCCGGTGGCGTCGATCTCTCATCGCCCCTCGCACCGCGAGCGTTCGAACGCTCGCGGGCGTTGTTCGGCCCCGGACCGGGGGGCCGCCCGGTAGGTTCCGGCGCGGTGACACCGGATGTCGCCGGCACAGCGGGCCGTTCGCCGGCAGGCACGTCACCCGGCTTCGGGCCGACATCGTCCGGCGGTCCGCGGTCGTCGGCTCGATCCTCGCCCTCCTGGGTGCCCGCGCCGCCGGCAGTTTCGGGTGCCCCCGCGCCGCCCCCGGCAGTTTCGGTTGCGCCTCCCGCCGCCCCGGCAGCCTCTTCGGC
>JBBDRK010000006.1:0-6393 GCA_040905465.1 Trueperaceae bacterium | reverse complement strand
CGGCGCCTTCGCCGCGCGTGGTGGTCGCGTCATCAGCTGCTTCTCCCGGTTTCCCGGTGACCACGGTCGGACGCGGCACGACGAAGACCTCCAACATCACCTCGCCATCGGCCAACAGCGTCTCGAGTGGCATCGACTCGCCCGCCTCGGGCTCGACCAGCACGCCACCGGACGCCGTGAGTTCCGCCGGGACGGTCAACACCTCGCCGCCGGGCGGTGCCACCACCATCAGCAGTTCGGACGCCGTCTCCCCCTCCCGGAGACCGGTCACCTCCAACCGCAGGACACCACCGAGTATCTGGCCGTAACCGAGCAGAGTCTGCCCGCCGCGGTCGAACAACATGACCTCGGTTCCCTCGACCGGCTCGAAAGCGGCGGCTGTCAGGCTTGCCATGACAATGAGCGAAGCGAGCGCCGCTCGCAACAGCCTCATGCAGTACCCCCCGGATTTGGTACTAGCGTATGGCCAACAGTAGTGGCCGGTCCCTGCTGGGACCGGCGGCACTCATTCGGCTATGGCGAGTGTTCCTGCGCGTACCCGACGTCTTTCGCCGGACGCGCGGCTGCGTTTCGCTCGCCGGCCGACATTGGTTACCTGTAGGAATTCCCTCAGCGTGACGAAGTTGCCGGAAACATTGACAACCAGGTCGCCATCTTTCGTGACGTGTCCCTCGTAATAGACCACCGTCTCCCCCAATCTACGACGGTCGGTTGCGGTTCCGCTTTCAAATTGAGACGACGGAGCCGCTGCCCCCCGATCCGCTATGACCCAAGTCTGCACGGAACCACTGAAGCGAGTCTTAAGAAGGAGAAGCAAGCCGGTGCTTAGGGCATGGTGCCGGCACTCGCGGTATACTCGGGCAGACCTTTAAGCCGGTCCCGAGAGGCCGGGAAGGAGAGAGCATGATCGTCAGAGAATCCAACCTTCACGCCGCCCCTCGCTCCGAGGTAAGCGGCATTTTTCTTGCCCCCACGGCCGGTGCCGGGCGGGGGGAGCTGCCATGGATGAGACTCGAGTGGATCTGAAATTCAAGGCCGAACTGATGAGCGCCAGTGAGATCGCCCGCGCGCTAACCCGGATCGCTCACGAGATAGTCGAGCGCAACAAGGGCGCGGAACGGCTGGCGCTGGTGGGAGTGCATACCCGCGGCGTGCCGATCGCCTTGCGACTGGCCGGACTGATAGCCGAGTTCGAGGACGTGCGGCCCCAGGTCGGCAAGCTCGACATAACTCTCTACCGCGACGACCTCACCGAGATCGCGTTGCAGCCCGTGGTGCGCCGCACCGAAGTCGAGTTCGACGTCCAGGGATTCCGCATCGTGCTCTGCGACGACGTCCTCTACACCGGCCGAACTGCCCGGGCCGCCCTCGACGCCCTGATCGACATGGGCCGGCCGGACGTGATCCAGTACGCCGCGCTGGTCGATCGGGGCCACCGGGAGCTGCCGATCCGTGCCGATTACGTGGGCAAGAACGTTCCCACCAGCCGTCAGGAGCTGGTCAAGGTGAAGCTCAGCGAGGTCGACTTTGAGGACCGGGTGGAGTTGCTGGAGGTGCCGGCGTGATTCCCGGATCGAGCGAGGTCTCGTTCCCGCCTCGGAGCCAGGCCGCCGCCCGCCCGAATCGCCACCTGCTCGACTTCCAGGACTGGCCGCGGGCCGACATCGAGCGGCTGTTCGACACCTCGGACGTGATGGCCCAGGTGCTCACCCGCACCATCAAGAGGGTACCGGCCCTCCAGGGCTTTTCCGTGGGGCTGCTCTTCTTCGAACCCTCTACCCGCACCCGGCTCTCCTTCGAGCGGGCCGCCCGCGCCCAGAGCGCCGACGTCATGAGCTTCGCCACCGGCGGCTCCAGCATGAGCAAGGGCGAGAGCCTCAAGGACACGCTGCGCACCCTCGACGCGCTCCAGGCCGACCTGTACGTGGTTCGCCACGGCGCGTCCGGGGTGCCGCACCAGCTCACCCAGTGGACCGACGCCGCGGTGGTGAACGCCGGCGACGGGCGCCGCGCTCACCCCACCCAGGCGCTCCTCGACGCCTACACATTCCGCACCCGCTTTTCCGGCTTCGACGGGTTCGCCGGCAAGAAGCTCACCATCGTCGGCGACGTCGCCCACTCGCGGGTGGCGCGCTCCAACGCCGAACTGTGGACCAAGCTGGGGGGATCGGTCACCCTGTGCGGCCCGGCGACCCTGCTGCCGCCCGAGCTGGGCGAGCTTCCCGGCGTCACCCTGAGCACCCGGCTGGAAGAGGCAGTAAGCGGCGCCCACGCGGTGATGGCGTTGAGGCTGCAACTCGAGCGAATGCGCGGCGGCATGCTCCCGTCGGCGGCCGAATACGCCACGCGCTACCAACTGACCGAGCGGGCACTGGCCGGCGCCCACCCGAGCGTCCTGGTCATGCACCCGGGGCCGATGAATCGCGACCTGGAGATCGAAGGATCGCTGGCTGACGGTGAGCGGTCGGTAGTCGAAGCGCAGGTGGCCAACGGGGTTCCCATTCGAATGGCGGTCCTCTACTCGCTGCTGGTGGGGAAGCGCTGATGCGCACCGTCATCCGCAACGCCAGGCTCGCCGACGGCCGGGGCGAGCAAGGGAGCGGGGATCTCTACATCTCGGACGACCGCATCGAGGGGGTGGACTTGGGCGGCGCGGTCGACGAGGAGTTCGACGCCACCGGCGCGCTGGTGACGCCGGCGTTCATCGATCTGCACGCGCACCTGCGCGAGCCGGGCCAGGAGGTCAAGGAGGACCTGGCCAGCGGCCTGGCGGCGGCCGCGGCCGGCGGCTTCGGCACTGTGGTGTCGATGGCCAACACCAGCCCGACCGTCGACGAGCCCGGCATCGTGGCCGAGCTGGTAGCCAAGGCGGCGCGGCTGGGGCTCGCCCGTCTGCGCCCAGCGGCCGCGCTCTCGCACGGGCTGGCAGGGGAACGACTGACCGATTTCGCCGCACTGCAGGCCGCCGGGGCGGTGATGATCACCGACGACGGCATTCCGGTCGCCGACGGACACCTGATGCGAAGGGCGTGCGAGTACGCCGCGGAGCTGGGGCTGGTGATCCAGACTCACTCGGAAGACCCGGGCCTGCGCGGGGACGGCGTGATGAACGAAGGCGCGGTGAGCCAGCGCCTCGGCCTGCCGGGCAACCCGGTGGCGGCGGAGGCGGTAATGGTTTACCGCGACTGCGAGATCGCCCTGCTGACCGGCTGCCGGGTACACATCGCGCACGTCTCCAGCCGCCGGGCACTACGGGTGATCGAGTTCTTCAAAGCGCAGGGAGCGCCGATCAGCGCCGAGGTGACCCCGCACCACCTCACGCTCACCGACGCCGCCCTCGAGGGCTTCGACCCGGTTTGCAAGGTGGCGCCGCCGCTGCGCACCGCCGATGACATGGGCGCTCTCAGGGAGGCGCTGGCCGGCGGCCTGCTGGACTCCATCGGAACCGACCACGCCCCGCACACGCGCGCCGAGAAGGAGCGCGACATGCTCGAGGCGCCGTTCGGCATCGCCAACCTGGAGGTGACCTTCCCGCTGCTCTACAGCGAGCTGGTGGCTACCGGCGAGTTGGAGCTGGTCACGCTGCTGGAACGGCTGCAGGCCGGTCCGGCACGAGTGATGGGCTGGGAAGAGCCTATCCTCGAACCTGGCCGACCTGCCAACCTGACTGTCATCGATCTGGAGCGAGAGGCGCCGGTGGCGCCTTCGACTTTCTACTCGAAGGCGCGGTTCACGCCCTGGGACGGACGGGTGCTGCGGGGCTGGCCCCGCCTGACGATTACGGCTGGTCGGTTGGCGTTTCAGGGGAAGTAGCGGTGGTGGAAACCGGCACCTCCTCGGCACGGCCCCAGCCGAAGTAGGCAGCGACAACCGCGGTCACGGCGTGCAACCAGATGTCGTTACCGAATATCGGTACCAGGCCGAAGACGGTGCGCAGTCCCGGGATCACGCCCATCACCGCCAGTACGCCGTAGATGATCGTCAGGCCGCGTGCATAGCCGCGCGCCGCCATGAAGTCGCGGTAGGCCATCAGACCCCAGGCGCCCAGGGCCAGGTGCACCAGGTTGTGCAGGAAGTTGACCGGAAAAAGCCCGATCAGGTATCCCCATCCGCCCACGACACCTACATCGGGATCACCGGTTACGGGATCGTGAACCGCGCCGGGCAGGAATCCGAGCAGGCCGGCCAGAACATAGACGATACCGGCGATCAGGGCGAAGTAACGAGTAGCCATACAGTCCTCCTTGAGAGTCTCACCGATGTGCGCGACCGAAGCGGCGCCAGATTACCGATGTGGGCAGTATTGAGTAGCGAGCGTGTGTGGTGAAGTTGAAATCGCCACTTTCGCTCATACTCCACTCACCTCGGCGTCGGCGTCTGTACCTGCCGCTACCGGGCGGGTGCCTCTGTCTGCCCGGCGCCTGCACCTGGCGCCGTGGTCAGATGCCCACCGTTTCCCGGCCCGTGCCACGTCGGCCCCACGCCTGCGCTTGGCGCCGTGGTTAGGTGCCTACCTATTCCCGGCCAATGCCGCGCCTGCCCCGCGCCGACGGCGTTCGACGTAATACAATGCCCGCATGACGCCAACCGTCGACGGCAGCATCGGCGCAATCCGCTTTCCTCCGCCGCCGGCCCTGGAACAGGCCGGTTGGTTCCAGCGTGAGCTTGGCAAGGGGGAGGCACTGTACCGCGTGGGCGACCGCGGGGGCACGGTCTACCGGGTCGACGAGGGGCTTTTGAAGTTGGCGATAGAAGCTCCCGGCGGCAAGGAGCGCATTGTCGCGCTCGTCGGCCCGGGAGATGTGTTGGGAGACCTGGGGCCCAGCAGCACCTGTTTTCAGGAGACGGCGGCCGCGCTAAGCGACCAGGCGGTCGTTCGGGCGAAGTCACGCTCGAGCCTCCCACCCGACTCGACCGACGACCTGCTCTGCGCCGCAACGACCCAGTTGGCACGACTGCGCGAGGTACTCGAAGACGCCGAGCTTCCCGTAAACGCCCGGCTGGCCCGCACCCTGTTGCGACTCGGCCGGCGCTTCGGTCACCGCGCCGATGACGGCTCGATCCGGATCACCCTGCCCCTGACTCACGACAACCTGGCGGCGATGGTGGGCGCGGCACGCGAGACCACCAGTACCGCGCTCGGCCAGATCAGGGCCGCCGGACTGCTCGACGGAACTCGCGGCCGTTACAGCTTCCAGCCCGAGCGGTTGGACAGGTACGCCTGCGAAGCCAGCAGCTGAGCCGGTTAGGCGACGACCAGAGCAGAGCCAGCAGCTGAGCCGGTCTGTAACGACCCTGACGAAGTCACCAGGTGAGCCGCAACGCCCCAAGCGAAGTCAGCGCCCGAACTCCACCGTCGGTCGGCGGCGCGCCTCCCGATAGCGAACCCCCGGATCCGCCTACTCGTCCTCGAAGAGCGGCAGCACGCGCTGGCGCAGGAACTCCGCCGGGCTGAGCGTCGGCTCCTCCTCCTCGTCGCCCATCACCAGAGAGCCAGCGCTGACATACAGGTCGTCGACCCGGCTCTGGTACTCCTCGGTGTAGTGTTCGCGCCACTCCTCGTAGGTCCCGGGCACGATGTCGCCGAAGAACTCCTTGTCGAACTCGTCGCGCGGCAGCTCGCCGGCGTCCCGGCAACTCTCCACCATTTCGAGCCAGCCGGCCAACAGGTCGAGCAGGGCCGTCTCCCGATCCGCCAACGTCAGTTTCCCTTGCGCCATGCGAGACACCCTTTCGATTCGGAAATTCGGTTCGACCTCGGTCGCGCGCTTTCGCTCAACCGGCGGACCCTAGCAGCTTCCTCAGGTCGTCCTCCAGGTACAGCTGCGACTCGTCGTTGTAGACCCGCCAGAGCCGGCTATCGGGGTCCACCAGCAGCACCTGGCTGCCGTGTATCACGTTGCCGTCGCCGGGATCGCGATGGCCGATGAAGAACCGGCCGGCCGCCGCGTCGACCTGCTCACGGGTGCCGCCCAGCCCGTCGAACGCCGGATGGAAGCGCCGCGCGTAGGCGTCGATCACATCGGGCGTATCGCGCTCCGGGTCGACGGTCACCATCACCACCTGCAGGTCCTCCGGCTCTCCCAGCGCCCGAAAGGCGCTGCCCAGCCGGGCCATGGTGAGCGGGCAGACGTCGGGACAGTTGGTGTAGCCGAAGAAGACCACGAGGTACCGGCCGGCGTAATCGGCCAGCCGCACCGAATTGCCCTGGCCCGCCTGCAAACGCACGTCGCCCACCGATGGCGGCTGGTCGAGCTCGGTGCCGTGAAGCTCCGGAACGCCCCGCGCCAACACTCCGAGGCTGTAGGCGGCGAGGCCCAGCGCGGCAAGGGCCACTATCACGAGACCGAGGAGGAACGGCTTTCTCACGCGCGTCAGTATAAAGGGGAAGCC
>JBBDRK010000005.1:0-13316 GCA_040905465.1 Trueperaceae bacterium | reverse complement strand
TTCAACGCCATGAAGAAGGTCGTCTTTTCGAAGTCGCTCGAGAAAGCTGACTGGGAAGGAACGACAATTTTGAGGGACATTGTGCCTGACGAAATACAGAAGCTGAAGGCAGAGTCAGAAAGAGGCATTCGATTAGACGGCAGTATCAGCATCGTGCAGCAACTAACGAGACTGGGCTTGATCGACGAGTACCGGCTCATGGTTCATCCGGTCGTGCTGGGAAGCGGCAAGCCGCTATTCAAGGAGCGAGTCGATTTGGAACTGATTGGGTCAGAGCAATTCGGAACTGGCGTTATGGTGCTCACCTATAAACAGGCTGCTAACAGCAATTGAGCGTTGGCAAAGCTGTTGCTAAGTGGGTTGCAGCGCTTTACCTATGCTCGCGTCCAATCCCCCGCGGTCACAGTCAACTCCTGTAGTCGGTAGAAGTCACGCAACAGGTTTCGGGGGTGCTCCGTGCCGATGCTCGTTGAGAACACCAAGCCCTTGTCCTGATAGCTCTCCCCCAGGTACTCCAGCTCGGCCTCCTGCCGCTTCCTGTGCTCTTCCAGCACGGCGAGCACGTCAGGAGCCAGAGGACCCCGGCGAATCGAGTTCTCGGTCTTTGGCGACGAATTCGGCAGCTCGGTGGTACGCTATGTGATCCCGATGCAGGCCGATTCTCCCACGCGCACCACAACACTCGAGCGGCTTTGTCGATCCATGCGGCCCAGTGGCGCGCGCTTCGACCGGCCGCACCGCTTCTGTCGTGCGGCGCAACGGTGGGCATGAGGCGGCTCATCGCCTCCCCTCACCTGGTTCGCGCGGCGGGCGATGAGAGAGTTCTGCCTATCCTGCCGAACCGACAGGCGGCGCGGTCACTGGGAGTGTCTTACCGGTCGCTCGAAGCTCTGGCCGCGCGGGCGGTAGAAGATGCCGGGCTGCACATCGCCCCTGAACTGGTTGCTCGTCGCCTGCTGGCGCGGGCAACCGCCGCGGTGGCCGGAGGGCACGATGCGGCGGGATTGGCCCGGGTGGTCGAGGGCACGCTGCGCGAGCTGTTGCGCGCCGGCGTGGCCCCGGAGGAACTGCAGGGCAGTCCGCAACCGCGTATTGAGCGCCTGGCGCGAATCGGCACGACCTATCTCGCGGAGTTGCGCAAGCGGGGCCTGGTCGACTCGTCGGAACTGTTGTGGCGCGCCTCCGGCTGCCTCGAGAGACAGGTTCTGCTGTGCCTGAGCGGCTTCCCGCGATTGCCGGCCGCCGAACGAGAGTTTCTGTTCGCGCTGGCCGCGCCCGGCAGTATCGTTCACCTCCCTGTGGGAGGCGGCCCGCTGTTCGAGGAGAACCGAAAAGCGCTGGAAGAGTTTCGGGCGCGAGGCTGGAACGTCGAGGGTCCCGTGCCCGTGGCGGCGGACCTGGGCATTCGGTTGGCGGGGCAGTGGCTCGAGGAGTCGCATCCGCCGGAGGCCTCGGCGCAGACATCGGCGGTGCAGACATCGGCCCAGACACCGGCGGGGTCGTCGGCGGAGACAAGAACGCAGTCGGCGGCACAGACATCAGCGGCACAGACCTCTGCGCCACAGACATCGGCGGCACGTACATCGGAACAGTCACCGGCCGGCCAACTGCTGGCTCTCGCGTTTCCGGACCTGGAGTTCGAGGTGCGGGGAACCCTGGCTGCGGTCAAGCGCCTGCTCGGCGAGGGGGTTCCGGCCACGCGTATCGCCATCGTCGCCCGTAACGAGCAGGCTTACGGCCCTGCTCTGCTGGCGGTCGCCGAAGAGTACAGCCTGCCGTTGCGCGCCCTGTACCAGGTTCCGCTCTCGCAAACGCGCTTCGGTGCCTGGCTGGCCGAACTGACGGAGGTGCTGGGCGGCGACTTCGAGTTCGAGGCGACTGCTCGCTTGTTGGCCCATCCACTGGTAGACGCTCTCGACGCCGGCGTCTGGCAAGAAGCACGAGCGAACCGGATCGCCGGGGCCGAGGCATGGGCGCGACGGGTTCCGGCGCTTGCCGTGTCGTGGCAGGCACGAGCCGCGCGTGCAGAGTTCACGCGACAGCTGCTGCGTATGCTCGAGCGCCTGGCGGTCAGGAGAAACGCGGTCCGTTGGGCACGTGAGGCGATTGCGTTCCAGACCTTCGTGGAAGAGCTGCGGGCGCTGCCCGATCCCGAGCACGAGGTGGACGCCGACGCCTTCAATGCGGAGATCGGCGAACTGCTGGGAGTGCTCTCGGTCCCGATCGCGCCAGGGCGCGGCGGTGTCGAGCTGCATTCCCCGCTGTCGCTGTTCGGGGCACGGGTGGACCACCTGTTCGTCGTCGGGGCCACCGAGGGTAGCCTGCCCAGCCCGGTTCGTCCCGACCCACTGCTGGACCCGTTCGAACGAGAGGACCTCAACGATTCAGGCTATTCGGTGGAGACGGTCGCCGCGACCGCGCGGCGTGAGGAGCTGTCGTTCTGGGCGATGCTTCAGAGCGCCGGCGAACGGCTCACCATCTCCTACCCCAAGTTGGTCGGCCGCTCGGAGACGCTGGCCAGCCCGTTTCTGGCTCGGCTTGGGGTGGAGCCGCAGACACCGCCGACCGCCCCGGTCTGCAGTTTGCCCGAGCTGCGCCGCTCCCAGCTTGCCGGCAACTATGTCGAACCCACCGACACGGTGCTCGAGCACGCCCGGTTCGCCCACGGGGTGGAGACGGCGCGCGAGGGCGCCGAGCCGCCGGACGGTCACGACGGGCTTGTGGCGGCGACCTTTCAGCCTCCTAAGGGGGGCATCGGAGTTTCCAGGCTCATCGACCTGGCCAGTTGCCCCTTCAAGTTCTTCGCGGGCAGCCTGCTACGCCTGGCGGAGCCGGAGGAGGCCGCCACCGAGCTCGAATCGTCCCTGCGGGGCCGGCTCTACCACCACTCGCTGCACCTGGCAATGGAGGCCTCGCGTGACAGCGAGGACCCGCGAACGGCGGCGCTCGCTGCGCTGGAAGCCAGCTTTCAGGCAGCCGAGGAAGAGTTAGAGCTGGCGGCGGTGCTGCCGAGCTGGCAGCTGGAGCGCGATCAGCACCTGCTCACGCTACGCCAAGCCATCGCCGGCGAAGCCTTCATCGCCGAGGGCGCGCAGGTGAGGACACTCGAAACCGAGTTCGACGCCGACTGGCGGGGAATTGCGGTGCGCGGCAGGGTCGACCGAATCGATTCCGGCCCCGACGGACTTACTCTGGTCGACTACAAGAGCGGCTCGACCATTTCCAACCTCGTCAAGGATTCCCAGGGTCGCGCCAAGGTGGACGTGCAACTGCCCGTCTACCGCGAGGCCGCCCCTCGCCTCGCCCCTGGCGAGGACGTCACGAGAACCCGCTACTACTCGGTGACCAAGGCCAAGGAGTTGAAGGTGGCGGATGCAGAGGAGGCGGAGCTCGCGGGAATTGCCGATCGGGCGCTGGCGGCATGGCGCGAGGGAGCGTATCCGGTGGATCCGGACGTACAGGAAAACGTCTGCCGTTACTGCGATTTCGATCTTCTGTGTCGCCGGGGCCCGAGGCTAGAGCGCAAACGGAGCCGCACATGAGCCTCACTGCCCAACAGGCCGGGGCGGTCCGTTCGGTGGGCAGCGTGGCGGTGACCGCCGGGGCCGGCACCGGCAAGACGCACATGCTCACCGAGCGCTACCTGCACCACCTCAGCAACGATGGGCTTCGGCCACTGCAGATAGTTGCCGCGACCTTCACCGAGCGGGCAGCCGCGGAGCTGCGTGGCCGCATACGTGCCCGCTTGCGCGCCGCTGCCGAACCGTCGCAGTTCGCCGCCGAGCTGGAGGCGGCACAGATCGGCACGCTTCACTCGCTGGCCGGCAGGATCTGCCGAGAGCATCCCGAAGCAGCCGGCGTGCCGTACGACTTCGCCGTGCAGGACGAGCTGCAACAGCGCCTGTGGCTCGACCGCAACTTCCGGGCTGCGCTCGCCACCCTGCCGCCGCGGCTGACCCGCCGTGTGCAGTTCGGCACGCTGTCCGCAACCCTGCGGGCGCTGCTCGCCGACCCCTATACCGCCGAACAGGCACTCGGGGCCGATCCGGCGGCGTGGCCGGAGCTGATCGAGTCGGAACGCCGGCGGGTCTTCAGCCGGATCTCGGCCAAGGACGGCTGGCGCTCGGCTCTGGCCGTCCTGACAGGGCACTCCGGTTCGGCGGGAGACAAGATGGAGATGCAGCGTTCAGCTGCCGTGGCTGCCGTCGCCACGCTGGAAGCCGGTCAGTTCGCGCCGGAGGCCTGCCGGGCGCTGGACACGCTCACGCGCGGCCGGGGGAGCAAGAGCGTTTGGGGCGAAGAGGCGCTGGCGCAGTTGAAAGACGCCTGCGGGCACCTTCGGGAATGCTACCGCGCCGGCAAGTACGTTTTCGAGCTCTGTCTGAGCGCGGGTGACGAGGCGCTGCGCCGGGCGCTGCCCGATGTGGCCGAGGCCTACGAGCTGGTGCGGGAGTACCTGGACGCGGCCAAGAGCAGTGAGCGCCTGCTCGACTTCAACGACCTCGAGCTCCGGGCGCTCCGTGCGCTCGAGCGTCCCGAGGTACGGGAATTCTACGCACGTCGCTGGAAGGCGTTCCTGGTGGACGAGTTCCAGGACACCAACCCGGTACAGGCCGAGTTGCTGGCGCGACTGACCGGCGACCGGCAGATGCGCCTCACCGTGGTCGGCGACGAGAAACAGTCGATCTACGGCTTCCGGCGCGCCGACCTCACGGTGTTTCGCGACCTGCGCCGATCCATCGCCTCGGCCGGTGGCGACGTGATCGGCCTGGCCACGAGCTTCCGCACCCACCAGGCTCTGATCGAACCGATCAACCGGGTGGTTGCTCCGGCGCTCGCCGACCTGCATCAAACGCTCGACGGCGCGCGAACCGAGGCGCCCGGCAACGGCCCGTTCCTGAGCGTCCACCTGGTGGACGCGGGATCCGAACTGAAGCAGTTTCGCCAGCGCGCCGAGGCGCATCTGCTGGGCGAGCTGATCGAGCGGATTCTGGCGGAAGGCACGCCGGTGCACGACAAGCGAACCGACCGGCTGAGACCGGCTCGAGCAGGCGACATTGCCATCCTGACGCGAACCTGGAACGCACTCGCACCCTACGGCGACGAACTGGCTGCCCGCGGCGTGCCCACCATCCACGCCGGGGGCGGTAATCTTCTCGACCAGCGCGAGGCGAAAGACGCGGTCGCGCTGCTGCGCTTCCTGGCCGACCCCGGCGACGACCTCGCCCTTGCGGCCGTGCTGCGCAGCCCGTTCTTCGCGGTTGCGGATCGCTCGCTGCTGGAACTGGCGGGCGAGGTGCGCGCCGGCGGCTCGAGCTGGTGGGCGGCGCTCACGACGAAAAACGTAGACCCTCGAGGTGGCGGACGGCACACGGACCGGAGCGTGAACGCGCCCGACGCCTATCGGACCGTGAACCGGAGCGTGAACGCGTCGGGCACCGGTCGGAACGAGTTGGGAGCGGGCCCGAGCGCCGGGCCGAACGCCGGACGCGCACCATCCGAGCCCGGCAGCCTGGAGCTGGCGGCGGCAAGCCTCGCGACGCTGCTGGATCGCCGGCCGGTAGAACCTCCCAGCCGCCTGCTCGCCCTGGCCGACGAGCTCACCGGCTACTCGGCGGTCATCGCCAACCTGCCCGGCGGTCCCCGCCGGTTGGCGGACTGGCGCGGCGTGATCGAGTTCGTGCGTCAGCTGGAGCAGGGGCACGCCGATGTGTTCGCCACTGTGCGCGACCTGCGGGCGCTCGCAACGATCGACGGCGCTAAGGTCCCGCGGCCGGGGATGGAAGCCGGCGACGCCGTTTCGCTGATGAGCGTCCACAACGCCAAAGGGCTCGAGTGGCCGATAGTGATCCTGCCGGACATGACCGCAGGTGGGTCGAATCACGGAGCCGACGCCGTGTTCGACGACGATGCCGGGGTGGCGTTCAAGCTTCGCGACGAGGGCGGTGCGGAGGTGGAGCCGGCCCTATATACGCTGCTCAACGAACGTCGCAAGCAAAAGGACGCCGACGAGGAGTTGCGGGTGCTGTACGTGGCGATCACCCGGGCGCGCGACAGGGTGATCCTGACCGGCAGCAAGGAATCGGGGGGCCGGTTGACCTCGCTCGCTGAGGGCCTGGCGGCCGCAGGAGTCGAATCGAATCTGATCCCGTTCGATCCGGCCGCGGCCGTGCCCAAGATCCCACGTCCGGAGGCTGCCGCCGGAGACTCCGAACGACTCCTCGGCGCCACCGGTCCCGGTCTCGCCGAATTGCCGGTCACCTCGCTCTCCACCTACCGGGTCTGTCCGAAGCGCTTCCGTTTCGAGCACATCCAGCAGCATCCGGGGGCGGGCGAGGGAAGCGGCGTCGCCCGGCGGGTAGGCGTCCTTGCCCACAAGGCGCTCGAGCGCGAGATTGACGACCAAAGTGCGCTCGCCGCGTTCGACCCGACCCTGGCCGGCGACCAGGTTGCACGCGCGCTCGCGTTCGCCGACGCCTTCCGCCGTTCCGACGCGTTCGAAGCGGTGCGCGACCGCATCCGGGAGCGCGAGCGACAGATCAGCCTTTCGGTCGACGGCTTCCTCTTGCACGGCGTCGCCGACGCGGTAGGAGATGACTTCGTACTCGACTACAAGACAGGCGTCCGGCCGGAGGGCGACGCGCACCTCCTGCAGGTCGCGATCTACGCCCGGGCGCTCGCCCGCCCGCTGGCGTACGTGGCTTATCTCGGCGAAGGTGCGGGCTCTGGCGGCGGCGCCGGCCACCTTCAGCGTTTCACGGCGGCTCATCTCGAGCGAGCCGCTGGAACGATTTCGGCAGTACTTGCGGATATCGCCGCCGGAGACTTTGCCGCAACCCCTTCACCAGCGAAATGTGGCACCTGCCCGTTCGAAGCGATCTGCGACGACAGCGCCGCTCGCTGAGTGGGGCGTAGACTGAAGAGGAGGCACTCATGGCTCCAGTCGATCTCGTGCCGCTCTTCGGCACGACAGGCACCGTTCGCCTTGGCAGACGCCCGCCGCATCGGCGCGGTCCAATCGGGGCAATCAGTATCGAGTTCCGCGTGGTCTTGCTCGCGTACCTCCTGCTCGCCGGCACGGCCCTCGCGCAGTTCGGCGGCACCCCATCCGGCACCTCATCCGGGGTGGTGGCGCCCGAGTTTCCCGACGGCCTCGAGTGGCTCAACAGCGACCGGCCACTCGAGCTCGCCGAGATGCGCGGCAAGATCGTGCTGCTCGACTTCCTGACCTACGGCTGCATCAACTGCATCCATGTGATCCCCGACCTGCACGCGCTCGAGGAGAAGTACGCCGACGAGCTGGTAGTGATCGGCGTGCACTCGGCGAAGTTCGAGCATGAGCGCGATACCGAGAACATCCGGCGTTTCGCCGAGCGTTACGGAGTCGACCACCCGATCGTGAACGACCGCGACTTCGCCATCTGGCGCGACTACGGCATCTACGCCTGGCCGAGCTCGGTTCTGATCGACCCGGAGGGGCGGGTGGCCGGACACCACGCCGGCGAAGGGGTGTTCGAAGTATTCGACCGGACGATCTCAGCCATGGTCGATCGGTTCGAGGCCCGCGGCACTCTCGAGCGGCGGAAGCTCGACCTTAGCGATGGACGCTCGGCCCAGCCCGACTCGCCGCTGCGCTTCCCCGGAAAGGTGCTGGCCGACCAGCCGGGCAACCGGCTCTTCATCGCCGATACCAACCACCATCGCATCGTGGTAACTACCCTGGACGGGCGAGTGCTCGACGTCATCGGCAGCGGCGAGGCCGGCTTCATCGACGGCGCGGCGAACGAAGCCCGCTTCCTGCGCCCGCGTGGCATGGCCCTATCGGGCGGCGATACCTTGTATGTCGCCGATACCGGCAACCACAGCATCCGTCGGATAGACCTGGCTTCCGGCGAGGTGAGCACGGCAGCCGGCAGCGGCGAGCAGGAATACATCCGCTCGTTCCGGCAGGCGCGTCCGGCGACGCGAGGGCTCAATTCGCCCTGGGACCTGGCGGTTCACGGCGGTCAGCTCTACATCGCAATGGCCGGACAGCACCAGTTGTGGCGCTTCGACCCGGCCGAGGAGCTGCTGTACCTGTTCGCCGGCTCGGGCCGCGAGGCGTTGCTGGACGGTCCGCTGGAACACGCCGGACTGAACCAGCCGAGCGGCCTCGCCAGCGACGGCACCGCGATGTACGTTGCCGACAGCGAGGCCAGCGCCATTCGCCGTGTTGGGCTCGGGGCGCACGCGACCGTCACCACCTTGGTGGGAATTGGCCTCTTCGAGTTCGGCGACATCGACGGCACCGGCAACCGGGTGCGGTTGCAACATCCCGAAGGGATCGCGGCGCAAGACGGTGCCATCTACATCGCCGACACCTACAACAACAAGATCAAACGCTTCGACCCGGAGAGCGGCACAACCAGCACCGTGCTGGGAAGCGGCGAACGCGGCTGGCGCGACGGAGCCGAGCCGCTTTTCTACGAGCCGGCCGGCATCAGCATCGCCGGCAACTCACTGTTCATCGCCGACACCAACAATCACGCCGTTCGGGTTGCCGACCTGGACAGTGGGAGCGTTCGTACCCTGCTGCTCGATGACGCCCGGGGCCTGCTGGCGCAATCGGCCCCCGCCGAGTTCTTCGGCCAGACCGTCGAGCTGCCGGCGCAACAGGTGGCACCCGGCGCGGGCAGCCTGGCGCTCGAGATAGTCCTGCCCGAGAACTACAAGACGAACACCCTGGCGCCGCTCTCGATCGAGTGGCAATCGGACGGCGCTTCTGTAACTGTTGATCCCGGTCGGGCAAGAACCGACATCCACGAACCGGAATATCCGCTGGCGCTGGAGTTTCCGGCGCACTTCTCGCCCGGAGACGCCGAAGTGACGGCCGAGTTGCGTATCTACTACTGCCGCGAGGGCGCCGAGGCACTCTGCCTGGTGGACAGGGTGCGGCTGAGCGTGCCGGTTTCGGTGACTGAAGGGGCAGGAAAGGTGGTCGAGTTGACCCGGCGGCCACCGCCGGTGCCGGCAACGGGTCTTTAGCGAGCCGAGCAAGTCAACGACAGGAGGCAGCCATGGCAAGGTCGCCGGTCCGAATCCCACTCTACTTCGCGTTTTTCGCGCTATCCGCAACCGTGGCGGTGGCACAGGAGATCGAAGAGTTCCCGCTTCCGCCGGGAACGAGACCGCACGACGTTGCCCCGGCGGCCGACGGCACGGTCTGGTACACCGCCCAGGGCGTGGGCGCGCTGGGTCGCTTCGACCCGGACAGCGGCGAGGCGACTCACATTCCATTGGGCTCCGGCTCACGTCCTCACGGAGTGATCGTTGGTCCCGACGGCGCTCCCTGGGTCACCGACAGCGGCCTCAACGCGATCGTGCGGGTCGATCCCGTGACGGAGGAAGTCGCCCGATTTCCACTCCCCGCCGATTTCCCAGGCGCCAACCTCAACACGGCCGCCTTCGACGGCCGCGGAACGCTCTGGTTCACGGGCCAGAGCGGGGTGTATGGGCGACTCGACCCAGCGACGGGCGAGATTCAGGCGTTCCCTGCGCCGCGTGGCCGCGGACCTTACGGAATCACTGCCACGCCCGAAGGAGAGGTGTACTACGCGTCGCTGGCCGGCAGCCACATCGCCCGGGTAAACGTCGACACAGGAGAAGCGACGGTAATCGAACCTCCAACCGCCGGCCAGGGTGCGCGCCGGGTGTGGTCCGACTCGCTCGGCCGCATCTGGGTGGCCGAGTGGAACGCCGGACAGGTGGGCGTCTACGACCCGGCCGTTGACGAGTGGCGGGAGTGGCAACTGCCGGGCGACGCACCCCGCGCGTACGCGGTCTATGTCGACGAGAACGACAAGGTGTGGCTGACAGATTTCGGAGCCGACGCCATCATCCGCTTCGACTCGGAGACCGAGGAGTTCGAGACCTTCGATCTGCCCAGCTCACAGACGCAGGTACGCCAACTACTGGGCCGTCCGGGCGAGGTGTGGGGAGCGGGGTCGGCGACGGACACGCTGATCGTGATCAGGACCGCGCGTTAGCGGCCAGCAAGATAGCCCGCCTCATGCCGACTCCCGGTCAGCGACTCCGGAGCTCGGCGACCGGTTACCCGGGACGGGTCGGGCGTTTCAATGGGCGCCGGTTATCTGGAGGATCGCGAGCTCGCGACGGTAGAGGGCGTCGAGCCAGGCCGCGAATCCGCCTCGCGGTATCTCCCCTTCCGCCGAAGGAGCGACACGCACCGACGCCACCGCCGCGGCGAGCCCCGACTCGCTCACATGCACCCGCGGCTCGTCGATGCCGAGAGCTGTGCCCGCGGCAACTGCGGCAGCGAAGCTGGCGAGCCGCCGGGCGAGCACCTCGGCAGCGGCCCTCGCGGTGGCGGCGTCCTGGTACAGCAGCGCCACCACGCTTACCCGCTCGCCGCCCTCCTGCCGGTCGGCGAGAACGGCCAGCCCGTACCACGGAAGCTCATCGCCGTCGGCCTCTTCCGGGTTCGTGCCCGGCGATCGCTCGCCCGCCTGTTCCCTGCCGGGCTCCATCGGACGAATAGGGTCCCCCGGCATCACTCCGACCTCCATCGGATGGAGGAATACCGCCTGTAGCAGCGCTCCAGTCGAGGAGTCGCTGACGGCTTCGGCAAGGGCCCGATATTCGGGTGAATCAGCGAGCGCCGGGGCGTGGCCGGCATGGGCAGCCGTCACGGCCTCGGTAGCGCGCCAGTACGCCGAGTTCGCCAGATGACCCGGCAGCACCGCGATTCGTTGCGCCCTTCCCATGTTCGCTCCGAACGGGTCGGCGGGATCGCGCGAGCGAAGGTCGAGCGCCCCGTCCCGCTGATGGTGCCAAATCGTCACCCCGTGCCGCTCCACCCGCTCGAAACCGCGGGCAGCGAGCCTCTCAGCCAGCCGGCCTGAGTCCACCTCGGCCGCAAGGACGGTCACCGAGGCGGGAGGTGCCCCGTACGCCAGCAGCCGCTCGATGTCGAACCACTCGAAACCTACCAGCCCGGGCATCCCCTCCATCTGCGCGTTTCGGTAGGCAAGCAACTCCGCCGGTCCGACCCGGACCCGCTGCAGCGCGGCCGACCAGGCGTCGCGAGCCTCCTCGGACATCTCCTCGTATGCCGCCGCCGTACCGGGGCTCTCGACCCCGGCCGCCGCCTCCAGCGCTCGCAAATCGACGAAGGCGACGCCGGGTGTCCCCTGGCGGGTGTCGAGAACGTCGGGGACCAGCGCCAGCATCTGCAGGAGGGGCGAGGCTGACTCGTCGGAGGTAGCCTCCCCGAAACGTTCCGCTCCCGTCTGCCGCTCGAGCGCGAACTCTTGCCGTTTGCCGTCCTGCATGAGGGTGACCGTGAGCATGTCGCCCTCCAACTGGCCTTCCACCAGCGTGCGCGGCTCAGCACCGGACAGCTCTCCCCGGAACACAGCCCCTTCAGCCTGCCCTTCGAACGGGAACAGCAGGCCGTACCCGAGTAAGAGGCCGCCCTCCAACTGCCCGTCCGACTCGCGCAGGTAGACGACGACGAGGCCGTCTTCCGAAATGCTCAGGTACTTTCCCGGCCACTCCTGTGCCTGCCCGAGCCCGGGCAACGCCATGACGGCCATTCCGGCCAGGCAAAGGACAAAACGCCTCACAGCCACAAGAGTCCCCTTCCAGATTGCATTCCCCGGATTCCCGAGAGATCGGGTGCCCAGAACGAACGGTCGTGCGAGATACCCGTAATCGTACCGGCTCCACCCACCTTAGGGCCCGATGACCGACGCCTCCAGCCCATCGGCCCCCACTCGCAACTCGACGGTGGTCTCCTGCCCCGGTGCCACCGATACCTCGGCCACCTCCAGCGCCGCGCCTGGCACGTGCACTATCGTGCGGTAGATTCCCGCCGGCAGCTCGACACTATCGTCGCCGAGATGCCCGGCAACTACCTCGCCGCCCTCAGCATCGAAGACGGTATACGGAACTGCCAGCGATCGCTGCACAGCGTCAAGCAACTCCCCGGCATCACCCGCATCGAAGAAACGGCCGCCGCTCAGCTCAGCAACCCGCTCCATCTCAGCCTTGGCGTCTTCGTCAGCCAAGCCGAAGCCCACAATGTTGATCCTCACGTCGAGCCCCTGCTCCAGCAACTCCGCCACCGCCTCCGCCGGACTGCCGCCGCACTCCTCGATGCCATCGGTCACCAGCAGCACCATCTTCTCCCCGGCCGCGTCGCCGAAGTCGCTAGCCACCTGCTCAAGCGAGAAGGCGATTGGGGTTGTGCCGCGCGGCTGCAGCCCCTGGACGAGCTCGAGCAACCGCGCCTTGTCGACGGGTCCGAACGGGAACACCAGCTCCGAGTCCTGGCACGCCCCCGCCTCGCTGAAATGGATGCGGTGACCGTAGAGACGCATCGCCACCCGCACCTCGTCGGGCAGGTCGCCGATCACACCGGTCATCACCTCCTTGGCGATCTCGATCCGCGAGCGCCCCTCGATCTGCGCCCACATCGAGTTCGAGCCGTCCAGGATCAGCGCTATCTGCGCGGGCGCCCCGAGGGCGCCGGAAGTTTGTTCGCCGGCCGCTATCACGCGCAGGCTTCCCGGGCCCTGCGCGACTTCGCGTGCGACCACGCTCAGGTCGTAGAGCACAGGAGACACGCCGGAGTCGGGGCGCCCGAAGCTGACCTCGATGCTGAGGTAACGCCCGTCGGGAAGGTTCGGGCCCTCGCCGTTCGCCACGGCCACCGGCTCGCTGAATGCGCTCCCGTCAGCGCTGGTCGCGGCCGTCACGGTGATCGACTCACCGCCTTCGGGATCCGCGGTCCAACTGATGGCCTCCCAGGCCGCCACCGGAGTGCCGCTGTCGTGAATCACGGTCCACTTCCCGCTGTTCGGCACCGCCGCGAGGGCGCTACCGGTCATGTCGCTGTAGTTGTAGGGCGTCGCATCGGGTCCGAGATCGACCACCAGGTCTACCGCGCCCACTGGAAACCCGCCACCCCCAAGGGGGCCGGCCTGCGGATCTATGCGCATGACATTGTTCGTACTGATGTTCGTGACCCAGATCTTCCCGGTGGCATCGACCGCCACCCCGGTCGGGCCATTGCCGTCGAGAAGATCCACGTTCCCGACGAATGTGCCATCCGTCCTGAGGCGTCCGACCGTTGGCGAGGCACCGGCCAGATTGCCGTGTGCCACCCAAACGTTGCCGTCACGGTCCACCGCCACGCCCTTGGCGAAAGCATGTCCGTGCTGGAAGCAGCCCAGGAGCGCACCGCTCGGATCCAGCTTGCAGACCCCGTCCTGGACCTCCTTGGTGTGCCAGATCTCGCCGGTGGTAGTGTCGAT
>JBBDRK010000004.1:48019-63425 GCA_040905465.1 Trueperaceae bacterium | reverse complement strand
GTCCGGAAGACCGGCGAATCGGGCAAACTCTGCTCAGGCCGCGCCGTATTCGTGACGCAGCGACTGCACGCGGGCACGCAGCAGCGGCACCCGCGGATCGCGCGGGTGCAGGGCCGCGAGAGTGGCTTCCCAGACCTCCAGGTCGTCGTTCCAGAGGCTGGCGGCGCAGTAGAGCGCCTCCGGGTCGCCGCTGGTCAGTACGCTCTCGCGGAGAGCCTGGTCGAGCTGCTCGCCCGTGTCGCGTATCCCGGGAAGGCTGCTGCTCGGCAGCACGCTGCCGTTCACGAGCGCGATGGCCTGGCGCACCTTGCCCTCTCGCAGGTGAGCCTGGACCGCGGCGATGTCGAGCGTGTAGGGCACCTCGATGCGGTACGGGTTGTCGCTGATAGGGACGATGGAGCGCAGGTGGCTGACATGGGAGCGTAGCGTACCCGGGCTGAGGCGGTTATCGTCCTGCAGCAAGAATGCATGCAAAGCGTCATACCCCAGCCCTTCCGGATGCAATGCCAGCGCTACTAGTATCTCCCACTGCCGGCGGGTGAGGCGCAACTCCACTCCTTCCAGCCGTGCACTGGTCTTGCCGAGCACGCGCAACTCGAGCGCGGCATTGCGCCCGCCGGTGAGGTCCATCCAGATTTTGTGGAACGCTTCCGGCGGACCACTCAGGACGCGCAGGGCGGTGTCGCTCAGGTTCTCCAGCTTGCTTCGCAGGTTCTCGGGGATATCGCCGGCTCCGGACGGCCGCGCCAGCAGGTAGTGGAGGGCTGCTCGCGCCCGCTGGTCGAAGATCAACTCCGGGTTTTCCATGATCTCTGTCAGTGTGCCGGCGGCACTGTCAGGATCTTCGAAGGCTTGCACCATGCCGACCGCCAGGCGCGCCCTGAGATCCTGCATCACGGATGCCCCGGCGCTCAGAGCGGCGGCGGCACGCGCCACATCGGCGGCCTCTGCAACCTTGCCGAGCTCCAGGAGGCTTCTCACGTGCTGGTGAGCGCGGAGACCTTTCTGTCTACGCGGGGAGGTGTCCAGGTTCGCTTTAGTGTACTCGGCCGCCACTAGCGGGTCGGCTTCGAGCCGCTCGAGGTCGGCAAGGGCGTCGCGGTAGCTGGACGCCATGTCGGGTAGCACGTTCTCGACCGTGGCGAGGCCATCCTGAAGTTGCTCGCGCAGCCCGCTCAGCTCGCCCAGCATCGTGCGTGCGAAAGCAAGCTCCTTGAAAAGGTGCAGGCGCCTTATCCCGTCTCTGAGGGCGTTCTCGTCGTACAGTTGGAGTCCCCAGTCGGCCCACGATCTACCGGAATGGAAGTCTCCTAGATGCAGGAATCTCGCCGCCAGCGTGCCTGCCGCTCGCACGCAGGCGTACGGGTCGCCCTCCAGTTCCGCCTGCGAAACGCTGCGGGTCAGAAGCTCGATGCCCTGGCTGGGATCGGGAAGCATTCGCCCGTACTGCCAAAGCGTCAGGGGGGAAGGGAGGGCGGTTGCTGCCCGCCGCGCTTGGTTCAGGCCCTCGGAGTATGGCGCGAAAGCCGCGTAGCGGGCACGCAACTCGGGCGCTTCGTGAACGCTCAAATACCGGCGTACCTGCTTGGCAACCTGTTGCGCCGCGCCAGCCTGATGCGCTGCCACGAGCCGCCATTCCAGCGTGCGCTCGCGCTCGTCGTAAGGTGGTGGCAACGTGGAAAGCAACAGGTGCAGGCGCGGAAGGAGACCCTGGTTCTGGAACTCCGGACCGGCCTCGTGCAGCAACTCCTCGACGCGCCCGGGAAGGGACTCGGCGGCGACTTCCAGCGCGTCGACCTGCCGGCCGAGCCGCAGCAGCGCCTCCACAACGTCCTCGGGATGTTCCCGGCGCGCCTCATGCTCCGGGTAGACCCAGCCTTCAGCGTGCGGAACCATTATCTCGGGCAGACCCGACTCTTTGTGCATCTCGCCGAGAAAGCGGGTGTAGGCGCCCTCGGTGAGGTCGTGAATCCGAGCCACCACGCCGTCGCCGATTCCGCTCGGTGCGAGTCGTCTCGCTTCAGCGAGCGTCAGGCGCAGGTCGGAGGGCCGCAGGTGCAGGGCATCGATGCCCGCCGGCCCATCGAAGCCCGAGGGCCCGTCGCTTGCCAGGAGCCACAGGCCGAATCCACTGCGGCACGCCTGCGCCGCCGCCTGGGCGAACTCGGGTGCGAGGTCGGCGCCCGACACGACCAGGGTAAACGGCGGAAGCTGGGTGCGGCGCAGGCTCAGCGAGCGCAGGTGAACGAGGTACGGCAGCGCATGCTGGAGGAGATTTCCTTCTACCGCCTCGTTGACTGCGTCCGCAAGCTTGTTGCCTGCCGCCACCCGGTCGCTCGCCTCTGCCGGCGTGAATGCCAGCCAGGCCACCGCACGCTCCCGGCGCAAGCGGTCGACGAGGAAGGGCGCACCGTACTCCTCACCGCCGTGCAGTACCAGAGCCTTGCCCGAAACCGGGCACAGGCGGAAGCGATCTTCGAGCCACACGGACTCCAGGATATGTCAAGCGGAGCCTGACCTCACGGTCTTGCCGGTCGCCGATAACGATTCCGCGGCGGTTCGCAAGCGTTTGGCCCGCTCCGTGCGGCGCCGGCGGCATGCCGAAAACGCGTGAGCCGGCCATGCGATTGCTTTCCCGTCAGCCGGCAGGGACCGTCCAGGTCCGTCCTTCAGCCCGCACGACTCTCCATGCACTGGTATGGGCGCTGCTGGGCCGGGGCACGGCGCTCCGCTTTGACCGTCGCAATCATCGCCGCGAGCTCGACATCCCGTACCAATATTCCACCCGCTCTGCATGGGAAGCGCCGGCTGGCCTCGAATAACCTGCGTGCCTGATATCTGTCCATGTTCGTCTCCTCGGCTAGGCGTTGAATGGTTGCGCTGCCTGCAACAGAGTGTGGCCGAGGAGCAGTCGAATTCCCGTGGAAGTAGGCCGGCTCAAAAACTCAACGAGAATTCAACCAGCCAGGGCGTAACCTTCCGTCCGAAGCAAGCCCCCGGAGGAATACCATGATGACCCCCACAGAATTCGCCGCCCCCACCGTAATTCGTAGCATTGCCGCCAAGCTGGCGCTCGCGCTGGTCCTTGCCGCCACCCCGCTCGCGGCGATCGGTTTCGCCAGCCTCGACAACGTTCAGGTCAGCTTCGCAGGTGGAAGCAACCCCGACGATGTCGACCCCGGCTGATCGACCCATCCCCTCCCGACTGTGTCGATCAACGTCAAGAACTCTCAGAATCCATTATTCGGCCTGACGTTCCAGTTCCAACCGATACTCGCCGCTGACGGCAAACGGTTGCTGGCGTACGAGACGCTCGCGCGCCGGTCGTTGCAGGACGGAACCATCCAGGGACCGTCCGTGATAATGGCCGGCCTGCTGCACCCCGAGCGGATCGAGTCGTTCACGCGCCTTTCCCTGCAGTTCGCCCTGGCGCGCCTGGACGCCGATCCCTACCTGCCGGCGCTGTCCGTGAATCTCAGCCCGCGACAGGTCGAGTTGCCTGTAGCGACCGCCGTCATCGGCCAGGCTCCGCTGAGAGTACGGCGCCGCCTGATGGTGGAGCTAACGGAAGACCCGATTATCGATCAACCGGAGTTGCCGCGAGTACTCGAAGGTCTGGCCGCCAGCGGAGTCAGGATCTTCCTCGATGACATCACGCCCGGTTCGCAACAGCGGATATCCTCCCTGCGAGGCGCGGTTCACGGTCTGAAGCTCGACCGCAGCGTCCTGCCGGCCCTGGCCGCCGAGCACACGCCCAGCGAGGCGCAGGAGTTCCTGGACGAGGCCACCGACAGCGGCCTCCTGCTGGTCGCCGAAGGGGTCGAGGACATCGATGTGCTGGCGCGACTCGCTTCGCGCGGCGTGTCCTTCTTCCAAGGTTTCGCCCTGGGTGAACCGTGGTCCGAACCGCGGGTAGCACGGCGCCGGATCGTCGCTCCGAGAAACGGAGCGTTCATGCCGGAGCCGGAACTGATGAGCGCTCACGGCCGCTTCTCCTGCGCCAAGCACAACTGACTCGAGCCCAACCGAAGTGACCGCGCCGGAACAGGCGTCAGCCGGCTTGCTGGCTCAGTCGACTGGGTTGATCTCCAGAACGAGCGGTGGTACCGCCGCGCGATCGGAAACCGAGATCGACGCCGCCACGAGCGCCCTTGCCTCGCCTAGTCCCCGTCCGTCGCGATGGAGCAATGTCACCAGCGGATCGCCTTGCATCAGCTCGTCACCGATCTTGCCGTGAATCACGGCGCCTACCCCGTAGTCGATCGCCTCACCCTTGCGGCTCCGACCGCCGCCGAGCAGACTAACGGCGCGGCCGAGCGCAAGGGCGTCGAGTGAGCTGAGCGCGCCGCTGCGGGGGCTCGTGATCGTTTCCCGGCCCGGAGCCAGCTCGAGCCGGTCGACCGCGGCCGGATCGCCTCCCTGCGCTTCCACCCAGCTTTCGAAACGCCCATATGCGCGCCCGCTCGACAGGAGCTCGATCAGATGTTCCCGGCGGCCGTCCAGTCCGGAAGCGTCCAGGACCTGTTCCGCCAGCGCCAGGCACAGCTCGGTGAGATCGGCGGGTCCCTCGCCGCGAAGGCAGCGAGCAGCCTCCTGGACCTCGAGGGCGTTCCCGACGGCGTTCCCCAACGGTTGCTCCATGCCGGTAAGGAGGGCGCGGACCCGACGTCCCGAGTGACGGCCGATCGATACCATCTGCTTCGACAGCGCGCGCGCCTGGTCTCGGGTGCGCAGGAAAGCACCGCTGCCGACCTTGACGTCCAGCACTATCGATTCGGCGCCACCGGCGAGCTTCTTGCTCATGATCGACGCTGCGATCAGTGGCAGCGACTCGACGGTTCCGGTAGCGTCGCGCAGGGCGTACATCAGGCCGTCTGCGGGAGCCATCTGCTTCGACTGTCCGCTGACCACCACGCCGATGGCGGCTGCCTGCTTCAGGAACTCTTCGTGAGACAGCTCGCTACGAAAGCCGGGGATGCTCTCCAGCTTGTCAACCGTTCCGCCGGTATGGCCGAGTCCCCGGCCGCTCATCTTGGCGACCGTGCCGCCAGCCTCTGCCAGCAGCGGCGCGAGCACCAGGCTCGTCTTGTCTCCCACACCACCGGTAGAGTGCTTGTCCACGGTATGAGAGAGTTCGGAGAGGTCGAGGGTGTCGCCCGAGGCGGCCATCACCTCGGTGAGGTCGGCCGTTTCGCGTTCGTCCATCCCCTGGAAGCAAACGGCCATCAACCAGGCCGCAACCTGGTAGTCGGGCAACTCCCCGGCCACGTAGTCGCCGATGAACTCCCGGAGTACCTCGCGCGCGTGCCTCTCACCGTTGCGTTTTGCAAGTATGACGTCTACGGGGCGCATGAGTCGCATTTTAGCCTTGCTTCTGTTCGAGCTGCCGTCTCGCTTCCGCCGCCTCGTCCCAGGGAATCGTCTCGTAAGCGCGTTCGAGGCTCGACTCGTGCCCTTTGCCGGCCAGCAACACCAGGTCTCCCTCGCGCGCCGCCGCCACCGCGGCGGCGATCGCCTCACGCCGGTTCGGTACCCGGTGAATTCGCTCGCCCTCCGCCCCGGCTTCCCTGGCCGCGAGTGTCAACTCGTCGAGAATGGCATCCAGCGACTCGCTGCGGTGGTCCTCCTCGGTGAAAAAGATCAGGTCTGCGCCATTCGCCGCCGCTCGACCCAGCGGGCCCCGTTTGCCGGGATCGCGCTCGCCTGCGGCGCCGACGACGAGCAGAATCCGGCCTTCGGCGGCCGGCCGCAACGCCGCCAGCGCCTTTTCCAGAGCGGGTCCGGTATGGGCGAAGTCCACCACCACGGCAAAGGCCCCTGCATGAACGACCTGCATCCTGCCGGGTACGCCGGGGAAGCGCGCCAGCCGCTCCACCGCTGCGGCCGGCGAGACGCCGCAAACGTGCGCTGCTGCCAGGGCGGCCAGGGCGTTGTGGACGTTGAATGCGCCGAGCATCGGCAGCGCCGCCCTGAGCACGTCGCCGGCTACGTGCACGTCGAACTCCAATCCGGTGGCGGACTCGCTGACGGCGCCGGCCCGCCAGGTCGCATCGTCGGCGAGGCCGTAGCTCACCACCTCTTGCGAGGCGTCCGCGAAAGCGGGAAAGTGCTGGTCGTCGAGATTGAGAACCGACGTGCCTGACCTGCGCACAAGCTCGAGCTTGGCGTCGCGATACGCCTCCAAAGACCCGTGATGGTCGAGATGCTCGGCGCTGAGGTTGGTCCATACCGCCACGTCGTAATCGACCTGGTCGAGCCTGCGCAACGACAGCGCGTGGGAGCTCGACTCGACCACGGCGTGGCTGCAACCGTCGTCGCGAAAGGCGGCCAGATAGGCCTGTACCTCGGTTGCCTCGGGTGTGGTGAAATGCCCTTCCAGGGGGAGCGGAGCGTCTGCCGAGCGCACGGCGGCGGTGCTGATGAGGCCGCATGGCAGCGAGGCGGAAAGCAGATGGTGGAGCAGGAACGACACGGTAGTCTTGCCGTCGGTGCCGGTCACGCCGATGGTGGTCATGGCGCACGACGGGTAGCGGTGGAAGGTTGCCGCCAGACGGGCGACGGCCTCGCGGTCATCAGCCACCCGCAGATAGGGCGTAGAGTTCCAGGGGAGGGTCGGCACCCCGTCATGAATCCCCACGACCGCCACCGCGCCCCGCTCGATCGCCAACCGGGCATAGCGGTGGCCGTCGAACTTCGAGCCCACGCGCGCCACGAACACGTGTCCGGGAGCGACCTTCCGATGGTCTTGCGACACGCCGGTCACGTCGACCGGCGGCAACGCCTCCACGATGCCCAGCGACTCTTTTGCCAGCTCGCTCAGTTTCACCGGCTCTCCCGAGACCCGCCCGGCCCGCGCTTCGGCGCCTTTACCGCTACGCCCGAGGTCATCCTTGCACCAGCGAGTCCGCCTTCGGTACAGCCACCATGGGACGGGTAAGACCGCGACGTTCCGCCATCTCCAACACCGTCTCACGGTCCTCGTCGCTGTGCACGAAGTCCAGCTCGTCTGCCGGTATCACCAGGAGCTCGGACAGGTCGTAGTCGCCGATCCAGGCCCGGTACAGACTGTCGAGCCGCTGCAGGTAGGCATCTTCGATGTCGGCCTCGTACGATCTCCCACGTTGGTCGATATGACGGCGAAGTGTCGGCAGGCTCGCCTCGAGATAGATGAGCAGGTCCGGCGGCCGCAGGGTCCGGCTGATCGCCCTGTACATCTGCAGGTAGCTCAGATAGTCGCGCTCCGACATGATCCGTTCCTCGTGCAGGTTGCGGGCGAAGATCGCGGCGTCTTCGAAGATGGTGCGGTCCTGGATCACCCGCTGCGCCGGGTTGACCTGCTCCAGGTGCTGTTCGAGCCGCTTGCCCAGGAAGAACATCTGGGAGTGGAAGGCGAACTGCCGCATGTCGCGATAGAAATCCTCCAGATACGGGTTCTCCTCCACCGCCTCGAAAACCGGCGCCAGACCGAAGGTGTCGGCAAGCAGGCGGGTAAGCGTCGACTTGCCGGCTCCGATGTTGCCGGCCACGGCCACGTACACCTCAGGCCGCCTTCGCGCGTTCCAGGATCTGGTCGACGATGGCGCGGCGGTCTCCGGGACTGCCCACGAAGTCCACCGCGGCCGCCTCGATACGCTTGAGCGGACCTTGGTACTGAGCGAAGTATTCGTCGTAAGCGGTGCCGAGGCGCCGGAGGTAATCGGCCTCGATAGTGCGCTCGAAGGGGCGGCCACGCTGGGCGATGCGCTGCAGCAACAGGTCGGGATCGGCCCGCAGGTATACGACCAGGTCGGGGGTGGTCAGCCGCGGACGGAGGTGATCGTAGAGCTCGCGATACAGCTCCCATTCAGCGCCGACGAGGTTCAGTGACGCGAAGATGAAGTCCTTGTCGAAGAGGTAGTCGGCGACAGTGTGCCGCTCGAACAGCGGCTGCTGGCCGAGCTCCTGCAGCTGCCTGAAGCGCGACAGCAGGAAGAACGTCTGCACCTGGAACGCGTACCTGTCAGGGGACTCGTAGAACTGCGCGAGGAACGGATTCTCCTCCACCACCTCCAGCACCAGCCGGGCGCTCAACTCCTCGGCCAGGAGCCGGCTGAGGCTCGTCTTGCCCACGCCGATAACTCCCTCGACGACTATGTACGACATGCAACCTCCACAACCTCGCAAGAGTATAAACCCGGGTCGGCGGCAAGCTGGCGCCGACCCGGGGTCCGGCTGCCGAGCGGGCCTGTGCTACAATCCGGCCAACCGATGGATGACAGTCGATACGCCCGACAGCAACGCCCTGGCAGGCTGCGCATGGGCGTGGTTCCGGCGCTGCTGCTGATGCCGTTGATGGGGATCGTGCTGGCGCAGGGCGCCGAGACGGCCAGCATCGGCTTCGGTCAGATCGCCCTGGTGGTACTGTTGCTGCTCCTGTCGGGCCTGTTGTCCGGCTCCGAAACCGCGCTGACGGCGCTCGGCGAGTGGAAGATCCGGCAGCTTCGTGAGGACGGGCGCGACCCCTCGGGAGTCTTCGCGTTGCTCGAGCGCGAGCCCACCCGTTTCATCACAACATTGCTCATCGGCAACAACCTGGTAAACATCGCCGCCACCGCCCTCGTTACCCAGATAAGCATCGGCATGTCGCGCTCGCTCGGCTTCTCCGAATCGCTCGCCGTGGGCTACGCGACCGGGGTGATGACGCTGTTGGTGCTGATCTTCGGCGAGATCACGCCCAAGTCGATCGCCGTTCACAATGCGGTGTCGTTCTCGCGGGCAGTGATCCTGCCGGTATACGTACTGTCGATAGTTCTCTATCCGGTAGGCCTGTTCTTTACCTTCGTGGTGAACGGGATTCTCCGCCTGTTGCGGCTCGAGCCCGCCTCGGCGGCGCTCATCACCGAGAACGAGCTACGGCTGATGCTGCGCAGCGCCGAGGAATCGGGCGTCATCGAGGCGCAGGAGCAGGCGATGATCCGCGGCATCATCGATCTCGAGGAGACCGTTGTCCGCGAAGTGATGACCCCGCGAGTCGACGTGATCGCCGTTGCCGAGGGCGCCACCCTGCGAGAACTTCTGGAGCTGACCACGGAACACCGGGTGAGCCGCCTGCCGGTCTACTCCGACACGGTCGACAACATCAGGGGGATCGTATACGCCCGTGACCTGCTGCCCTACCTGGGCCAACCCGAGGCGCTCGAGTCGACGATGGTGAGCGACCTCATGACCTCCCCTCATTACGTACCGGAGACCCTTTCGATCCTCTCGCTGCTGCGCGACATGCGCATCCGCAAGAACCACATCGCCGTAGTGGTGGACGAGTTCGGAGGAACCGCCGGTGTCGTAACCCTGGAAGACATCATCGAGGAGATCACCGGCGAGATCTACGACGAGACAGACATCGAGGAGGACGAGGACATCGTCGACCTCGGAGCGGGGCACTACCGCATCCTCGGTTCGGCCCACCTCGAGGAGGTAGCCGCCGAGCTGAAGATCGTCTTCGAGGACGAAGGCGAGTACGACACTCTGGCAGGCTTCCTGATCTCCGAGTTCGGCTACATCCCGAGGGTAGGGGAGACGCTCGACTTCGCCTCGGTGCACTTCACTGTCGATGAGGCCGATGAACGCCGGGTGCAACGAGTGTTGGCGAAGTTGAAGGTAGTCGGCGAAACCGTCGGTCAGGAGCCTCAAGCCGATGAGGGCTGAGCTTCGAGTCGCATGCCGCTCAGTCTAGATACACGCGTGCCACCCGCTGTGACACCGAGGTGAGGATCTCGTACGATACCGTGCCCGCCAGTGCGCCCAGCTCGCCCGCCGAAGGACCCGCGGCCCCGAAGAGAGTGACCCGGTCTCCCGGGGAGACGTCGAGATCCCCCACGTCCAGCATCAACTGATCCATGCAGATCCGGCCGGCCACGTCGCAACGCCGGCCATGAACTCTCGCCCAACCGCGATTCGCCAGCAGCCGCGGGTAGCCGTCGGCGTAGCCGAATCTCACCGTCGCGACGGTGGTTTCGCGCGGTGCCCGCCAGGTCGCTCCGTAAGAGATCGCAGTTCCCGCCGCCACCCGCTTCACGAACGTTACCGGAGCCGTGACGGTCATGACCGGGCGAAAGTTGGGTTCGATCGCGGCGACTTCGTCACTGGGCGGATAGCCGTAGAGCGCTATTCCGGGGCGCACCAGATCGAAATGCGCCTCCGGGAAGGCCAGCAGTCCGCCTGAGTTGCAGGTGTGCGCCAGGGGCGGGCGTATCGAGAGCCGCTCGAGCTCCCCCAGCAACTCTCCAAAGGCTTGGATCTGCATCTCCGTGAAGCGGCGGTCAGCTTCGTCCGCCGCGGCGAAGTGAGTCCAGACGCCTTCGAAGCGCAGGCGGCGGTCGTTCGCCAGCTCCTTCGCCAACTCGAGGGCTGCGGCTGCCGGCAAGCCGATTCGGCCCATGCCGGTGTCCGCCTTGAGGTGCACCCGTGCCTTGCCCGGCGTACCGCAGTGCCTGATCGAGTCGACCGACGCCCGATCGCACACGGTCAGGTCGACCCCGGCCTCCACCAGCTCGGCCAGCCGTGCGAACCCCGGTCCCAGGAGCAGGATTCGTCCTCGTACCCCGGCCTCCCTGAGCTCGAGCGCCTCTTCGGGAGTGGCGGCGCCGAACCACTCCACCCCGGCCGCTTCCAGCGCCCGTGCCACCGGCGCCGCGCCATGCCCGTAGCCGCCGGCCTTGACGGCCGCCAACAGCCGGCAGCCCGGCTCGAGTCGGCGCCGCAGCAGCTCCAGGTTGTGTCGGAGAGCGGCGAGGTCGACCTGGGCTACGGGCATGCGAGACAGTATCGCGCGCCCCGGGTCGAATCGGCAAGGTTTCCTCCTTCGGCCGTGAACAACCGAGTTTGCCGCTTAAAGTTCCAGTGCCTCCTCCAGATGCCATAATTTTCCGTCCGCCGCGAGCCGGGCGAATTCGCGCGGCAGCAGTCCCTTCGGTTCCTCACGGCCTTCGACGAGGCGGTGATGAGGCCGTCGCGTTCCTTCCGCCGCCGCTCAAGCAGCGCTTTGAACCCAGTCGATGACTTTATCGGCTGCACCTAGCGCCTCCTCGGCTGCGCCAAGATTGTAATACTCGTGAGGGCTTCCCTCGGGAAAGGCATCGGCGTATCGCGTGGTGGGCACTATATGTCGGTCGAGCGCCTGTCCGGCTTCCATGACCGCCTCCGGCACCTCTATCGATAGGGTCATCAGTTCTGACAGCAAGCGCCGCAGCGCGTGGCCATGTGCCGGTTGGCCCAATCCACGCAGGAGCGCTTGTAGCGCGTACTCACCGGCCTGCTGTGATTTGAAACACGACCAGGAATAGTCGCCCGAGGCTGCATCACGCCCTGCGGAGTCCCTCGTGTGGTTGGCCTGAGACAGCCACCGACGATACTCTGCGTCGTCGAAGCCCGTCACGTCCATAGTCTAGATGAGATGACGGATCGACTCAGGGCGGAAGCACTTCGGATTCCCGACAAGCGCGGCTCGCCGCCGTGCTATTCAACGCGGTGTCTCGCTGCGGCGCTCGACCGACTTGAGCAGGCTGGAGGCTGCCAGAGTTAGACCGATGTAGAGCACGGCTACCGTGTTGAAGGCGGGGAAATACTCGAAGGTGTCCGCGGCGAACTCGCGGGTTCGCTGGGTGATCTCGCGCAAGGAGAGCAGCGACAGCAGCGAGGTGTCCTTGAGCATGGCGATGAATTCGTTGCCTAGTGGCGGTATGACGATGCGCAGCGCCTGCGGAAGCACTACAAAGCGAGCGGTCTGCCAGCCGCCGAGACCGAGCGAGCGGGCCGCCTCGATCTGGCCGCGGGGAATCGCCTGGATCCCGGCACGAAACACCTCCGCCATGTAAGCGGCGTAACCGAGGGCGATGGCGATGATTCCGCGGGTCAGGCGTGACGGTTCGAGCATTCCGCCGCTGATGTCACGAACTGCCCCCTGGACCGGGAAGCCGATGTAGAGGATGATGACCAGCATCGGAATGCCACGCAGGGCGTCGACGTAGAGCTCGGCAAAGATCGCCAGCGGGTGCTTGCCGCTCTGCCATGCGGCAAACGTCAACAGCAGGGTCAGCACCGCCAGTACCGCCGTGAACAGTCCTGGTCGTTTGCTGTCCGGTGGCAGGAAGCTGGTTTGCCACAGCACAGGGAGGTCGGCGGGGGCCTCCGACACGGGCAGGAAGGCTGCCTCGACCACGCCGGACTCCAGGCGCTGCAGGCCGGCTTCGGCGCTGACTACGGCGCGGATGTTGCGGGGCTCGGCGTCCTCGTCGAAGCGGCCGCGCTGGATCGTCCGGCTCAGGTTCGACGGTGTGCCTTGGAGGATGGCCACCAGTCCCTGCTGCTCGCCGACCAGAACGTACTCCACTCGGTCCCGAGTGAAGAAGAACGCGCTGGCGGCAGCCAGCAGCAGCGAAATCGCCAGAAAGACGGGAAACGTGGAGCGCCCCGACTTCATCAGCAACAGGCCGGCCAGAGCCAGACCCAGGATGGCCGCGACCAGATAGGCGACCACCGTCACGCGGATGGTGGTCCACAAGCCAGGGGCGATGAACACCATCGCGGCGCGGTAGTTCTCCACAGTGGCGAACAGGTAGATGATGAACGGGATGGCGAGGAGAAGCAGCAAATAGCTGGGCCGCACCCGGCGCAGCAGGCGCCACCGATCCGAGCCGGGGAGGGGGGTCTTTCGCAACGTTATCGGTTCCTCACTGGAGGCGAGTCTAGCGCAATCGGTCCGGACCCGCCGGAACCGGTCGGTTCTGCCCGTTGCGCGGGGTGACTTGCGAACGGGAGATCTCTGCTGCCCCGGCCTTCGACTCCGGCGACTGCAATGTGAAGAGGCCCGGGGATGCCCCGGGCCTCTTCACGTGAACAGTTCCTGGCTCGGCTCAGTTGCCGGCGGTGAACCACTTGGCGATCAGGTCGTCGAGCGTGCCGTCGGCCGCGATCGCTTCGATGCCGGCGTTCAGGGCATCGACCAGTTCGTCACCCTCCTGAACGGCGAAGCCGAGCTTGTCGCCGGACTCCACCTCGCGAATCGTCACGGCCAGCTCGCCGGCATACTGCTGCACGAAGGCGTCGGCTGTCACGTCGTCGATGGCGACGCCGTCGACGTCACCGTTGAGCAGGCCCTGTATGGCGGCGTTGAAGTCGTCGTACAGGCGAACGCGATCGCGTCCCACCAGGTCTTCGGCGGTGGCCGCGTTGGTGGTGCCTGTCTGCGCCCCCAGTGTCAGGTCGCCGCCCTCGGTGAAGTCCTCGAGCGCCAGGTCCTCATCCTCTACCCGGACCGCAATGGCCTGATCGACCTCGAAGTAGGGGATGGTGAAGTCGACGACGCGGTCGCGCTCTTCGGTAATCGTGACGCCGGAAGCGACCATGTCGAACTCGCCGGCGGCGAGCGCCGGGAAGATGCCGTCCCAGGCTGTGGTCTGGAACTCGGCTACGCAATTGACCTGCTCGCACACGGCATTGACCACATCGACGTCGAATCCGACGATTTCACCCTGGTCGTTCACCGTTTCGAAGGGGGGATAGGTCGTGTCGGAACCCACAACGATGACACGGCCATCGAGGTCGGGTGCCTGGGCGATAGCCACGCCGGCCAGGATTGTCAGGACCACCAGCAGTCGTTTCATTAAGCCTCCAGAGTGCAGTGCCGCAAAGTGCAGTGCCGAAGTGCAGTGCCGAAGTGAAGTACTTGACAGCAAGCTTAGCCGATAGGGTTCCGGCAGACAAGGCACCCGACAGGCGCAGCCACCTCTGCGCCGGCTCTCAACCCTTCACTCAGCCTTCATACAGCCTTCGGATCGTCGTCCGCCCGCACGTGCTGATCGACTCCCTCGCTTCTGCGGCGCAGCAGGTCCCAGACGCACAGGAGCAGTGCTAAGCCGACGGCGATCTGGACCACCAGCAGCATGTCGTGCAAGCCGGCGACCTGCAGTGCGGGTGGGGCCGCGGTGGCGTCCCCACCGAGATCGCCCGCTACTCGCGCCGAAACTCCACCGGTCCCGCCACCACTTTCCGCGGCCAGCGTCCTGGCCATCACCCTGCCTGCCCACAGGCTACCGAGCACGGCGATTCCAGCGGTCTGGCCGAGCGCGCGCGTGAGCGCCAGCAGCCCGCCGGCCACGCCGGAGCGGTGACGGGGCGCCGAGCCCATTATCGCGCTGTTGTTGGGCGTCTGAAAGGCTCCCATGCCCAGGCCGAGCGGAAGGAAGCGCACGATGAAGCCCACGGCGCTGCTCTGCTCGTTCAACGTGCCGATCATCAGGTAGCCCGTCAGGATGAACGACAGGCCTATGACCGTTATCGGCCGCTCGCCGTAGCGGTCGGCCAGCCAACCGGCCAACGGCGCGACGACGACCAGGAGTATCGGCGTCACCGACATCAACAGTCCAACCTGCGCCGGCGGGTAGCCGAGCACGTTCTCCAGGAAGAAGGGCATGAGAAAGATAGTGCCGGCGATCGACACGAACGTCACGAACCCGCTCACCAGGCCCACCGTCAGCGTCGGGTCGGTGAACAGGTCGAGGGCCAGAAGCGGCTGCGCCACCCGGCGCTCGACAACCACGAAGCCGGCCAGGCCCAGCAGGCTCAGGCCGAACATCGCCAGTACCCGGGGATCGGCGAACCCTAGCGCCTGTCCGACGGTCAGCGCCAGCGACAGCGCGAGGAGCGTCACGAACAGCAGGCTGGCGCCGGCGATGTCGAAACGCTGGTGCTCGCCGGGTCCGTAAGCCGGCACGAAGCGCAGGGCCAGTGCCGCTCCCACCAGGCCAACCGGAACTCCAGCCAGGAACACCCACTCCCAGCCGAGGGCGTCGACCAGGAAACCGCCCAGCGTCGGACCGATGACCACCCCGCTGGAGAGGACCGCGCCGGCGACGCCGATGGCGCGGCCCCGCTCGCCGGCGGGAAAGACATCGGCCACGATTGCCAGGCCGATGGCGGTAAGTATGGCCGAGCCGATCCCCTGCACGGCGCGCAGGCCGATCAGCGCCTCTACCGACGGCGCCAGGCCACACAGCAGCGAGCCGAGCACATATATGCCGAAACCGGAGACGAAGATCGCCTTCTTGCCGAGCATGTCCGCCAGCCGCCCGATTATCGGCAGGAGGACGCTGGTGGAAAGCAGGTAGGCCAGGACCACCCACTGGACGACCGGGAAGGAGGTGTCGAAGGTATCTACCAGCGAGGGCAGCGCGACGTTCACGCTGGTGCCCATCACCGTGGCAGCGAACGCGCCCAACGAAGTCGCTCCCAGCACGTACCAGCGCCTTTCGATCAAGACGCACCCCGGCTGTCATCGACCGTTGGCTCCACGGGCTGTCCGCGGCTGTGGCACAGGTACCAGCGCCTTTCGATCAAGACGCACCCCGGCTGTCATCGACCGTTGGCTCCA
>JBBDRK010000004.1:3969-47919 GCA_040905465.1 Trueperaceae bacterium | reverse complement strand
CATCGACCGTTGGCTCCACGGGCTGTCCGCGGCTGTGGCACAGGTACCAGCGCCTAGCAATCAAGACGCAACCCCGCTTCCGTCGACTTCAACACAATGGGCACATAAGAACACGGGAACGCCGAGCCGCTGTCGCCGCGGCGTCGTCAGCCCTTTACAGAACCGGCCAGCAGCCCCCTGATGAAATAACGCCCGAGCACGATATAGATGAGCAGTGTCGGCAGTGCCGCCAGGATCGAGCCCGCCATCGGCAGGTTCCAGCTGACCGCCTGGCCGCCCGCCAGTTGGGCCAGGGCCACGGTGATCGGTTGGCTACTTTGACGGGTGAGCGTGACCGCGAACAGGAATTCGTTCCAGATCTGCGTGAACTGCCAGATAACCACCACCACGAACCCGGACACCGAGAGCGGAAAGATGATCCGTCGGTAGATTCCGAAGAAGCCTGCTCCGTCTATCTTGGCGGCGTCGAGCATCTCGTCGGGAATCTCGGCGTAGAAGTTTCGAAAGATCAGGGTTGTGATCGGCAGGCCGTAGACGATATGGGTGAGGATGAGGCCGGGCAGGCCGCCGTAGAGTCCGACATCGCGCAGGAACTGGAACAGCGGAATGAGGATGCTCTGGTAGGGGATGAACATTCCGAAGAGCATCAACGGGAAGACGATATCGGCTCCCCGGAACCGCCACTTGGAGAGGATGTAACCGTTGAGCGAGCCGAGCAGCGCCGATCCGACGGTGGCGCTCACGGCCAGGATCAGGCTGTTGCGCAGCCGCGGCGCGAACGCTTCCCAGGCGAGGACGAAACTATGCCAGTGCCAGGTCCGCGGCAGCCGCCAGGTAGAGGAGAGGCTGATCTCTGCCGGCTCCTTGAGCGCCGTGATCAGCACCAGATAGATGGGCAGCAGGAAGAAGAGCGTGGCCAACGCCAGCAGCAGGTAGACGACGACTCGGGAGCCGGAACGGCGCGGCGGCCTGCATAGTGTGCCGGAGGTCGCCGTCACGCGGCCTTCTCGCGGCGGAGAGTGCTCCGCAGATAGGGAACGATCACCGCGGCCACCATCAGCAGCAGCACGATGGCGATCGCCGCGCCCTCGGCGAAGCGATTGGCCCGGAACGAGCGCAGGTACATCAGCAACGCCGGCACGTCCGTCTCGGCGTTGTCGGCGCCAGCCATTGCCCAGATCAGATCGAAGATCTTGAGGCTTATGTGGCCGAGGATGATCATCGCAGACAGGGTCACCGGTCCCAGCAGCGGCAGGATCACGTGGCGGTAGAGCTGCCATTCGGTGGCGCCGTCGATCCGTCCGGCTTCCCTCAGGTCGTCCGAGATGCCGCGCAGGCCGGCCAGGTACAGCGCCATGGTGTACCCCGACATCTGCCAGATGGACGCCAGGATGATGCCCAGGAACGCGAGGTTGAAGCCGTGCGTTTCGGGGCGCGCCGGCAGGGCTACTCCGGGAGCTCCCGACAGCGTCCAGACGGCTAGCGCAAGAGCGACTCCTCCCCAGGCTCCGGCGCTCAGGCGCCCGCCGCGGCGCCAGGTGCGCCAGACCTGCCACAGCGCGACCAGGGCCAGCAGCGCACCCAGAAACACCGGTAGGTCCTGCCACAGGAACTGCCAAACCTGCTGCCGGCTGGTGAGCCAACCGAACTGAAACGGTGGCAACCCGATCAGCTCGGGGAGGCGGTTCACGCCTCCCTGCGGCTGCAGCATCCAGCGCCAGATGGTGCCGGTGACGATGAACGCCAGTGCGAACGGGAACAGGAAGACGGTGCGGAAGAAGCCTTCCCCCCTCACTCGCTGGTCGAGCAGGACGGCCAGCCCGAGGCCGAGGCTCACGCAACCGACTATGAAGAAGACGGTGAAGAAGAAGGTGTTGACGAGATCCTGGCGAAAGCGGGCATTGAGGCCGCTGGTGAAGAGTCGCTCGTAGTTGGCGAGGCCGACGAAGGCGACCTCCGGGTCGAGAGCCAGCGCCTGAGCCGGGTTGCTCCCCCAGTCGGTAAGCGACATCCAGGCGGTGCTGCCTATGAAGCCGTACACGAATACCGCCAACAGCACAAGCGTCGGCAGCAGCATCAGCACCGCTATCACATGGTCGTTGCTGCGCGGCCTGAACGCGCCGCGATGGCGGGGCATCGGCTGATCCCGGAAGGCGGCTGGCCCAACGTGAATCGGGGCGCGCCCGGCGCGCCCCGAATACAAAGGAAGCCAAGCGGCCCACGCCGGTTTGTTACGCCAGGTCGCTCGACATGGCGGCCGCCTGGCGGGCGTCTCGCGTGCCCGTGTAAGCGTCCATCACGGTCGCGAACTCGCTCATGAAGGTCTCGTTGGCGACCGTCCCGTGCGCCAGCGAACCGACCTTGGTGTCGCTCTGGTAGTCGTCGGCAGCCGACTGGCCGTACGTGTTGTAGAGGCTCAGGTCGCTGTCGAGGCGGGGCGAGATCGAGCCCTTGAGGGGGTTGAAGGCGTCCTGCCCCCCCTTGGAGCCGATCAGCTCGAGCCATGCGACGGCATTGTCGCGGTGCGGCGATCCCACCGGCAACCCGAAGGAGTCCGACAGCACCATGAACACACCGTCGGTTCCGGGCGATGCCGCCCAGCCGAACCCTTGGCCCGGTTCCAATCCGAGTGTGGTGTTCATATATCCGGCGGCCCAGTCACCCATGACGTTGAAGGCGGCCTCACCCTCGGCAACACGGTCGGTGGCCTGTTGCCAGGCCAGGCCGGCGGCGTCGTCGTTGGTGCAGTCGAGGACCCGGCCGAAGGTCTCCCAGGCGGCAACGACCGCGTCGTCATCGAACGCCATATTGCCGGTCCACAGCGAGCGCCAACCGTCGACGCCCAGTTCGGCCAGTACGACCGACTCCCACAGGTGCTGCTGGGTCCAGTTCTCGCCGACGGTCAGCGGGGTGACGCCTTGCTCCTGCAGCGCCGGGCAGGTGGTCTCCACGAACTCGTTCCAGTCCGCCGGCACTTCGACGCCCCACTCCTCCAGGTTCGAGGGCACGTACCAGATGACGTTGGAGCGGTGAACGTTCACCGGCACGCTCCAGATGCCGCCTTCGGTGGATATCAGCTCGATCACGTCAGGCGGGAAGGAGTCCATCCAGCCCTGCTCCTCGAACATCGGGGTCAGGTCCTCCATCCGGTTGGCGACCACCCAGGTGCCGATCAGTTCCTGGCCCGCATGAACCTGGAACGAATCGGGCGGATCGCCACCGAGCATGCGTGTCTTGAGTACCGCCTTGGCGGTCACGCCCGCCCCGCCGGTGACGGTCGCGTTGATCACCTCTACGTCGGGATGCTGCTGCTCGTACATTTCGATGAGCGCCTCGAGCGCGGGGCCCTCGTCGCCCGCCCACCAGGAAAAGATCTCGAGCTCGTTCTGAGCCGCCGCTACGGACAGGCCCAGAAGCAGGAGTAGGAATGGCAGAACCGTTCGTCTCATGTTCGCTCCCAATCGACTTGGCTGTTCGGGCGATGCCATGGCAAGAACGCGGCGCGTCCCGGCCCTCGCCGCGCCTTCCGTTACCGGATCCGTGCCTTGCGTCCCCGTGAGTTCGGAGTGGCCGGTTTCGTTGGACTGCCCGCTCACAATAGCGCTTCCGGGGAGGGTCGTAAAGGGTAGACTCGGTCGTGGCCAGCGTCAGCGATTTGCGTGAGCGGCTGCGCAGGCCGCTGTTGGTGGAGTTGCGTAGCGGTTGCCGCGACACCACCGTCGTCGGCGGGCTCGAAAAGCTGATTGCAACCGTGGGCAAGCCGTTCGGCGATGTAAAGGCCCTGATTAGCGGGTACTCCGAGCTGGAACCTGCCGAGCGAGCCAACCGGGTCGAGGGCGCACTGGCATTGCTCGTCGAAGAGCCGAAGGCCGGCCCCACCGCCCACGCTCGACCGGCCGCCTCGCGACTCGACGCCGCGACTCTGGAACAAGCGATCGATCGACCGCTGCTCGATCTCGGCGCACAGGCCGCGAAGAAGCTTTCCGCCGTCGGCATCCGGACGTATCGCGACCTGCTCTTTCACATGCCGCGCCGCTATGAAGACCGACGTGCGCTCCCCCACTTCGGCACCCTGGAAGATGACACGCAAGTCACCGTCGCCGGCCTCGTAATCGGACGCAAGGCCAGCCGCAGCCGGCGCGGGATAGCGTTGCTGCGCGCGTTTCTCGAGGACTCGCGGGGCGACCGCCTGAGCGCGGTGTGGTTCAACCAGCCGTGGCTCGAGAAGCAGCTGTTTCCGGGCCAGCGGATGATCGTGACCGGCAAGGTGAAGCGGCGCGGCCGCCAGGTGGAACTCGCCGTTCAGCACATGGAGATCGACGATGACAGCGAGTCGCTGTCGACCGGCCGGATCGTTGCTATCTACCCCTCGACCCAGGGGCTCTCGCAGGCTTACCTGCGGAGATCGGCACACCGGCTGCTCACGGCGCTCGATACGCTGCCCGACCATCTGCCACGCACGGTCCTGGCCAGGCAGGGGCTCACATCGCTCGACCGGGCGCTTCGCGACATCCACTTTCCCGCGTCGGAAACGGCGTTGCAGGCGGCAACCCGGCGGCTGAAGTTCGACGAGTTCCTGTTCCTCGAACTGCGGGTGCTGCTGAACCGTGACGCTGATGTCGTGGGCAAACGGATTCCGGTGGACCAGGCCGAGCTGAGCGAGTTCGAAAACAGCCTGCCGTTCTCGTTCACCGCAGCGCAGCGGCGCGTGCTGGCAGAGATCCTCGAGGACATGGCGGGTGGCCGGCAGATGGCACGGCTGCTGCAGGGCGATGTCGGTTCCGGCAAGACGGCGGTGGCGGCCGCCGCGGTTTTCGCCGCGGCGCGCAGGGGATATCAGGCGGCGTTGATGGCTCCGACCGAGATCCTGGCGCGGCAGCACTACCTGAACCTGCGCGACTACCTCTATCCGCTCGGAATCTCCTGCGAGTTGCTGCTGGGCAGTATGACGTCGGGCGAGAGGGGCACGGCCAAGGCGCGAATCGGCAGCGGCGAAGCGGCGCTGGCGGTGGGGACGCACGCTCTGATCCAGGACGGGCTGCACTTCTCGCGGCTGGGACTGGCGGTGATCGACGAGGAGCACCGCTTCGGCGTAGAGCAGCGGCGCAAGCTGCTACAGGACGCTCCGCACGTCCTGGTGATGAGCGCCACCCCCATCCCCCGTTCGCTGGCGCTCACCTACTACGGCGACCTGGACCTGTCGATCATCGACGAGTTGCCTCCCGGACGCAAGCCGGTTACTACCCGGCTTTTCAACGCAGCCAAGCGCAGTGAGGTGTACCACCAGGTCACCGACGAGATCCGCAAGGGGCGGCAGGCATTTTTGGTCACGCCTCTGGTGGAGGACAGCGAGGCTCTCGAGGAGATAGTGTCGACCACCCGGATGTTCGAGGACCTGAAGCAGCGGTTGCCGGCCGACTGCCGCATTGCGATGCTTCATGGCAGGATGTCCGGCGCCGAGAAGGACGAGGTGATGGAGCGCTTCCGGCGTCACGAGTTCGATCTGCTGGTTGCCACCACCGTGATCGAGGTCGGCGTCGACATTCCCAACGCCACGCTGATGGTCATCGAGAATGCCGAGCGCTTCGGCTTGGCCCAACTGCATCAGCTCCGTGGACGAGTGGGGCGAGGTGAGCACGCCAGCAGCTGCATCCTGGTTGCCGGCGACCGTTCCCGCAATACGCAGAAGCGCCTGGAGGCGATCGTGCGCAGCAACGACGGTTTCGTGATCGCCGAAAAGGACCTGGAGCTGCGCGGACCTGGCGAGCTGCGCGGAACCCGCCAGTCGGGCCTCCCCGACCTGATTCTCGGTGATCTGGTCGGCGACGGCGACCTGATCGAGGAGTCTCGAGCGCTCGCCAAGCAGATGCTGGAGGCCGACCCGCATTTGGGAGCGAGCTGGGCACGACGGCTCAAGGAGGAACTGCAGCGGCGCACTCGGGCCGTGGGCTTCCGGCAGGTCATCTGAGAGTTTCCCCGGTTGCGCGGGTGGGCCAGGGACGAAAGCGCTCGCTTGCTCGTGGCGGGCGTCTGCTATGCTCGGATCGTGCACCGTCGCACGTGGTTCGTCGTTTGCCTCGCTCTGTTCGCGCTCCTCGCCGGCTGCGTCCCGAGAAGTGAGATTCGCAGTGCCCAGCGTATCGGCGAGATCAGCCCACCCGTGTTTCGCCTGGTCGAAGGGCAGACGAGCGTGGAGCGCTTCGACCCGCCCGGAGCCGGTGGAGTGGTGGCCCTGACGGTAGGAACCAGCGTGTACAATCCGAACCCGTTCCCGGTGAAGGTGACCGCCATCGAGTACACGGTGGCGTTGGAGGACCGCCAGGTTACCCGCGGCACACTGGATCTCGACATGTTCCTGGCGGCCGAAGCCACCGCGCCGCTGCGCTTCGCCATCGAAGCCGCCCTGCGGGACCGGCCGGGCCTGCTGAGATCGGTCGTACGAGCGTTCACCGGCGAACCGCTCGCGTTCCGCATCGACGGTAGCCTGACGTTCAACTCGCTCGCCTACGAGTTCCGCACCAACAATCGGCTGCTGGTCGAAGGCGCAACGCTGGCGCGTGAGACCGTACAGGCACCCGCGCTGCGACTCGATGAACAGGCGAGCCGCGCCTACCTGCTTAACCCCGAGGTTCCGGTGGTGCGTCTGATACTTTCGATCAGCAACCCGGGTGACATCGGTTACTTTCTCTACGGCAAGGACCTGTCGCTGGCGTTGGGCGGCCACCAGATCGCTACCGACGACCTGCGACCCGTCCCGCTGCCGGCGGGTTCGTCGACCCAGGTCGACATGACCTTCTATCCCCAGCGCGCGGAGCTCTCGGAAGAGGCGCGAGCGTCGCTGGAGGCGGCGCTTTCCGGCATCCCCACCGGCATCGAAATCACGGGCCGGCTGGCGATGGACGTTCTCGGAGTGGATGCCTTTGCCGTTCCCGACGGCTGGAAAGTCGTCGGCTTCGTTTACTCCGGCGATCGCTGATCCGGCGCGCCCGTTGCATGGCCCGGCCGGCGGGGCGTGATATCGTCCGCTGGTATGTTCAGGATCCTGGTCACCGACACAATTCAGCTCGGCGACGCTACCTACCCTGATATCGAAGTCGACTACCACGAAGGAATCTCCCGGGAGGACCTGCTGGAGATCGTGGATCGCTACGACGGGCTCATCACCCGTTCGCGCACCCAGGTGGACGACGAGCTGATCCGCAGGGCGAGCAAGCTGCGGGTCGTGGGGCGAGGCGGCGTCGGCGTCGACAACATCGATCTCGATGCGGCCAGCCGTCGCGGCATTCTGGTGCTCAACGCCCCCGAGGCCAACAACGTATCGGCCGCCGAACTGGCCATCGCCCTCATGCTGGCGGCCGCGCGCGGCGTGAGCCGCTCCGACCGGTTGATTCGCAGCGGCACCTGGGACCGCAAGTTCCTGGGCCGCGAGGTGAAAGACGCCCGACTGGGAATCGTCGGCCTGGGACGAATCGGTTCGTTGGTGAGCCGGCGCGCCCAGGGACTCGGGATGCAGGTGGCTGCCTACGACCCGTACGTCTCCCGCAGGCGCGCCGAGGAACTGAAGGTGGAGCTCTTCGACGACTTGGGAGCGATGCTGGAGCGCTCCGATTTCCTGACGGTCCACACGCCGCTGACCGAGGAGACCGACGGAATAATCGGAGCGGACGAGCTCGCCCGGCTGCCTCGGGGAGCCATCGTGGTCAATGCGGCGCGCGGCGGCATCGTTCAGGAGGATGCTCTGGTGGCGGCACTGGAAAGCGGGAAGCTGTTCGCAGCCGGACTCGACGTCTACGTGCTCGAGCCGCCACGGGCCGATCACCCGTTGCTGCAACGGGAAAACGTGGTGTTGACCGCTCACCTGGGCGCCAACACCGCCGAAGCACAAGCGCGGGTCGGAATCGAGATTCTGGAACGCACGGCGATGACGCTGCGCGGGGACTATTCACGCGGAGTGGTGAACGCACCGGCCCTGGCGCCGGAGGTGATGGAGTCGCTGGGGCGCTACCTGGAGCTGGGCGAAGCGCTGGGCCGGATGGTCTCGCAACTCGTGCGTGGCCGGGTACGTGGACTGGAGATCGAGTTCTCCGGGACATTCCCCATCGATCCCGACCCTATCGCGGTGGCCGTGACCAAGGGATTCCTGGAACCGATACTCGATGAGCCGCCGAACTACGTGAACGCACCGTCGATCGCGCGCGAGCGCGACATCAGGGTCTCGCGTGTCACCGCCTCGCGCGGCCGTGGATACACCAGCCACGTCGGCGTGTCCGCGGTAAGCGACGAGGACCGCGCATCGGTCGGCGGCAGCGTTCTCGGCGACCGGCCACGAATCGTCAGCATCGAGGACTATCCGATCGAGATTCGCCCGGAGGGCACGATGTTGATCTGCACCAACTACGACCGGCCGGGCGCGGTCGGCCGGGTCGGGACGGTTCTCGGCGAAGCAGGCGTGAACATCTCGGGGATGCAGCTCTCCCGGGTAAACGGCAACGGCGTCGCCATGTTCGCCCTGACGCTCGACGAGGTCCCGCCCGACAACGTGCTGGAGGTGCTCGGAGACATGACCGACGTGATCCGCAGCCTGAGGATGGTGCGGCTGTGAGTCATCGCTGTCACCGTAGTGCGCCGCTGCAGCTCGGGACGGCGGCAGCCGTAGCGAGGCTGCGCCTGGCGGGAGCTGCCGTATGAAACACCGTCTGCTTGCCCCAGGCCCGGTCGCGGTGCCCCCGGAGGTACTCGAGGCGCTGGCCCGGCCGGTGTTCATGCACCGGGGCGGCCGGTTCCGCACGCTGCTGCTGCGAGTGCGCGAACGCCTGGCCGAAGTCGCCTGTGTTCCCGGCGAGGAGGTGCTGGTGGTCGGCGGTTCCGGCACCGCCGCGTTCGAGTCGGTACTGCTGGCCAGCGTGCCGCGCGGTGCCAAGATCGTGGCGGTGCAGGCCGGGAAGTTCGGTGAACGCTGGGGCAAGATGGCCGAGCGGTTCGGCTACGAGGTGGTTCCGCTCTCCTTCCCCTGGGGCAAGGCGGCCGATCCCGCGGAACTGGCAAGCACCCTGGCCGGTCATCCGGACACCGCAGCCATCACCACTACTCACTCCGAAACCTCCACGGGCGTCCTGCACGACGTTGCGGCCCTCGCTCGGACCGCCCGGGAGCAGACACCCGCCGCTTTGGTGCTGGTGGATGCGGTGACCTCGCTGGCCGCTGCCGAACTGCGCCCTCGAGAGTGGGGCCTGGACGCGATCGTCTCCGGCTCGCAGAAAGGTCTCATGACCCCGCCCGGCCTCGGCGTGGCGTGGCTCTCGGAGCGCGCCTGGCGCTCGGCCGACGCGGACCGGCCGGCCGGTTTCTATCTCGACCTGCACCGGGAGCGCAGCAGTCAGGCAAAGGGGGAGACGGCGTTCACTCCGGCGCTGAACCTGCTTGCTGGGCTCGACGTGGCGCTCGGAATGCTGCTCGATGAGGGCGTCGAGGGGCTGTGGGCCCGCCGGGCGCGACTCAACCAGGCGCTCCTGGCGGGCGGCGGTGCGATCGGCCTGGACGGTTACGCCGAGAGGGTCAGCCCGGCGGTCGCCGCGATGACGGTGCCGGCAGGCATCTCCGCTCCCGACGTCGTCTCGGCGCTGGCACGCCGCGGAATCGTGATCTCCGGTGGTCAGGACCAGGCGAAACCGGCGCTGATCCGCCCGTCACTTCTCGGTTGGGCCGATCGCTACGACGCCGTGTTGACCGTTGCCGCACTCGAGGAGGTAATGCGCGAGCTGGGCCGCGATGTGCCTTACGGCTTGGGCGTGGCCGCCGCGATGAGGACGCTGGAGGCGGCCTGAGGCCTGTCAGAGCCGGGCGAGGCCGACCAGACGGGGAGAGTCGGCGGTAACCGGGCGGCGGTCGAAGTCGCCCGACAGGCTGATGCGCGAGAAGCCTGCCTGACGCAACGCCCTTTCTATCTCGAAGCGCGTGTAGTAACGCTGATGCAAGGTGGTGGTGCGCCGCCGCAGCAGGCCGTCGGCGCCACTGCTGTCGAGATAGTAGCGCGAGGTGATCGTCTGGGCAACCCGGTCGTGCTCCTGCACCAGGAACAGTTCACTGCGCGCGCCGCCAACGTTCTCCCACTCGGCTTCACGGCGAAGCAGCCCCTGGGGACCGAACTCGGGCAGGAACAGATCGAAGGCGAACGTGCCGCCGGGCGCCAGGAGCGTGGCGACCGTGGCCAAGGCGGCATCCTGGTCGGCCGGCGTGTAGAGGTGCATCAGGGTGTTGAACGCCGCCACGATCAGCGGGAACCTCTCCTCGAGCCGGAGTTTGCGCATGTCGCCGGCCAGCAGGCGCACACGTTCATCCAAGCGCTCCGCCTCCACCCTTGCGCGACCCTGCTCGAGCATCCGCGGAGACAGTTCGACGCCCACCACCCGGTGACCGGCCCGTCCCAACTCCACGCTCAGCCGCCCGCTGCCGGCGCCGAGCTCGAGCACCGGCTCGCCGACATCTACCGCCAACCGCTGGTAGAAGGGGATGTCGTCGCGGTAGCGCAGATACTGCTCGTCGTATAGGTCCGGCTCGTCGTAGATGTCGGGGACGTCGCTCACCGGCTCACCTCGGCACCGGCGCCGCCGGGGTTCCCGCCGCTCCCGTCACCGTCCTCGTCAATCGAGTCCTCAGCCGAACCGTCAACGGCATCGCCCAGTTCACGCACACTGCCTGCCGACACGCGCCAAGACCGCTCTGCCGCGTCGCTCAATGCCGGACGATGGGTCGCGGCCAGCACCAGCCGGTCGACGGCCTGCCTCTGCAACAGCGCCACCAGCTCCGTTTCGGCGCCCTCGTCGAGGTTGGAGGTGGGTTCGTCGAGCAGCAGAACGGCCGGGTCGCTCAGCAGCGCCCGCGCCAGCGCCAGTCGTTGACGCTGGCCCCCCGAGAGCCCGCCGCCGTCTTCGCCCAGCCGGTAGTCGAGCCCGGCCGGCAGCCTGTCGACTACCGTGGCAAGTTGCACCTCGGCGAGCACTCGCCAGAGTTGCTCGTCGTCGACGTTTCGCCCCAGGGCAAGGTTATCGCGCACCGTTCCGCGCAACAGCTCGTGCCCCTGGGCCACGTAGGCAACCGCTCGCCGGAGTTCGCCCTCCGGCCAGGCCGCCAGCGGCTTGCCGCCCAGCAGCACCTCGCCCCGCTCGAGCGGGTGGAAGCGCAGCAGCAGGCGCAGGAGAGTGGTCTTGCCGCTTCCGCTTTCGCCCACCAGCACGGCGAGGCCCGGGCCGGCAAGGCGCATGTCGACGCCCCGCAGCAGCGGCTCTGCGCCGTGGCCGACCTCGACTCCGCGCAGCTCCAGGTTGGCCGCCGAACGCGCGGCAACGGCTCCACCAGGCCGACGATCTCCGGACGGAGCGCCCTTGGCGGCCGGCTCCAGTTCTGCCAGCTCACGCAGCCGCTTCGCGGCGGCGCCGGCCTGCTGAGCCATGGCGATGCCCCGCGGGAGGAGTTGAGCCGGGGTGGAGAGCAGGGCGACCAGGGTGATGAAGGAGACTATCTCGCCGACGGTCATCCCACCCTGTGCGGCGCTGGCCGCCAGGACCGCCACCAACGCTCCCAGGGCGGCGAACGCCAGCACTTGGGTTGCCGGTATCTGGAGTGCCGCCAGGGCGCTGCGCCTGCTCATTGCCGAGGCCGTGCGCCGGTTCACTTCGCCGAAGCGGCCGAGCATGAAGCCGGTAGCGTCGAACGCCCGCACCGTCTCGTGGTGCCGTAGACCCTCCTGCAGGTGGGTGCCGAGCTCCTCGGTGCTCGCCTGCGAGCGTTTCGCCACCGCTTCGAGCCGCACGCCGACGGCACGAAGCACGATGACCAACGGCAGGCACAGCGCCACCAGCAGGGCGGTTGCCGACGCGTTGGTGGCGCCCAGCACCGCCAGAATACCCAGCACCGTGAAGCTCTCGGCAACCAGCGTGCCGAGGCCGAACTGGTGAAAGGTTTCGACCTCGCGCAGGTCATGCAGGACGCGTGAGGCCAGTCCTCCGCTGGTCCCGGGAAGCCTGCCCGGAGACCGCCGCAACAGCCGCCGGTAGAGCGCTTCGCGCCAACTCGCGGCGTTGATGGCGGCGGCTCGTCCCAACAGAGCGTCCTGGGCCCAGAGCGCCAGGCTTCCCGCCACCACCAGCAGCGCCGCCAATGCCAGAAGCGGCGCCAGAGCCTCGAGCCGTCCTTGCCCCACCACCCGGTCGATCAGTGGCGTCACGAACAGTGGAATGACGGCGACGCGCATGGCGGCGTTCACCAGCGCCGCCAGCAGGCCGGCGATTGCCGGAGGCGTGCGCGGCAGCAGGAGCGGCGGCAACTCAGACATGTGCAGGCAGAGAGGCCAGAACACGTTCGGCAACCCTGGCGGCGGCCCCCGGCTGCGGCATGGCCGCCAGCAGGCGCTCGCGGCGGCGAGCCAGGTCTTGCGGGTCCTCGAGTAGCGCAATCGCCCGCTCCGCCACGCCTGCCGGATCGATTGTTCCGCGCAGTTCCACCATCAGGTCCTCGCCCGTGAGCTGGTTGGGCAGCGACACCGGGTACGACAGGCGCTCCACGAACAGCCGCACGGCGCGGCGCTTGAGCGGGATCCCCACCAGCGGCAGCAGCGACAGCCAGTGTCCCGGGCCCTCCAGCGGAATCACTTCCGGCCGGTTGAGCGGCAGCACCACGATCGAGGGAACGCCGGCCACGCCCAGCTCGAGGGTATTGGTGCCGGGGATGGTGACCGCCAGGTCGGCACTGGCCATCTGCCGGTAACGTTCCTCTTCCGCTACCAGCTCGATGCGTGCACCCTCCGGCGCCACGACCGTGTTCCCCTCGCGCCGCCCGGCGACGCCGCCGAGCGTGGCTCTCTCGACACCGCTCACGCCCTCCGCGAGCGTCTCGGCCCGCAGCAGCCGCGACAGCGGCCACACGAAGCGCGCGGCCGGGAAGTCGGCGTGGATCCTGTCGGCCAAAGCGATCATGAACGGGATCAGGTGGATGGCGAAACCGTCGCGGCTACCCGGAAGCAGCAGCACATGCGGCCGGCCCGCATCCTCTACCGGCCGGCTCGCCGCCACCGCATCGGCGACGAGGTTGCCGACTATCTCGAGGCGTCCTCCGGGGGCTCCCAGCAGCCGGGCTTTGCGATACGCCCGTTCGTCGTGCACGAACAGCGTTTCCAACCGTCGATGCCAGTAGGGTACGAACGAGTACCGGTAGACACAGCTGCCGAGCCGGTCGGCCAGTCGCACGGCCATTCCGACGCTTCCGCCCAGGCTCACTACCGCCGCCACCTCGTCACCGAACTCGGCGGGCGGGCGCCCGCCCGCAACCAGCCGGAGGTACTGGGCCGGTGTGGTCACCCCGTCGGGCTCGAACGATCGCGCGGCTTGGCTCTCACCGCCGCTTGCGAACTGGCAGGGGATGAGGCTGATGACCACGCGCAACCCGGGCGCCCGGCGGCGCAGCTCGTCGAGCACCGGTCGCACCCAGGTGTGTAGTTCACCTGGTCCGTTGCTTACCAGCACGATGGTGGCTGCCACCGGTCAATCGCTCCCGACGAAGCGGTTCACTCCGCGCCTGCTGGACTCGACGAACTCCTCGATCGACCGTACCTCGGTGCTGACGCGAGCAAGCTCGGCGAGAGCGGTACGGTCGCGTCTTCGCAGCGCCCGCACGGCCCGCTCCAGTACTCGGTAGCGCTCGCCGTCGATGCCGTTGCGCTGCAGTCCGATCCGATTCAGTCGATAGTGACGAGCCGGGTTGCCGCGAGCCATGAGAAAGGGCAGCACGTCGCGATTGGACCCGGAACCGGCTCCGAACATCGCCAGACGACCTACCCGGCAGTACTGATGGAGGATGGCGTTGGCGCCCAGGACAGCACGATCGTCCACCCGGCAGTGGCCGCCCAGCTGAACCGAGGTGGTCAGGGTGCAGCCGGCACCTACCTGAACGTTGTGGGACACGTGCGCGTAGCTCATCACCAGGGTGTCGTCTCCCACCCGGGTGGCCTCGCCCTCGCCGGTCGCCCGGTGAACGGTCACGAACTCCCGGAGGACTACGCGGTCGCCCAGCACGGTCGACGACGGTTCGCCGCGAAAGGCGCTGTCCATGGGCAGGCCCCCGACCATGGCGTAGGGCCCGATTCGGCAGTCGCTTCCGACGCGCGATCCCGAATGAAGCACGCTCCCGGCCAGCACTGCCGAGCCGGGGCCTATCGTTACGTCCGCTTCGATCACCGCGAACGGGCCGATCTCCACTCCGTCGGCCAGTTGCGCGGCCGGACTCACGACCGCGCTACGGTCTATCAGTGCTCTTACCGTCATCTCGCAAACACGAACGACAGCGTAGCCTCGGCGGCCACTTCATCCCCCACCAGCGCTACCGCACTGACCTTGCAGAGGCCGCGCCGGAACAGCAGGATCTCGCCGGTGAGGCGCAGGCTGTCCCCGGGCAGCACCTTCCGCCGGAATTTCGCCGAATCGACCGCGGCCAGATAGCCGACCTGTCCGTCCTCTCGACCTTCACGAACCGCCAAGCCCACCGCCGCGGCCTGAGCCAGCGCCTCCACGATCATTACACCCGGCATCACCGGCTCGCCGGGGAAGTGGCCCTGGAAGAAGGGCTCGTTGTTGGAGACGTTCTTGAGGCATTCGAAACGGTCGCCCTCCTGGGAAACGAACGCGTCGACCATCAGGAACGGGTAGCGGTGCGGAAGAATGGCGTAAAGGTCGACATCCATGGCAGCAGTCTAGCGGATCGCCCTCAGGCCAGGGCCGGCCGGCGCAGCTCCATCTCGGCCAGCAGGCGGGTCGCCAGCTCGATCGAGCGGAGGTCGTCCTCGAGAGTGCCGATGGGCTGGGCTGCGTTGCCGATGCGCGCCAGGAAGTGCTCGAGCTCCATGCGCAGCGGGTTGTCCTCCTGGACGGTCCGCCGGTCTACCTGGGCGGCGTGACCGTTCGCCGACAACATTCGGTAGATGGTCACTTCGGTCTGGGGCTCACGGGCGAAGTCGAGCCTCACGGTCTGGCTCGCTTCGCTCACCAGCAGGCTGCGTTCCTGGTCCGGCGCCACGCGACTGGCGAGCAACCGGGCGATGCAGCCGTTCTCGAAGACTATCTGGGCGGCGGCGACATCCTCGAAGGGACTTCCGTTGAGCATATGCCCCGCCACCGACACGCTCTGAACCGGAGCGGAGACTATTCGCAGGATGATGTCGATGTCGTGGATCATCAGGTCGAGTATCACGCCGACATCCTTGATGCGGGCAGACGGTGTGAGCCGCCGGGCCTCGATCAGGTACGGGTGCCTGACCTCTTCCGAGAGGGCGTGGACCGCACGGTAGAAGCGGGTTATGTGACCGACCTGCAGGACGACGCCCATGAGCTTGCTGAGCTCCATCAGGCTCAGGGCCTGCTCGACGTCGGTGGCAACGGGCTTCTCGACGAGCACGTGCACGCCCGCTTCCAGCAGTTGCCGGGAGAGACGGTAGTGCATCGCGGTAGGAGCGGCCACTGAGGCGGCGTCGATCTTTTCGACCGCCAGCATCGCCTCGACGTCGCCGTAGGCGCGGCAACCGAACGCCGCTGCGGCTTCGGCACGTCGCTCCGGGTCCGGGTCGACCACCGCCACCAGCTTCGCCTGTGGAAGAGCGGCGTAGTTGGCCGCGTGATAGTTGCCCATCACGCCGGCACCCACGACCGCTACTCTCAGTGGGGTCACGCTGTTGCTTCCTGGTGTGGTTGAAGGCGAAGTAGATGGCGCATAAGATTCACGTGCAACCGGTGCGAACCGCGGTACACGCGAACTTCGGCACTCAGCGGACGGCCCAGCAGGGCCATGTCGCCGAGGAGATCGAGCGCCTTGTGCCGCACCGGCTCATCGACATGACGAAGTGGGCGCAACGGCCCATCGTCATCAAAGACAATAGCATTTTCGGTGTCAGCCCCGGCCGCCAGTCCTGCCGCATGCAGCGTCTGCAGCTCAGCCAGGAAGCCGAAAGTGCGGGCGTCCAGCAGTTCGTGCCAACATTCCGGCCCGCCGTACCAGCGCTGGCGCCCGATGGCCGGATGCGGGTACTCCACGCTCACGTCGAGGGCGCTGGCGCCGGGGATCAACTCGGCCGACGCCGAGCCGAGAGACACGCTTAGCGGCTGAGCCGGTTCGATCGGCGCCGGAGCGACCGGCGGCTCGCCGAGACCGGCGATCTCCTCGCTCCAGGGAACCGCCGATCCGTCGAGGATCGGCAGCTCATCGCTGTCCGCCTCCACCACCACGCCGGACCAGAAACCGGCGAGCGCCAATGCCGCCAACAGATGTTCGACTGTGGCAACGCGCGCTGCACCGGCCGCCAGCACCACGCACCGCTCGGTGGACACCACCGCACCGACCTCTGCGGGTATCTCCAGCGCTCCCCGGCGAAAACGAAGGGCACCCTCGCTGCGGTGCAGCCTCACCCGGCATGGCGCCCCGCCATGGATGCCGATACCCGAGATCACTCCTCGTCATTCCCTTCGTTCTGCCGCACGAAGCGCCAAATGCGCTCGAGCCGGCCAATGAGGTACGACTCACGGGTGAAGCGCTTGTACGGCCGAGCCGGGTAGCCCAGCCAGGTTTCTCCCGCCGGAACGCTCTTCAGCACTGCCGCCCGCGGCCCGAGGACGGCGCCGTCGCCTATTTCCAGATGGTCCCCGACGCCAACGCCGCCGGCCACCGTTACACGGTCGCCGATCCGTGTGGAACCGGCGATACCGCACTGCCCGGCGATCAGGCAATCGCTTCCGATCTGGACGTTGTGGGCGATCTGGCACAGGTTGTCGATCTTGCTGCGCGTTCCAATGAAGGTGTCCCCCAGGGTGCCCCTATCGACGCAGGTATTGGCGCCTATCTCCACGTCGTCGGCTACTATCACCGATCCCAGGTGCCTGAGCTTGGCGGCGCCACGCGGCGAGGGAACGTAGCCGAAACCGTCGCTGCCCAGTACGGCGCCACTTTGGATTATCACCCTATCGCCCAGCTGCACTCCGTCGGCGAGCGTGGCGCCGGCATGCAGGCGGCACTCGGCTCCGACCACCGACCCGGCACCCACCACCACCCGTTCACCGACTATCGTCGCGTTGCCGATGCGGGCACCAGCGGCGACGACGGCGCCGGCGGCAACGCGGGCCCCGGCGCCGATCAGTGCGTCCGGCGCCACGCTGGCACTGGGGTGAATGCCGGGTTGAGGCAGGGGCCTGTCATCGAACATCGACGTCAGTTGAACCAGCGCAAGGCGCGGATCGGCAACCCGGATCAGGGCGTCTGCTTCGGACGGACGGGCCAGTCCGAGAGGCGCAACTATCACGGCGGGACGTGTCCCCGACAGCGCCGCCTCCTGGCGGGGCTCGAAGAGCACCACTACCGCGCCGTCGCAGCCAGGACCGGGGCGCGCGAGCCTTGCGACCGTCAGATCGGGGCCGTCCAACTCGCCCGCCAGCCGATCCGCCAGCTCACGGGCGTGGAAGGTGCGGCCGCGGTTTCCGGTCATCGCTTCGCCGCCTGCCTTGCCGGGTGCGGTCGGGCGTGCCGATCGTGGCGGCCGTAGTCCATCAACTCAGCGACGGAGGAAGTTGTCGGAGATCAGCGCGTCCTGCAGAACGGGGATCATGTCGAGCGCCTGGCCTGTGCCCAGCGCGACGGCGTCTATTGCGTTGTCGGCGACGGCAACCGGTATGCCGGTTGACTGCCGCAGCAGTTCGTCGAAGTTGCGCAGCAACGAACCACCGCCGGTCATGATGATCCCGCGGTCGATAACGTCACTCACCAGTTCGGGGGGCGCCAGCTCGAGCACCCGGCGCACGCCGTCGGAAATCTTCTGCAGGGGCTCCTGGAGAGCCTCGACGGTGTCTTCGGTGGTCACCTTGATGGTCTTGGGAAGGCCGTTGATCAGGTCACGCCCACGCACTTCCATGTCCCGCACGTCGTCCGGCCCGCGAACCACGGCCGCGCCGACTTTCATCTTGACGTCCTCGGCCGTGCGGTCACCGATGAGCATGTTCTCCTTGTGGCGGATGTAGCGGATTATCGCCTCGTCGAACTCGTTGCCGGCGATGCGCAGCGATTCCGACACCACGATGCCGCCGAGACTGATGATGGCGACGTCGGTGGTGCCGCCGCCGATGTCTACGATCATCGAGCCGGTGGGTTCGGCGATGCGCACGCCGGCACCGATCGCCGCTGCCAGCGGCTCCTCGATGAGGAACGCCTTGCGGGCGCCGACCTCGCGCGTTGCCTGCAGCACCGCCCGCCGCTCGACCTCGGTCACCCCCGAAGGAACGCACACCATGATATGCGGTTTGAAGAGCCGGCCGGGACCGGTTATGACCTTGCGAACGAAGGCCTTGAGCATCTTCTCGGTCAGGTCGTAGTCGGCTATCACGCCGTCGCGCATAGGGCGGACCGCAACGATGTTGCCGGGCGTGCGGCCGAGCATGCGGTAGGCCTCGTCGCCGACAGCTTTCATGTCGCCGGTATCGCGAACCATGGCGATCACCGACGGTTCGCGCAGCTTGATACCTTTGCCTTTGACATAGATGAGGACGGTGGCCGTCCCGAGGTCCACACCGATTTCCTGCCAGGGTCTCAACATCGTCACTCCATCACGTGCCACGTTTGGGGGGCCGGCCGGGGAAACGCCCGCCGGAGCCGGGCTTGCAACCAGCGCAGTATAACGTCAGCTTACTCATGCTTACGATAGGAACTTCTCTCCCCCCCTTCTCCTGACGGCGGTGGTCCGTTCACAGGTAGACCGGCGTGAAGGGCGCCGTGCCCCCTGCCTGTCGGGCCACGAAGCCGGGGTCGGGGGGCCGGTTCTCGATGAGGCGCATCCCGGGGTGCTGCTCGAGTAGTGACTGGCGTTCGACCTTGCGGGGGCTTGCCAGGGTGACGATGTCCTGTCCCTGTCGACGGTAACGCCCCACGTAGAGGTTCCCGCGGCGGGCATCGAGAGTCGCCAGCCCCTCCTCGTCGTCCTCGAGCGCTCCGAAAGCAACGGCCGCCAGGGTGTCACAGCCGGCCAGGGGCACAGCGAGCGACCGCGCCAGGCCGAGTGCGCCGGCAACGCCCACCCGCAGGCCGGTATAGGAACCGGGACCTATTCCGCAGGCGATGGCGGCGAGGGAGGTTCGTTCGACTCCGGCATCCGCCAGCGTTTCTTCCAGCGCCGAGATCAGACGGGCGGCGTGTCGGCGCTCCACCAGTTCGGTCGTGGCCGCCAGCACGCTACCTTGCGCCGAGCAGACGGCGACTGCCAGGTACGGGGTGGCGGTATCCAGACCCAGGTAAAGACCGCTGGCGAACGACCCGCTCATCCGCCTGCCGGCGTGTTCGGGGGCCGTATGCTCGCTTCACGACGCTCTCCGTCGCGCTCGAGCCGCACCAACCAGGCCTCAGGGTACTGCTTTGCGAGTGCTTCGCCCCACTCCACTACCACCAGCCTGGCCCGGTCCAGATAGTCGTCGAGGCCGATGTGACCCAATGGGCCGAGCTGGTTCAGCGCTGCGTGGTCGGCGAGACGGAAGGCGTCTATGTGCACCAGCAGTCCTGCCGGCGTTGGGTACTCGTGTACCAGCGTGTAGGTGGGGCTGGAAACCTGTGCATCGCTGTTCAGCTCCTCGGCTATCAGGCTGGTGAGCGTGGTCTTGCCCGCACCGAGCGGACCGGCGAGAAGCAGGAGGTCACCCGGCGCGGTCCGCTCTACCAACAGCGCCGCGAGCTCCCGAGTTTCCTCAAGAGAGTGGAGAATCACCGCTGGTCTTGTTGCTGCCCGGCGCGAGCTCGCCACGCAGCCGGTGCAGCACCCGGCTGAGCGCGGAGGAGGTGTCGAGCACGGCCAGCAACCGATACTTTCCTATGGGTCGGCTTGCGATCACCGCTCGGTTGCCGGCTTCCAGCGTGGCTAGCCGGGGGGCGCCGCGGCCCAGCTCGGCTCCGAGAGCGTCGAGTTCCGTCATCAGCCGGTCCAGTCCCGACCTTGCTTGGGCCGGGATCGCTTGCAACCGGCCGGCCACCATCTTTCCCTCGCGGTCGAGCAGCGCCAACGACGAGACGCCTTGCTCGGCCAGATACCCCTCGACCCAGGCGTTGAGCTTCGGGTTGTCGCTGCGCGTCTCCACCGTTTCTGCCGGAGTCAGGTCGGGGATCGCGATCTGGTCCGACGGGGCCTCCGGCCGTGGCTGATCGCTGCCCAGCAGGCCGAGCATGTCGTCGATGAAGTTGCCGCTCACCAACTGGTCCGCGATAACACGGGTGGCTTCGTACTCCTGCTGGAGCTTGGCCAGGAGCGACTCGGCCCACTGTAGGGACGACTCCAGCTCCAGCCGCAGCCCCAACGAGACGCGCCCCAGCGAATCTCGCTGATCGTGCAGGTGGTGAAGGATGCGGCGCGACTCTTCGACGTCCTCGCTGTTCAGCTTCTCGACTCGTTCCAGCCCCGCCAGGGCAGCATCTAAGCGGCTCTCCAAGCCTGCCAGTCGCTGCTCGACGGTCGCCCGCAGCGCCTCGAGTTGCAACCAGGCACGGCCCAGGAGCGCCGCCGTGCGACTCCCCATCGGCGCCCCCTTGGCCTCCTCGATAAGGCTGCAGAGCTCCTCGTAGCCAGAAAGGCCAAGGCCGGCGAAGCGGGCGGCCTCGGCCTCGAGGACCCTGGTCTCGGTCAGCTCCTCCTGGCGGCGGCGGTCGGCGTCGCCGCGAAGGCCCGCCTCGATGTCGTGGAGCCTCGGAAACTCCCCCTTGCCCAGCCTGCTCTCGGCCTGCTCGAGGGTATCGGCGGTTGCGTCCTGACCGAGTTCGAGCGCCTCGCGTCGCGCCGACTGGAGGCGCTCGCGGTAGGCGTCGCGCAACTCCACTCGAAGGGCAGCGAGCATCAACTCGCCCTCCTCCAGGCGCGCGGCGGCGTCCTCGAGACCGGCCCGCTCGCCGCCGACGAGTAGCGCCGAGAGCTTGCCGGCCAGGGCACCGGCGCGCTCGCGCAGCGAGGGCAGCAGCGGCAAGGCTTCGAGCTCGTCGAGCAGCGCGCGGGCCCGGGCTTCCGGCCGGTCGCCGGCACCGGACTCCTCGGCTCCGGCGGCCGCCTGGTAGCGCTCCTCCGAGCGCCTGACCGCCGCAAGGAGCTCCGGTACGAGTTCGCCCTGGGCGTGAGCCGCGCGGAGCGCCGAAAGGCCGTCCTTGAGCGCCTCGAACTCCGCCGACGAGTCGGCGCCGTGCACCTGAACGGTGGACTCGAGCCTGGCTATCGCAGACGCTTGCTCGCGCAGTCTCGCCTGGCGCTCCGCCTCTGCCTCCTCCTCGAGCTTCTCCGCTGCTTGCGCGCGTTCGCTGGCCAAGGCGTGCAGGTCGCGAACGTGTGCTATGTCGTTGAGTTCGGGAATCGACTTCTCGAGCACGCCGCGGGCCACCTGTACCGCCTGGCTCAGCTCGCCGACGTCCGAGTGCTGCCGCAGTCGCAGCGCGTCATCGGCGATCGCCTCGAGCTCTTTGCTGAGAGCGACTCGAGCCTCCTCGGACGCCCTGTCGAGCCGTTCGCGCAGCGGGCCGAGCTCGTCACCAATCGGTGTTCCCGCGTCCACGGCTTCTCTGAGGCGCTCGATCTCGGCGCGCGACTCCGGATGGTGCTCCAACAGGTGCGCGTGGCCGCTTTCGATCGATCCGAGCTCGAAGCGCTCGCTCTCCAGGTCGATCATCAGCAACCGCGCGTTCACGCCCTCTTCAACGTCGCGGACCACGGCAAGTGGCTCGTCCTCGTCCACCTCCAGGATCCCGGTGTCGTCCGCCGGCGCCTGCTCCTTCTGGGCCAAAACGCTGGACTCGAGGAGCTTGCGCAGGTCGGTGCCGAGTTTTCGGGCGCGCTCGATCTCGGCGGTCGCCAGTTGACGCTGGTCCTGGGCCTCGCGAATCTGGCCCAGCAGGTTCTCCAATCGCCGAACTTTCGGTCCCCCCAGGCTGCGGACCTGTTCGAGCAGGCCGTCGAGCTCTCCGAGGTCGCGTGCCTGAATGACCAGGCTGTCCTCCAGCTTCTGAGCGACGGACCGCAGCTGTTCGCGGGCGTCACGCAGGAGGCTGGCCGCCTCCCTGCCTGCGGACTGCTCGCCTTCGAGTAGCTGGATCTGAGCGCGCAACTTCTGGACTTCGGGCCACTCGAAATAGAGGTTGAAGGGACGCATCGCCGCCTGCAACTCGGCCAGGGCCACCTGCTGGCCGTCCAGCGGTGCCGGTGTCGGGTCGCGGGGCTTGCCTCCGGTTTCGAGGCTACGGAGCCGCTCGAGGATTCCCGAGATCGTCTCCTTGGCCTGCTCGAGCGGCATCGCCACCTGCAGCTGACGGTAGATCTGCGCCTTGAGGATGCGTTCCAGCTCCGTCAGCTCGATCGCATCGGGCGTGCTGCCTACCTGCAGCATGCCCTCCTTCAGCGATCGCGAGACGACCCGCGGCGAGAGGACGCCTTCGAGCTCGGATACCGCCGCCTGATAGAGGGGGCTAGGGCTCAAGACGCACCTCCGGCCGGCTCGACGGCACCGGCCGAAATCGCGCTCGCTTGGTTGTCCGACCCCATCAACAAGTCTGGTTACTCCTCGTTACTTCGAGCCGCCAGCGACCCTGCGCCCGGGCCAGGAGCGCGGGACTATGGCAGGTCGTCATGCCGCCTGCCGCTGTAATCCCCGATCAGAACTCCTCGTCCCAGTCTACGACCGTGTCTGCGTCTCCCCCCGGAGCGGCGGAGATCATCGTTTGAGAGTCGCCGGTTCTCGACTGCCTGCCGCCCAGCAGGCCGAACTGGACACAGATTCCGTACAGTCCGGCACTTGCGAACAGGATGCCCGCCGCGGTGACCGCCGCCCAGGCCACCTGGCCGATCGGACTCTCGAACATCGAGAACGTGGTGCCTGCCGACAGTACCGGCAGAGCCAATAGCTCCGCGGCGAGCGAGGCCAGCGAGGCCAGGCCCTCGTAAATGACCGGAAGCAGCAGCAGGAAGAGGGCGACGCCGATCAGTTGCCAGTTGCGGTTTCCGCCGCCGAACGCCAGGTTGAGCAGGAACAGCGGGATGACGGCGAGTAGCGCGAGGGTCAGGAGCGTGACCAGTCGCAGCCAGCCGGTCCAGACGATGGTGGTCTCGCTGTTGACGATCTGGGTGCGGACCGGAGTGCTCCCTGCAAGTAGCCTGTCTACCGCTTCGATCTGGCCGATCAGCACCAGCGCGTCCTGAGTGCGGAGCACCGACGAGGCAGCGAGCTTCTCCATCAATTGGGTCGTGCGCCGGTCGATCGCCGGGGAGAGAATCGCCACCAGTGGGCGTACCGAGCTCGCATAGCCGGCGCTCAGCTCCGACAGGCGACTCTCGGCCGAGGCCGTGTCGCCGGCCTGGATGTCGGCCACCAGGCGTCCGGCCGACGTGTACAGCTCGTCGCTGAGGTCGCCGAGCGAGACCAACCCGCGCTCCTGCAAGTCTTCCGCCAGTCGTTCCACCTGCGTCGCCGGCACTCCCGCCAGGATCAGCTCGCGTGCCAGCGCCCTGCGTAAGGCGGTCGTGTCTGCGCTGTTTGTGACGCCGCTGTTCATGTCGGTGCTGTCCGTGACGCCCACAGCGCCGGCTTCGGCGCCGGTTTCGGCTCCGGTGTCCGACGGCGGGCTGTCGCCGGTGGCCTGCTGGCCCGCGTTGACGGCGCCGGCCGGTGCTGCCCCGGTTTGAATTGCGGCGGCTGCTGCACCGTCGTCTCGAGCAACGTCGTTGCGTGCAACCTCGTTCGCGGCAGTGTCGCTCGGAGCAGTTTCACCACCGGCGTCCTCGCCCTGGTTTGCGCCGGTCGGCGTGCCCGCAACGGTTCGTTCGGCCGCCGGTCGGGGAACGTCCGTGACAGCGTCTTGCCCTGCGTCTTGCCCTGCGCCTTCCGCCGTGTTTCTCGCTGCGTCGTCCTGGACGCCGACCGCCGCCTGTCGCGGTATGTCGCCGTCGCCTGTGGTCGAGCCGCTCGCCGGATCGACCGCGTCGCCGGGAGTAGTGCCATTGGTACCGGCGGCACCGTCGGATTCCGGCACGGTCGAACGTGCGGCGTCGGCGAGACGGTCGAAGCCCTGCGCCAGGCTCTGCAAGCGGGCGCTCATCTCTTCGCCACGGTCGGCTATCAGCTCTTCGGCGGCGGCGGCGAATGCGGCGTTCAGTCGGGCGTCGGCGCGCGGAGAGTCCTGGATCAGCAGGAAGTCGCCATAGGCGTCGGCCAGCGTACGGTATGCGGAATCCCGGCTCTGGGCGTACCGCTCCTCGGCCAGCTCGAGCTGTTGGCCGACCCGTTCGGCGACGGCGGCCTCGAACTCGCGGCGTATCGCCGCGGCGTCGGTGCCGGCTTCGGCCAGTGCGGCCCTGGTCTGATCGTCGAAGTCCAGATCGGTGGCCAGCCTGTCGAGCCGGGTCAGCGCGGTCGCCGGCTCATCCTCCAGCAAGGCGAGGGCGGAGTCGAAGAGGGCCCGCTGGAAGCCGCCGCCAAGGAGCGAAGTCTGGACGCCCAGGTCGGTGACCGAACGATTCTGGATGGCGCTGCGCGCGCGTTCGAACACCCGCTCCATCGCTTCGACCAGGTTCGGGCTTCCGGCGCTCGCGGCCATGAACCGCAGCGCTCCCGCGGCCCGGTCGAGCTCGTCACGGCTGGCGGTGCTGTCGCTGGAGAGAGCCAGTAAGCTCTCGCTCAGGTTGGCGAGTGCGAGCCCGTAGCGCTCCAGTACCTCATCGCCTTGCGCCTGCGCGCCGATTCCGACGACAAGCAGCAGGGCGCAGACAACAATATGGCGAAGAGCGGGTTTCATAGGTCCTCCTCCAGCGCGAGCGCTGTGAATGCGGTGGTAATGGTTCCCAGATTTAGTTCTACGCCTCCGACTATCACGAGGAGGTCGTGTCCCAGCGGGTACAGAAAGAGCTGACCGCCCGTATGCCCCAGATGGAACTGGCGGATGGCTCCGCCCTTCGCCAGCAGGGTGAGGGCGAGTCGGCTGAAGCGGGCCAGGAGCTCGGGGTCGGGTCCGTCACCGCGGCTTACGGCGACCGAACCGTCCCTGCGAATCACGCTCACCAACCGCACGTGTTCGATCTGGGCAAACCTCTGGACGTGTCGTTCCAGATCCTCGGTGGCCAGTGGGCCGCGTTCAGGTGCGCCGGAGACGGGCGCCGGGGCGGGGTCGGCGGCGACTGCCCGAACTCGTGCCGGTTCGGCCGCCGGACGGCCGGTTTCGCTGTCGCCGGCTTCCGTGTCGTCACCTTCGGCGTCGGCACCTTCGGCGTCGTCACCTACCGCGCGGCCAGAGTCGGTCTCCCCGGCTGCATCGTGGCCCTGCGCCGCTTCCGCTCGGGCGCCAGCCGCCGTCTCGGAGTCCGATTCGGGCTCGTCCGTGCCCGTGTAGGGTTGCTCCAGGGGCGCTGTGTCTTCGGTCGTCACCTGAGGACCGGCAACCGTGCCCGATGCCGAACGAAGGCTTCGCGCCAGCCGTTCGAGGTTGCGCCGCAGCCCTGCCCGGGGCAACACCCCTTCGAGCTCGTGCATCACCGGCCCGAGAAGCGCGCTCCGCATCTGCGGCAGGTTCACGTCTTCGGGGTTGTGTCCGCTGCCCTTCAGCGCTCCTTCAAGGATGCGGCCCGCGGCCCGGGACGAAACCAGAGCGGTGAGGCCCGCGCGTGTGCGCAGGAAGACCTCATTCGGCACGGGTGCCCCCAATGCCGCTCCACACTTTCGTCCCCATATCCATGAAGCGTCCTGTCTCCGCCACCAGTCGGCAAGGCGCCGCGACGGTAGACCTCAAGGATAGGTTTTCGGCCCACCCGGGCGTGTGAAAAATCCTCTGGGAAGCGCGCCGGAGACGCGCGTCGGTTCAGTTGGTGGAGACTCCGGCGCTACCGGGCGCGAGCGTGTCGGCGATGCCACACGCCACGCGCAACGCCTCGCGGTAGCGCATTCGTGCGGGTCCGACGACGGTAAGGCCGGCGTAGCCGCGTCCGAGCTCGAGCCGAGCCCTGATCCGTGCCGTCGAGTCGTCGAGCGAGAGCTCCAGCCCGCCGTCGATGGAGTCTTCGCCGGGGGTTTCCACCTGCTCGACCACCAGCCGCAGGAACTCGGGATCGCGCGACTCCGGCTCGGACAGGAGGTTGCGAAGGCCGCCCGAGAACAACCGGGGCGGGTTCATCGCCGGCCAGGCTTCGGCGAGGGCCGTGAGCGTGCGGGCGAGGTCGGCGACCTCCCGCTGGGCGAGGGCCGCCAACGCACGAGGCATCTCTCCTACGGGAACCGTGAGCTGCCGCAGGCTGCTCTCGGCGCCGGTGATCACGTCGGCCGAGGGCGTGGGGTCGAGATCGACGACCAGCTGCCTTACCAGGCCGTTCTCGAGAACCACGACCGCCAACAGTTTGCTGGCGGAGAGGGCGGACAGATGGATCTCGATGGCGTGGAGCGTCTCGTCGGCCGGCAGTCGCACCACCACTGCGTAGCCGGACAGGTCCGCTGCCAGCAACGCTATCGTTTCGAGCAGGGTATCGCCGTGCTTGCCGTTCAACCGATCCTGGATCAGGCGGAGTTGGCTGGGTTCCGGACCCTCGGGAGGAAGGAGCGCCCGGGTATAGGCCCGGAATCCGCGAGAGGTGGGGATGCGCCCGGCCGAGGTGTGAGGCTGCTGCAAGTAGCCGCTCTCTTCCAGCTCGGAGAACTCGTTCCTGATGGTCGCGCTGCTCACGTTCAGGCGTTCCGCGACCTGCGACGACGGAACCGGGTGCGCCGAGCTAATGTACGACTCGGCGACCAGGTCGAGTATGCGGGATCGCCGTTCGTTCAGCATGTTCCCATGCTAGCATCACCGGGCCGGAAAAATCGTGAAGGATGACGCGACAGACGAGATTTAGCCGCAGCCTCGCGTCACCGTCCCGCTCGGGCCGGTCGCTCCGCCAGTGCGACAATCCGTTTGAACTCGGCTCCGCTCACGGGCATTACGCTGAGGCGGCTGCCGCGCTGAACCAGCTTCAGGCCGGCGAGCGCCGGGTCTGCCTTCAGTTCCGGGAGGGTGACCGTCCGACTCAGAGGACGCACGCCCCGGACGTCGACCACGAACCAGCGAGGTTGCTCGCTCGAGGATTTCGGGTCGAAGTAGCGGCTACGGCGATCGAACTGCGTGGGGTCCGGGTACGGTTTCGAGGCTATTTCCGCAATCCCCACCACGCCCGGCTCTGCCGTGCTGGAGTGGTAGTACAGGACCTGGTCGCCCACTTTCATTTCGTCGCGTATGAAGTTTCGCGCCTGGTAGTTGCGGACTCCGTCCCAGGCGGTAGTCTGCTCGGCGGCTGCCAGCAGGTCGTCGAAGGAGAAGGAACCCGGTTCGCTCTTGAGCAGCCATTGACCCATTGCGGGATGATAACCCGCTCCGGCGCGAGCGCTCGTTCGTCCAGCGGGCACTCACTCCCATTCGATCGTTCCCGGCGGTTTCGAGGTAATGTCGTACACCACGCGGTTGACCTCGCTTACCTTGTTGACTATGCGGTTCGACACGGTCGCCAGGAAGTCGTCCGGCAGCCTGGACCAGTCGGCAGTCATGCCGTCGACGCTGGATACGGCGCGCAACGCTACCGTATTGGCATAGGTGCGGCCGTCGCCCATCACCCCTACCGAACGAAGCGGCGTGAGGACGGCCAGCGCCTGCCAGGTGGAGTCATAGAGCCCGAATTCGCGCAGGGCGCCGATGAAGATGTCGTCCACCCGCCGCAGCACCTCGAGCCTTGCCGGTGTCACCTCGCCGAGGCAACGGATGGCCAGGCCCGGACCGGGGAACGGATGGCGGTCTCGCAGCGCCGGCGGCAGGCCGACCATCGCCGCTACTTCGCGCACCTCGTCCTTGAACAGTGTACGGAACGGCTCCAACAGTTCGAACTCCAGGTCGGCCGGCAGTCCGCCCACGTTGTGATGCGACTTGATATTTGCCGCGCCGTGCCCGCCGGCCGACTCGATTACGTCCGGATAGAGGGTCCCCTGGGCCAGGAAGCGGATCTCGCCGTGCGCCTCCTGGAGGCTTCTGGCCTGGGCGGTGAACACCGCAATGAACTCCCTTCCGATGATCTTCCTTTTCTCCTCGGGATCGGAAACGCCAGCCAGGGCGTGCAGGAAGCGGTCCGATGCGTCGATCACTGTAAGGTTCACGCCCAGCGCGCGCAGGGCCCGTTCGACCTCGTCGGCCTCGCCCATGCGCAACAGGCCGTGATCCACGAAGACCGCGAAGAGCTGTTCGCCCAGGGCCCGGTTGAGCAGCAGACCCAGCGTGCTCGAGTCGACGCCGCCCGAGATCCCCAGGAGCACCCGCTCGCTGCCGACCCGTTCGCGCACCTCCTGCGTCAGCGTGCTCACCACGTTCTCCGGCGTCCAATCGCGATCTGCTCCCGAGATTTCCACGAACCGCTCGAGCACCTCCAAGCCCTTGGGCGTGTGCATGACCTCCGGGTGGAACTGCAGCCCGAACAAGCGGCCGTCGGAGCTCTCCATCGCGGCTACCGGAGTGTCGATGCTGGCGGCGGTGACCCGGAAGCCGGGAGGCGGAGCCTTCACCGAATCGCCATGACTCATCCAGGCCACGAACTCGCCCTCCACTCCGGCGAAGAGGCGCCCGCTGCAGTCGCTCAACACCGCCTTGCCGTACTCGCGCACGTCGCTCGGTTCCACCTCGCCACCCAAGCCCTTGGCGAGCAGTTGCATGCCGTAGCAGATGCCGAGCACGGCAGGTCCGCCCTCCAGCAGCCGGGGCGGCAATCCGTTGGCTTCCGACCGGTATACGCTGCCCGGTCCGCCTGACAGCACTACCGCGGCCGGTCCGTCTGCCAGGGCGCTCGCCAACTCGTCGGGCGTGACGATCAGGCTGAACACACCGAGCGAGCGCAGCCGGCGGGTGATCAGGCGGGTGTATTGCGAGCCGTAGTCGACGACAATTATGTGATTCATACTCTCCGGTTTCGTGGGTTGCAGCGACCCTGGCGAGGGATCCGGTTCATTGGCCGGGGATGGTGAGGGTGAGGGAGCGCTCAATCGGCACCGTAATCTCGACCGGTTCGGAGCGGCGGTCCTGAAGTCTTCCCTGGAAGACCCAGGTGCCGGGGCGATCCAGGGCCAGATGGCGCGGGGCGGTGCCGAGCCGGTCGCCGCGCTCGAGGCTGGAGCCGGGCGGACTGGAGATGAGATGGATGGCGACCGGAGGTAGGTCGTCAGGGGCAACGAACACCTCCACCACGTAAACGACCGCCTCCCTGTCGGTCGCCGGTGCCCCGCCGCCCCGCGGTCCGTAAACGGCAAGCAGCGCGAGCATGACAACGGCTGCCATCAGCACGCCGAGCAACGCGAGACGCCGGCCCGAGTCGCCGCCGTCGTTCTGGGCCGGTCGATCCGTGGTAGCGAGGTCTGCCTGCGCCAGGGTCGCCGGCGGCACTTTCGCCGGCAGCACGCTTGCGGGCAGCGCGGCCCCGGCGCCGGTGCTCTGGAGTGCCGTCTTCGCCGGCCTGCGCTCGCCGCGCGGGGCGCCATTGCCAGGAGCATCAGCCAGCAGGCGCTCGAGCGCCAGATAGAACTCCTCCGCGGTGGGCCGGTCGTCGGGCTCGGCAGCGGTACAGAGCTCCAGTACGGCGCTCAGGGTCTGGTCGTGGAACGCCGTTCCGACGCTCGCCAGGGTAGCGGCCAGCGACCAGACGTCACCGGCGGCCGTCGCATCGTTGGTCACCTCCGGCGCCGTGAACGGCCCCGGCCGCGGCTGCCAGGGCACGCCGAAGCCTTCCAACAGCACACGGCCATCGACAACGAGCAGGCGCTCGGGACGGATGTCGCCGTGCGTCAGGTGGGCGTCCGCGGCGTCGCGCAAGGCACGGGCAGCGCCGAGGAGCTCGTTTGCCGTCAGTGGTCCGTCCGCTGCCTGCCGGCGGCGCCAGCCGGGCGCGAGGGCCGCGACCAAGCGGCCTTGCCCGTTCTGGGAGTCGCTGAACAGGATCGTCGGTGTGTTTTCCGAGGCCAGCGACGAAGCCGTGTCGCGCGGCTCTCCCTCGAACCGGTAGATGAGGACCGGCAGACCGGTAACGGGATCGATTCCCCGATACGAGTCGGCGTCCGTTCGCTCCTCGAACGGCTCCACGTTCTTGAACCTGTCAGGACCGGTCATCGCCGCCCTCCCGAGAGGCCGGTAGCCGGCGGGAAGGAACTCGCCGGTGCGGTCGCGGGATCACGTTTGCGAGTATAGCCGATCGGTTCTCCGGCCGGATGCCCGGCAACCTGCCGACGACTGCCTCGCGGTAATGCCATCTGTTGTCGACGCGACACACCCCCTGATAGTCTGCAAGCAATGACAACCCCGCTGGAAACGCGTGTTCTCGAAGCCCTGAAGACCGTTCAGGACCCGGAGCTTCATCAGGATCTGGTAACTCTTGGCATGGTCGACAACGTCGCCGTGGACGGTCAGCGGATCAGTATCAAGATCAACCTCACCACTCCGGCCTGCCCGATGAAGGCCAAGATCGAGGCGGACATCCGCCAGGCGGTCGAACCGCTCGACGGCATCGACGTCGTCGAGTTGAGCTTCGGTTCGCAAGTGAAGGGAACGCAGCAGGAGGCCTTGCCGGGGGTACGAAACATAATCGCGGTCGGCTCGGGCAAGGGTGGAGTGGGCAAATCGACAGTGGCGGCGAACCTGGCCGCCGGCCTGGCGCTCGAGGGCGCCTCGGTGGGCCTGCTCGACGCCGACATCTACGGGCCCAGCCAGGCGCGGATGTTCGGCGTCGAAGGCAAACGCCTCATGGCGGACGACGACAAGAACATCCTTCCCCTGCGCAACCACGGCGTCAAGCTGATCTCCATCGCCAATCTGGTGGAGGACGGCCAGGCGTTGACCTGGCGCGGCCCCATCCTGCACGGGACTCTTACGCAGATGCTCAAGCAGACGGTGTGGGGTGAGCTCGACTATCTGGTGGTGGACCTTCCGCCCGGTACCGGTGACGTGCAGCTGTCGCTGACCCAGTTGGTGACGGTGGCGGGCGCAGTGCTGGTTACGACCCCCCAGGACGTTGCTCTGATGGACGTACGCCGCGCCTACACGATGATGCGCAAGACCCACGTGCCGATCCTCGGCGTGATCGAGAACATGAGCTACTACCAGCTCCCGGACGGAACACGCGACCCGATCTTCGGCGAGGGCGGCGCACTGGCGTTCGCCGAGAAGGAGAAGCTGGCGATGCTGGGGCAGATTCCGATCACGCGGGCGCTGCGCGAGTCCGGCGACGCCGGCACGCCGCTGGTGGTTTCCGACCCCGACAGCCCGAGTGCGGTGGAGTTGCGCAAGGCCGCCAGGATCCTGGCCGGCCGGGTGAGCGTGCAGGCGATGATGAGCCTGCCGGTCGTCTAACAGGCTCTGGCCACCTGCCGAACCCGAATGCCGACGGTACCGAACCGGGTCGACCGTGCCGAGGCGCCTTCAACGCTCCCAGGTGTACGAGCGTGAGCGCCGGTCGGCACTCAAGGCGATCGACTCTTCTGCCAGGGTCCGTACTATGCGGAGCCGGTGCTCGCCGTCGGCGGCACAGTGCAGGAGGCCGAACTTCAGGGCGGGCTCGCGCTTGCGCCGACTGAGCAGGCCGCTCATTGTCTCTGTCAATGATGAGTCCGCCGCTGATGTGCCCGGAGACCCGACGCGATTCCAGGGAAACGCCTCCCGGCAACCGGGATCGCCGCGACCGTCGAGCCCGAGCTCATCGCCGTAATAGAGTGCGGTCGCGCCCGGATAGGCGCACTGAATAGCCCAGGCGACCTCCACGAGGCCCGTGTCGCCCCCCAGGTCATGCCGCAGCCGGCTGACGTCGTGGCTCCCGAGCAGGTTGTACTGCGCTTCGGCGGTCTCCCGTGGATAGCGGTAGTACAGCCTGTTCAGATGGCCGGCGCACGCTTCGGCATCGATGCGTCCGCCGAGAAACTCAAGGACAGCTCGCCTGAACGGGTAGTTCATGGTGGCGTCGAAGGTGTCGCCCTGAAGAAAGAGACGCCCGTCGCCCCACACCTCGGCCAACAGGTAGGCATCCGGTTTGACGCCGCGAATCGCCTCGCGAAAGCTCCTCCAGAAGGCCAGAGGCACCTCCGCGGCCACGTCGAGTCGCCACCCGTCTATGTCGTGCTTCCGTATCCAGTGCTCGCCTACGTCCAGGAAGTACTGCTGCACCTGGGGGTTCTCCAGGTTGAGCTGGGGAAGGTGGCCGTGGCCCCACCACGTCCCGTAGTACTCTTCCGTGCGCTCGGCTATCGGCCAGCGCTTTATTCGGAACCACTCCCAGTAGGGTGATTTCATTCCGCGGCACACGACGTCTTGGAAGAACGGGTGTTCGTCGGAGACATGGTTGAACACGCCGTCGAGGACCACCCGGATTCCACGCTCGTGGGCTCTTTCGGTGAGCGTGCCCAGATCTTCGTCATTACCCAGCCGTGGATCGATGGCATAGAAGTCGGTGGCGTCGTAGCGATGATTCGAGGGGCTGCTGAAGATCGGATTCAACCAGATCGCCTCGATGCCGAGGCTTTCGACGTAGTCGAGCTTGGCCGTGATGCCCGCCAGTGAGCCGCCCTTGAAGCCGGTTCCGCTCGGGGGGCTGTCCCAGGATTCGATGCCCGCGCCGGAGCCCTTGCCCTCGGAGGAGGTCTCGAGATTGCAGAAGCGATCCGGGAAGATCTGATAGAACGCTGCGCCCCTGCTCCATTGCGGCGGCGTGCCCCGGTAGGGTGCGGGCGCCCGAAACCGCGTTTCGCAAGGAACGCTGCCTTGCAGCCCGGCCGAGCCGAAGAGCGCCTGCCCGGTCACCGTCTGGAGCCGGAAGTAGTACTCGCGGCATTCAAACAAGGTCAGCGCCTCGCTCTCCCACAGCTCCTCGTTCCGGTCACGGTAGCGCAACGTCAGATCGCGCGGTTCCGGCCAGTCGCCGCCGAGGCAGACGATCTCGGCTGAACGTATCGCTCCCGCTTCAGCCCTGATTCGCAGACGCGCCAGGCCGTCGCCGCGTATGTCGAAGTCCTCCCGCCGCGACGGATAGTGAGAGAGCGCCAGTGGCAGCACCTCCCCCTGCGGCATCTGCAACTCGCGGTCGCGCTGAAGCTTGTTCATCGGCCTCCGTCGACGGCTGCGGCGCCGCCGAGGTCCTCTCGGTACGGCCTGCTCCGACCGGCAATGACGCGGCTCATGCTCGCCCCACGGTGCTCCGCCTGATCACGAGCCGTGGTGGAAAGGCTACCTGTTCGATGCGTTCGAGTCCGCCCGCCAGGGCCGCCACCAGCAACTCGGCGGCCGCCGCTCCCATCTCCTCGATCGGCTGGGCGACCGTCGTCAGTTCGTTCGGTCCCGCCGCGCTCTGATCGTCGAAGCCGATCACGCTCACGTCGCGGCCAAGCGACTGGCCGTTCTCCCCGAGCTGCCGCAACACGCCGAGCGCGAGCTCGTCGCAGGTCGCGATCACAGTCAGGCTCTCGCCACTGCCCGGTTCCGGCAGCAGTTGCGCGGCGCGCCGGCCCTCCTCGATGGAGATTGGCAGGCGGATGTGGTCGACCAGGCCTATGCCGTGCCGCTGCAGCTCGTGCATGATGCCCTGGCGCCGCTCCCGGAAGGCCGGGCTCTCGAACGCGCCCGGCGTCTCCTCGACGTCGACCAGGGCGATGGGCGCGCCCAGGCTGAGAGCGTGCTCGGCCGCCAGCCGTCCCGCTGCGGCGTTCTCGAAGTAGACGCTGTGAAAGTCGGGATGGTGGGCGTCCACCAGGACGATCGGCCTGTCGTAAGGCGGGCGCCTGCCCTGGTAGATGCGGTCCGGGTCGAGCGACGCGATTATCAGGCCGTCGGCGTGATAGGGAAGAGCGCCCGCGTCACGGTAGCGTTTGAGCCTGATTCCGCCGACCACGGGAAAGAGGGCGATATCCAGGCTCTCCCGCTCGAGCACGCTCTCGAGCCTGTCGAGCAGCCGGGTGTAGAACTCGGGGCCGGTCATCGGGAGCAGTACCGAGATGGCGTGAGTCTGGCCCGTCCTCAGACGCCGGGCGGTCAGGTTTGGAGTGTAGCCTAGCTCCTCGGCCGCGGTAAGAACGCGCCGACGGGCGTAGTCGGATACGCTCGGATGATTGTTCAGGGCGCGGGAGACGGTACTCGTCCCTACACCCGCCAGTTTGGCTACTTCGCGGACGCTCGGTCTCTTCATCGGCTGTCGCTCGCCCTTCCTCTCAGTGTCGCGTTGTCGGCGTCGTCGCTCACTCTTTCACGCCTCCAGCGGTATAGCCGGAGACGAAGGCTCGTTGGAACCCGTAGAAGATGGCCAGGATCGGCAGGGATCCCAGGATGCTGGCCGCAGCGAATATTCCCCAGCGGGTGTTGAATTGACCCGAGGTGAAGCTGTACAGGCCGATTCCCACCGTCCACGATTCGACTCCGGTAAGGAAGAGGTTGGCGAGGATGAACTCCGAGTAGGCCCCCACGAACTGCATCAGGAAGATGAAGACGAAGATCGGCAGCGACAACGGCACGATGATCCGGGTGAACGCCTGCCACGAGGTTGCGCCGTCGACCAACGCCGCCTCTTCCAGGCTCTTCCCCAACGACTCCAGGTACCCCTTGTAGATCCACGTGCCGAAGCTGATCACCGCTCCGGAGTAGGCGAGGACCAATCCGGTCAGCGTGTCGAGCAGCCCGAGCCAGCTCATCAGGAAGAAGATGGCGATCAGGGTGAGGAACCCCGGGAACATCTGCACGAAGATGAAACCCATGAGCATCGGGAAGCGTCCGGGCAGGAAGCGGAAGCGTGCGAACGCGTAACCGGCGGTTGCGGTGAGCACGACCGAAAGCAGGCCGGTGAGGCCGGCCACCAGCAGCGTGTTGCGCACCCACAGAAAGAACTTGCTCTCGGTGGCGCGGCCGGTGAACTGCTGCGGGCTCAGCGACACCACCAGAACGGTCAGTGCAAAGATGGCGCCGAGCGTGAGCAGCGAGCGCGCCCGTTCCGATCGTCGATTCGACCCGAGGCGTGCCAGGCGGACGCTCAGGACTGCCGCGAGGGCCAGCGCGAGCACCGCCAGCAGGACCAACAACCACTGGAAGACATGAATCTGCAGGCCGTCGAAGAGCCTGGAGTAGTTCGACCAGCTCAGCTGGCTGAGGTCGGGGAGTACCTTGGCTCGGACCAGCAGGAACCGGCTCTCCACGGGCCGAAAGCTGAACAGCGAGTTGCGGGGATCGAACGAGGCCGCCACGACCTGGAGCACCGGGTAGTAAACGAGGGCGAGTACGAGCCACATGAACAGGTGGGTGACCCCCTGGAGAAAGAGTGGCCAGGGGCGACGCTGCCGCGAGCGAAGGTGGTTTACGACAACTGTGACCATGACGGAGAAGAGCAAGATCGCGAGCACGGTGCCAGCCAGCCCTGCCAGGGCGTAGATCCAGCCGCTGTCGACGAACACGCCGCCGAACACGCTGCCGGGGCGCACCCGACCCACCAGGTCCCGGGCAACCGAAACGGCGGCGAGGAGGGCGGCCGAACCGAGGGCGAGGTACAGCGCCCGCCTCACTCGCCCGCCTCCTTCAGTACCCCGGTCAGCCGGAAGTTCAGGAAGCTGATCGCCACCGTCACCAGGAAGATGACTATCGAGATGGCGGCTCCCAGGCCGTAGGCAGTCTGCCCCGCCGAGCTGAATGCCGTCTTGTACGCCCAGGAGATGAGGATGTCGGTGCCCTGAGCGGTAGCGAGGCGGCCCTCTTGGGCGGGCCCGCCGCCGGTCAGGAGGTAGATCACGTTGAAGTTGTTGAAGTTGAAGGCGAAAGCCGTGAGCAGGACGGGCAGCATCGGCGGATAGAGCAGCGGGAGGGTGACCTCGCGTAACGCCTGGAGCGGTGACGCCCCGTCGATCCTGGCAGCCTCGTAGAGCTCGTCCGGGATGGTGGAAAGGGCGCCGAGAGCGGCCACCATCATGAAGGGGAAGCCGAGCCAGCCGTTGACCAGCAGGACGGCCGCCTTGGCCCATAGCGGATCGAGCAGCCAGGGAATCGGGTAGATACCGAGCAGGCCGAGTAGCCTGTTGATGGAGCCGAACTGGTGGTTCAGCAACGCCTGCCACATCTGGATGCTGATTACGCCGGGGATCGCCCAGGGAATTATCAGCAGGGTGCGATAGAGGCCCCGAAACGCGAGCGAGCGGTTGTTCAGCAAGATAGCCAGTAGCACGCCGAGGACCGCGACAACGAGCACGCTGACCGACGCGAAAACGAGGTTCCAGGTGAAAACCGGCAGCAGCGAGCGAGAGGCCCGCCGGAGGATGAAAGCGAAATTGCCCAGGCCGACGAAGCCGAAGTCGTTGACGATGCTGACGAGTACTGGCTCGAACGGTGGCGACCGCTCCAGCTCAAGGCGCTCACCCGATACGTCCCGGATGCGCAGCTTGGTCCGCTCCGACCCCGCCTGCAGCTCTACCCGCCGGCCCACGCACTCGTTACCGCAGCGAAGCGACAGCGCCACCGGGCCGGCGAGCGTGAGAGTGCGGTCGTCGACCTCGCTGACCCTGGTCTGGGTCGCGCGGTTCGGTTGGCCGCTGCGAGCACCCGAGTAGTCGGTGAAGGCCAGATAGACAGTCAGGAATATGGGATAGACGGTGAATACGAGAAGGAAGAGAAGGGCGGGCAGGAAATAGTACCAGTAGCCGAGAAGCGGAAGCCACCGTACTGCCAGCGCCAGGATCGGCAGCAGGGCCATGGCGATCGTGAACAGTAGCACGTAGCCGGGCGTGTCCGAATAGAGGGTGGTCAGGGCCCAGAAGACCAGGAGCCCGAGAGCAACCGCGGTCGCCGTCGCGATACTCAATATCGCGCCGGCGACCAGCGTAGTCTTGGTGCTTTTCTGCTGCCTGTACATTGAGACGCGTAAGCCAGCGAGGGGCCCGGACGGGTGCGGAGCCGGGCCCGACCCGCCGCTCAGTCGGCGAGGAGCTCTACCATCATGTCGTCGATGATCGCTTCGACGTCGGAATCTGGACTCTGCAGGACAAGTTGCAGTGCGTTACCCCAGGCGCCCCACACCCGACCCATCTCCGGGATGTTCGGCATCGCTTGCCCCAGTGCGATGGAGGAGGAGAAGCCTTGGACTATCGGATCGTCGGCAAGTTGCTCGGTCGCCTCCAGGGCAACCGGAATTCGGCCCCCTGCCTGATTGAAAGACACCTGCTGGCCGGGCTCGACCAGGTACCGGGCGAACTCGACCGCCTCTGCCTTTCGGTCGGAGTAGGCGTTGAGGACTATCCCCTGGACGCCGACCATCGGGCCCCAGGGCTCTTCGGCTCCCGGCGGTGACGGCATCGGGGCGATTCCGAAGTCGAGCCCGGCCTGTCGGTAGTCGCCGACCGCCCACGGTCCGTTGAGGATCATGGCTGCGGCGCCGTCCAGGAACGCAGAGTTGGCTACCGGGTAGTCGACCCCCTCGGGCACCAAAGCGTACCGGTAGCGCAGGTCCTTGATGAAGTTCGCGGCCCGGTACCCGGCTTCTTCGCCGAGTCCAATGTCGTTGGCGTCGAGACCGCCTCCCTGCGCCTCGCCGAAGATGTAGCCGTCGTACGACTTCCACCAGCCGTAGCCGTAGTAGGGAATGTCGAGCTGGTAGAGGAGTCCGAACCTTCCCGCGGCCTGTTGCTCCTCGGCTATGGTCAGAACCTCGTCCCAGGTCTCCGGCGCGCTCTCTACCAGGTCGCGGTTGTAGAGCAGCGCGATCCCCTCCATGAACATGGGGAAGCCGAACAGGCTGCCTTCGAAGTTCAGCGCCTCGACCGCCACCGGTTCCAGATCATCGAGGCTTGCGGCGTCGATATGTTCAGTCAGCGGCTCCAGCACGCCCGAGGCGGCCAGTTCGCCTACCCAATCGTGCGGGATCGTGACTATCAGGTCGGCGGCGTCTCCCTGAGGTGCGCCGAGTACCAGCTTCTGGCGGATGTCGTCGAAGGGCACCTCGACCACCTCTACCCGGACGCCGGTATCGTTTTCGTAGCCCTGCGCCTGTGCCTTCAGCCACTCGAGCTCCTGGACCTCGGTGAAGTGCGTCCAGATCGTTATCCGTTCCTGGCCGGCAGCCAGGCTTGCGATGAGCAAAGTCAGGGTCAACAGGATTGCCTTCATGCAGTTATCTCCTCGCGGCTTTCATGAGACTCGTCGGTGGTAACGTTACCATTACTCGATAACGCGGAACAACGGCCACTCCTCCCTCCTCTGGGGAACGTCGGTCTTCAGTTATGGAAGCACTGCGGTAACGTTACCAGACGACGCTGCAAAAGACAACCGTGTCCGAAGGACGCGCCGCTAGCGTTCCAGGTGACGGCTGTCCTGCAGGAGTTCGCTCAGCAACCCCTTCACCCAGTCGACTTCGTCCTGATTCACGGTGTGACCGAAGTTCGGATAGATGCGCTTCTCCACCGACGCTCCCATGGCGGCCAAAACGTCGGCTGTCTCGTGAACGCGGGCAACCGGAATATGGGCGTCGACATCGCTGCAGCCGAGAAATACCGGGGTGCCCTGCAACGACCCGCCGTAGTCGCGAGTGGTGCCGTCGGGACCGATGAGGCCACCGGACAAGGCGACCACGGCACCGAAGCGTGCCGCGTTGCGGGCGGCGTATTCGCTTGCCAGGCAGGCTCCTTGGGAGAAGCCGAGAAGCACGATGCGCTCGCGAGCCATGCCGGCTGCAGCAACCGCGTCGACCACCGCCCCCATCGCCTCCAGAGCCGAGCCGAGCCACGGCTCGTTGTCGGCCAGCGAGACCAGGAACGAGTTGGGATACCAGGTGTTGTGGGTCGCCTGGGGTGCCACGTACGCGATGTCCGGCCTGTCGAACACCTCGGCGAGACTCAGGATGCCCGCGGCAGAGTCGCCCCGTCCGTGGATCATCACCATTGCGGCGCCGGAAGCAGCGAGCGGGGCACCGGCGCTGGCGGCGATGGCGCCGCTGTGCGGGCCGTTCATCCGGCGCTCGTCACGGCGCACCGGGCAACGGTGATTTGCGGACTACGCTCGCTTGCGCGGCGGTTCCGTCGCTCGAATGGTTGGGTGACCTGGCGATTCATGGGGGTTCCTCCGTTTCGCTACGGGATGCGGTCTGTGGTGCAGGCGAGCCGCCTCGAACGACCGCTTTGCCACAACTCGACTTCACCCAAGCTAACAGGGCAACAGCGTCGGCGGTTGCCACCGGCTACCCGGCACGCGGCGCTTGCTTGTATCGCGTTCGACCGGCTGCTAGACTTCCATCAAACGGATTCCGGTCTGCCGCCGGAGCCCGACAACGGGAGTAGTAGTCGACTTACAGGTCCACAGAGAGTTCCGATGACGCGCTGAGAGTCGGAGCGGAAGCACAGTCGATGAATGTCGCCCGGCGCGAAACCGGACTCCGGTCCACCTCGCGTTTCGAGGAAGAAAGGCGTTAACGGCGCCCGTTAGAACCTCCGGCAGCCGCCCCGTGAGTGCGGTAGAACGAGAGCCTCTGGCCGGGCCGGCGACGTGCCGGCAGCGAGAGGAACTGCGGTGGTACCGCGGGGCGTGCGCCTCGTCCGCAGCGTGCCTTATTGCCCAGGCAACAGGATTTTGCTCAGGCATCAGGCCAGGCGGAGGAGGTTTTCTCATGATTGGACCGACCGAGACTGCGTCAAAGCGGGAGCTGCCGAGCAGGTACGATCCTGGTCAGGTCGAGGCGAAGTGGGTCCGCCGCTGGGTGGAGCAGCCGTTCACCGCCGACGCCTCCAGTGAGCGTCCCCCGTTCTGTATAGTCATCCCCCCGCCCAACGTGACCGGCAACCTGCACCTCGGTCACGCCTTTGACAACTCGATAATCGACACGCTGATCCGCTTCAAGAGGATGCAGGGGTTCGAGGTGCTGTTCCAGCCGGGCACCGACCACGCCGGCATCAGCACGCAGGTACTGGTGGAAAGGGCGTTGCGCGAAGAGGGGACCAGCCGCTTCGAGCTGGGCCGGGAGGCGTTCCTGGACCGGGTGTGGCACTGGAAGGAGCGTTACGGCGAGATCATCCTCCACCAGCTCCAGCGCCTCGGCATCTCGGCCGACTGGACCCGCACCCGCTTCACGATGGACGAAGGCCTCTCGAAGGCGGTCCGCAAGCAGTTCGTCGATCTTTACCACCAGGGCCTCGTGTATCGCGGCGAGCGCATCGTCAACTGGGACCCGGCGAGCCAGACGACCCTCAGCGAACTGGAAGTGGACCGGGAGGATCGCCCGGGCAAGCTCTACACGCTCGCCTACAGGCTCGAGGGTGACGCGGGCGGCGAGCCCGCCGGCGACATACGCATCGCCACGGTACGGCCGGAGACGATCTTCGCCGACCAGGCGGTGGCCGTACATCCCGAAGACGAGCGCTATCGCCGCCTTATCGGGCAGCGGGTCCGCATACCGCTGACCGAGCGCTCGGTGCCGGTAATCGCCGACGAGGCGGTGGAAAGAGAGTTCGGCACCGGCGCGCTCAAGATCACCCCAGCCCACGACCCGACCGACTTCGAGATCGGCGAGCGGCACGGCCTGGCAAGGCCCAGTGTCATCGGCCTCGACGCGCGGCTGGCGGGCGATCTGGTTCCCGGGCGATTTCGCGGCCTCGACCGCTTCGAGGCGCGCATATCGGTCGTGGAAGCGCTTGCCTCCGAAGGCACGCTGGTGGACGAGCAGGACTACACGATCCCCATCGGACTGTCGGAACGTACCAAGGAGCCGGTCGAGCCGATCCTCAGCACCCAGTGGTGGTTCCGCATGGACGCGGTCGCGCCCGAAGTGCAGGCCGGGTTGCGCCGCGGCGAAATGAGGCTGCACCCCGAGCGTTACGAGAAGGTCAATCGCGACTGGCTGGCGAACCTGCGCGACTGGAACATCTCGCGCCAGTTGTGGTGGGGACACCAGATCCCGGCCTGGTACGACGATGAGGGGAACCTCTACGTGCCGCCGGCGGACGACCCTTACACGGACCCGCAGGACCTGCCGGAGAACGCCGGCAAGCGGCTGACCCAGGATCCCGACGTCTTCGACACCTGGTTCTCCTCCAACCTGTGGCCCTTCAGCACCCTGGGTTGGCCCGACGAGAACGACCCCTTCTTCCGGAAGTTCTATCCGACCTCGGTGCTGGTGACCGGCTACGACATCCTGTTCTTCTGGGTGACCAAGATGCAGTTGGCCGGCTACCACCTGACAGCTCAGGCGCCCTTCGCCGACATCATGCTCCACGGCCTGGTGCTCGACGCCGACGGGCAGAAGATGTCGAAGTCGAAAGGCAACGGCGTCGATCCCCTGGAACTGATCGACGCTCAGGGCGCCGATGCTCTGCGATTCGCGATGACCTACGCCTCCACCGGCGGCCAGGACATACGCTGGGACGACCGCCGCGTGGAGATGGGCCGCAACTTCAACAACAAGCTGTGGAATGCCACGCGCTTCGCGCTGATGAACCTCGAGGGCACGCACGATTCGGGACCCCCGGTGAACCTGGCCGATCGCTGGATCATCAGCCGTCTGCAGCGGGCGGTAGCCGAGGTGACTCGCCATCTGGAAGCCTTCGACCTGGGAATGGCCAACCGGGTCTGCTACGAGTTCGTCTGGTCGGAATTCTGCGACTGGTACCTGGAGGCGGCCAAACCGGCGCTCAAGAGCGGCGATGCCCGCACCAGGGCGGTGCTGCGCGAGGTGCTCGAGGCGGTACTGCAACTGCTGCATCCGTTGGTGCCGTTCATCACCAGCGAGCTGTGGGAGACTCTGGGCAACGAGCCGCAAATTGCGGTCGCTGCCTGGCCCGAGGTCGCGGCAGAGCGGATCGACGAGGACGCAGAACGGGACTTCCGGCTGCTGCAGGACGCCGTGGGCGCGGTACGCAACCTGCGATCCGAGGCGAACCTGCAGCCCGGGCAGTTAGTTCCCATCCACGCCGAGGGGGGCGGGGCGAAGACGCTGAGCGCGAATCGACAGGTGTTCGAGAGCTTGGCGCGCAGTGAGCTGCGGGACGAACCGGTGGCCGGTAGCGCGCTGTCGCAGCCGCTCGGCGGGGTGGAACTGCGCCTGCCGCTGGTGGGGCTGATCGACGTCGACGAGTGGCGAGCCAGGCAGCACAAGCGGTTGGCGGAGCTGGCTGCCGAGGTGCAGCGCAGCGAACACAAGCTGGCCAGCTCCGGGTTCGTCGAGAAGGCTCCGGAGTCGGTGGTCGCTGAGGAGCGGCGGCGCCTGGACGAGGCGCGAACCCTGATGGAGCGGCTGCAGACCAGCCTCGACCGGTTGAGCTGAGTTCGTGACGGTGGGGGAGGCGGATAACCGGCCACCCGGTACCCTGAGTCCGGGGGTTTTCGGGTGGTTCGCAGGAGTTTGCGGTTGTCGGTCTTGCTGCCGGCGGCACTCTGGCTGCTCATGTGGCAGGGTGAGGCGACGGGCCAGCAGATCCGGGTGGACGGCTCCTCCACCGTTCATCCGCTGTTGCGGGCGGTAGCGGAGGCACTGGGACCGGGAGCCGACGGTACGGTACTCTCGCTTCGCTTCTCGGGTACCGGGGTCGGGTTCGAGCTGTTCTGCAGCGGCCAGGTGGAGATGATCGGCGCCAGCCGGCCGGCGACCGGTGAAGAGACGGCGGCCTGCGCCGCGGCGGACGTGGAGTTCATCGCCCTCACGCTCGCATACGACTGGATCACCGTGGTGGTGAACGCCCGGAACGAGTGGCTGACATGCCTGCGGCTAAATGAGCTGGGTCGGTTGTGGGCCGAAGGGTCTACGGTCGATCGCTGGAGCGACCTCAGGCAGAACTGGCCGAACGAGGAGATAGCGCTCTTCGCGCCGGGTGTGGCCAGCGGCACCTACGACGTCTTCGCCGACCGCGTGCTCGGCGGAGGTGCACTCCGCACCGACTTCTTCCCCAGCGAAGACGACGCTCTGCTGGCACACCGGGTTGCCGCCGAGGAGAACGGAGTGGCCTTCTTCGGTCACGCCTACTATCGGAACGGCCCCGGGGGCCTAAGGGCGTTGGCTATAGACGAGGGTGACGGCTGCGTGGTGCCGCGCCTGGAAGCCGGCGTGCCGAGCGGACACGACGCTCCTGTGCTGCTGCGCCGGCTCCAGCTCTATGTGAGCACGGCGGCGATCTCCGAGGAGCCGCTCGTGGTCGAGTTCGTGGAGATGCTGCTGTCGCCGCGCGGTCGCGAGCTCATGAGAGAGATCGGCTACCTTCCTCTCGATGAACTGGCCTACCGAGATGAGCTGGCGCGGCTCGAGGGTATCGGCGCGCCTTAGTCCGCGCTGCCGCGCGGCTCCGTAGGGGCTGCCAGATCGAGCCCGTTGGTGCTGTTCATCGCCGTATCGATGTCGCTGCTCAGCAGCAGCTCTACGGAGTCAGCGGCGGCAGTCACGACCCGCCCGACCAGCTCCTGCTCCTCTTCGCGAAAGCGGCTGAGCACCCAGTTTTCGACCTGCCAGCCGGGTGGCGGCCGCGAGATTCCCAGCTTCAACCGCCAGAAGTCTGGCCCGATGCGGGCGATGGTGTCCTGCACGCCTCGCTGCCCGCCGGCGCCGCCGCCCCGTTTGAATCGCAACTTGCCCAACGGCAGGTCGAGGTCATCGTGAACCACCAGAATCTGCTCGCTGCGGGCTCTTGCCGCCCCGGCGGCCGCCTGCACAGCCCGACCGGAACCGTTCATGTAGGTGGTCGGTTTGAGCAGGGTGACCCCTCCCAGCCGGCTGGAATCACCGCCGCGCGCCTTTCGGAACTTCAGCCCGTGGCGCCGGGCGAGCTCGTCCATCACCAGGTAGCCGGCGTTGTGCCGCGTCCGGCGGTAGCTCTCACCCGGGTTTCCCAATCCCACTATCAGTTTCACCGGGACACCGTCCGCATCCAGCGAAAATTCTTCGGCGGCGGGGGCCCGCCCCCCCCC
>JBBDRK010000004.1:0-3959 GCA_040905465.1 Trueperaceae bacterium | reverse complement strand
GCGCCCTGCGGGCGCACGCCCGCCGCCGAAGAATGCGAATACTCTGGCGATTCCGGAAAGGGAAGGGGGAGGCTGGACTCGCGACCTGGCCCGCAACCTACTCTTCCGCTTCCTCATCCTCTTCGGCAACCCGGCCGATCACTTCCGGTTCGGCCTCGTCCGTCACCTCGGCGGCGGTCTCGACCTCTTCGACGAGCTTCGGCGGCAGAACGGTAATTACCGTGAGGTCCTCGTCATCGAGGATGCGCGCCTCCTTGGGCAACACCGCCACGACGTCGCTCACGTGGATGGAGTGACCGATTTCCAGGCCGCTTACGTCGATTTCGACGTGCTCGGGAATCAGGCGCGGCAGGATGCTTATGTGCACCTCGCGCCGCTGAACGTCGATCTGGCCGCCTTCACGGGAGCCGACCGGAGTCCCCTGGAAGTCCAGGTGCACGTATACGTCTACCGGCTGGCCCGCGGTGACGGCGTAGAAGTCGACATGCTGCGGCTGACGCCGCCGCTTGTGCATCTGCACTTCCTTCACCAGCACCTCGTGGTTCTCGCCGTCGACATCGAGATCGATGACGTGCGAGGTTCCCTGGCTGCGAAACACCTTGTCGAACTCGCGCAGGTCTATGCTCACCGGCACGTTGAGCGCCTTGTTGTACATCACGGCCGGCAGGCGCCCAGAGCTCCGCAGGCTCGCCGCGTCCTGGCCGGCACGTTTCTCGGCTGACAACTTCATCGTTCCTCCTGAGTGATCGTCATCTCCGTGGAGCACAGCCCCGAGGCGACGGGTCGACCGTCAACCGGCGCGTTCCCCTCGTTTCGGGCCCCTGCACCGGCGTCACCAAAGCGCAAGCATACTCGGTTCCGGGCCGCCCTGTCCAGCAGGCCGCGAACGCCGCCCCGTCAGTTTCGGAACAGCGAGCTCACCGAGATGTGTTCGTGAACGTTGCGGATCGCCTTCGCCAGGAGCGGCGCCACCGACAATACCTCGACCCGGTCGAAACCGCCCGTGAACGGGATCGTATCGGTGACATACACCTTGCTGACAGCGTCGGCGGCCAAGCGCTCGAGCGCCGGCGGGGTGAAAACGGCATGGGTGGCCACCACCGTCACTTCCGGGATCGCCCCCAACCGGTGCAACGCGTCTATGCCGCGGCTCATGGTGCCGGCGGTAGAGATCATGTCATCCACCATCACCGGCTTCATTCCCGCTACGTCACCGATGACGTGGGTTACTTCCGTCTCGGTGGGCGACGTGCGGCGCTTGTACAGCATTGCCAGCGGCAGGTTGAGGGTATTGGCCAGTCGCCGTGCTTCGGTGGCGCGCCCGATGTCGGGCGATACCACAACGTGGTCGGTGAGGTCGGTCGTCGCCAGGTGATCGGCCAGGATGTCGAGTGCCGTCAGGTGGTCCACCGGCACGTCGAAGAACCCCTGGATCTGGCCGGCGTGCAGGTCGACCGTTATGACCCTGTCGATTCCGGCGGTCTCCAGCATGTTGGCGATCAGCTTGGCAGTCACCGGCTCGCGTGCCTGCACCTTCTTGTCCTGGCGGGCGTAGCCGAAGTAGGGGACTACGGCGTTTATGCGCCAGGCCGAAGCGCGCCGGAGCGCATCGACCAGCACCAGCAACTCCATTACGTTGTGGTTTACCGGGTTGCAGGTGGACTGGATCAGGTAGCAGTCGGCGCCACGCACCGATTCCTCGATCTGGATGCGCGTCTCGCCGTCGGGAAACTGCGAAACCACGCCGGCGCTGAGGTCCTGCCCCAGGTGGCGGGCCACCGCCCGAGCGAGGTCGGGCGTGGCAGTGCCGGCGAAGAGCTTTACTGACTCGCCTACCATGTGTTGATCACGCGGCTGACGACGTTGGGCGGCGTTGGCGGTTGCTGCATCGATACCTCGCTAGGGTCGCTGGGGGTTGGACCCGCTCGGGGCAGGCCAGCGCCGAGTATACCGAAGGACATGGCGGTGGCCGCCCATCATCGGCGACGTTCTCCGGAGCGCCGGTAAACCGGGCCGCACCCGTGTCCGGCCCGCCCTCTCTCAGCGGGCATACTCCACCGCCCGCGACTCGCGCACCACGGTTACCTGCACCTGACCCGGATACTCCATGTCCTGCTCGATGCGGTTGGCTATGTCGCGCGCAAGCAGCACTGCCGAGGCGTCGTTTACCTTGTCGGGCTCCACGATGATGCGTATCTCGCGTCCCGCCTGAATCGCGTAGCTCTTCTCGACACCGGGGAAAGAGGTGGCGATGCTCTCTAGACCCTCGAGGCGCTTGAGGTAGCTTTCCAGCGTCTCGCGCCTGGCGCCGGGCCGGGCGGCCGAGATCGCGTCTGCCGACTGGACGATTACGGGGTAAAGAGTCTCCGCCTGGTCCAGGTCGTGGTGATGGGCGATGGCGTCTACCACTTCGCGCGGCTCGCCGAAGCGGCGACCGAGGTTGGCGCCGATCTCGGTGTGGGTCCCCTCGATTTCACGGTCGATCGATTTGCCGACGTCGTGCAAAAGTCCGGCGCGCCGGGCGAGCGCCTCGTCCAGGCCAAGTTCGGCGGCGATGATGCCGGACAGGTGCGCTACCTGCACCGAGTGCTTGAGAACGTTCTGGCCGTAGGAGGTTCGAAAGTGCATGCGGCCGAGCAGCTGCACCAGGCCGGCCTTGATCCCCACCACGTTCGCCTCGAGAGCTGCCTCGTCGCCCTTCTCACGAATATAGCCCTGCATGTCCTGCTGGGCCTTGAGGACTACCTCTTCGATCCTGGCCGGGTGGATTCGCCCGTCGGCGACAAGTTCGGTGAGGGCGAGTTTGGCCACCTCGCGCCGAATCGGGTTGAACGACGAGAGCAGCACCGCCTCGGGGGTGTCGTCGATGATCAGGTCGACCCCGGTGAGACTTTCGAAGGCTCGAATGTTACGGCCCTCGCGGCCGATGATGCGGCCTTTCATGTTGTCGCTCGGGATCGGAACCACCGATACGGCGATGGCCGCGGAGACTTCTGAAGCGCTCCGCTGAATGGCCTGGGCGATCACGTCGAAGCTCTTGCGCTTGGCTTCGGCGTCGGCTTTGTCGAGTGCGGCCCGCACTCGCACCGCCTTCTCGCGCTCGAGCTCGCCCTCCAGGCGCCCCAGGATCATCTCGGTTGCCTGCTCCTTGCTGAGCATCGCCACCTGGTGCAGCTCGGCTTCGACCGTCGCCTCGCGGACAGTCAACGTCTCTTCGCGTGCGCGCAGCTCGTCGCTGCGCGCGTTCAGCTTCTCCTCGGTGTCGTCGAGCCGCAGCGCCCGGGCGTCTTGCTGCTCGCCGCGGCGGTTGAGCCGCTCTTCCATCTGCTCGATCTTGTCGCGGTCCCGCTTGATCTCGTCGCGCGCCTCGCGCACGTCAAGGCGGCCACGCTCCAGCTCCTCGCGGCTCCTCGCCAGCTCCGCTTCGATGACCTGCTGCTGGCGCTCGGACTCCTGCTTGAACTGCTGGCGCTGCCGCTCATCTTCCTGGGCCAGCCGCTGGCGCTCGGCGACGATGAGCTCGCGGGCTTCCGCTTCGGCTGTTTCGAGCGTCTGGCGTGCGTTCGTTTCGGCCTGCTGAAGCGTTCGAGCGGCCTCGCTGCGGGCTTGCTCCAGGATTCCCTGATCGCCGCGCCGACGGAGCAGCGCTCCCAGGGCGAAGCCTATCAGCGCCGCCCCGGCGACTATCAGCAACCAGACGAGCGGGTTCACTCCTCGACCCCGTTATTTACAACCGTGTTGCGTGTAACCGTGTCGTTTACAACCGTGTCGTTTACAACCGTGTCGTTTACAGCCGCGTCGCTTGCGGGCCGGCCGCCTGCAGGTCGATCGCTTTCGGCCCGGCCAGGGGCGCCGGCGCCGCGCTCGGCTGCCCGAGAGCCTGCGGCGTCCGTCTGCTTGGCTTCGCTGATGACGCTCAGCACCTCCGCCCGGATCAGCGGCGCCAACTCCGGCTTCTC
>JBBDRK010000003.1:10624-13952 GCA_040905465.1 Trueperaceae bacterium | reverse complement strand
GCAGCGGAGTTCGCCATCGTGGCTGCGCGCCGGCCGCGGTTGGCCGCGGCGGCGGGCAAGGAAGGCTGGGCGGTGCGCTACGTGCGCCGGATCATGGCCAGCGCCTCCTCGCGGGATCGCTACATCGCCATCGCCCAGTTGGGCATAACCCTGGCCACTATCGGGCTGGGAATGTACGGCGAGCCCTCGGTCGCCGCCTGGATCCACGGTCCCATCGAGCGGGCTTTCGGGGTGAGCGAAGCCGCGTCTCATACCATCGGCACCGTGCTGGCAGTGCTCGGACTGACCTACTTCCACGTGGTCGTGGGCGAGATGATTCCCAAGGCGCTGGCATTGCAGGCTCCGGAGCGGACCGCCATCGGCGTGGCACGACCGATGCGCCTCACCGGACTGATCTTCTACCCGCTGGTTGCTCTGCTCAACGCGGTAGGCGCGGGCCTGCTGCGGCTCTTGCGGGTGCCCGAAGCCAGCGGCTCCCGGTTCTACTCACCGTCCGAGCTCACCCACCTGGTGCACGAGAGCCACGAAGAGGGGGCGGTCAGCGAGGAGGAGGAGAGGCTCATCCGCAATATCCTCGACTTCGGCGAGCGTCAGGTGCGGCAGGTCATGGTTCCGCGTCTGCGAGTCGAGGCGTTGCCGCTGGAGGTTCCCTGGAACGAGGCGCGACGGCTGCTGGCTGAGAAGCGCTACAGCCGCTACCCGGTGTTCCGCGATGACCTCGACGGCATCGTCGGCATCGTGCACGTCAAGGACTTCATCGAACGCGACCTGAACCGGAACGGGCGCGACGCCTACGCGGGACCGGTCGGTGGAGACGGCGGAGAGGGGGGTAACGCCGATGAGCCGGGTGCCGATGGCCCGGCTACCGATGAGCCGGCCGCCGGAGAGCGAACCGTCGGAGAACCCACCGCGACCGAGCAGGGGTTGCGTTCGCTGGTGCGGCGGGTGCCCAAGGTGCCCGAGGCCATGTCGGTCGAGCGCCTGCTCGCCTCGTTCAAGCGACTTCATGTCCACATGGCGATCGTTGTCGACGAGCATGGCGGCACCAGCGGCATAGTCACCCTCGACGACCTGCTCGAGGAGGTAGTAGGGGAGGTAGGCAGCGAGCCAGAGCGCATTGAGCTGCCCGAAGTCGAGCCGCAAGGCGACGGGAGCTACCTGGTGGACGGGAACATGCAGCTGTACCGGTTCAACGAGCGGTTCGAGACGAGGCTCGAGTCCTCCGAATCGACCACCGTTGCCGGCTTCGTGCTCGAGCGTTTGAAGCGGGTGCCCAGGCCAGACGACGAGACGACGGCAAACGGCTGGCTGTTACGCGTCGAGAAGCTCGATGGCCTGGCTATCCGCCGGTTGCTGGTCATGAAGCCTGATCGCGGAGCCGGGCACGAGCGCGACGCCTGACGGAAAGTGAACGGTCGGGAGGAGAATAATGCTGATGGAGACATCGCAACTGGGACGCATCCTGCTGGTCGGTCCGCTCGCCTACCTGATGGTCGTCGTCCTGCTGCGAGTATCGGGCAAGCGGACGCTGTCAAAGATGAACGCGTTCGACTTCATCGTCACCATCGCCCTCGGCTCCATGCTCGCCACCCTGATCCTGGACGACAGCATATCCTTGGTCGAAGGGGGCGCCGCGCTCGCTGTCCTGATATTCGGGCAGTTCGTCATCACGTTCCTGTCGAGTCGCTCCAAGGCCGTAACCAGACTGGTGAAGGCGGAACCCACCTTGATATTTCACGGCGGCGAATTCCTGGAAAAAGTGCTCGAGCGCGAACGGGTAACGGAAGAAGAGGTTCTCGCCGCTGCCCGCCGCTCGGGCCACTCCTCGTTGGCGATGGTCAGTGCAGTGGTCCTGGAGTCGGACGGAACGTTCTCGGTGCTCACCACGAAGCGAGAGGAGGCTTCAGATATCCCCAACGTCGATTCCGAAGGATTCTGAGGGTCGCGGCGGACATAGCGAAAGTCACGTGGCGCTTCGAACGACGTTGGGGCCGGCAACGGTAGACTGAGCCGCGTGACTGTCGACACCGCTCGGCGCTCGGCCCTGACCGGCGTCAACCTCGCCTTCCTGCTCACGCTCGCCCACGCAGCCAACGACGCATTCACCAACATCCTGCCGGCGTTCCTGCCGATCCTTCAGGTGCGGTTCGGACTCGGTGAGGCGGCGCTGGCCGGCTTCGTTGCATTGATCTCGGTCTCGTCGAACGTCATGCAGGCTTTCGCCGGTGCCCTGGTCGACCGCTGGGGCCGCCGGCGCTCCGCGGCGCTGGGGCTGATAGTAGGTTCGACGCTGATGAGCTTCCTTGCGGTGGTCCCCACCGTCTGGTCGCTGTTCCTGCTGCTGGCGATCGGTGGCCTGGGCTCGGCGCTGTTTCACCCCGGCGCCGCTTCGATGGTTCATGGCGCAGGCACCCGCCGGGGGCTGGGCATGGGCCTGTTCATGGCCGGCGGACCGGTCGGGACCGCGGCCATGCCGGTGATAGTCCTGTACCTGATTCGGCGCTTCGGACCCGAATACGTACCCTGGCTTGCGCTGGTGGGAGTTACGATCGGCCTGCTGCTGTTTCTGCTCGCGCCGAGGCAGTCTCAGCCCGACCGGGCGGCTCGTCCTCCTATCTTCGACCCCAAGCTCTTCATGGGACCCGTGGGGTTGCTGAGCGTGGTCGGGATCCTGCGCGCGGTAGCGTTCATCAGCTTCACCAGCGCGATGCCGCTGTACCTGGTGAACGTGCGCTCGTTCTCTCCCGACTCGGCGGTAATCGGCTGGACGCTCGCTTGCTACTCGATCGCCTCGGCGGTGGGAGTGCTCGTCTCGGGGGCGCTCGAGCAGCGGCTCGGCAGAATCGGCTTGACGGTCGGGAGCATGCTTATCGCCATGCCGCTGCTGGCGTCGACGCTGGTGGCGCCAGCGGGAACGCTGACCTACTATGCCTTGGTTGCTGCCGGCGGGATGTTCACCAACGCCGCCATTCCGCTGCTCCTGGTGAGCGCCCAGGATCTCGCCCCGCACGCCGTGGCGACCGCCTCGGGAATGCTCATGGGCTTCACCTGGGGCATCGCCGGCGTTCTGTACGTGGGCTTCGGCGCGGTGCAGGAGCTGGTGGGGCTGGTGCCGGCCCTGGTGGTCAGCTTCTCGTTCCTGATCCCGGCGGCGCTGTTGGCGCTGGTCGTGCTGCGGCGCAACCGGTCGGCCCTCGGCTGACCGGCAGAACCGACCAGCAGAACTGATCGGCAAGGCTCCCTCGCATTTCCTGGACCTTCTCTGGCGTCGTTCCGCGGGGGTGTTGTCAGCTTCTCGTGAAAGGAACGGCTGAGCGGCTCCCGATCC
>JBBDRK010000003.1:0-10614 GCA_040905465.1 Trueperaceae bacterium | reverse complement strand
TCGGGAGCCGCTCAGCCTGAACTGCTGCTGCCGTCAGCGCGGCAGGTCGCTCAGCAGAGCATCAGGTTCAATGGGTCATTGCGTTCAGAAGTTGACCGTGGCGCTCTCCGAGCAGGTGGTCGTGCCTTCCTCACAGACCTCGTAGGTGTAGGAGCCGCCACCCTTGTTGCCGATGTTGTCGGTGTAGGCGCCGTCGTTGGCAGTCGCGACGACGAGGGCGCCGTCACGAAAGACGTCGACGTTGGTCGTCGTCGCGCCGTCCCAGGTCAGGTCGGCGTGGTGGACGCCTTTGACCTTGTAGCCGCTGACGCTCAACGTGATGCTGCTGACGTCGCCATCACCGCCGCCGTCTCCGCCACCGTCACCGCCGCCGTCACCGGACCCGGTGCTCATCGTCGGCGCGTACAGGGTGCTGTCGCTGACGTCGAGCAACGGTTCCTGAACGCCGTCGCCGGAGTCGTCGATCCAGTCGAAGTTGCCGCTGCCGCTCACCAGGTCGTAGAGGTTGTGGACGTCGGCAGCCGTTGCGGGATTGTTGGAGCTGGCCAGCAGCGCCAGCGCCCCGGCCGCGTGCGGCGAGGCCATCGAGGTGCCGCTGATGGTGCCGTACTCGCCTTGCTCGATCGGGTAGGTCGAGAGGATGCAGACGCCGGGAGCGGCGATCTGCACCGAGCTGCCCCAGTTGGAGAAGTCGGCCAGGGTGTCGTCCTGATCGTCGCGGCAAGTCGGGCCGCCGTTGCCTCCGGCGGTGCCGTCGAAGTCGGCCAGTGCCGAGACCGTGAGCACGTTGTCGAAGGCAGCCGGACTGTAGTTGGCGGCGTCATCGTCGCTGTTGCCGGCCGCCACCGCGAACGCTACGCCCACGTCGACCGCGCCCTGGATCGCGTCGTACTCCGCCTGACTGAAGCCCGAGCCGCCGAGGCTCATGTTGGCGACCTCGATGGTGTCGGAGTTGGCCGCAACCCAGTCGATTCCGGCTACGATCCAGGACGTGTAGCCGCTGCCGTTCTGATTGAGAACCTTGACGGCCCAGACGCGCGCGCCCGGCGCCACGCCGACCACTCCGTTACCGTTATCGATGGCGGCGATGGTGCCGGCAACGTGAGTGCCGTGGTAGTGATCGTCGTCCCCGCCGTTTGAGCAGCTGCCGCCGAACGGACCGCCGCCGGAGCAGTCGACCCCGCCGACCACGTTGAGCTCGGGATGCTCGAAGTCGACCCCGGTGTCGATTACCGCCACGTCGACGTCGACGCGCGCGTCATCGGTGCCGTCGATGCTCAGGCCGGCGTTGCCGTCGGCGAAGATGCGGCTGATACCGGTTGGCGTTTGCTGGGCGTAGATGCTGGCCGGTGCGTCGCGCTCCACGTAGTTCACGCGGGCGTCGCGCTGCAGCCCTTCGAGTCTTCCGGCCGGCACGTCGGCCGCGAAACCGACGAGCGCGGCGCCGTAGAGGTGCGTTGGCTGGAGCCCGTGTGCTCGCGCCACCTCGGCCGCTTCCGCGCGCCTCTGCGTCGGATGTGCGGGCGTCGGGGCGGCGTGCAGGACTACGATATAGCGTTCCCCGTCGCTCTGCGCTCCGAGCTGCTGGAAGGCCTCGTCGTTGGTCTGCGTGCATGCCGCCAATAAGGCCAACGCCCCCAGGGCACAAAGCAGCACGGATGGTCTGAATCGCTTCACCATTTACCGCCTCCATTGAGTTGGAATTGCATCTGTAGTCTAGGCGACAGACAAGCCGTCCGCCTTGGCATCTTTCACAAGGAGGACGGCTGGAAGGTGCGGCAACTGCCCGCTGCTTCGAGACAGCCGCCGTTCTAGGAGAGCAGTAGCGACTCCTCGGCCGTCTGCAGGTCGTGCCGCAATGCTCGCAACTGCTCCTCCTCGAGGGGAAGGTGCGGCAGCCTGGCTGGCCCGAGGTCGATTCCGCGCAGACCCATCGTCGCCTTGAGCGCGGGCAGCGCCGGCAGCCTGACAATTCGCAGGATGATTTTGGGGGCGCGCCGCCGTAGTTTGCGCCTACCGCCTCACCGGCAGGCGCAGCGGCGCGTCACAGGTTCCGAACGGGAAGTCCCGCTCGGTCATGCGAACAGACTTGGGCCACTGCAACTCCACTCCGAACCTTTCCACCAACAGGGTCTGAAACTGCGCCAACAGGCGCTCGTTGTTGCGCACCTGCCTCGGTTCTCGCCCGCCGTCGAGGCAGAAGGCCGCCAGCGCCCCGGCCACCTCGCCGATGTTCCACTCGACCGGATGCAACCGGTAACAGCCGTTGGTTATGTGGGTGGTGCCGATATTCTTGTTGGCGGGCAGCAGGTTCTCTATGCGGACCGGGAGGAGCGCACCCAACGGGATCTGGAACGGCCAGTTGCTCACGTCTACGTAGTTGCGCTGTCCGGTGCTGGGGTGAAGGTCGATACGGTAGCTGCCGATTCCGATACTGTCCTCGAAAACCTCGGCTCCCTCGAGGTCGCCGCGCGCCTCCACGCCCACGTGCTGCTCGAGGACGGTGAACTCGGCGCGGATGCGCCTCGACTCGCGTATGTAGGGGTACATAGCCAGGCCGTGGCGGGTGCCGGTGATGTCGCCCCGTAACTGCAGGCCGGGGTAGCCGTGACCGCCGTCGTGACGGGGCGCCTCGGTCTGCATCCAGTAGACCATCGACAGGCTCAGGTCCATCGACCCTGCGAGGTGCTTGCGGCGCTCCTCCTCGGAGACCCCCACCAACGGTCCCAGGGTGTAGTCGAGCTGCGGCCAGTTGGCGATCGAGACGTCGCTGCCGAAGGCGCCGCGGGGATAGTGCTTGCGGTAGAGGATGCGCCGGAAATGCCACAGATCGTTGATCCGTTCCTCGTCGGTCTCGCCCACGAACAACGGGCGGGTCTCCGGTTCGAGTGTTAGCGGGTTGCTGGTGGTCCAGCTGAGCTGCCTGGCCGGCCAGTAGGAGGGGTGGTGGTCGCGCCAGAAGTCGTAACCGGCCGGGCGTTCGATGGTGTGGTCCTCGCCGGGATAGTGCGACATGGCGAAGCACCAGCTGTGCGCCTGCTGATCGAGCGGATCGGCCTCTCCTGGAAGCGCGTGGGGTTCGCCGGTCTGGGCCTGGCTCTCCGAACCGATCACCCGTTCGACGTCGCCGAGCTCGAGCAGGTCGCCGAGCTCGGTCGCGTCGATGATGAAGGGCGCGGTCATCACCATCGGGTCGCCGTCGCCCCGTTCCTCGAAAGTCACCGAAGTCATCCTGTCACCCGAGACCTCGACCGCCACCGGCGCGAGCCTCAGCATCACCTTGAGCGCCTGACTGGCGCGGTAGGGCGCGATCATCTCCTCCAGAGCGGCCAGCGCCACCCGCGGCTCGTGGCAGAGCGGGCTCACGAAGCCCATACCCGGGTTCAGCAGCGGATCGCCGGCGTTGCTCTCGCTCAGCGGATAGTTGCGCCGGTAGTAGTCGCGGATCTTGCTGCGCAGCGTGCGGTAACCGGCGGTACAACCGACCTCGTCTATCCATGGGTGCTCGTCGGGCGGCACTGCCTGGGTAGTCAACTGGCCACCGAGCCACTCCGTCTCCTCGGTGAGGATGACGGTACGCCCCATCTGCACGGCGGCCAGTGCTCCCGCAACCCCTCCGAGGCCGCCGCCTACTATCAGGATGTCGCACTTCAGGTCACGCATGGATTTTCCCTTCACCCGATTCGACTCGGAGGCGAGGATCGAACTCGCGTCGAGGGCGCGGTACGCCCGGCCGGCCACTGTTACTCGAACAACGCATCGATCCGCTGCTCCAGCATGGTCAGAGTTTCCTCCACGGGCAGACGCGTGTCGAGGACGTGCACCTCCAGGGAGCGTCGCTGCAGTTGCACGCTGGCAGTGCCCGGCAGGAGACCGACCGTCCAGGTCATGAACAGGCGAGCAGCGTCGCTCTCGAGGCGCGGCCGGTAGGTGAGATAGCCCGGCGACAGCGGCATGCTCGGTTGCAGCGCCCTGCGCGCTACGTCGACACCGCCGAGGAACATCTCGCGCAGGAAGAAGCCGAGGAAGCCAGGGACGGCACGCCAGCGAAGGCGCCAGGGTGGAGGCGGCAACAGGGCGAGGCTCAGCAGGGTGGCTGCCAGAGTGATAGCCAGGGCCAACGGCCATCCTCCCGCGTCTCCCTCGGCCAGCACCCACCACAGGACCAGGAGGAGCAGAAATCGCCGGAGGCCGGCCTTCAGATAACGTCCGCTAACTACCGTCGCGCCCTCCCATCAGTACAGCCGTAAGGAGTGCCCCCAGCAGCAACAGCAGAACGCCTGCGCTGTCCCAGCGCATGAGGTTCCGCTCCAGACTCGGCAACCACTGGCCCGATCCCAGACGCCGGCGCTGGGCGTTCCAACTCGTCCGTAGCCGCTCCAGAGCGCCGGCGACGCGGGAGGTGCGCGCTGCTGTCGCCGCCGCCAGGCGCACCGTGACTCGTTCGAGCGGCACCAGCACGTCGCCGGCGGGCAACTCAGGCACCGCGCCGCGTAGCAGAACCGGGTACGCCGCGGCCGCCAGCAGTGCCGGCCACAGCAACTCCCAGGCCTTTGCCACACCCTCGATGGCAATCCCTTCGCCAGAAGCGCTCCCGCCGCTGACAGCGAGATCATCGAAGCCGTAGAGTGGGACTCCCAGCAGCGACGCCAGCAGCACGGGGCCCGCGGCAACCGCAGCCAGCGAGCCGAGCCAGGGCAGCCACATCCCCGCCGTCGCCCGAGAAGGGGCCGGTTCCTCCTCCTCCTCTTCCGCGCGCCGAAGCAGCAGCGCCAGCAGACGCAACATCAGCAGTCCCGTACCGGCCGCTGCCAGCGTGACCAGGAAGGGGAGCGGCGAAGCCCAGGACACCTGCTCGGCAAGCGGGTGCAGGGCGTTCTTCAGGAGGGACTTCGCCAGGGCGCCACCGGTGAAAGGCAACCCGGTCAGGACTGCACCGGCAAATGCCATGCCCACTAGCGGCAGTAGCCGCTGCCGCCACCGTTCCTGCCGCTGAACGATTCCAACGCCCAGGAACAGCGCGCCTTTGGTCATCGCATGGTGAAAAGCGAACACCAGCACGGCCGTCCGGGCTGCCGGCCAGACTTCCGGGAGGGCCAGTGCGGCACCAACCGCAACGGTGAGAAAGCCCATCTGGCTCACGCTAGAGTAGGCCAGCAACGCCTTCGGCTGCCGCTGGGTCACGCCCAGCACCGCGCCGTAAAACGCCGCGACCAGTCCGGCGATCACCATCGACGTGCCGAGCAGCGGCTCCGCGCCCTCGCCCAACGGTAGGAAACGGAGCCAGCCGAGCAGACCGGCCTTGATCATCGCCCCGCTGAGGACCGCGCTTGCCGGCGTGGGCGCGACCGGGTGGGCCAGTGGCAACCACATGTGCAGGAGCGGGAGTCCCGCCTTGACGCCGAATCCGAGCAGCAGCATCAGCGAGGCGTTGCCGCCGACGTCGTGGCCTTGTCCGGCAGGAAGGAGCGCCGGAAGCCCGACCCCGCCGATCTCGTGCGCCGTCACGACGAAACCGAAGAGCAGCAGGCCCTCGGCCGCGACCGCCATTACCAGGTAAACCAGCGAAGCCCGCCGGGCGGCGGTCGTGCCGCGGTGGATGATCAGCCCGAAGGCGGCCAGCGTCATCACCAGGAACGACAGGTAGAAGCTCACCACGTCGTGGGCAAGCACCACGCCCAGATTTCCCGCGAGCGTAAACAGGTGGTAAGCGAAGTAGCGCGTGCGTGCAGCGTCGGTTGCCAGGTAAGCCCTGGCGTAGAGACCGGCCAGCAGCCACAGGAGACCAGTCAGCAACAGGAAGACGCTACCGGTGTCGTCGATACCGAAGGTGCTGCCGAGAAGCAGCCAGGGGAGATCCAGCCTCGTCTGTGGCGCGTCCGAGACGTGGATCGACAGCACCGCGGGCACCGCGAGCGCCACCGCCGGTAACGCCGCCCAGGGCGCGAGCGCCGTGGCGGCGGCGCGAAGCCGTCCAGGGACCGCCAGCAGCGTTGCCAGCACCAGCGGGACGGCCAACACCGCGGCGACGAGGCCGGTCACGACGCCACCCTCCCGCGGCGCGCCGGCCGAGCCGGAAACGTCGGGCCAGGTGGAGTGTCTCCCGACAGCGCCGCCGGGCAACTTCCGAGCCGCTCGGCGCTCATCGGTACATCTCCGTCACGATCTGGCGGGCGAGCGTGAGCGGGCTCAGGGAAGCGTTGGCGAACATTCCGGCCGCCAGCGCCATGAACGCGGTCGCCATGGTGGGCAAGATCAGCAACCACGACGCCTCCAGCCTGTCGTGAACCGGCGCGACGGAACGTTGCGGAGCACGAAACCATGCCCGGTAGATAATGGGCAGGAAGTAGCCGGCGTTGAGCAGGCTGCTGGCTACCAGTACCCAGAGGATCCAGCCGGCGCCCTGCTCGAGCGCTCCGAGGCCCAGGTACCACTTGCTCACGAAGCCGGCAACGGGAGGCAGCCCGATCATGCCCAAGGCGGCCAGGGTGAACGCCGCCATCGTGAGCGGCATGCGCCGCGCCACCCCGTCCATCTCGCTCACCCGGTGCACTTCGAGAGTCTCGGACAGGTTCCCGGCCGCGAAGAACAGGGTGATCTTCATCAGCCCCTGGTGCACCAGGTGGACCAGGCCGCCGATAGTGCCGAGCGGTCCGAGCATGGCGATCCCGAGCAGGATGTAGGAGAGTTGGCTGACCGTCGAGTAGGCCAGCCGGCGCTTGAGGTCGTCCTGAAGCAGTGCCATGAGCGAACCGAGGATGATGGTGGTGGCGGCGAGGACGGTGAGCGCCCCACTCATGCCGAGCTCGCTGCTAAGCCGGACCCCGAAGACGTCGAAGATTACCCGCATGATGCCGAAAGCGCCCGCCTTCACCACGGCCACCGCATGCAGGAGAGCGCTCACCGGAGCGGGAGCGATCATCGCCCGCGGCAGCCAGCCGTGGAGCGGAACCAGTGCCGCCTTGACTCCCAGGCCGGCGATGAGCAACAGGAAAAGCGCCCGCAACTCCCACGGCCGGCCCTCGGCATGGTGCGTCAACACGCCGCCACTGACGAAGTCGACCGGACCGGCGATAGCGTAGAGCCAAAGCGCGGCGAGGAGCAGCAGAGTCCCGCCCACCAGCGTGTAGACCAGGTAGGTACGGCCGGCGCTCACCGCCTCGGGAGTGCCACGGTGCACTACCAGGGGGTAGGTGGTCAGCGTCAGCAGTTCGTAGAAGACCACGAAGGTGAGCAGGTTGCCGGCCAGGGACACTCCGACCGCGGCGGTAACACAGAGGCTGAAGAAACCGAAGAAGCGGCTAAGGTTGGGCGAGTCCCGCAGATAACCGATTGCGTAGATCGTGGTGAAGAACCATAGAACCGCCGATAGCGAGGCGAAGAGCAGTGAAACCGGCTCGACCGCGAGTACCAGGTCGTAGTCGGGAAGCAGCGGTAGGCGCGTCTCATAGTCGATCCCGTGCACGGTGCCCCAGGCGATAACGGCGACGAGCACCACTTTGATGCTCGCACCGCACATGTTGAGCGTGTTGCGCAGATTCGACCGACGAGCGGGCAGCGGGAAGATGGCGAGGCCGGTCACGAGAGAACTGGCGAGAACCAGCAACGGTAGCCAGAACGACCAGTTCATCGCCGCCCTCCGAACAGGTCGAAGGGGGCGCCCACATGCAGTAGCTCGATGAGTTCGACCGAGCGCAAACCGATGGCGACTGCCGCCAGAGCCAGCGTGAATGCCGGCAACGCCAGCGCCAGAGGCTCATTGCCGGGTTCCTCGTGCGGCCGGCCGCGGGGCATGCCGATCGCCAGCAGCCGGAACATGTAGAGCGCGCTCAGCAGGCCACCGAGCAGCAGCGTCAACCCCCATCCGAGCTGGCCGCCCTGCAATGCTGCGCTCACCAACCACCACTTGGCCACGAAGCCGCCGCTGGGCGGCAGGCCGATCAGGCTCGCGGCCGCCAGGGCTATGACGAAGGTAGTGACCGGCAGCCGGGTTGCCATGCCCTTGAGCTCGGCCACCCGGTCGTGTCCGTAGCTCCTGGCAACTACACCGGCCGCCAGGAACAGCGCCGCTTTCACCAGGCCGTGGGACATCATGTGGTACGCGACGCCCTGGTAAGCCAGTGCCCGCACGTCGGGGGCGGTGCCGATCACCAGTGGCATCGCCAGAACCAGATAGCCGAGCTGGGCGACGGTCGAGTAGGCAACCAGCAGTTTGAGGCGCTCCTGGCGCAACGCCTGTACCGAACCGTAGAGGACCGCAGCCGCTCCCAGCGCACCGAGGACCTGTGCCGCGGCCATCAGCGGTAGCGCCCCGAACACGAAAAGCCATAGCCTTATCAGCAGATAGAACGAGGCCTTGACGACCAGTGCCGAGAGCAGCGCACTGACCGGCGCCGGCGCGCTGGCGTGGGCCAGCGGCAACCAGAAGTGGAAGGGGAAGACGGCGGTCTTCAACAGCAGCCCGATTGTCAACAGCACCAGGGCGACGGAGCTTGCCGGGCCCATCTGCTCGAGGCGTGACAGGGCGGTCAGCGCGAGTACCCCATGCTCGCCATAGACCAGCGCCACGCCCAGCAGATACGTCAGGGAGCCGAGCATGGCCGCAAGGAGGTAGCGCGTTGCCGCGGTGAGGGCAATTCGCTCTTCGGAGAGCGTCACCAGCGCCACGGCGCACAGGCTGACTATTTCGAGAGTCACGTAGAGGTTGAACAGGTCAGCCGACAGGGCGAGGGCGTTCAGGCCGCCCCAGAGCAGCAGCCACAACGGCCAGAAGCCCGGTCTGCCCGCGGGAAACCAGAGGACTGCATAGATGCCGATCAGCGCGTTGGTCACGCCGCTGAGGAGCAACATCCAGAGGGCCAGGCCGTCGACCATCAGCTCGATTCCCAAGGGAGCTGAATAGCCGGCGATCGGGTAGGCAGCGGGACCGCGGTGCCAGACCTGCAGCGCTAGCGAGAGTGTGGCGCTCAGCGTGAGGGCAGCGGCGGCCATTGCAGTGAACCGGGTCAGCAGAGCCGGTACCAGCCAGCAGGCCGCGGCGCCCGCCAGTGGCAACCAGATGACCCAAGCCGGAAGGTTGCTCACGCCTGCTCCTCCGGCAAGCGGGCTTCACCGGTGACGGCGTGGACGCGGCGCGAGAGGGCAACGGCCAACGCGCTGGCACTGAACGACACTACGATGCCGGTGAGAACCAGTGCGTGCGGTACCGGGTCGGTACCGTCCTTGGGCGGCAACGACGCGCTGTCGACAGTAACGGCACTGCTCCGGGCCGGCTCGAGCGGCGGCTCTGTCGGGGGCTGCTGCGCCGGCCGGTAGCCGATAACCACCAGGAGCAGGAACACCGCACTGGCCATCACGTTGAGCGCCAACACCTTGCGGATGAGGTGATGGGTGAGCAGCAGAGCGGTCAGCCCCAGTGAGAACAGCAGCAGCGCGGCGGTGAGGTAGATCGCCTGGGCGGTCACGAGCCGCGCTCCGGCGGCGGCGATTCGGGGCGCGCTTCTTCGTCGGGCGCTGAGCGGGACGCTTCGATTGGCACGTCGTCAGGTTCAGCCGCCGGTTCCGCTCCTGCGAAGAGTGCGGACAAGGTGAACGCGACGCTCGCCGCGATAGCCATCTCGATCACCGGAATCCAGTTGCCGGGCGCGTCGGAGGGGTAGGAGAACAAAGGCCTGCCGCCGAGCAGCGCAGGAAGGGTCAACAGCAGCGGCAGCGCGAAGCCGAGCAGCGCCAGCAGCCGCACGCGCCACCCGCGTAGCGCCTTCGACGGGCGCAGGCCGGCCAGGTAACCGAGCACGACAGCGGCCGCCAGCACCGCGCCACCTTGAAACGCACCTCCCGGTGCTCCGGTTCCGCGCCACACCATGTAGCCGGCAACGATCACCGCAACCGGCAACAGGAGCCGTGCCAACGTCGCAAGCAGCAGATCCGGTTCGGTCCGAATGCGGCGGGCGGCGAGGTCGGCCGCCGGGCTGGCCCCGAGCACCGCGAGAATCGTTGCCAACAGGACCGCCAGCTCGAGCCAGGTGTCGTAACCCCGGAATACCAGCAACACCGCGGTCACCGGCTGCTCCAATCCCAGTGTCCCCAACTGCCCGCTTACCGCGGCCGCCAGGCCGGATCGCGGCCAGGGCAACGCCGACAAGGTATGCAGCAGAGTCAGGCATAGCGCACCCGCCAGAACGACGACAGCGGCAACCGGTAAGGGCCTTGGCGGCACGGGCCGCCCGCCTTCGGACATCTGGCCGGCCGCTCGCAGGATGAGCGCGCCGGTGAGTCCGGCTCCAACCGCCGCCTCGGCCAGGGCCACGTCCGGGGCGGCCAGACGGACCCAGACCAGAGCGGTGGTCAGGCCGAAGGCGACGAACAGCACGGCCGAGGCGAAAAGGTCGCGGTTGAACAGCAGCCTCGCCGCCAACAGCACCAGTGTCAGCGCCAGCAGTGCGTCGAACAGTTGCTCGAGCACCGCCGCGATGGCGTTCACGATGCGGCCGTAACCATGACCGTCACCAAGTCCATCGCCACTTCCAGCGCCAGGCCCGTCACGAGCGCTACCGTCGCCATGCCCATCGCCATGCCCGTCACCATGCCCATCACCATGCCCGTCACGAGCGC
>JBBDRK010000002.1:0-2284 GCA_040905465.1 Trueperaceae bacterium | reverse complement strand
TGCAATTCGGCCACGTCGGGCGGCGTGAAGAGCAGGCCCGCCTGGCCGTGATCCAGCATCTCGGCCATGCCGCCGGCGGTGCTGCCGACTATCGCTTTGCCTAAGCCCATCGCCTCCAGGCAGGTGTAACCGAACGATTCGAACAGCGACGGCAGAACGCAGAGGCTCGCCTGCCGATAGTAGCGCTCGACCTCGTGGTGAGGAACGTGCCCGGTGAACTCCAGCCGGTCGTGAAAGCGTTCCGGGAGCAGCGAACGGAGATACGCGGAACCAGAGGGGTAGTCGCCGGCGGAGACGTTGTCTGAGCCGACGAACAGGAACCGAGTCCGGGGGAAGGCGGCCAGGATGCCGGGAATCGCCTCGACCAGCAGGTGCGGACCCTTGATGCGGTTGATGCGGCCGATGAAGAGCACGGTGTGCGGGTCCTCGGAGCTCGCGGGCTCGGAGTTCGCCGGCGGCAGGGTCGGCGGGTTGGGGTAGACGGTGACGGGAAGCGCCAGGCCCAGCTCGTCGAGAATCGCCTCTGCCGCTTCCTTGCTGGGTGCGCTGAGGTGGGTCGCCTTGCGCAGCAGCCGTCGTTCGAGGTTGCGCATTCCCAAACGGGCGAGTTCGGGGATGTTGGGGTCGATCCTCTCGGTGAGCGCCAACGGGGTGTGCAGCCGCACCACGAATGGGAGCCGCGGAAAGCGCCGCGAAGGGAAGGCGACCGCCTCCGCCATATGGTCGGCGACCTCTATCAGGTCGATGCCCTCGTCGGCCGTCAGCTTGGAGAGCGTTCCGACGAGCTTCCGGCGGTAACGCAGCTCGCTGGGCAAGGCCCGGCCGAGCAGGCCGGCCACCGCGCCGGCGTCGAGCGAGTTGGGCAGGACCGGCCGGCCGGGCGTGATCCGGTGGACATTCACGCCGTTCTCCATGCCTTTCTCTACGCTGTGCTCGTCCTCGTCCAGGCCCCGCGCCACCACGTGCACGGTATGGCCGCGAGCGGCCAGCAACTCCGCCACGCTCTTGGTGTAGGAGCCGATTCCAGCGCTGAACGGATCGGGCGGGAACTCGATCGTGGCGATGGCAATACGCAAGCGGGAAGAGGGCGTAGCGGTCATGGGACGCGGCCGGGCAGGTCGTCCCGAGGGGTTCGCTTGATGAGCTCTTTCGACAGCACCGCGCCTCCGAGGATGCCTCCCAGCAGCACCGCCGCGTAGTAGGAGAGAGCGCGGTAGGTGAGCACCGAGGCGGCCAGAACGCCCGCCGACAACTGGCTCGAGAACGAGTAGGACAGCGCGAGTTCGAGGTAGCCGCTGGCTCCCGGCGTGGGAACCAGGTAGCTGGTGGCCGATACCAGCAGCAGCACCGCCTGGCTCACCAGGAAGTTCAGGTCGGCGCCCAGCGCGCGCGCCAACAGGAAGAAGATGCTATAGAGCAGCAGGTGCAGGCCGATGGTGAGGAGCTGCAACAGCACGTGCCAGCCGATGTGAGAGCGGGTCACGGTGGCGGTGGCGGCGCCGATGCCGGCTAGAGTGCGCATGGCCGGGCGGCGCCAACGGCGCAGCCCGGCGAGCGAGAAGATACGGCCCCCGAGGCGTGTGGCGCGTGCCAGCTCGAAGGCCAGGAGGTACCACAGCAGCAGCGAGGCGGCGCTCAGGCCGAACGCCAGCCACAGTAGGCGGGCGTCGGCCAGGTGGCCGGTGAGGTGCAGCACCAGCGCGGAGGCGGGGATGGCCCAGGCGAAGAAGAGCAGGTCCGATATCGAGCCGTACACGGTGATCGACCACGCTACCGAAGAGCGGACGCCGTCTCGGATGAGGGAGAGGGCGATGGCGGGGCCGTTGCCGCCACCGCTGGGCGTAATGGCTGCGCCGAACAGCCCCAGCACGAAAGCACGGGTGGCTCGCCAGGCGTTCACGCGGTCTCCGGCCATGGCTACCAGCACCGCAAGCCTGGTCCCGCCGGCCAGGAAGCTGGCAGCCAGGAGCAGGAGCGATCCGGCCACGGCCGGCAGCGACAGGCGCCCGAGCGCCCGCAGGTCCGAGGGATCTCCCAGCCACAAGAGAACGGCCAGGATTCCGGCCACGCTCAGTACCAGCGAAACGAGAATTGTTCGCCACAGGGCTGGAGCCATGTCGTCTCGCCGTCAGTCGAGGACCAGCTCGGCTAGCCTCTTGTCTTCGAGCAGTGTCTTGAGCTCCTGGACCCGGTCCTTTTTCACCAGCAGCACCGTGTTGCCGCGCTTGACAATCACCAGATCCTCGACGCCGAGGGTGACGATCACGTCGTCTGGGGCGTCGGT
>JBBDRK010000001.1:6087-14001 GCA_040905465.1 Trueperaceae bacterium | reverse complement strand
GGCGCGTAAATTGAAGTTCATCAATTGCGGGATGGCCGGCCACGATCACTCCTGTTAATGACGGCAGTACCCGAAAGCTTCTGGCTGAAATCAGGGGCTAGCAACTCTGTTTCTCGAGACCGAGGGTGAAGTAGAACGAGGCTCCTTGCCCCGGTGTGCTTGCGGCCCACACGTGCCCCGCGTGCCGCTGTATGACTCGCCGTACTATCGATAATCCGATCCCCAACCCTTGGAACTGATCCGGCGAGTGCAGTTGCCCGAACGGTTCGAAGAGCCTGTTGGCGTAGCGCGTGTCGAAGCCTGTTCCGTTGTCCCGCACGAACAGTACATCACGCCCCTTCGTGTCTGGTTCCTCCAGTACACCGAACTCGATACGGGCATTGTCTTGCTCCCGGGTGTGCTTCCAGGCGTTCTTCATGAGGTTTTCGAGCATCAGGCGCAAGAGTCGCTGGTCTCCGTGTACGGTCACGCCCGGCGCGATCACCGTATCCACCTGCCGCTCTGGCTCCTCGTTGTGCAGCCGGTCGGTAATTTCCCTGGCGGTCCGGCTGAGGTCAACGTTTTGCTGGTGCAGTTCTTGGTGTGACAGTTGCGAAAGCCGTAATAACGCGTCAATTAGCTGCCCCATCTTGTTCGCGGCGGCCCTCACCCGCTTGAGCAGGAGGAGTGCTTCGTCGTCCTGCGCGTCCTCGTACTTCTCGAGCAGGATCTGGCTGAAGCCGTCGATGGCGCGCAGGGGCGTACGCAGGTCGTGCGACACAGAGTAGTTGAATACGTCCAACTCCTCGTTGGATTCCCGGAGTTCACTGGTGCGTTTCTCCACTAGCGCTTCTGAAAGGCGTAGGTCGGTTACGTCTAGGAAGGTGAAGATGCCACAGGGCTGAGACTCAATCTCGATGGGGCGGGCGGACGCCAAAACCGAGCGGCGACCGCGGCCCGGAGCGTCGAGGGTTGTCTGAACCTGATCGATGCCCCGTCCCTCTTTCAGGACGTCGATGGCGTCGCGCAGGTCCTCTTGCCGCCGGAGCAAGCCGAGGTGCATAAGCGACTGGCCAATCGTATCCTCCTTGGCCAGGCCAGTCATCGCTCGAAAGCCCTCATTGGCGTCTACAACTACTGCATTACTTAGCTTGACGATGAGTGTCGGAGCGGGATTGGTCTCGAAGGAAATCCGATAGCGACGCTCGGCTTTGCGGTGTTCTGTGACGTCACGAACAGTGAGCACGTTCAGAGGTGTATTTCCGCCAACGGTTGCGCCCGTGAATGTGAACACCTTCTCCTCATTTTTCTCCTTGTGTCGTACTCGCAGTGCCACGTCCTGGAACGGCTCGCCGCGCAGCACGCGGGTAAACGGCTGCTCTTCGTTAGGTACGGGCCTGCCGTCTTCATGGGTGACGTGAAACGTCTCTCGGAAGTAATGCTGCAAGTTCCGGCCATTCACCTTGCTCGATGCAACCCGTTCAAATCCATAGAGAGAATTGGCAGCCGGGTTCATGTAGACGATGTGTCCCTGTGAATTCGTGACGATCAGCGGGTCGAGCACGCCCTGTAGAACTGCGTGGAGCTGCTGCCACGGGATTGAAATCGGTTCGGCGTCGGATGGCATTCTTCTCCTCAGAAACAAGAGCTTATAAGAAGTATCGCCGGGGCGTTGTGTCACTCGTACGTCAGAGCAGGTGGTGTGGGCGGTGCGGCATGGAGGCCCACCCGCAAAGTTCCGCTTTATGGCAGGAAAGTTTAGTTTCCTAAAAGCCCAAGGAGTGACAGATGGTTGTCAGTAGCTCTGCATATCACCCAAGTTAGTGGGGCGCGAACTTTCGAAATTGTTCCTGTTTTGATTTGTCGATGGCAGTTGTGTGAGGGGGCTCTTATAGGTGAGACTCCCGCGTCCCCCAGCTAGAAGTCTCTTAGTCCATTTTGATTTCGGCCGGCCCATCCGCCGCAAGCTTCAACTTCTTGGCATTAGTAGTACCGGGGATCGAGGCATCAGTTGATTCAACTCGATAAAGCCATCCCGTACAGTTACAACCTGCTCCTGGCAGAGTGCGTTATGGAGAGCAGTGTTGTCCGGGAAGTCGACGGGAATACTAAGCGTCCTCGACATAGCTGTATTGTTCAAAATTACCAGCGCACGCTCTCTTTCGAGTCTTCGATAGTAGGCGTAGACTCGGTCATTGGCATATGCCGTGTCCACTGTGCCCCGTCGTAACAAGATGTGCTGGCTCCTCAGTTTGACGAGTTGCGTTATCGCTTTGCGGATGTTGGGTTGCCAGTTTTGTTCGTCCCAGACCATGGGTCGCCTACAATCCGGGTCATTGTCACCGTGCATTCCGTTCTCGTCCCCGTAGTAGATCATGGGCGCTCCTGGCATTGTGAGTAGAAACGTGTAGAGCAGGATAGCGGCCTGGATGTTTCCGTCGCATTCCGTGAGGAGCCGGGGCGTATCGTGCCCTCCTAGGAGCGTCATCATGCCGTACTGTGAGTCCTTCGGCATCTGCCGTCGGAGTGTTTCGAGCGCACGTGCGAACGCCTCGCCGGTAAGGGCGTTCTTGACGAGGAAATCGAAGGCCAGTCCTCGGAGCGGGTAGTGTGTCGCGCCGTCGAAGGTGTCACCCTGCAAGAAAGTGCTTGGATCGCGCCACTCCTCAGCGACGAGATAAGCATCAGGATAGTTGTCCTTTACTACTCGTCGGAAGCGCCGCCAGAAGTCAGTGTGGATCTCGTAGGGGACGTCCAGTCGCCAGCCGTCAATGCCTCGCGCCAGCCAGTGAAGCGCTACCTCGTGGACGAAAGCCTCTACGCCAGGGTTGCGAGTGTTTAGCCGTGGCAGATAAGGTGCGCCGCCGCACGTCGCGTAGTTGGGATCTGGCTCCGTCTTAAGAGGATAGTCGTAGATGTCGAACCAATCCCAGTAGCGAGACGAGGAGCCGTGTTCAACGACGTCGCGAAAGGGCTCGAAACCCGTGCCGCAGTGGTTGAAAACGCCGTCTAGAACGATTCGAACGCCGCGCAAATGGGCTTCTTCTATGAGCCGGTCGAAAGTTTGATCATCTCCGAAGGTCGGATCGATGGTGAAGTAGTCATGCGTGTCGTACTTATGATTGGTACCTGCCTTGAAGATGGGGTTGAGGTAAAGAGCGTTGAAGCCCAGCTCGGCGATGTAGTCGAGCTTTTGGATGATGCCGTCGAGGTCTCCGCCGAAAAAGTTCTCCCGGGTTGGCTTTCCGTCCCATCGTTCAACTCCTTTGGGGTCGTTTTCAGTGTTGCCGTTGTAGAAGCGCTCGGGGAAGATCTGGTAGAAAACGGCGTCGGGAACCCAGTCGGGAATGTCCATGGTTATCCTTTGAGGCCGCTTGAGGTGATGCCCTCGATGAAGCGGCGTTGTGCGAGGAGAAAGGCGAGGATAGCTGGCAGGGTCACCAGGACGGTTGCTGCCATGAGGAGGGTCCAGAAGGTGCCGTATTGGCCCTGGAACATGGCAAGGCCGAGTTGTACGGTGCGCATCTCAGTCGAGTTGGTGACGATTAGTGGCCATAGGAAGTCGTTCCAGGCGAACAGGAAAGAGAAGGTCGCGCTGGCGGCGATAACCGGTGTAGACAGCGGCAAGATTATGCGCAGGAAGATCACGACGCGGTTAGCGCCGTCAATCAGGGCCGCTTCCTCCAGCTCCCTGGGAATTGCGAGAAAGAACTGCCGAAAGAGGAAGATGGCGAAGGCGCTCACGGCCCGGGGCACGATCAGCGCTTGGTAGGTGTCGAGCCAGCCGAGGTCGGCCACGATCAGGAAGCTGGGAATCAGCGTGACGGGGAAGGGGATCATCATCGTGCCCAGTATCAGAAAGAACAGGATGTTGCGGCCTGGGAAGCGGAGCCTGGCGAAGGCGTAGCCGGCCATGGCAGAGAGCAGGGTCTGAGCAAAAGTGATACCGATCGTCATGATCGCGCTGTTGAGAAAGAATCTGGGGAAGGGAGCCGCCTGCCAAGCCTCTGAGTAGTTCTGCCACTCGAAGTGCACGGGAAATAGCAGCGGCGGGTCGTACAGAGACCCGGCAGGTTTGAGCGACGTCGTGATCATCCACAGGAACGGCATGGCTGAGATGAATGCGCCGGCCAGCAGGATAATGTGGATGAGCAATCGCTGGACTGGCTTAAGCCGCATCAGAAGCACCGCTTCGCGTCAGCCGGAACTGGATTACTGTGACGATGAAGATAAGAACGAACATGGCGTAGGCGATCGCCGAGGCGAAGCCCAATTCGTAGTAGCGGAAGCCGTAGCGATAGAGGTAGAAGCCTATGACGTCGGTATTCTTGAGTGGTCCTCCGGCGGTCATGACGTAGACGAGGTCGAACACCTGGAAGGCTTCGATGAGTGCCGTGACGCTCAGGAAGAAGGTGCTTGGAGCCAAGAGCGGCAGGGTGATGTGGCGGAACGTCTGCCAGGGCCCGGCGCCGTCGAGTTGCGCTGCCTCGTAGTAGGTTCGCGGAATGCCTTGCAAGGCTGCCAGATAGACGACCATGTTGAATCCCACTCGTTTCCACACGCCGACAATGACCACCGCAGCCAGCGCCCAGCCGGGAGCTACCAGCCAGGCAGGCCCGTCGATATTGACCAGTGCCAGGGAGCGGTTCACTACACCCTGCGAAGGGTCAAACAGGTACTTCCAGACCACTCCGGCGGCTACCGTAGGCGTAATAACGGGCAGAAAATAGAGCACCCGGTAAAAGGCGCGACCTTCGATATTCAGATTCAGCAAAATGGCAACCAGCAGACCCACGGCGATCGAACCAAGTGTCATTCCGCCTGCGTAGACGAAAGTGACTCTCAGAGAGTTCCAGAACTCCTGCGAGTCCAACAGTCGTTTATAGTTCGCCAGGCCGACGGCCTCCTTTAGTGGGCTGATACCGTTCCAGTCGAAGAAGCTCAGGTACAAGGAATAGAGGGCGGGATAGAAGTTGAAGACCCCGAGAATCACGATGGCCGGCAACAGGAAGACGAGAGCCGTCGGTAGTTGTTGCAGACGAGAGAAGGTAGGGCGCTTGGCCCTACCTTCATTGCTCGAGTGGATTGAGTTAACGGTCACTTCCGACTAGCGTAAGAGCGGCGCAACCTCGCCGGCCGCAGCGTCCAACGCCTCCTCGGGGCTCATCCGACCGTAAACGGCTTCAACTATGTAATTGGCAAGTGTATCGGAGATCTGAGGGTAGTTTTCGACGGGCGGCCGGGCGCGGGCGTACTGCATTGACTCGACGAAGGGAAGCAGAAGTGGCCGAGCATTCTTCACCCAAGCGACATAGGCCTGGTCGTTAGCGACGGAGTGCTTGATGGGCATGAAGCCCGTGCCCCGATCCCATTCCACCTGGACAGGAGTGCTGCTGAACCATTCGATGAAGTCCCAGGCGGCCTGCTTGGTCTCGTCTTCGCCCTCGAAGATGAAGGCCTGCTCACCACCCATGTTTGTGGCCGGCCCTCCGGCTTCCGAGTGCGGGAATACGGCGCTGCCTAGTTCGAAGCTCACCTGCATCGGGAAGAATTGAGTCATCCACGACCCGTCCATCACCATGCCGGCCTCGCCGCGACCGAACAGGCCCCATGGGGCAACATTGCTGCCGCCCTCGTTGACCAGGTCGACCCAATAGCTGAGCGCTTTCTCGCCAGCTTCCGAGTTGAATGCGGGCTCGCTCAAGTCCTCGCTCAGCATTTCGCCGCCCGCACTCCAGAGGTAGACCTGCCATTGCCAGCTAGTTCCCTCGCCACCTTGCGTGAATAGCTCGAGCCCCACGACGCCTGTGCGTTCGTTGATTGTCTTGGAGAACTCCATTAGCTCGTCCCAGTTCTGTGGTGGAGTCTCAGGATCGAGGCCGGCCTCCTCGAAGAGTGCCTTGTTCCAGAACAGGCCGAGGTTGGAGGCGCTGACCGGAAGGCTGTAACGACTTCCGTCGCGCAGGCCGTAGACCAGCGGCCCCTCGAAATAGTCATCCATGTCGACGTTTGACGAGGCAATGTACTCGTTTAGGGGTGCCAGCACACCGCTGCTGGTGAGAAGCGGCATGGCAACAAGGTCTGAAATTGCCATCGTCGGAGTCTGCCGTCCGGCGATAGCCGTTTGCAGCCGCGTGACGAGTTCCGACCCGGGGACAAACACTGCCTCGATCGACACCCCCGGGTTCTCCTCTTCGTAGCGATCGATCAGCCCTTGCAGGACTTGGCCGTTGGCGCCGTCCCAGTAATGCCAGAAGGTGAGGTTCTGGCCGAAGGTGATGCCGGCGAAGGCCAGGCACATGGTTAGAAGGGTCAGTACTCGAACTAGTTTCATTTCGTTCCTCCTAGAACGCGGGCAACTTTCAAAGAACGACGGCAGGCTTGAATACACGGCACCTCTTCCTTGTTGACCTCCTCAACTCGTTTCACGCACGATCAACTCTGGTTTGACCTCGTGGTGTCGGATCTCGTGTTCAGCATCTGCCAGACGCTTCAGCAGAAAGTCGGTTGCTAGTTTGCCCATCTGCTCAACCGGCTGGTGCATCGTGCTCAGTCCCAGACCTGCTGCCCATGGTTGGTCGTCAAAACCCACGAGGCGGATGTCTCGGCCAAGCTTCAGGTCCAGGCGAGCAGCCTCATCGAGCACGCTCCTTGCGAGAAGATCGCAACTGGCGAAGATGTTGAGAGGTGGTTTCGCTCGGTCCAGGATCTGGCGGAAGGCTATTCTGCCGCCATCAGAGCTGAATTCAGCCGTCGCTATGTGATCTTTCTGAACTGATAGGCCGTGTTCGCGGAGGGCTCGTTCGAAGCCCTTGCGGCGCTCGAGAAATACCCCGCTGGCAAACGGTGTGTCGTAGCGCTCTTGCACGAGGATGGCGAAGGTATCGGCAGGTCGCTCGAGTAGATGCATGGTGGCCGCGTAGGCGCCGCCGGAATTGTCTACGGTGACCGTATCGTAATTAGCGTGATAGGCGTCGACCAGGACGGTAGGTAAGCTCACGGGCAGCCTGGCGTCGGTAAAGAGCCAGTCGGGATTCAGGGACGCGAAGATCAGGCCATCGGCGTGGTAGGGAAGGGCGTCAGGTGCTTTGTAACGCGCCAGCCTCTGTGAATTTAGGAGTGGAAACAGCGCCGCATCGTAGTCGTGAGCAGCGAGCTCGTTGTCGATTGCGGTGACGAGCCGGTCATAGAACTCCGTCCCGACCATGGGCATGAAGATCGAAGCTGTCTGAGTCTTGCCAGTCCTGAAGCTCCTGGCGGCGCGGTTCACCGTATAACCCAGTTCCTCAACCGACTTGAGCACCCGCTCCCGCGTGTCAGGAGCTATGTCTCGGTAGTCGTTGAGCACCTTGGAAACAGTGCTGACCCCAACGGAAGCGTGCTTTGCAACATCCTGAATCGTGATGCCTGCCTTCGACACGGATAGAAGACTCCATTTCTAGCGAAAACGATTTCGAAATCGTTTTCGATGTTAGTTGTTTTGTTATCGATTGTCAACGCTTTGGCTGCTCGACGGCTGGTAGGAGTACATCCGGGCTTGGGCTTCGGCCAATTGGGTGACTAGGGGGCACTTAGAAAACATGGGTATGGGGCACTAAGGGCCAGACAAGATCGCTAGCTAAACCTCAAGTCATGGGGTTTCCGGACGGAGAGACGTTGCACCAAGATCAGATGGACCTGGGTTGGAACGTTTCCGGACAGAGCCGAACTTAGGATTTTGCCAGGTCGACTTCCCAAAATCATTGCCAGAACTACTTCGCAGGCCGGCGATAGCGCGCTGCCACAGGCAGGACCATTGCCACTTTGAACTGTGCCCCTACAGTAGAGGTTGTAGGCGTACCCTCCGAAGTGAGAGCGATACCCTCAATTTGAGAATGACCTTAGAGCACGTGGGGCCTGGAGCGAGAGCAGGAGTCACAACAAGAGCCGCGGGGG
>JBBDRK010000001.1:0-6077 GCA_040905465.1 Trueperaceae bacterium | reverse complement strand
CCCCCCCCCCCCCCCCTCTCTCTATTGGCGTGGGGTCGGTCCAGCACGGTCTTTTTCTACTGCGGCAATAGTTCGCGGCCCTTGCTCCGTGGACGGGCCGGTCCGGTCGCCCCTCCGGCCCAAGCTGGCAGTCATCGAACGACCACTCACCCGGTGAGGGCCCGATAGATTCTGCCTCCTCGCATGTACCTACCAAACGAGAACATTCTCGCGCTTCGGCGTGTACCCTCCACATGAGGAGCGTTGGTACCGAGCGGTGAGATCAAGCCCCTCTGCGGCGACCCTCGCACTGCTGTTGCGGTCATCTCTAAAGCGGACACGATCAAACTGCCGTCGACATGACATGGTGTGCTGTGTTGGACTCGAACCTACTCTACGCGTCTGCCTTCTCATCCTGTGGCCATGATCGACGCCCGTTGCTTGCGCTTATCAGGAGTGACGTAATCAGGGAGAACGCTATAAGCGCTAGGAATGGGATCGTGACGAAGCCGAGCCAGTTGATGTACTGCACGTTGCAGGGAACTCCCTGCCGGCACACTTCGGCAAGCCCGAAGCCCGGTACCTTCTGTTCAAGGTAGTGGAAAGTCGCTGTGACGCCGCCGAGTATGCTCAGCGTCAGCACCGAGAGTGGCAACGAGCGACGCCTCAGCATCAAGGTCAGGTACGTAGTCTCTTGCCAACTGAGTCAGTCGTTCGGGCGTAGCCCAGGTTTCGCGTTCATTTCCTTGGGTCCGGAAGATGATGGTCTTGTACTCCCAGAAAAGCTGCTCGTCCTGCTGGTATGCGCACTCCCCGGCGATGCCGGCAGTGACAGAGTCCGGTGCAATGAACTGGAGGTTGATGAAGACCAGCTTGGCCTTCCCGGGCTCGACGAGCCGCTGCTCAATCAGTGGGACGACCGATTCTTCGAAGCGTTGGCAAACTGGGCACTTGAAGTCCTTGAAGGCAACGATTGTGGCAGGAGCGTCCGCTAGCGTAGCCTTGGGCTTCACCGGCGCATGACCTAATAGGAGCATGACCGTTCCCATGACCAGATGACACTGCCATGGTACTCGTCCCGTCAGCGTCTTGTCTGCAGCGGTGGAATCTCTCGGCAACAATCCGTTGCGCGTAGTCGCAGAGAGGACCCCCGCATTGGCCACAGCACCTTCTTTCGACCTGTCAGACTTGATCGCAGGTGTCGACACTCACACCGACACGCACACCCTGGCAATCCTCGCCACTACTGGTGGCGTGGTACTCACCGCCACGTTCAGCGCTGACCAGAGCGGGTATCGCGAGCTGATTACGACTCTCTTCAGGAGGCGGGCAGCATAGCGGTGGTTGGGGTTTGATCTATGACGGTACTGAGATCAGCGCCGAAGGGATTGGCTTTTTTCGCCGCCACATTTATGAGGATGAGTCGATAACGGTAGGGGACAGGAAGGCGCTTGACGGGGACGTTTCCTAGAATGATTGCAGGGAAGTGATCCGATGGGCAAGCAGTCAGGGAACAATGTTGGGGTCGAAGACGAGGCGAGGCTTGGAAGCCCGCCGCTTTCTGTCGAACTGAACGCGGTCATCGTGTCGGTCGATCGGGACATGCCTCAGGTCCTCTGCATCGGGAGAGATCGGGGGAGAGCGGGAGGTGCCCTTCCGTCCGGCCCGCTCGAGTCGACGAAGGAGCGGACGCTTGAGCTGGCCGTGCGCAGCTGGGTGCGGGAGCAGGCTGGGTTGGAACTGGGGTACGTCGAGCAGCTTTATACCTTCGGCGACCGTTATCGGGACTCGCGCGAGCGGGAGGCAGGGGAGCGCGTCATCTCGATCAGCTACCTGGCGCTGGTTCGTCAGGGGCGTCTGTCAGCGGGAACAAAGGCCCAGTGGCGCAGCTGGTACACATTCTTCCCCTGGGAGGATCTCCGGCGGGACCGACCGCGAGTGATCGACGAAGTGGTCGTGCCGCGGCTCGAGGAATGGGTCGCGAGCGCATCGACGAAGGTATTGAGGCAGAGCCGGCTTGAGAGGGCTGTAATCAATTTTGGTCTGCGGGGTGGCCAGTGGGACGAGGAGCGGGTGCTCGAGCGCTACGAGCTGCTTTACGAGCTCGGCGTCATAGCGGAGAGCTCTGAGGAGGTGCGGGGTCGCGAACCAGGTGAACGGTTTGGAGAGGCAATGACCTCGGATAACCGGCGGATACTGGCGACTGCGATCGGTCGCCTGCGTGGGAAGCTCAAGTACCGCCCGGTGGTGTTCGAGCTGCTGCCACCCAGCTTCACCCTTACCCAGCTCCAGCGCCTAGTGGAAGCTCTGGCGGGTAGGCGTTTGCACAAGCAGAATTTCAGGCGGCTCGTGGAGAAGGGCGGGTTGGTCGAGGGCACCGGTAGCTATGACGCTCAGACCGGAGGGAGGCCAGCAGAGCGCTTCCGTTTTCGCCAGGCCGTGTTGCGTGAGCGTCCCGCTCCGGGCCTGGGGCTTCCTGGACTGCGTAGCGACGGCAACGTGAGAGGTTGACAGAGACACCCGGTCCACTTAGGCTCAGTTGCAGTATAAGTTCCGGGCGGAATTCCGTCTTACTTTTTTCGACTGATAATGCTCACCCTGAGCATAAGAGAGGTTCCGCATGAAACCCATACCGCTCCCCAACTTCGAGCCCGAATACACGCCCGAGGTCGCCGAACTGACAGCGCCCCTTTACGAACGCGTAAAGCACGTCATTCCCGACCTGGAGTGGCCGGTGCACGCTCCGTACATCGCAGCTATAAACAGGCTCAAGGAGGAGCGAAACGCAGCAATCCTGGCCCACAACTACCAGACGCCGGAAATCTTCCATGGTGTCGCGGACGTCGTAGGCGACTCGCTCGCCCTCGCCTACCTAGCGGCGGAAAGCGAGGCCGACATCATCGTCATGTGTGGTGTGCACTTCATGGCGGAGACCGCCAAGCTCCTCAATCCCGACAAGTTGGTGCTCCTGCCCGATCTCAGTGCGGGCTGCTCACTCGCTTCCTCGATCACCGCAGCTGACATCGAGCTTCTTCGCCAACGCTATCCAGGCGTCCCGGTCGTGACCTACGTGAACACTTCGGCTGAGGTCAAGGCGGCGTCCGACATCTGCTGTACCTCGGCTAATGCCAAGGAAATCGTGGAAGCCCTGGGCGCAGAGCGGGTAATCTTCCTCCCGGACGAGTATCTGGCCAACCACGTGGCGCAGCACACCGACGTCGAGATAATCGCCTGGCGCGGCAGATGCGAGGTCCACGAGCGGTTCACCCATACTGAGATGCGTGACTTCCGCAAACAGTATCCGGGCGCCGTTCTCCTGGCTCACCCGGAGTGTCCACCCGACGTGCTGGCCGAGGCGGACTTCATCGGCTCTACGTCGGGCATGATCGGCTACGTTGGAGATACCCGTCCTGCCAGGGTGGTAATGGTGACCGAGTGCTCGATGAGCGATAACGTCCAGGTCGAGTACCCGGACATCGATTTCGTCCGGCCCTGCAACCTGTGCCCCCACATGAAGCGGATCGACCTGCCCAAGATACTTCACTCGCTGCAGACCCTGACGCACCCGGTGGAAATCGATGCCGCTGTGGCAAAGCAGGCGCGCCGCGCGGTGGACGCCATGCTCGAGGTGGGACGCGGCGCGTGACCCGAGCAGGTGACGTAATCGTAGTGGGCAGCGGAGTGGCCGGACTGGCCGCAGCGCTTCACTGCGCACCCCGCTCGGTCACGCTAATCACAAAGAGTCGCGTGGGAGAGGGGGGCTCGACCCCATTGGCGCAAGGGGGCGTGGCCGCCGCTATGGCTGAAGAGGATGCGCCGCACTTGCACGAAGCGGACACCCTGCTAGCGGGAGCGGGAATCGCCGAGGCGGAGGTGGCGCGCATCCTCAGTCACGAAGGGCCGGAGCGAATCCGAGAGCTGATCGCTCTTGGGGCCAACTTCGACCGCGGTCCCTCGGGCTCCTTGGCGCTTTCCCATGAAGCTGCCCACAGCCGCCGTCGAATCGTCCGGGCGGGAGGGGACGCCATCGGAGCGGAGCTCGTTCGCTCGCTGGTCAGGGCAGTTAGCCTCCAGCCCAGCATCCGCATCGTCGAGAGCACCTTCACCCGTGACCTCCTCGTGGAGGAGGGGCAGGTGCGCGGCGTGATAACCAGCCACCCTAGCGGGAGCGGGATCGTCTACGAGGCGGACGCGGTGGTGCTGGCCACCGGAGGGCTGGGGCACCTCTTCGCCAAGACGACAAATCCTCGTGAGGCGACGGGTGATGGCTTGGCCATGGCGGCGCGTGCCGGAGCTAGGCTCGCCGATTTGGAGTTCGTCCAGTTCCACCCCACTGCGCTCGCTATCGGCGAGGACCCTATGCCGCTTCTGACCGAGGCCTTGCGTGGCGAGGGCGCGCTGCTAGTCAACGGTCACGGTGAGCGCTTCATGCTCGACTACTCAGCCGGCGAGCTGGAACCGCGAGACGTGGTGGCACGAGCGACCTGGCAGCAGTTGATGGCCAGGGAAGAGGTCTTCCTGGACGCCCGAGGCAGCGTGGGAGAAAATTTCCCCGCGCGCTTTCCCACGGTCTTTGGGCTTTGCCTGCAAAGGGGGATCGATCCCCGCGTGAGCCTGATCCCGGTGTCTCCGGCTGCCCACTATCACATGGGTGGTGTGGACGTGGACACTAACGGTAGGACCTCACTGGCCGGATTGTGGGCCTGTGGTGAGGTGGCCTCGTCGGGAGTTCACGGTGCGAACCGCCTGGCCAGCAACTCCCTCCTCGAGGCCCTGGTGTTCGGAGCACGCATTGCGCGTGACGTTCGTGAAACTCTTCAGTCGGTGCCGCACAAGAAAAACTTCGACTTGGACGAGAGTGCCTTGGTTGCACCGAGCTGGAGGAGCGCGGGCACCGTTGAGGAGATCCCTTGCCGCAAGCGGCTCCGTGAGGTGATGTTCCAGCATGTCGGACTGGTCCGGGACGCTGCTGGACTTCGGGGGACGTTGGAAGAGCTCGAGCACCTGGAGCGTCGGGTTGACCCTGGAGACTACGAACTAAGCAATCTGCTCACCGTCGGGCGGCTTGTGGCTGCCGCGGCGCTGGACCGGCGCGAGAGCCGAGGAGGGCATTACCGAAGCGACTTCCCACTCGCCGACTCGGCCTACCAACACAGGTCCTATACGATAGACTCTGTTCGTCCAATCGAGAGCCTGCCCTCGTGGTGAGCTTGCCACCGCTTCACCGTCTGCTGTACGAGCCCCTGCTCAGACGAGCTCTTGAAGAGGATCTGGGGCGCGCGGGCGATCTCACCAGCGACAGTATCGCGCCCCCCGACCTCGAGGTCGAGGCCTCTATCGTTGCCCGCTCGGGTGGGCGCGTGGCCGGTCTTCAGGTGGCCGCGGACGCCTTCAAGCTGCTCGACCCTGGCTCCGTCACCGAGCTCCATTGTCCCGACGGTGTCGACGCCGCTCCAGGTCAGACCGTAGCCTTGATCCGAGGCAAGGCCCGCGCAATTCTTTCCGTCGAGCGAACCGCTCTCAATCTGCTTGCTCGCATGTGCGGCATAGCCACTACTACGAGGGACGTCGTAGCTGCCATCGACGGTACGGCCGCGCGGGTGACGTGCACCCGCAAGACGACACCGGGGCTCCGCCTGCTTGAAAAGTACGCGGTGCGGGCAGGCGGTGGGTTCAACCACCGGTTTGGCCTGGATGACGCCGTTCTCATCAAGGACAATCATCGAGCACTTGCGGGTGGTGTCAGGGAAGCTGTGGAGCGTGTACGGCGTCAGGTCGGGCATTTAGTCAAGGTCGAGGTCGAGGTCGACACCCTTGCCGAGCTCGAGGAGCTGCTCGGGTTGGACGTGGACGCCGTGCTGCTCGACAACATGCGGGTGGATCTATTGAAGGAGGCGGTTGCGATGGTGCGCGGGCGATTGGTGACCGAAGCCTCGGGCGGGCTTACTCCAGACACGGCCCGGGAGGTGGCAGCGACAGGAGTCGATCTGCTGTCGCTGGGATGGCTCACTCATAGCGTCAAGGCTCTTGACGTATCTCTCGACCTGGCGGTCTAAACGTCTTTCGCTTCCTCTGCGAATCAAAAAATAGGACTGTCC